>CAYYUA010000005.1:69685-104910 GCA_964474835.1 uncultured Sphingobacteriales bacterium
ATGGTTGTGAATCAGGATTTGCGCATCAAAGGAACAAATTTATGGTTGATGCTTAGGCAGGCGGTACCTGTCCGGAAGCAAGGTTTCAGGCAACTTTTGATTTTTTTGTGAAGGGGATGCTGCTCAAGCAGCAGCTGACCATCAGACACGGAGACTCATGGCTAACTTCATTCAGACTAGTGCCACTTGGTTTCGCTACTTTCTTTTCTTAGTAGCAACCGCCCTTATTGTCTACATCATCCCGAAAACCGGGAAATTTCAGTTTGACTACGAAAAGAATGAAGACTGGAAGTATGAGACCCTTGAGGCTCCTTTCACCTTTCCCGTAAAAAAGAGTGAGGCAGAACTGGAGGAAGAGCGGCAAAGTGTTAAACAGCGCTTTAAGCCTTTTTACCGGCGTAGGGCAGCTGCCGTACAGGAAAGCATCCGGGTATTCCAGCAGCAGATCCTTCCAAAAGCTTACCAGGAGCATGCTGACAAATCCCTGAAGCCGGACAGCTTCTACCAGCAGCGGGGAAGGGCCCTACTAAAAAGCATCTACCAGCGTGGTGTGATCAAAAAGGCCAAGCGCCACAAAAAGGCTAATAAGACCCGCTTTCGGCTGGTTGAGGACAAGGAGGTTAGCTTAGCCTCATTTGATGAATTTCTAACCGTTCAGGAGGCGGCAAGCCAGCTGGAGCGCCGGATGCAGCAGCAGGAAACCCTGAGCGAGCGGTTTTTTGTGGATGCTGTCACCTCAGCGGTAGAAGCCAACATCCGCTACGACCGGCAGCTCTCAAAGCAGCGCCTGGAAGAGCTCCTCGATGACATCTCAGTCAACTACGGCCTGGTGGAAGAGGGAGAAACCATTATTGCACAGGGAGCTACTGTCACGGAAGAGCGGTACCGGACGCTGCGCTCGCTCGAGTCAGCTTACGAATCACAGACCAGAGAAGGGTTAAGCCGCTATATCATATTCGGCGGATACAGCCTGCTGGTCCTTTTCATTATAGCCATATTCGGGGTGTACCTTAGCTTTTTCAAGCAGGATGTGATCCGCTCTACCAAGTCCCTGCTACTGATCCTCAGCAATATCGTTGTCTTCATTCTGCTGACCGTTTACGTCAACCAGAATGAGACCCTGAGCATTTACCTGATTCCCTATGCGGTCCTGCCCATTATTATGCTGGCCTTTTTCGGGCCACGTGTGGCCATCATGGCCCACCTCGTAGTGGTCTTAGTAGGCGGGCTGTTTGTTCCCAGCGGGCTGGAGTTTGTCTTTCTGCAGCTCACGGCCGGCTTCATGAGTATTCTGGCCATGTCGAGGATCCGCTACTTGTCCCAGTTCTTTATTGCCAGTATCCTCATTGCCTTTTCCTACTACGTTAGCTTCCTGGGCCTGAAATTCATCGAGGTTAGTGCTTTTCAAAGTATTCAGTGGATTAACCTGCTTTGGTTTACGGGTAACTTTGTGCTCACACTCCTGGCCTATCCGCTGATCTATGCCCACGAGAAACTGTTTGGTTTTATCACGGATATTACGCTAATTGAGTATGCTGATATCAATAAGAAAGTGCTGCGGCGGCTCTCCATGCGCGCTCCGGGTACATTCCAGCACTCCCTGCAAGTGGCAAACCTGACCGAAACGGTCCTGAATGAGATAGGCGGCAACGCGCTATTAGCGCGAGTAGGGGCACTTTACCATGATATCGGTAAGATGGATAATCCGGAGTACTTTATCGAGAATCAGCGGTATATGGATAATCCGCATAACAACCTCAGTTATGAGGACAGTGCACGGGTTATCATCAGCCATGTACCTAAGGGAGTTGAAAAAGCCCGGCAGCTGGGCCTGCCTGAGCAGATCACCAAGTTTATCCGCACCCACCACGGGTCAGCCCGGGTGGAGTACTTTTACCGCAACTACCTAAAGCAATTGAGCAATGATGAGGTGGCGGATGAGAACAAGTTCCGGTACCCAGGGCCAAAGCCTTTTTCCCGGGAAACCGCTGTCGTTATGATCATCGATTCTATCGAGGCGGCCAGCCGCAGTCAGCAGGACCCCACCGAGGAAGAGATCAACACGCTGATTGACAGCATTATGGACAGCAAGCTGAAGGATAATCAGCTGGAGAAAGCTGATATCACCATGCGGGAGTTTAACATTATACGCAACCGGCTTAAACGGTTAATGAAGAGCATTTACCATGTTCGCGTCAAGTATCCGGAACGCAAAGAAGAACCCGTTAACACTTGATTAGCCGGTATTGTTGTTGAAATTCCGGCTTATTTTTCTAAACTTCGTCACAGCCTTTACGGGCATCTCTATATATTGTTTAATTGAATGGCTAGCGCAATGGAAGACTTTAAAGGACAAAAGGAAGAGATTTTTTCAAAAAAAATTCGCGCAGGTAAGAAGCGGACGTACTTCATTGATGTCAGAAGTACCCGTAAGAGTGATTACTATATCACAATTACTGAGAGTAAGCGCAAGCATCCGGAGAGCAATGAGGTAATGAAGCACAAGCTCTTTTTGTACAAAGAGGATTTCAACAAGTTTCAGGAAGGGCTGAATGAAGCCATTGATTACATTAAAGACAACTTACTGCCCGAGTACGATTTCGAAAAATTTGACAGTGAGCAAAAGAATCAAACGCTTACCAAGGACAATTTCAGTGATGAAGAAGGGGAAGAGGAAACGGTAACTGAAGGGGAGAATGAAGATGACCCTTCCACCTTTGCTGTAAATTTTGACGAAGATTATTCAGACGAACAGGCCGAGCGCGAGTAGGTCGTCACTGCTTTGATAAGCAACTTAGAAGCCCTGATCCGGCAGTACAAAGCTGCCAGATCAGGGCTTTTTTATGGGTACCTGAGTTGATCAGATGCTAGCGCAGTAACTCCAGCGTAGCGGTGCGCTCCTGTGTCGCATTGTTCCCCCGAAAGCGTACCTTCACCACATAAATACCTGCCGGAGCCGGCTCCCCGTTGTGCGTACCGTCCCATCCGCTTTCCGGGTCGCTGGTTTCGAAAACCTTCGCTCCCCAGCGGTTATAGATCTCCATTTTGTACTGCTTAAGGTTAGCGGTAGTGACCCGGAATGTATCATTAATTCCATTATCATCCCACGGAGTAAAAGCATCCGGGATGTACACGTAGGCCGGGAAGTCGCGGCATAGCTCGTTTGACCAGCTAAATGTCCCATCGCTGTTCCTGACCGCCCTGATACGGTAGCACTGCGTAGCACCAGCGGCCGGGCTCTCCAGCTTAAAGGTTTGCTGATCTCCGGTTACTTCCTCAACCACCTCGTAATCCGGCTCACGGTCCTGTGAAGTTGTCCGCCTGAGTATTTCATATTTCCGGACCGCAGATTCCCATCCTTGGTAGGCAGTCCAGTTAAGTTTCAGGGATCGCTCATCCTGCTTTTCGCCTTTCAGCCAGCTAGTCCGGTGCTGTTCGCTGCTGACCAGATCGCGGCAGAGGTTGAAAGTTTGTACACTATAAGTGTAGGCCTGCTCACCAGGGCTAGCTGCCTGGTCCCGGTAGTTGCGCTTTGTGGATGGCAGACCGTCAGCAAGCGTCTGGAAGCCGCTGGCCTGGCTACCCCGGCGTTTAACTGCCTGCTCAGTCGTGAAGTAGCTGGGCTTGTCAATCTTCCATTCAAGCCTGACCTGGTCCGGTTGATCAGGGAGGGTAGTAGCACGATCAACATTAACGCTTAGCTTGTCAACGGTCACTGTAGTGGATACTGGCTCACTACTGCAGCCATTTAAGGCCACTTCTCTAACCGTCAGCTGATTGTTGCCATGGCTAAGCCATTTGGCGGTAATTGTACTGGAGCCAGCCCCTGCCTCAATAGTGCCGCCTTCCACCTGCCAGTCAAACCTTGAGTTCTCAGTTCCGGGGTACCTGTACGTTTCCCTCAGCCCGGATGTCAGGCATACTGTGTCCTTACCCTCAATAGACCTGGGCTGAGGACGTTGCTTGATCCTGATCGGCATCCGCTTAACGGGGCTCAGGCAGCTATCTTTTGTGACCTCGGTCAGGCGAAGGGTGATATCACCAGCCTCTTTCACATACAGGAAAAGGGAATCTCCCTGCTTCCGCACCCTTTCGGCTTTATCTGCCGGAAAGCGCCACTCAAATCCCGAGGAAGCGAAGCCATCAACATGATAGGTAACCGTATCCTCGCTGCATACCGAGTCCGGCCCTTGTATAGGACCCGGCTCCGGCAACCGGTTAAGGACCACGGTCTGAGTAACCGTATCGCCTTTGCATACTTTGTCATTAACCGAGTCATAGCTGGTTTCAAGTACTTCCAGCTTTCCAGTGCCGGCTGCCCCCCAGGTTACCTGAGTAGCATTTCCGGGCGTTTGGGGCGTTCCCTGCCCGTTATCCACCCACCACTCATAGGATGATCCGTTGGTGTAGCGAACCTCATAGGTTTGCGTGCTTTCCTCACACAGGAATGTATCACCGAAGATCGGGGAGGTTTCAAGCTGGTAGGCGATCTGTACGGGTAGCTGGAATGAGTCGCTAATGCACCCCTCTTTTGTTATTTCCCTTGCCCGCACGTAGCCACGCCCTGAATCTCCCCAGTTAACGCGCAGCTGCCCGTTACCCTGGCCGCTGGCAATAGCCCCGCGCCCGGTTTCCCACTGGTAGTTACTGTTATCCTGGGAGTCTACCCAGTAGCGGATGCTTTGCGAATTCGGGCACACTACCTTAGTGCCAAGTATGGTATCGATGGTAGGATTGATGACATCAATGACTTTAACAGCTGTATCAGAGCTGCAGCCGTACTGGTTTGTAGTGAGGGCAGCCACCCGTCCTGAATCCGGAGTCTGCCAGGTAACACGGGCTGTGTCATCAGCAGCATCAGGAGTACCGCCATCTGCGAACCACTGATAGGTCCTGCCATTGGTTGATTTAGCCTTGTAGGTTATGGCTTCTTCAAGGCAGGGTGTGCTATCGCCCTGTACAGCACTGACTTCGGGTTTCGGATCGATGGTAACCTGAACAGTGTCCCGGATGCGGCAGGCATTCTGCTCTACCTCAGGTTTAAGGAAAAGTGTCGTTGGATTGCCCGAGCTATTAGTCCGCGTATAGAGGGGGTTAGCTGTGTCAGGCAATGCTGTTATGCCGGATGCTGATTGCCACTGATACCGCGTATTTGCGGGAGCAGGGGATGGGCCCAGGCGAATAGTATCCCCTCCGCACAGGGTGGTATCGGGTCCTGCAGCCCCGTAAGGCGGTTCGAAAACCGCGACCTGCATGACCGCTGTATCCGGACTGCAGCGGTTGATATTAGCAGTGATGGCCTCCACGCTGAAAACCCCGGACGAGTCCCACCTGACTTCGACTGAGTCTTCATACTTGCTGCTTACAATCGTACCGCCCGGTATCCGCCAGATGACCGAGTCATCTCCTGTCTTCCCAATATCCACCTGGTAGGTAGAGGTGGAATTCCGGCAGGCACTGTCGGGCCCGCTGATTTCACCGCCCTGGTATTCAACAACATTTACCTGATAGCCGCTGATAGCTTCCTTTGGCGGGCATCCGTTATCCTGCACCTCAAAATTGAAGACATACGGTGGCTTGCGGCCATGGTAGCACTGGGTCTGCCAGCTAAAAGCAGCCTTCAGGGTATCGCCTGCCTTAGTGCTGCTAAGCTGCGCCCGTGGCTGCCTTACATTTTCAAAAATGCCACCAGAGGCATCCACACTCATGTCGTTCGAGTCTACAAAAACTGCTTCAAACTCAATTCTGCTTCCTTCAGCCACTTGATAAGCGCGTCCACTGCTATCCCGGGATGCAACGGTATCCTTAGGAGGGTCATTCGGCGGGCAATCGATCACGATGATCTGGATATCCCGTCTGGTTGAGCTGATTAACTGACCATCTCTGAATTCCTGGATTTCAACCGCAATGGCATAGCGCCCGTTGCTACTGGCACTTAAGGTAGCAACGCCCGAGCTGGAATTGATCGTAGCCAGGCCGTTAGAGCCGAAAGGCCGGGAGGCTGCATAGCCAGTCCTGTACTGAACCTTCTGAAGGGGTAGCTGCAGCGTATTCGGGGGCCCCGGCTTTGGGGAAGCGCCAGGTCCCTGGCAACAGTTGTAAGGGCGGACTAACTTGTAGGCCAGTGAGTCGCCATCCGGCTCGAAGGTCTGATAAGAGAGGTCGATGGTGTCACCTTTACAGATGTAAGGGGCCGGAACGCTATTGAAATCCGGAGAGGTATTCTTGCGCTTTGTTGGCGGAATGTAGGCGTAGTAAAACTGCCCCATACTTGGGAGCAAGTTGGCTGGCCTGTTCCGGCAACAGCGCGGATGGCCCAGGTGGTAGCCAAACTGGGAGGGCGGCAGGGTTATCGTATCCTGATATACGTATTGCCGGAAGTCAACCTGAGGGCTAAAGCTGCAGTCACCCCCGCCTGAGGGAACCTTAACCTTTACTTCATCAGCGGAATCAAAGGCAATGGTTATGGACTTAAGCTGGCGCAGGTCCACATCATCCTCGTATACCCCGATAGTAACAGAATCATCAAAGCTTCTGGCAACATTCGGGTTTCCGGGCGCAATATCAGCATCCCGGTACATGCTAAGCTGAATCAAATACTGCTGGTCGCCATTGATGGTGGTACGCAGGTAATCATAGGTGAGGCTCCCGCCTACCAGATGCCCTGCTACAGCGGAGGTGCTGTTTAGACACAGGAGGGCAAAACTGAGGCAGAGTAGCTGTGTAAGCTTTCGCATACCAAGTGACCTTGAAGCTGAATTTACGTAACCTTTAACGCATTAGTGGGCAGGTTGTGTATGTTAACGTCTGTAAATATGCATCACTTTAAAACAAATTTATCTAATCAGCAGATGGCTCTATGCCTGAGCCATAAAGCAGAAAAGCCGCCCAACTAAGCTGGGCGGCTTTTCTACATCATTCAAACAGGAAATGGATGACCTCACAAGGAAAATCAGAGGTTGAAGGCCTTCTTAACCTGGTCAACATAGTCCAGTTTTTCCCAGGTAAAGGTTTCCACCTCTTTCACATCCCCGTTGATTTCCACTTGCTTGGTATAGGGTTCGCGCCCCATGTGGCCATAGGCGGCTGTATCCTCAAAGATCGGATTGTTCAGGCCTAAGCGCTTGTTGATAGCATTCGGCCGCATGTCGAAGACTTCATTGACCTTGCCTGAAATCTCCCCATCGGTCATGTTCACCTTAGCAGTTCCGTAAGTATTGACATACAGGCCCACCGGCTCAGCTACGCCAATGGCGTAAGCAACCTGAACTAAGACCTCGTCAGCTACACCAGCAGCACAGAGGTTCTTGGCAATGTGACGGGTTGCGTAGGCAGCAGAGCGGTCCACCTTCGAGGGGTCTTTTCCGGAGAAAGCCCCACCACCGTGGGCACCCTTACCACCGTAAGTATCAACAATGATCTTACGGCCGGTCAGGCCGGTATCTCCGTGCGGACCAGCGACAACAAACTTCCCGGTAGGATTGACAAAGTACTTGATGTCATCAGTGAAAAGCCGCTGGACATCCTCAGAATAGGTAGCCTTGACTTCCGGGATCAGGATGTTCTTCACGTCACTCTCGATACGCTTCAGCATGTTGTCGTCATTGTCGAACTCATCGTGCTGGGTGGAAACGACAATGGTATCGATGCGGGAAGGGCGGTTGTTGTCATCGTACTCAATGGTGACCTGCGACTTGGAGTCGGGCCCCAGGTAGGGCATCTTGGTGCCTTCCCGGCGGATATTGGCGAGGACCCTCAGGATGCGGTGAGAGAGATCCAGGGCCAGCGGCATGTAGTTGTCGTTCTCGGTAGTGGCATAGCCGAACATCATGCCCTGGTCGCCAGCACCCTGGTCTTCTTCATTTTCTACCTCTACCCCCCGGTTGATATCCGGAGATTGCTCGTGCATGGCAGAGAGGATACCGCAGGAGTCAGCATCAAACTTATACTCAGCCTTGTTGTAACCGATACGGTTAATAACGTTACGCGCTACCTCCTGAACATCGATGTAGCTGCTGGACTTGATCTCTCCGCCAATAACCACCAGGCCAGTGGTAACCAGGGTTTCACAAGCGAATTTGGAATGGACGTCTTTTTTCAGGAATTCGTCCAGAATAGCGTCTGAAATCTGATCAGAAACCTTGTCAGGGTGTCCTTCCGAGACGGATTCTGACGTAAACAGGTAAGACATTTTGAAACATTTTAGGGTTTGAAAATCTGATATAGGTTATAAATGAAAGTGCAAAGCTAACAAAATGTAGCACGTTCCTCAATAATGCAGCACCTCACCAATCCGGGTGGCCACTTTCTCCGAATCAGGAAGCATAGCTTCTTCCAGCTTTACATTCAGCGGAATGGCAGGTAAGCTCTCAGCGCCCATACTGAAGACCGGGGCATCCAGCCACTGGAAGCACTCCTCGCTGATCAATCCCGCCAGGTTGCGGGCAAAGGAGTTCTCGATCTGCTCTTCAGTCAGCACCAGGCACTTATTGTGGGTTTTCACTGCCTCGGTAACCGTTTCCATATCCAATGGGTGCAGCGTTCGCAGATCCACTACGGTTACTTGTCCCGGATAGGCCTCTGCTGCATTGGTAGCCCAGTAGACTCCTACTCCATAGGTTATCACACAAAGGCTTTCTCCCCTTTCTACATGATCGGGGTCAGCTTCCAGCGCATAGCGAGCCTGGCCAAAGGGCAGTACATAATCCCGATCGGGCTCTACGGTCTGGGCGCCCTTGGTACCCGGAACCTTGGACCAGTAAAGGCCCTTGTGCTCCAGCATAACCACTGGATTAGGATCATGGTAGGCAGCCTTCATCAGGCCTTTCATATCGGCTGCTGTGCAGGGGTAGGCCACCTTCAGCCCCTTGATACCGAGGATAGCGGTTTCATAGGATCCGGAGTGATACGGGCCTCCCCCGCCATAAGCTCCCAGTGGGACCCGGATTACAGTATTGACTGGAAACTTCTCAAGCGACAGGTAGCTGGACTTAGCCACCTCAGTGGCCAGCTGGTTAATGCCGGGCCACAGGTAGTCACAAAACTGGACTTCCACAAAAGCCTTGGCCCCGGCGGCTGACATCCCAACGGTGGAGCCAATGATGTAGGCTTCCTGAATGGGCGTATTGAAAACCCGGTCATCCCCGAACTTTTCGGCCAGGGTGGCAGCTTCGCGGAACACGCCACCTAAGCGCCTTCCCACATCCTGACCGTAGAGCAGTGTGTGCTCGTCTGCTTCCATGACCTCCTGGATAGCGTGCAGCGCTGCATCCACCATAACCACTTTCTTACCCTTGGCCGGGCTACGGGTGCCCTGCTCTTTGGTCACTGGCGTTGGGACGAAAGCATGATCCCTCAGGGTGGAAGGATCCGGATCAGGGGCAGCTGCCGCCTGCTGGAAGGCTTGCTCTGCATGCTGGCGGGCTTCCTGGTCGATCCCGTGCAAATGCTCGTCTGTAATTCCTTTTTCCCTGAGCTGGCGCTCCAGCACAGGGATAGGGTCTTCCTGATGATGGGCGTTCCAGTCTGCCTCGTCCCGGTAATACTCCCGCCGGACGCCTGAGGTATGGTGGCCCAGCAGCGGACAGGTAGCATGCAGGAACATGGGCTTGCGGTTTTTCCGCACATAGTTGATGCTTTTGCGCACCGAATCATAGGAAGCACTGAAGTCTGAGCCATCCACCTGGGAGCGTTTCAGGCCCTTAAAGCCGGAAGCGAACTCATAGGGCGTCATGGCGGCCATCTCCTCATCGCTTACCGAAATCCCCCACTGGTTATCCTGGATCAGGTAAAGGATGGGCAGCTGATGAAGTACCGCCTCCTGAAAAGCTTCGGATACTTCTCCTTCGGTGATCGAGCCATCGCCCAGCGAGCAGATCACCACTGGCTGCTGGCCATTTTCCAGGAGGCCCCGCTTTTCCAGGTACTGAACGCCCTGGGCAATGCCGGTGGTCGGAATAGCCTGCATCCCGGTGGCACTGGTCTGATGGGGAATGGTGGGAAAGCCCTCGCGCTTCAGGTTGGGGTGGGAGTAGTAGCTACGCCCTCCGGTGAAGGGATCATCCCGCTTGGCCAGCAGCTGCAGCATGACCTCGTAGGGCGTTAGCCCCAATCCGAGCAGGATGGAATCATCCCGGTAGTAGGGAGAAACATAATCCTGTGGCTGAAGGTGAAAAGCTGTGGCTAGCTGTATGGCTTCATGCCCACGGGAGGTTGAATGGACGTAGTGGGCAGTTGACCGGTTTTCATCGTAAACATCCGCCATTGCACGCTCCGTGCACATAAGCTGGTAGGCCCGGAGCATCGTATTTTTATCCGCCATCTGCTGGTTTTTAGCGGGGCGAAATTATTAAATACCTGCAAGGTCGGTTAAAACAGCCTTTGGCAGATGGTAACAAAAAAAGCCGGCACCCAAGGGCTACCGGCTTTTACGATCTGCGTCTGCTAAGCGAGCTTATTCGGTGTGGTACGCTTTCTCAGCAATGTGGATCATGTAATCAGGATCATCGTGGGCATAAGTTTCCTGAAAATCACCATAGGTAAAGATTTGCTGGAAGCCCACTTCCTTCATAAGGCGGGTTACATAGTCCCTGCGCAGGGGGTAGAAATTGAGATGATGAATAGAGTCATCCGGGAATTCGTACCGGAAACGGACCAGTCCTTCGTCTACGTGCTCCGGCTCAGCCCGGACGTTTTCTCCTGCGTAGTAGTAGGTGTGTTTGTTGGAGAAACCCCTGTCGAGGATTGAATCGTAATTCCGGTGATCAAGGATCAGGATACCGTCATGACGGAGGGCTGAGTAAAATTCAGCCAGCGCCTTCCGGCGGTCGTTTTCCGAGAAAAGGTGGGTAAAAGAGTTACCTAAGCAGATGATCGCATCATATTTACTGTGAACGTCCTTGTTCAGCCAGCGCCAGTCGCCCTGTACGGTGCGCAGGATGTGGCCACGCTCACAGCCATTGTTGAAGGCCTTGGCCAGCATATTCGGGTTTCCATCCACGCTATCTACCTCAAAACCTTGCTCGCGGAGCTTTATGGAATGGTAGCCAGTGCCGGTGGCAGCATCCAGGATCTTAGTCTTTCCGCGCTTCTGCAATTCCTTAATGAAAAAATCGCCTTCGCCCTTGCCACGGGCTTCCCAGTCAATTAAATCATCCCAGCGGTCTACAAAATCACTAACGTACTCTTCTTTGTAATGGCCGGACTCGCGAACAAAGGTTTGCTCGTCTGCACTTTGGTTTGTTGCTGTCATAAGAATAGAAACCTTTTTGTTTAAAAAAACTGGTAATGAACTGCTTGTTAAAATATAATGCTATTGATAAACCACGAAAAACGGCATTTTACCTGAAATCCCAAAATGCTCCTGCTGTGAGGGGATTTCAGGCATGCCAGTTACAGTGGTTACATAGGCTTGAAAGGGTATTAGGAAGGCCTACTCGGTTTCTTCGTCAGCAGTTGTATCAGCGGTTGTTTCCGAATCAGATTGATCAGAGCCGGAAGCACCAGAATTTTCCGGTGTGTCTTCTTCCGTGTTGAAGGCCTTTGCCCTGATCTGATCCTCGATCTCCTGCTGGAGCTCTGGATTGTCAAAGAATAACTTCTTGACCGCATCCCGGCCCTGACCAAGGCGGGTACTGCCATAGCTAAACCAGGAGCCGCTCTTCTTTACGATCTCGTAGTCAACGGCAATATCCAGCACCTCCCCCTCACGGGAGATACCCTCTCCGTACAGGATATCGAACTCAGCGGTGCGGAAAGGCGGGGCTACCTTATTCTTAGCCACCTTGACCCGGGCTCTGTTACCGATGATCTCCTTGCCGTTTTTCAGGGACTGGATCTTCCGGATATCCAGGCGAACGGAGGAGTAGAATTTCAAGGCGTTTCCGCCTGTAGTGGTTTCAGGGCTCCCGAACATCACTCCGATCTTTTCACGGAGCTGATTGATGAAAATACAGATGGTGTTGGTTTTACTAATTGAGCCTGTCAGCTTCCGGAGAGCCTGGGACATCAGCCGGGCCTGAAGGCCCATCTTCGATTCCCCCATTTCGCCTTCCAGCTCTGCCTTCGGAGTAAGCGCAGCCACAGAGTCAATCACAATCACATCCAGGGCACCAGAGCGGATCAGGTGATCGGTAATCTCCAGAGACTGCTCGCCATCGTCAGGCTGAGAGATAAGCAGGTTCTCCGTATCAATACCCAGGCTACGGCCATAGACCTTATCGAACGCATGCTCGGCATCAATAAAAGCAGCCATACCGCCGGCCGCCTGTGCCTCAGCAATGGTCTGCATGGCCAGGGTCGTTTTACCGGAGGATTCAGGCCCGTAGATCTCAACTACACGGCCACGCGGAAGGCCGCCATTGCCCAGAGCGATATCCAGCCCCAGGGAGCCGGTGGAGATGGCAGGCACGTCCTGCACGATCTCATCGCCCATTTTCATGACCACACCCTTCCCGTAGGTTTTCTGAAGTTTGTCAAGCGTAAGATTCAGCGCCTTATCCTTTTCTGTTTGCTCGCTCTTCTCGTTACTTGCCATAAGCTTTGCCTTTATAGCTACCTGCGTAGCTGTTCTCTACAAAAATAACAATTCTCACTCCTACATTAGGAAAGGGGTTGGAGGCCCAATAGTTCGGGTTCCGTTAATCTCTGGGCTCCGGGAGCTTACCGTTTTTCTGGTAGTAGTAGCAGGCCTCTGTTATGCCGCACTCCTCACACTTGGGTTTCCGCGCCTGGCAGGTATACCGCCCGTGCAGGATCAGCCAGTGGTGAAATTTTCCGCGGTACTTTTTAGGTACCAGGGCCAGGAGCTGCTGCTCTACCTGATATGGGGTTTTGGAGGGCTTGACCAGCCCGATCCGCTGCGAGACCCGGAATACGTGCGTATCCACGGCAAACGTATCCTTATCAAAAACAACGGAAGCCACTACATTGGCGGTTTTTCTTCCAACGCCCGGCAGGGTCTGCAGGGATTCCAGGTCATTAGGCACTTCCCCGTTAAAATCGTTGATCAGCTTCTGGGCCATGCCCTGCAGGTGCTTAGCCTTGTTATTAGGGTAACTGATGCTCTTGATGTAAGGCTGAATGACTTCGGGCGGAGTTGCGGCCAGGGTTTCCGGGTCTGGAAAAGCTTCGAAAAAAGCTGGCGTTGTCATGTTCACCCGCTTATCAGTGCACTGGGCAGACAGGATCACTGATACCACCAGCTGGTAAGGCGTGTGGTACTGTAGCTCTGTGGCGGGATCCGGAAGGTTTTGCTCGAAGTAGGCTTTAACGATCCGGTAGCGCTCTTGCTTACGCATAGGGCTTGGACTTGTTTCCCGTTAGACCATAAAAAAGCCCCCTCTGTTCAGAGGAGGCTTTTCCGGGACTTTTACTGGTAGCTGGTCAGGTTTGCCGTGGCTACCTTACAATACTGATCTTCTCCGTGGTTCGCCCTTTTGGCGTCTCCACATTCAGGAAGTAGATACCCGGCTGCAAATCATCAGTATTGATCCGGAGCGAGGTGTTCTGTCCGCCTCTGATCTGGTAAGTGCCATAGTTTTCCACTGCCTTGCCAATGGTGTTGTAAAGGCGTACATCCGCTTCTACACTAACCTTACTACCAAGGCTCACTCTGATCTGATCCCCGTTTTCAGCAGGGTTCGGGTAGGTGTTGGCCACTAAGCCAGTATTGCCCTTGTTGGCATTCTCGAGACCATTAGGGTTTGTTGTGTCAGGCGGGTCTGGGTTTGTTGTGTCAGGCGGGTCTGGGTTTGTTGTATCAGGCGGATCTGGGTTGCTTATAGTGCTATCCAGGTTATCTGTTTCATCCGCACTGAGGTGGAAGGTCATGTCATAATAGATAGCGGTCAGGTCGGAGTTAACATCGGGCAGGTCTCCAACAGGGAAGTTTCGTTGAGCGTAAACACCACTGCTATCCTCGCCATATCTTTGGAAATCTAAAATAGCCATGGCATTGGTGTAAGATTCGTTCAAGAGCGATGGTGACGATGATGTCAGTCTTACATAGGAGAAAGCGATGTGGTTATTGACTGTGTTGAGGTTCGCTTCGCCTTCGAGGGTCCTCAAAGTATCTTTTTCGTTAACAGGGTAGCCGGGCTTAAATGTAGCTGCAGCTACTACTGATAATGGCTCTCTGAGGCTTTGGGTGAGGGGTGGAGCCTGAACCTCGGCATTAACATTGGCAGTTGCCGTGGCGGGATCGTTTCCATCCACATACCTGCTGTTTGCATCATCTCCGTCAAGAGGAATTCTCACTTCCCCCAGCGGCTCGTTCATATTCAGGGTGCGATAGTTTGCATCCACCTGCGTCAGGCGGATGGTGTCGTCAGCAAAGCGGCCGGTGGAGGGGTAATCGTCATTTGCTGACATGGGCTGGCCCCAGGATCCATAAGTTTCTGCCACTTTATACTGAATAATGAGGGTGTCTACAACTTCCTTTTTAACAGGTGCTCCAGAGCCGGAAGTATCAATAAAAGAGTCAACACCTCTGTTGTAGAAATAGGGAAAAGTAATAGAATCAAAATTGTAGCTATTGAAATAACGGAGGGTTGGCTGTTCACTGCTTGCTGTCAGCCTGTTAACCAAATCTTCACCCGGGTTGAATGCCATGCCAACTGCGTGACGGAAATTGCCGCTAAACCCGCTAGTAAATTCCAAGAGGGCTGAATCCGGGTGTAGATATCCAGTTGCCACTTCTGCACTCGGGAGCCGGTCAGATAAGGAGAATGCAAGGTTATAACTAGCATTAAAAGGTTCTCTGGCTACCTGTTTAGGCCTAGGCTTTTGGCTTCCGGGTGAAAAGTAAGGGTCAGCGGCTTTTGGCTTACTTATGGGGTTAACTTCCGGGTTGTACAGGCCCGGTTCGGCTTTTTTCAGGGATTTTTCCTGATCTTGCGCACTGGCTCCCAGCACTAAGAACAAGGAAAAGGAGATGGTTAGTAGTTTTTTCATGGCTATTGCTTTAACAGTAATTTAACGGAACAAACTTAGCGTTTATTAAAGGTTTTACAGCCTTCTGGTCAACCGTTTTGTCAGGGAAAAGACGGTTACTCCTGCATTTCGGTTGCATCCACCCATTTACCATCTGCCTTTATCAGGTTAATGAGCTCATCAAGCGCCTCTTCACTTCCCAGGTTTTTCTTAACGATCTCCTTACCCCGGTAAAGGGCTACTTTACCCCGACCTGTACCTACATAGCCGTAGTCAGCATCGGCCATTTCGCCCGGGCCATTCACAATGCAGCCCATCACCGCAATCTTAACGCCCTGGAGGTGACTGGTCTTTTCTTTAACCATAGCCGTGGTTTCCTGCAGGTCAAATTGGGTGCGGCCACAGGAAGGGCAGGCAATGAACTCCGTTTTTGAGATCCGCGCTCCGGTGGCCTGCAGGATGTCAAAGCTTACATGGTTCACTAACCGTATGGTGTTGATCGGATAGGTCTCTTCCGGATTGTTGTAGGTGATCCAGAGGCCATCCCCGATGCCATCAGTCAGCAGCCCGCCATTGTCAGTAGCTGCATGGATGATGAAGCTTTCCTGGTCTACCCCCTGATACTGCGTGCGCAGGATAACAGGCAAGGTGTAGCCGGATCGCTGCAGATCCAGAACCGCTTTCCGCAGGGTGGGGTACGTGTGCTTGTGATCGGTACTCAGCACCAGCACCACCGTATCATCGCCCTGCAGAGCCTTTAGCAGCGGCTGGTCCAGCTCTTCAATAGTGGCTGAGAGGAAATTGAGTGAGCTGTGCTTTGGCGTTTGATCAAGGTATGCTGACTTGTTGAGAAGGGGATAGGCATTAGGTGTGCTTTGCTGCTCCTGCCACGTGGCAAAATCGTAAATGAGTCCAAGCGATTCCGGAGGATCGAAAGGCAGGGGTTGTGTACCGAGGTAAATGAAGTCACAGGCGTGCTCGCCCTGCCGCCACTCGGCTGTTCCCGGCTCGTAGTGGTGATCCACCGCTTTCAGGGACAAGGGGCGAAGGTTGGCCTTCTGGCTGTAGTCAGCAATCACCTGCTTTTCAGCCTCCCCGCCAACATGCAGGACCTGATGACTTTTCCGCGGCTGAAAGGTAAAGGGATCAAAATCCTGATCAGGCGGATTCAGGCTCAGCGGCTTATCGGTAAGCTGTGGGATAGGCTCATGACCGGTGCGGTTGTTATACCGCTCAGCTAACTTCCGCGCAACGGGCGGCTCATACACCGCGTCTTCCGTCAGGGACACGCGGATGGTATCGCCCAGCCCATCCTCCAGCAGGGTTCCGATACCACTGGCTGATTTGATACGGGCTTCTTCCCCATCACCAGCCTCAGTTACGCCAAGGTGCAGGGGATAGTACATGTTTTCTTCTTCCATTTTGGCCACCAGCATCCGGTAAGCCTGCACCATGACCTTAGGGTTACTGGCCTTCATAGACAGGACAATGTCATGGTATTCATGAGCCTCAGCGATCCGCAGAAATTCCATGGCAGATTCCACCATGCCGGCCGGCGTATCCCCGTAGCGGTTCATGATACGGTCAGATAGCGATCCGTGATTGGTACCGATACGCATGGCGGTTCCATACTGCTTGCAGAGCTTCACCAGCGGGCTGAACTTCTCTTCGATCCGCTCCAGCTCCTCCTGGTACTCTTCATCGGAGAACTCAAAAACCTGGAAGCGCTTTTTATCAGCATAGTTACCAGGGTTTATACGGACCTTGTCCACGATCTGAGCCGCGATCTCGGCAGCATTCGGCGTAAAGTGAATATCAGCTATCAGGGGAATGGTGTATCCGCGGCTGCGCAGCTGGTCCTTGATGTTCTGGAGGTTCTCAGCCTCCCGCTTGCTGGGGGCTGTAAGGCGTACGTAATCGCACCCGGCATCAGCCAACTGCATGACCTCGTTCACGCTGGCTTCAGTATCCCTGGTATTGGAGATGGTCATGGACTGGATCCGGATAGGGTTATTGCCGCCCACTGCAATGCCACCAATGTCTACCGGCCTTGTCTGACGGCGCTTGTAGCCATAGAGGTTATCGCAGTAGTGAAATTGCTTCAGGTAATTCTGAACATCGATCATAAGGCTTCCTTGCGAGGATTTTAGCCATTTATTCAGCGAAAATAAACAATCGCTTTGTTGATGTATGGGGTTCTGCTGATTGAAAAGCAGCAGGATTCACATTGTTCAGTTTATAACACGCAGCCAGGCCATAGTATTCCAACAAAGCAGGAGAAGCACCCTCGCCTTAATTAGCAAGCTTCCTTTACATTCGTGCCGCAAACAGGCTATAGCCGCTTTTTCAATGTCGCCCATTTACTACTTTGGCAGGTACCTGATGCTGCTCAAAAACACCTTTTCCAAACCGGAAAAGGGAAGCCTGTATGTGCAGCGCACCCTTACTGAGATGGACAACATTGGTGTAAAGTCGCTGGGCATTGTGGTGCTTATCTCCATTTTCATGGGGGCTGTTACTACCATCCAGACCGCCTACCAGCTGATCTCAGACCTGATTTCTAAGTCAGTTATCGGCAGTGTGGTCAGCAATTCCAGCATGCTGGAACTCTCCCCGACCATCACCTCTTTAGTGCTGGCCGGGCGCATTGGCTCCAGCATTGCTTCGGAAATCGGCACCATGCGCGTGAGCGAGCAGATCGATGCACTGGAGGTGATGGGCATTAACTCAGCGGGTTACCTGATCCTGCCAAAGATCATTGCTGCGCTGATCGTGATACCCCTGCTGGTGATCATATCGATGTTCCTGGCCATTTCCGGGGGCATTCTTGCAGGGGAAGCAACGGGCATCGTCAGCTCAGAGGATTTCATGGAAGGAACGCGCGCAACCTTTAAGGATTTCACGCTGATCTTTGCGCTGATCAAAGCGGTTTTCTTTGCTTTTGTGATCTCCTCAGTACCGGCCTACCAGGGCTATTACACCTTTGGCGGATCCCTTGAAGTAGGCCAATCCAGCACGAAAGCTGTCGTGCTGAGCTGTGTGTTTATCCTGTTTCTGGATTATTTGCTGGCGCAGCTATTTCTTTAACCAGGCAGCCTTGCTTTTATGATAAGTATCGAGCACGTTCACAAGGCATTTGACGGCAACGAAGTGCTGAGCGATATCTCCACACAGTTCAGCCAGGGTAACATCAACATGATCATCGGAGCCAGCGGCAGTGGTAAGACTGTTCTGATGAAGTGCATTGTAGGCCTGCACGAACCCTCCAGCGGGCAGATTTACTACAATGACCGCGAGTTTACCTGCCTTAGTTACAATCAGAAAAAGAACCTGCGCAAGGAAATGGGGATGCTGTTTCAGGGCTCCGCCCTGTTCGATTCCCTGAACGTAGAGGAAAATGTAGGCTTCGCCCTGCGGATCTTTACCCAGAAAACCAACAAAGAGGTCAGGGAGCGGGTGGATTCCTGCCTTGAGCGCGTAAACCTGGGCAAGGTGAATAAGCTTTACCCATCTGAGCTAAGCGGTGGCATGAAAAAGCGGGTTGGCATTGCACGCGCCATTGCCATGAACCCGGCCTATTTGTTTGTGGATGAGCCGAACTCCGGGCTGGACCCGCAGACCGCCTCAGTAATCGATAACCTGATCAAGGAGATCACGGTGGACTTCAATGTTACCACAGTGATTAACACCCATGACATGAACTCCATCTTCGAGATCGGGGAGCACATCCTGTTCCTGCACCAAGGCAATAAGTGGTGGGAGGGCAGCCCCAGCCAGATCCAGCAGACTACCAATCCTGAGTTACAGGCCTTTGTTTACTCCTCTGAGTTTATCCGTCAGCGCCATGCCGGCGACTAGCCTGACGCCATCTGGCTGGCCTGAAGCGCCCGCTCATGCTCAACCTTAGCCTTAAGATAAGCCCCGGTATGCGATGCCGTGTTAGCCATCAGGCCCGGGGGATCTCCTTCGTACAGCAGATGCCCGCCTGCTTCGCCTCCATCCGTACCGAGGTCTATCACCCAGTCGGCACTTTTCACGATATCCAGGTTGTGCTCAACAATAAGAATGGTGTGTCCGCGATCCGCGAGGGCATTGAACGCGGTGAGCAGGTTGTGGATATCGTGGAAATGAAGGCCAGTCGTGGGTTCGTCAAAAATAAACAGAATAGGCTCGTCAGTGGCCTGCCTGGTCAGGAAGCTGGCCAGCTTGATGCGCTGGGCCTCTCCGCCACTAAGGTTGATCGAGGGCTGACCAAGCTTGATATAGCCGAGCCCTACATCAGCAAGGGGCTGCAGCTGCTGGGTGATGGCATTGTGTCCTTCAAAAAAGCCCAGGGCCTCATCCACTGTCATTTCCAGCACATCGGCAATGGTCTTATCCTGGTAGGTGACCTTCAGGATATCTTTTTTAAAGCGATTGCCCCCGCATTCCTCACAGGTCAGGTGAATATCCGCCATAAACTGCATCTCTACAGTAATATAGCCCTCCCCCTTGCAGTTGTCACAGCGGCCGCCATCTACATTGAATGAGAAGTAAGCCGGGGTGTAGCCATTGGCCTTAGCGGTATTCTGGTCTGCAAAGAGCTCACGGATCGGGTCAAAAGCCTTGAGGTAGGTAACGGGGTTTGAGCGCGATGACTTGCCAAGTGGGTTCTGATCAACATAGGCAACACGCGTAATGCCCTGCTCCGGCAGAAAAACGTCCTGGCAGAAGTAGGGGACCGGCTCCTCCCGCTCTTTAAGGGCCTGCAGGCTGGGCTGAAGGACTTCGCCCACCAGGGTGGATTTTCCGGAACCACTCACACCGGTTATCACAGAGATAGCCCGGAGTGGGATCCGCACATCAATGTCTTTCAGGTTATGGCGGTACGCCCCTGAAATGGTCAGGAATTCCTGTGGCGCTCTGCGCTCCGGATCCGGCGGGATCAGGCGCTTCCCGTTCAGGTAATCGGCAGTCAGGGTGCCCCCCTGTTCCACCAGCTTCCCGAGCGAGCCCTGGTACACCAATTCCCCACCGTGATTACCGGCATGTGGCCCGATATCCAGAACCTGATCAGCTGCCCGGATGATGGCCTCATCGTGTTCTACCACCACCACCGTGTTACCAAGGGCCTGCAGGTTTTTCAGGACATTAACCAGGCGGTCATTGTCGCGCGGATGGAGCCCCACGCTGGGCTCGTCAAGGATGTAGAGCGAGCCGGTCAGGTTACTGCCCAGGGAAGTCACTAACTGGATGCGCTGGGTTTCACCGCCTGAGAGCGTATTGGCTGGCCGGTTGAGCGACAGATAGCCCAGCCCCACCTCGCAGAGCAGCTTAGTGCGGATATCGATCTCTGTAAGCAGCCGGTTGGCGATATCAGCCTCATCCTTAGTGAGGCTCAGGCCCTCCAGGAAACCGCGAACCTCCTCGATAGGTCTGGTCACGAGGTCGGTAATGGCAGTTCCGTTAATCTTGATATAGGCTGCTGATTCACTCAGGCGCGTGCCTTCGCAGGTCGGGCAGGTGGTTTTGCCTTTGTAGCGGGCCAGTAATACGCGGTACTGGATCTTGTAGGATTTCCGCTCCAGATAGGCGAAAAAGTCATTCAGGCCATCCACATCGCGGGAGCCATTCCACAGCAGGTTTTTCTGCTGCTTAGTCAGGTCTTTGTAGGGCTTGTGGATCGGGAAATCGTAGCGGCTGGCCTGCTTGATAAAAGCCTTCTGCCATTGGCTCATCTTTTCCCCTTTCCAGCAAGCTATGGCATTTTCGTAAATAGAAAGGGCTTTGTCCGGCACAACCTTGTCCTCGTCCAGGCCGATGGTTTGCCCAAAGCCCTCGCAGGTCGGGCAGGCGCCATAAGGGCTATTAAAGGTAAAGAGGTTCACAGAAGGCTCCTCGAAGGTCATGCCGTCCAGCTCAAACCGGTTGTTGAACTCGTAGGGGACAGGCTGTTTTTGCTCATCGTAAAACTCCAGAATGCAGGTGCCCTGAGACTCAAAAAGGGCAGTCTGTAAGGAGTCAGCCATCCGGCTTTCGTCTTCATTGGAAGGTTCTGCCTTAGCACTGAGGCGATCCACGATCAGCGCTGTGTACTTATTGAGGTAAGCTGAATCCCTGAGGGCTTTTTTCAGCTCCTCGTCATTCAGCGCTTCCTGGCCTTCCAGGTGATTGATCAGCTGCTCGACCTTTACCACCTGCTCCCCGATTTTTACACGGTTGAAGCCCTTTTGCAGGATAACAGCAAATTCGTCCTTCCAGGTACGCTCGGCCGGTTTCTCTACCGGCGCTAATACCTGAAAGCGGCTGCCTTCCGGCTGTTGCTGAATAAAGCTCAGCATGTCCTCTACCGTATGGCGCTTGACCTCCTGCCCGCTGACCGGTGAGATCGTGCGTCCAATACGGGCATACAGCAACTTCAGGTAGTCGTAGATCTCTGAAAAGGTGCCAACTGTGGACCGGGGATTGGCGGTGTTGACCTTTTGCTTAATAGCTATCGCCGGGGCCAGGCCCTTGATGTAATCTACCTCAGGCTTGTTGATCTTGCCCAGGAACTGCCGGATATAGGCTGAGAGGCTCTCAATGTACCGGCGCTGCCCCTCTGCATAAAGGGTATCAAAGGCCAGGGAGGACTTGCCGCTGCCCGAGACCCCGGTCACGACAATGAACCGGTTCTGCGGGATGGCCACATCGATCCCCTTCAGGTTGTTCTGCTCGATGTTTTTTGCCAGAATGTACTGCCGGTGATCCAGCTCCTCAAGGTTCGTAGTGCTCATGTTATTAAAAAAATTAGGGCGCTTGTTTGGTTATTTCGCAGAGAATGCTCATCTTGATTCCAGGAATTGTTAGCAGTATCCGTTTTCCCGAACCTAAATCCTCATTACTATACGCAACACTTCTACACTGAATTGGTGAACGATTTCGATTAAAACCTAAAACAGAAGTGCTATGCGAAAGGAAGTGATTTCTGATCAAGGCTTGATTGATCAGTACCTGAATGGGAATGAGGATTGTTTGCGGATGCTTATCAACCGCCACAAGTCTCAAATTTACACAACCGTCTACTTTTTGGTTAAGGACGAGTACCTTGCGGAAGATATCTTTCAGGAGACTTTCCTGAAGGTCATTAACACGCTTAAGCAGGGGCGCTACCAGGAACAGGGGAAGTTTTTGCCCTGGGTACTCCGGATTGCCCGCAACTTAGCCATCGATCACTTCCGTAAGCGTAGCAAGCGCCCGGTTGTAACCGACAATGAGGGAACAGACATCCTTGAAAACTTAGATGTAGAGGCGGAAACGAACATGGAAGAGGACATGATCCGGGATCAGACCCAACAGCAGGTCCGGGATCTGATCCAGGAGCTTCCTGAAAAGCAGAAGGAGGTGCTGATTTACCGGCACTATGCAGGTCTTAGCTTTAAGGATATCGCTGAGCTTACTGATGTAAGTATCAATACAGCCCTTGGCCGTATGCGCTATGCGCTGAACAACCTGCGTAAAGTCATGGCCAGGCACCAGATAACCTCTTAGTTAAACTGCTGAGGGGTTATCGCATGATTTTGGTAGTAATAATGGCCAGTATGTCGCGTTACTGACTAAAACACAAATGATATGAGCGGGAACATTACCGAGAATGACCTCATCCTCTACTGCTACAACGAGTTAGACCAGAGCAGAAAGCAAGAGATCGAGCAGCATCTGGCTGACGATGCCAACCTTAAGCACCAGTACCTGAGCCTCCGGCAAACCATGCAAATGCTGGACAGCGCCAAGATGAACCCCTCTCAGACATCTGTTGATATTGTTCGGGAGCATTCCAGCCAGCACTCCAGCCTGGAGACCTCCTAGCCATCCGCTTCCTGGCAGAGTTCCACCAGTATGCCGTTGGTAGTCTTGGGGTGCAGAAAGCAGATCAGCTTATTGCCAGCTCCTAACTGCGGGGTTTCGTTGACCACCTGAAAGCCCTGTTGCGTTAGGCGCTCCATCTCGTAGCGGACGTCATCCACAGCAAGGGCGATGTGGTGGATCCCTTCTCCGTTTTTGCGGATATACTGGGTGATGTTACTATCTTCACTCAACCCCTGAATGAATTCCAGCTTCCCCTGAGCGGTGTGATAGAAGCTTACGGCTAACTGTTCAGATTCAACGCGCTCACTTCCCTCACTTGGCTGTTGCAGCAATTGATCGAACACTGCTTTGGCATTTTCCAGGTTTTCTACAGCCAGGCCTACGTGGTCAACTCCTTTGATCATAAGTTTACTTTGGTTTATCCACAGGTTTACGCCGGTTTTTGCCCGACCATTCTTATCACAGCTCCCGCTCCTGAATGATACCGCCCTTCCTGGAGGTGAATGATCTGGTGCTCAAGCACCGGAAAGTTCAGGCCCTCGAACTCACGCTGAACAGCTTCCGCGGTAAAAAGTCTTTCCTTTACCGGCGGCCCTCCGGAGTTGTAGGCAAGCTGATCTTCCGCAAACGCCTCAAATATAACGGTTCCACCGGGGCTCAGGCTGCTTACAAGCCTTTGGTGAAAAGCATAGCGGGATTCCGGGGCTATATGGCAATAGGCCAGGCCCACAGCGTCATAAGTAGCTTGCTCAGGACGGAAGGACTCAGCTTCAGTAACCCAGAAATTGTTGAAGGAAACATTATGCTTCCGGGCTAACTGCTCAGCTTTCTGCAGGCCTTGCTCTGCAAAATCAAAAGCATCTACCGTCCAGCCCAGCTTAGCGGCATACACGGCATTCCGGCCCTCGCCCTCACAGGGCAGGAGGAGCTTACCGGGAGGAAGCTTTGCCAGCTCGTTGGCAAGAAAATCATTAGGCGCTTCACCGTAAATGTACTCAGCTTGCTGAAAGCGCTCATTCCACATCTTGGTATCCATAGAGACCGGGATTTCAGGATTTGGAGGTTTGAAACTACTGCTAACAATAGCTCATTTGGTTTGAAAAAGATTCCAGGCTACACGATAAACCACCAAAATGTCTGACTATGCGCTTTCTTATTCAGCAAGGGGGTGTTTTAGTCGTTGTTCTTGGTATTGGTATGTTATTCTGGAACGTAGAACAACAGGTCGGATCGAACACCGCTTACCTGATCAGCGGCCTGGTGATTGTTCTGGGAGTTTTCCTCTACATCCTTTTGAACCGGCTTTACGAGTGAGGCGGAAGCTGTAAAAGGTAAGCCTGTAGCGGAGGGTGGGGGATTCGAACCCCCGGTCCGCGTAAACGGACAGCGGTTTTCGAGACCGCCACAATCGGCCGCTCTGTCAACCCTCCGCTAACAAAATTAGCAAAGATGCTGGTCGGCCACCAAACCAGCTAACCGGAAACAGCCTTGTATTCCGCTTCCAGGTTCTGCAGTTGCTCGTAAGCCTCTTCCCAGGCTTTCATCGCCTTATCCAGGGCTGCGCGCTGTTCCTCATAGGCTTCATAGGGCGTTTGGTCGTGCGGATCCAGCCCGTGGGCCTGGGGATTGTTGAGTTTATCAGCCTGTTTGGCCAGTTCGGCTTCCAGCTCCTGCACTTCCTGCTCACGCTTATTGACCTGGTTTTTCAGCCGCTTAAGGTCTTTTTCCAGGTCTTTGCGTTTCTTCCCCTTACCGTTGCTTGCTGGCCTGGCGGCTGGCTCCGCTTCTGACTTTTTTTGGGCCTGTGGTTCAGCATCGGGCTTTTCTTCCTCCAGGGCGCGGAAGTCCTCCAGCTCCCGGTGCTGCAGAAAGGTGTTGATATCACCAGGGTAAACCTGGATTCCATCTTCCCGGAATTCGAATACTTTGTTGGTCAAATCCTCCATGAAACTGCGATCGTGCGAGACTACGATCACTGTACCGTCAAAGGCCAGCAAAGCCTCTTTCAGCACTTCCTTGGATCGCATATCGAGGTGGTTTGTGGGCTCGTCCAGCACCAGCACGTTCACCGGGTGCAGGATCATCTCAGCCAGGGCAAGGCGGCTCTTTTCACCGCCTGAGAGCACCTTCACCTTCTTGTGCACCTCATCGCCACTGAAAAGAAAAGCGCCCAGGATTTTCCGGATGTGGGGGCGCATATCCGTGCTGGCTGAGGCTTCCATCACGCCCATCACGGTCTTTTCCCGGTCAAGCTTTTGCGGCTGATCCTGGGCGAAATAGCCAAGGTCTATGTTGTGACCGTGGCCCAGCTCTCCTTCATAGGCATCGATCTCACCCGTTATCAGCTTAGCCAGGGTACTTTTTCCCATACCATTCTTACCGACAAAGGCGACTTTATCGCCCCGCTGTATCTCGAAGTTCAGCCCCTTAATAACCGCCTGATGCTGATAAGCTTTGCGCAGGTTACGGCCTTTTGCCACGACCTCCCCTTCGCGCCTGCTGGCCCGGAACTTAATGTTAGCCGTAGCTACATCATCCTGCTCTACCTCCACATCTTCCATTTCCTCGAGCTCGCGCATTAGTTTCTTGGCAAACTTGGCTTTGTTGGGCTTAGCACGGAAGCGCTCAATGTTGCGCTGCATCTGGGCTTTCTGGCGGTCCTGGTCTTTCTTGGCAGCCTGCTGTTGTTGCTTTTTGGCTTCCCGCAGCTCGATGTACTGGGTAAAGGGGGCCTTGTAGTCCTCTACGTTCCCGAAGCGCACTTCCAGGGTGCGGTTTGTGACGTTATCCAGAAAACTCCGGTCGTGCGAAACCATGACCAGCGCTCCCTCAAAGGTGCGCAGGAACTGCTCCATCCAGCGGATGGATTCAATGTCGAGGTGGTTGGTGGGCTCGTCTAATAGCAGCAGGTCCGGCTTTTTAAGGAGGATCTTAGCCAGCTCCACACGCATCTGCCAGCCCCCGCTGAACTCGGTCATGGGCCGGTCCAGGTCTTCGGGCCGGAAACCCAGGCCTTTCAGTACGCGCTCCAGTTCTCCTTCCATATCGTAGCCACCGCCCATGCGCAGCGCCTCTTCTTTGTCATTGAGCTGCTGAACCAGCTCCATATAGGCATCACTGCTGGTATCCGTGCGTGTGGCCAGGGCTTCCTGCACCGCTTCCAGCTCTTTTTCCAGCTGCCGGAGGTATTGAAAGGCCTGACGGGCCTCGGCTGCTACGGTTTTATCGGTATGAATGGTGAGCTCTTGCGGGAGGTAACCGATGGTGGCATCGCGGGGCTTGGTGACGTGGCCTTCGTCCGGGGTCATTTCTTCGCTCAGAACTTTGAGCAGCGTAGTCTTACCGGCTCCATTTTTCCCGACCAGCCCGATGCGGTCAGTCCGGTTGATGAGAAATGATACCTGCTCAAATATCGGACTTCCATCGTACCGGATGGTGAGGTTATCAACCTGAATCATGGGCTCAGTTGCCTTTAAGTATCCATTAGCTGAGATAGCAGGCACTGGTGTGCATAGCTGGAGTACCTGCTGCTAGGCAAAGGTAACCACGGCGGCCCCGATTGCTTCACACCTCTACATGAGGCAAACGGTGAGCATCAGGCTTCCTGTAGCTCCTCAGTCCGGGTAGTTAGCTGCTCCTTGTCAGCAGGTTCACCTGCTGAAACCTTTCCGCTGAGGCGGTAATTCAGGAAGAGCATTGCTGCCAGAAGCAAAATGGCACCAGCCTGATGGATGACCCCCAGCCCGACCGGAATCTGGGTTGTAGTGTTGAGCAGGATCGAAACGCCTAAACTAGCCTGCAGGAAGAGGATAAGCGGCACCATAAGCAAGCCGAGCCGTGTGGTACTGCTTTTTTCCTTTGATAAACGCTTAAGGCCAAGGTAGGTATAAGGAATTGCCAGAATGACGATCAGGTAAGCCATGTTCCGGTGCAGGAACTGAACCACAGCATGGGGCAAAGCTGCCTTGTTAAAGTTAACAAAGGCGGCCCATGTCCAGTTGGAAGCGTCCAGCATGATGCCGGGCAGGAAAGCGTTGTTCATATCCGGCCAGGTAGGATAAGCTCTGGCGGACTCCATACCGGAAACCAGCGCTCCGAATAGGATCTGGATACACAGCATCACGGTCATTCCCAGCGTCAACTTCCGGAAGCCTGCAAGCTCTGCTCTGGCCGGGTCCCGGTCCGCTAAGAGCCGCCACGCATTCCACAACAGGTAGCTGAGCGTGGTAATAGCAATACTCAGGTGAATAGCCAGCCGGTAGGGACTTACCATGGGTTTATCCTGCAAGCCGCTTTTTACCATGATCCACCCAAAGACACCAGCTAATCCGCCCAGGGCGAAGGCCCCAAGGCTTCGCTTGATCCATTCGCTGTTCAGCTTACGCCGGAATAAGAAGTAGAGGAACGGCAGGATGAACACAAAGCCCAGCGTACGGGCCCAGAGCCGGTGGAAGTACTCCCAGAAGTAAATAAACTTGAATTCGCTCATCGCCATTCCCTTGTTCAGTTTCTGGTACTCAGGCGAATCCTTGTAGAGCGAAAAGGCTTCTTCCCATTCTGATTCACTGGTTGGCGGAATAGTACCCCCGATCACCTCCCACTGGGTCATGGAGAGGCCGCTGTCCGTGAGGCGGGTGATCCCTCCGATCACTACCTGAACAAAGACCATAAAGGCGCCAACCAGAAGCCAGATTCCTACCATTCTTTTATCGCGCGCAGTCATTGCTATATTGCTTTTTTCTGCCCTTACTTAACAAAGCCAGCGGGTCTGAGTTGCGCTATGGCCATTGGAATACAAGAAATGCGGTAGATATTGGCAGTTGGAACCCTAAAGCAGCCGTTTGCGTAAAATAATTGAATTTTTATTCATACGTTTAGCAATGCAAAAAGCATTACAATTCTAAAGGGTAGCGGGTTTATGAATCCCGCAAATCCCTGATTTAACATTCAAACCATTACGTCATGCGCTACTTACCTGCTTCCCTTGTCGCTCTGTCCGCTGTTCTGATTCTGGCCCTGTCATCGTGCAATGATGATGGTGATGGGTACAACAACTCGCCCTCACCTGATGGTAATGCTAACACCCTGCGCATCTCCTTTGAGCACGAGGTGAATGGGGATTCCCTGGTGTTTGATGAAACGCGCTACGAGAACAAGGCCGGGCAGCGCTACGGGGTCACAAAGCTGGAGTACATTGTAACAGATTTCCGGCTTTACACCGATGCCACCAGCTATGAGGAGATCAGCACAAGCCAGTACGTGAATCCTGAAAAGACCGGGAGCACTTCCTTTACCCTCAATGAGCTGCCTGACGGGGACTATGAGCAGGTTAGCTTTGTCTTTGGCATCCGGGAGGAAAAAAATCGATCGGGCAATCTGCCCTCCTCCCGCAACATTGCCAACATGGGCTGGCCTCCGGGTAACGGGGGTGGCTATCACTACATGCGCATGAACGGCAACTACGAAAGTGACAGCGCTCAGGGAGTTTTTACAACCCACTTGGGCCATACCAAACAGTGGGCCCTGGATACCACTGTAAATGGCGTTCAGGACACGGCAGTCGTGACTGACGAAACGGTAAAGAGCTTTGCCTTCGAGGTTAAACTACCCGAATCAGCGGTAGAGCTATCGAACGGCAGTAATGCCAGCATGACCATCACTATGGACCTGAACAACTGGTACCAGAACCCCAACACCTATCGCTTCCCGCCCTCTGAAAAAGCCGGCATAATGCGCAGGCAAAGCCGTCAGCAAACGCTGAAGGAGAACGGGATGCGGGATGTTTTCCAGCTAACCAATTTGTCCAGCTAATGCCAAAGCGCAAGGGGGCTACAGCGGTTAAGCCATCAGCTGGCATGAGTTTCAGAAGCCTGTAAAAACTGCATGATATGAGTTGGCGGCCATGGTTGCGATACGGTCTTGTTTTTGGAATGATCGGGATGATTGTATGGAGTTGTCAGCGGGATGAGGCCATTCAGCCGCAGGATCGTGACCAGGATGGCATTCCCGGCACTCCTCTGGAGCTGGACATTCCTGATTACTTTCCGGATATGGATGTACCGGCCAATAATCCCACTACCAAAGAGGGGGTGAAGCTGGGGCGCATGCTCTTCTATGACCCGATCTTATCTGCTGATAGCACCATATCCTGCGCAACCTGCCACAAGCAGGAGAATGCCTTTGCCAGCAACGTTCGCTTCAACCGGGGCGTTCAGGGCATGAAAGGGGCCCGCAATGCTATGTCCCTGGCCAATGTAGGGTTCTATCCGCGGTTTAACTGGCATGGCGATGCCGAAAGCCTGGAAGAGCAGGCCATTGAGCCCGTGCTGAACCCATTGGAGATGACCGCCTCCTGGCCGGATGTTGTTGACCGCCTGAAGCGGCATCCCCGGTATCCTGAGCTTTTCAGGCAAGCTTTCGGGGATGAGCCTGTTTCTCAGGAGCTGGTTACCAAGGCGATCGCTCAGTTCGAGCGAACCCTGATCTCGCATAATTCCAAGTGGGACCGGGTGCTGAAAGAAGCCAACCAGACCGGGCAGCGTGTTCAGCAAGTGGCGGGTGATATCCTGTCACCTTCGGAGCTCCGCGGGCTGAACCTTTTCAATACTGAGCGGGCTGACTGCTTCCACTGCCATGGGGGTACCGGTACGCAGCCCTTACTGACCGATAACCGCTTCGTTAACAACGGGCTGGATTCCATGGGGCCGGGGGAATTCGACTTCCCGGATCCGGGCCGGGGTGGTGTTACAGGCAAACAGGAGGACAAGGGTAAGTTCAGAACGCCCACCCTGCGCAATGTAGCGCTAACCGGACCGTATATGCACGATGGAAGGTTTGAAACCTTAAAGGAGGTCATGGATTTTTACAGTGACGGGCTACAGCCAGCGCCTAACACCAGCGCGAACATCCGCAAGCACCTGCCTACGGATCGCTGGGCTTCGGGCGGGGTAGACCTGAGCGAGCGGCAAAAGCAGGACCTTATTAATTTCCTGGAAACTTTTACTGACACCGCATTTGTGAACAACCCCCGGTTCAGCAATCCGTTTGAGCAGTAATCCCTGTCTGTAATGCTGAGCGTACTGCTATGGATCAAAGCTACCAGCCGGCCTGGCCCTTTACCAACGGGTGGTTCAATACCATTGCCACTAACTTCTGGCGCAGTACCGGAAGGCCGGTAGCCTATCAGCGATCCTTTGTGCCAACGCATGACGCGGATACCCTGGCCATTGACACCGCTGCTGCCGGAAGTAGCTGGGCGCTTCTGATGGTTCACGGACTGGAGGGTAACAGCTATTCGGCCTACATGCAGGGGATGGCTCGGGCGGCCCATGCCATCGGTGCTGATGCTATCAGCATAAATCTGCGCGGGTGTGGCGGGCATCAGCCCACGCAACCAGCTACCTACCACAGCGGTAAAACGGAGGACTTAGCTGCCGTTGTTGAGCACCTTCAGCAACAGCAGACTTACAGGCGCGTGGGGTTGGTAGGCTTTAGCCTGGGCGGCAACCTGGTACTGAAATATGCCGGTGAGCAGGGATCGCAGCTCAGCCCCTTCATCGGGGCTGTCAGTGCGATGGGAATGCCCTATGACCTGGCCCAAACGGCAGAGGCTATCGACCGGCCCCGTAACTGGCTGTTTAAGCAGCACTTTCTGCGCAGCCTCAAGCAGCGGGCTATCCGCATGAAAGCGCGCTGGCCTGAGCTGCCTTACTCAGCAGAAGCTATTCGGGGTATTCGCTCGCTCTGGGGGTTTGATGACGTGTTTACAGCCCCGATGAATGGATTTGCCAATGCCTCAGCCTACTACCAGCAGTGTAGCTGTAAGCATTTTCTGGCGGATATCGCTGTACCTGCTCAGCTTGTTTCAGCACAGGATGACCCCTTCGTACCCGGTGACAGCATTCCCCGTTCTGTCATCCGGAAGCAGCCTCGTATCAGTTTCTACAGCCCACAGCGTGGTGGGCATTTAGGGTTCGGGCAGTGGCGCATGTCAGGACCGTTGTGGCATGAGCAGCAGGCCAGGCGCTTTATGAGCCATCACCTGGCTCAAAATCCTTAAGGTAAACGCAGAAGGTGGTCCAGTTGCCGACCTCGCTATCTACTGAAATGCTACCCTCCAGGGCCTCTACCTGATACTTGACCAGGTAAAGGCTCATCCCTTTGCCGGAATGGCCGTCATGCGCACCCTGGTAGAGCTCAAAAATGCGGTTTCCATTCCTTTCCAGGTCAATCCCCACCCCGTTGTCCGTAATGGAGAGGCAGATATTGCTACCGTACCGGGTGGTCCGGACGTGTATCCGGGGCACCCGCTCAGGATTGCGGAAACGCAGGGCGTTGCTCAGAAGGTGGTAACAGATGCTGGTGAGGAACGTCTGCAGGTAGCGGATCCGGGGCGCTTCTGTGAAGTCGGCTGACACCTCAGCCCCCGTCTGGTCAATTACCGGCCTTAGCTGGTCGGTCGCTTCGTCAAACACTTGCTGAAAGCTAAGGGTCGCTTTCGGCTTGCTGAGCTGTTCCTTTCTCCCAACGATGTGCGTCAGGTCATTCAGGGTATGACTCAGCTCATCTGAGGATTCAGTGAGCTTCCGGAGGATGTACTGGTTTTCCGGATCATTGAGCTCCTGGGTATCAAAGAGCTCCAGCAGGCTCTGGAGGTTGATGATAGGGGAACGCAGGTGATGAGAAGTGATGTAGGCAAATTGCTGTAGCTCAGCGTTGGAGCGAAGCAGGGCCTGGGTTTGCTGACGCAGGTCATCCTCAGCCTTCTTGCGTTCTGATAAATCAATGTACATCCCGTACAGGTTGAGCGGCTCCCCTTCAAAGAAGATCGGAAATCCGTACACCAGGACCGGGATGGCATTGCCGTGCTTATCCAGCCGGGTGGTTTCCCGCGTGACTGTCTCCCCAAAAAGAGGTCGATCAGCAAGCGCTTTGCCTTCTGCCTTAAGCTCATCCGGCACAATAAAGCGGTCCAGTACCTGCCCCTCCATATCAGCCTGAGTATAGCCAAATAGCTCAGTGAAACCATCATTGCAGCTTACCAGGCAATAATCCAGGTCCAGCATCACAATCCCGACCGGGGTGTTCTGGAACAGCTGACGGTAGTATTCCGCGCTTCGCCTGAGCGATTCTTCCATTTCCTTTTCGGCTGTAACATCGGTTATCAGGCCCAGAACCTGTTTGACGTTCCCGGCTTTATCGCGCTTGTGTACCACGTCCCGGTTGTGGAACCACCGGTAGTGGCCATCCCGGTGCTGCATGCGGTACTCTATCGCATTGACCGCTCCGTCCTCCAGCTTCAGATTTTCTTCATTAAAGGCTGCTATACGTTCGCGATCATCCGGATGGAAGTAAGGGTAGCGGCTATCCTGGTAGGGCGCATCATAGCCTAAGTAGGAAAAAACCGGATGGTTCTCATAGACAAAAGTCTCTGTTTCGTAGTCATAGATATTGATAAAACCCGGGGAGTTCCGGGCAATATCTTCAATGAATTGCTGCTGTTCTTTTAGCTGCTGTTCCCGTGCTTTTTGCTCTGTGATGTCCTGAAACGTGCTGAGCACCTGGGTAAGCTCACCGTTAGCGTTGCGCTTAAAAGGCGCGTCTATGACCAGAAACCACCGGTAACTGCCCCTATCCCTCGTCCGGACGCGTAACTCGCACTGGTTCATGGCCCCATCCGCCAGCTGCCGGTTCTCCTGGAAGATCCGCCGGGACTTGGCCTGATCCTCCGGATCCATCATACCGGTAAGACCATCCTGGGTGTTGTTGAGCGCTTTCAGCGTATGACCTAGTAGCTCCTGCATTTTACCATTCGCGTAAGTGTAGGTCATGGTGGTGTAGTCAAAAATGACGATCAGGTTCGGGGAGGTCTGCGCCAGTTTTTCATTAAAGTACTGACTCTCCCTGAGCTGATGGAAAATGGCATTCTGATTAGTGGTATCCATGACTGAGGCCAGAATGGCAGGGCGGTCATTGTACCGAAAGAGGCTGGTCAGTACCTCAAGATCCCTCCGCTGTCCATTCCTGCCCTCAAGCTGATAGCTGTAATTCACGTGGTCCTTGCCTTTGGCAACCTGATCGGTGACCTTGGCCCTAACGTCCTCGCGTTGCTCATCGGCAACGATCGTAAAAGGGTCCATGGACAGCAGCTCATTAGCAGTATAGCCGGAAATGGTTTCCATTTTGGGATTGGCGTAAACGATTCTGCCATCCTGGTAAAAGAAAATCCCTATCTGGGATTGCTCAGCAAACGTCCGGAACTTCTGTTCTGATTCCTTTAGCTGTTCCTCTTTTACTTTCTTTTCAGTGACATCACGGGCAAAAGAATAAATGACGTCTTCTTCCTTATCCTTTATACCGTAACCCTCTATCCATCGGTAGGAACCATCCTTACAGACAATGCAGTTCAGAAAAGAGACTACAGTATCGGCTTCCTCTAAGTTGCCCAGCTTTTCCTGCGTAAGCGCTCTGTAATCTGGATGTATAAAGTTCTCGAACGGGCACTCCCTCAGCTCTTGCTGAGACCATCCCAAGAGCTCTTCCCATCGCTTGTTGGCCCTAATAAAATAGCCATTTTGCACAACTGCCATAAGCTCCACTGAATGCTCAAAGAAGCGGTCGCGGTCTTTCCGGGCTTCTTTCTGTTCGGTGATATCCTGTACAATGCCTCCGATCTGGTAAAAAGTCCCGTTCGTGTAATACGGCTGTCCTTTTACACGCACCCAGCGCTGTCCGCTGGGGGTCTGTGCTTTCAGTTCGTGTGTAAACGCCTTGCCGTGGTTCCAAAGCTCATCCAGGGCGTTTTGTAAAATGGGCTGATGGTCTGGTATGTAATAGGTGATGGCTTCTTCCAGGCTGAGGGGCTCATGGTAGGGGCGTTCCAGCAGGTCGTAGACCTTGTTGGATATAGTGAGGTCATTCTGTGAGATCTGCCATCCTCCCACGCTGGCGATCTCCTGTGTTTCCCGCAGGAGGGCTTCCTGCTTCTGCTCTTCTGTGATATCCCGGGCAATGCCCTGTACCTGCGTGACCGTACCGTTATCATCTTGTATAGGAAGGAAATAGCCTTTCATCACGCGTACTTCCCCCCTGCCGGTGATAAAGTGGTAAGTCATCCGGGATGTCGCACAGCCCTGCTGCAGTTGTGTATGGACCGCCTGCATCCGGCCCTCCTCGTGCGCGGGAACAAGGTCGTAAAGGCTCACCTCCAGTAACTGGTCCTCCTCATAGGTTAGAACTTCCAGGGCAGCTGGCGAGGCGTATTCAAAAGCAAGGGTAGAGGGCGATAGCAGGAAGATCGCCTCCCGGATATTATCAGCAATCCGGCGGAACTGCGCCTCTTGTTGTCGCAGCGCCTGCTCTGCGGCCTTTCGCTCGGATATATCCTGGATTATGACCTGAATCGCTGGTTCTGCCCTGTAGTAGCAAAACAGGCCAGTTACCAGAACTGGTACTTCCCGGCCATCCCGGGCAAGCAATATGGCCTCGGTCGGCTCAACCTCTCCGCCATGTATCTGCAGGTATTGTTGACGATGCTTAGCGCGCTCCAGGTAATCCGGTCTCAAGAGCTGGTCCACAGACAGGCCGGCCATTTCATCGGGCGAGGTGTATGCCAGCAGCTTAGCAAGGGCCGGATTGACCTGCATAGCCTTACCATTCTGGAAAACGCCCATCGGCACTGCTGACTGCTCAAGTACGGCCCTGTAGTTACTTACCGCAAAGCGGGTATCAGTCTGAAGCTGCCGGTAGGCCGTTACATCCCGCTGGATGGCTACGTAAAACTGGACCTGACCGGCCTCTCCTTTGATCGGCATCACCTCCCACTGCAGGATAAACGGCTCTCCGTTCTTACGGTAGTTGGTGGTTTCGCTCTTGAAGTACTCGTTCCGGATCAGGTCATCCTTGAGGGAATGGAGCTTAGTGCTATCGGTAGCGGCCCCCTGCAGGATGCGAGGTGTTTTTCCGATAACCTCATCCCGGCTGTATCCGGTCATTTCCGTAAAAGCTTTGTTAACATAGCACATGCGAGGCCCCGGGCTGGTAAGACAGGGCTCAGTAATGATGACCGAATCCCGCAGGTTATCCAGGATAGCCGGAGCCCAGTCAGGGCTTGTAAGCCAGTTACTCCCCGCCAGCTGAGGCTGGGAGGGATCCAGCTTTGCCATGAGCCCGCAGAAGGTGTCTTCACTATGTAGCGGGCAAAATGAAATGTGATAGGCGTAGGCCGAGATATTTTGCCGGAATTCGCAAAAACCAGTAGTTGAGACGCCCTTGAGCCACAGGTTGAACAGGCTGTCTATACCCTGGTCATCCGGTAGCTTGATGACATCGCTCAGCCTTTTGTCTTGGGGCCAGGTGCTTAAAGCAGGAAAACGTTGGGCAAGGCTCGTATTCCAGGTAGTGAGGACCAGGTTTTCATCAAAGAGCAAAACCCCTTCTGCAAGCTGATCGATCAGGGCTTTGGCAGG
>CAYYUA010000006.1:0-1867 GCA_964474835.1 uncultured Sphingobacteriales bacterium
ACTCAACCCTGCAGTTGTTCTTTGCGCTCTCCGCGTGCCAGACTTTGCGGCCTCTGCGTGGAGGGAAGGCCTTCTGAAAGCAACACAGTATCCCCTTTAGCGCACTCCGTGTGAGTCAGCTCAGCCCCTTTGCACGAAAAGGATAACCCATTCAAAGGAAAATTGCGGTAAGCCCTGTGGGCTATACCAAAACGCTAATACCTGGTAAGCGTACCCGGTCCCCCTTGAAAGCGCTCAGCTTTTAAGGACTTGTTATCAAGCAATTGCCAACCCGGAAGCGATCTGATACGCCAACTGTTGAAGTAGCCTGGAATGGTTCCCTACTTTTGCAGCAGTTACAAAACGAGGCATCATGACTGCACAGCGGACTTTTGATAGCAAACTCCCTAACGTAGGCCAAAGCATCTTCGCGGAGATGTCCGGCCTGGCCAATGAATACCAGGCCCTGAACCTGGCGCAGGGCTTTCCGAATTTCGACTGCCCGCCCGGTCTGATGGACCGTGTAGAACACCACATGCGCAAGGGCCGCAACCAATACGCCCCAATGCCGGGCGTACCGGAGCTGAAAGAACAGATCGCTGATAAAGTGGAAACCCTGTACGGGGCTCAGTATGATCCGGATACGGAGATAACGGTGACCGCAGGTGCCACACAAGGCCTTTATGCCGTGCTCACGACCGTCATCGGAGAAGGGGATGAGGTGATCGTCATTGAGCCGGCCTTTGATGCTTACCGGCCGATGATCGAGCTCAACAAGGGCGTTCCGAAGTACGTGAAGCTACAGCCACCCGATTTTCAGATCGACTGGCAGGAGGTGCGCCAGCAGATCTCCAGCGCTACCCGCGCCATCCTGATCAACACGCCCCATAATCCCAGCGGGATGGTGATGCAGGAAGCGGACCTGGCCCAGCTGGAGCAGATCGCAGCCAGTCATGACCTGTTTATCATCAGCGATGAGGTGTATGAGCACATGGTGTTCGATGGGCAGGAGCACCTGAGCGTCTGCCGCTACCCTCATATCCGGCAGAAAAGCTTTGCGGTGTTCTCCTTCGGCAAAACCTATCACACCACCGGCTGGAAGGTGGGCTACGTGCTGGCCCCGCAGGACCTGACGGCTGAAATGCGCAAGGTGTTTCAGTACATCATGTTTGCCGTTTCCACGCCCATGCAGTACGCCTATGCAGACTACCTGCAGCACAAGGAACACTACCTGGAACTGCATGACTTCTACCAGGAAAAGCGCGATTCCTTTGCCCGCATGCTGCAGGGCTCGCGGTTAAACCTGCTGCCCTGCCCCGGTACTTACTTTCAGGTGGCCGATTACAGCGCCATTACCGATGAGCCGGACGTAGACCTCTGCAAGCGCCTGATCACCGACCACGGGCTGGCCGCGGTGCCGATCTCTGTTTTCTACAGCGGTAAGATCGATAACCAGGTCATCCGCTTCTGCTTTGCCAAAGATGATGAAACCCTCGAAAAAGGGGCTGAGATCCTATGTCAGCTTTAACGGTCAGTCTGATACAACGCGATATCCAGTGGGAGGCGAAACCCGATAACCTCCGGGCTTATGAGCGGCTCTTAGCGCAGGTTCAGCAGCCGGATTTGATCGTGCTGCCGGAGATGTTCAACACGGGCTTTACCATGAATGCGGCCGCAATGGCTGAGCCGATGGATGGGGAAGGGGTGCAGTGGCTGAAAAGCCGGGCAGTGGAGCACCAAGCCGTGCTTATGGTGAGTATGATCATAGCGGAAAACGGCCACTACTACAACCGCCTGATCTGGATGCCGCCGGATGGGCAATACCAGACCTACGATAAGCGCCACCTCTTTTCCATGACCGAGGAGCCGAAACATTTCACGCCCGGCC
>CAYYUA010000006.1:1967-37440 GCA_964474835.1 uncultured Sphingobacteriales bacterium
TGCGCAACCAGGATACGTACGATGCGCTATTGGTGAATGCCAACTGGCCGGAAAAGCGCGCTCACCACTGGCGAACCCTGCTTCAGGCACGAGCAATTGAAAACCAGTGCTACGTGGTAGGCGTCAACCGGGTAGGCGAGGATGGTAACAAAGTACCCTTCAGCGGGGATTCGATGGTCGTGGATCCCGTGGGCGAGCCGCTGACCCATCTACGCTATACTGAACAAGTTTCAACAATCACTTTGGACCCCGAAAAGCTCACCAAAACCCGCCGGCACATGCCGTTTTTGCAAGAACAGGATGGGTTTCAGCTGAAAGCTAAACAACTAGGTTAAGGCATTAAGCCTGGAAGTAGCACTTCCTAACTGTTAATCAGGGCTATAATTCCTGGTTATTGATGGATTCGTCTTTCGGAGCGTTCTCTACGCAGAATTAGCATAGCAAAAATTAAAGCGTGGTGACAGGGATAATGCAGCTTGGAGAGCTTACGGCTGCTACTGCCGTCTTTCTAAGTAATCCTGCGCATTCTCCAGCTTTTCACCCAGCTTTTGCACAAAGTAGTTTTCCGGGTATTGGTCCTTGAAGTCCGCATGCATCCGCTTGAAAAAGTCGTAATCCTTCTGAACAGCCGCCCGAACCGCAATAGCCGGAGCCGCTATGGAGTTGGCATCCCAGGCTTCCTGAACCAGGGTTTTCATTTCCCGGAATTTAGCCTTGCTCCAACCTTTCTGGCGCTTTTCCAGCGTGTCGTACAGGCGTAGCTTCTTGTCGGTATTAGAGGTGGTCTTAGCCACCTTCCGGAGGCTATCCCCTTTGCTGTTGTACTTGTTAAGCAGCAGGAAGGAGCGCCGCATAAAACGGGTACCGTCAGCCCCTTCTCCTCTGGCTTTGTAGGCATCCAGATTGGCAAAATCAGCTTCAACTTTCTGAACGCCACCCTCCAGTGCTACAATAATCTGATCAGAGGGGAAGCGAATGCTATACAGGCCGGGACGGGGAATTTTTCCCCCGAACTGAAACCGATCGGCTTTATTCACCACAGTTGAGGCCAGGGCCTTGCTATCCCCGGCAATGCCCAGCTTATCCAGGATAACTTCGGTTCTGGCAGCTCCGTCTACCACTCCTCTTAAAATGAAGTTCAGGCTGTCTGAGTCAGCTTCGCCCTGCGTTTGCTGCTCAGCCTGGGATTGTTGTTTTTGCGATAGCTTGGGATCGCTATCTGCCTGTACAGAATCCCTGGCCTTAATACCGGTCCCTGATGTTTCGGCCTGCTTTTCCGGGGAATTACTGGGTTTTTCTGCTTTATCGGGGACTGATGTGGTGTCTGACTGGCCTTTGGCCTGGGTTTGTGGTGTTTTTTGTTCGGTAGACGTAGCATCCTGCTGGTTATCCCGGTTCTGGTTGCCGCCACTACAGGCTACCAGGCTACCAAGGAAGAGCAGGGAAAGACAGGCCAGCCAGTTTTGGGTCATATCAGGCTTCAGCTTTGTTGAGCTCTTGTTCTAATAGTTGGTTGGTCTTCTTGGGATCGGCTTTGCCCTGCGATTTTTTCATCACCTGCCCCATGAAAAAGCTGAGCAGGCCGGTCTTGCCGTTCCGGTATTCCTCCACCTTTTGGGGGTTTTCCTGAATAACGCCACTGACCAGCTCCATCAGGAAATCATCATCCCCGACCTGGATCAGGTTCAGCTCATTGGCCAGGGTTTCCGGATCCTTTTCCGGCTGCTTGATCAGCTCATCAAACAGCGTGTTAGAGGCCGTGGAAAAGTTCAGCTTCCCATCCTCGATCAGCTGAATGATCTGGGCGACCCGGCTGCTGCTCAGGGGGAAATCTTCCATCCTGACCGCATTCTCATTCAGATAGGACCGGATGGGCCCGATCATCCAGTTAGCGGCTGCCTTGTAGTCCGGCTTTTCGGCCACAATCGCCTCAAAGTATTCAGAAAAAGGCTTTTCCGAAGCCAGTAGATTGGCATCCTCGGGCTTAAGGCCCCATTGCTGCTCGTAGTAGTGCTGCCGCTCCCGTGGCAGCTTCGGCAGTGTGGCCTTTAGGGAGTCCAGGTACTCATCCGATAACGCAAAAGGCGGAATATCCGGCTCCGGGAAATAGCGGTAATCCTCGGCCATTTCCTTGGTCCGCATTTCAAAGGTCTGCCCTTCCACGGGGTCAAAGCCCAGGGTGGCCTGGTCTACCTGCTCCCCCTTTTCCAGGAGGTCCACCTGCCGCTTGAATTCATAATCCAGCGCTTTCTGGACGTTCCGGAAGCTGTTCAGGTTCTTGATCTCCACCTTGGTGCCATAAAGGCTGGCATCCTTCTTCATGACGGAAATATTCACGTCACAGCGCAGGCTGCCTTCTTCCATATTGCCATCGCAGATGCCTAAGTAGCGCACGATCTTACGGATCTCGACCAGGTAGTTGTAGGCTTCTTCCGGATAGTTGATGTCCGGCTTGCTGACCGTCTCCAGCAGCGGAACGCCGGCCCGGTTCAGGTCCACCAGCGAGTAGAACGGATCCAGGTCGTGAATGCTCTTCCCGGAATCCTCCTCCATGATGATCTTCTCAATGCCAACGGACTTATCATGGCCATCCGGGTCCTGAATCACCAGATGCCCATCGGTACAGAGCGGAGTGGTGTACTCTGTGATCTGATAACCTTTCGGCAGGTCCGGGTAGAAGTAGTTCTTCCGGGCGAAGTGCGTTTCCTTGTTAATGGTGGATTGGGTGGCCAGTCCCAAACGAATGGCATTTTCCAGCGCCCCCTGATTGGGTTTGGGGAGCGTACCGGGGTGGCCTAACGAGATGGGCGACACCTGTGTATTGGGCTCAGAGCCGTACTCGTAGTGCTCTGAGGAGAACTGCTTGCTTTCATTGAGGAGCTGGGCGTGTACCTCCAGCCCAATGACCGCCTTGTATTCATCGTAGATCGTAGCCATAAACGTCTTCTTCTCCGTATTCCATTTCGACAAAGCTAAGTAACCGCTATTGTTCGGTAAAAGTCTGCAAAGCCCCTTCCAGCGTGGCCTGGCCTTCCTCTAAAGCGGCTGCCAGCCCCTCCGCGTTTTTGCCACCGGCATTGGCAAAGTGGGCCTTACCGCCTCCGCCACCCTGAATATGGGCAGCCAGCGGCTTGATCATCTGGCTGGCATCCCAGCCTTGATCGGTCAGCGCTTTGGGCAGAGCCAGCCAGAGGTTGGCCTTGCTGTCAAACCGCGCGCCAAGCAGCACAATGGCGCTGGATTGCTTATTCTGGATTTCTGTCGTCAGGTCTTTCCCCATGTCCTGCTCTTCCAGCGATACTTCCTGACAGATTAACGGGTAACCGGCCTCCGTGGTTGGGCCGGCTGCTATTAATTCATCCCGCAGTTGCTGAACGCGGGCCTGCTGGTATTGCTCGATGGTCTTCTGCAGCGTTTTGTTCTGCTCCTGCAGCTTCTGAACCTGCTGAACGGGATCCTTCGGATTGTTCAGCATGGCATTGATCGCCTGTAGCTGGTCCAGCCGGTGATCGACATACTGCTCAGCGGTAGGCCCGGTCACCGCCTCAATGCGCCGGATGCCGGCTGCAACGGCCGTTTCCGTGGTGATCTTCAGCATGCCGATGGTCCCGGTGCTCTGCACGTGGGTGCCGCCACACAGCTCCCGCGAAAATTCCGGGTCAAACGTGACCATTCGCACATAGTCCCCGTACTTTTCGCCAAACAGCGCTGTGGCGCCCTGATTCAGCGCCTCCTGGATCGGGATGCTGCGCTGCTCCTCAAGGGGGATATCCTCCCGGATTTTGGCATTGATCCGCTCCTCGATCTGGCGGAGCTGGTCCGGCTCCACCTTGGCATAATGGGAAAAATCAAACCGCAGGTAATCCGACCGGACGAGGGAGCCCTTTTGGTCAACATGGCCGCCCAGGATCTCTTGCAAAGCTGCCTGCAGCAGGTGTGTTGCTGTGTGGTTCCGGGCGGTCAGGCCCCGCTTTGGCTGATCCACAACTGCCTGAAGTTCCCCCGCCAGGTTTTCCGGTAGCTCGCGGACGGTATGGACGATCAGGTTGTACTCCTGTTGCGTATCAGTAACGCGGATCTGCTGACTGCCCTGCTGAAGGTAGCCCGTATCGCCAACCTGGCCACCGCTTTCCGGGTAGAAGGGCGTCTGATCCAGTACCAAATGGTAAAAGGCATCTTTCTTGGTTTCTACCTTCCGGTAACAGAGCAGGCTTACTGAAGCGCTGAGCTGGTCATAGCCGATAAACCGGGATTGCTCCCCTTCGCGGACGATCTGCCAGTCGTGAACGGTCTTTTCCTGCGCTTTCTTGGAGCGCTGCTGCTGCTGCTTCAGCCCTTCCTGAAAGCCGGCTTCATCCACTTTCAGGCCTTTTTCTTCGGCCATGAGCCGCGTCAGGTCCAGCGGAAAGCCATAGGTATCGTACAGCTCAAAGGCAAACGCGCCCGGTATGGTATCACCGGTCAGTTTGGTTACCTGCTGCTCAAAGAGCTTGGTGCCTACTGCCAGAGTCCGCAGGAAGGATTGCTCTTCCTCCTGCACCACCTGCTGGATAAAATCCTGCTGTTGCTTGACTTCCGGGAAAACGCCATCGAACTGCTCAGCCAGCAAGGGCACTAAGCGGTACAGAAAGGGCTGATCAGCCCCTAAGAACTGAAAGCCATAGCGGACGGCCCGGCGCAGGATCCGCCGGATCACGTAGCCAGCCCCGGTGTTGCCGGGTAGCTGGCCATCGCCAATGGTGAAAGTAATAGCCCGGCTGTGATCGGCCACTACCCGCAGGGCCACATCGGTCTTTTCCTCCTGGCCGTAGGAAACCCCGAATTCCTGGCTAACGTGCCGGATCAGGGGCTGAAAGACATCAGTATCGTAGTTAGAGCCTTTGTTCTGGAGGATCGCGGCTAGCCGCTCCAGGCCCAGCCCGGTATCAATATGCTTCTTGGGCAGGGGGGATAGGCTGCCGTCCCGGTAGCGGTTAAACTCAATGAAAACCAGGTTCCAGAGTTCTACCACTTCCGGGTGATCCTGGTTGACCAGCGCTTTGGCATCTTTTTGCTGCCGGTCCGCTTCCGGGCGGAAATCAAAGTGGATCTCAGAGCTGGGGCCGCAGGGACCGGCATCGCCCATTTCCCAGAAGTTTTCCTCTTTGCTGAAAGCCAGGATCCGGTCTTCCGGTACCAATTGCTTCCACACCTCGTAAGCCTCCTGGTCCAGCGGCAGGTCCTGCTGATCATCGCCCTCGAAGATGGTGACGTACAGGCGGTCTTCGGAAAGGCCATAGCCCTCGGTCAGAAGTTCCCAGGCAAAATGAATAGCCGATTCCTTAAAGTAATCCCCGAACGACCAGTTGCCCAGCATCTCGAACATGGTGTGGTGGTAGGTGTCATGGCCTACCTCTTCCAGGTCGTTGTGCTTGCCGGATACCCGCAGGCACTTCTGCGTATCAGCCACCCGGTGATGCGGGGCGCTTTCCTGCTCCAGGAAGATATCCTTGAACTGGTTCATGCCCGCATTGGTGAACATCAGGGAGGGGTCGTTCTTGACGACAATCGGAGCAGAGGGTACGATTTTATGGTCGCGCGCTCTGAAAAAATCGAAAAACCGCTGCCGGATCTCAGCTACCTGCATAGGACAATCACCCTTGTTTTTGGCTTACTGAAGCAAATTTCGGAAAAAATCCCCTGAGCCATGGGTTTCACTCCGCTTACACAACCCTCAGGACCGCGGATGAAATTCCGTGATCACGCTCTGAAGGTACCGCTGATCCAGGTGCGTGTAGATCTCGGTGGTATTGATACTGGCATGCCCCAGCATCTGCTGCACGGCTGGCAGATCCGCCCCGCCTTCCACCAGGTGGGTGGCAAAGGAATGCCGCAGCGTGTGGGGACTGATCTTTTCAGACAGGCCGGCTTTCCGGGCGGCCTGCTTCACGATGTTGAAGACCATAACGCGGGATAAAGCGCGCCCTCTCCGGTTTAAGAAAATGATATCCTCATGGCCGGGCTGAATGGCTTGGTGGCTACGCACTTCCCGGATGTAGGTTTGCAGCTGCCGGATGGCCGGCTTACCGAGCGGCACCAGGCGTTCCTTGTTGCCCTTACCAATCACCACGATCCAACCTTCCTGAGCATCGAAGGTGGAGCATTGGAGGCCTACCAGTTCAGAAACCCGGACGCCTGTGCTGTATAGCATTTCCAGGATGGTGCGGTCCCGCTCGCCCTGCGGATGGGTGCGGTCGATGGCTGCCAGCAATCGGTTGACCTGATCTACGCTTAGCACATCAGGCAGGTAATGGCGTTGGGCTGGCTGGGCAATTTGAACAGTTGGGTCGGCCCTCACCAGGTCTTCTTCCTGCAGATACCGGTAGAAGCTGCGCAGACTGGAAAGCAGCCGGGCCTGGGTCCGTTCGCTGATCCCCGTTTCGTAAAGCGAAGCAAGGAAGGCCTGGATGTCAGCCTGTCCAGCTTCTTCAGGCCGGTCAGCCCCCTCTGATTCCCGGCTCAGGTAGGTGATGTAATGGCGCACGTCCCGGGTGTAGGACTCAACGGAGTGAGTGGCTAAGCCTTGCTCCAGCTGCAGGTAGCTTCGGTAGGCGTGGAGCAGGGGGTGCTCCATACCACGCTAAGCTTTTGTGGCTTCCTGAGGCACGGGCTGCTCCTCAGGCTTGAAGGCTGATTGCACAACCTGGTTGGCGATCAGGTCCTGGAAGTCCTCCCGCTGCCGGATCAGGTAGGACCGGCCCTGGTACGTCATGACCTCAGCCGGCCGGTAGCGGGCATTGAAGTTAGACGCCATGCTGAAGCCATAAGCCCCGGCATTGTGAAAGGCCAGAATATCGCCTTCGCGCACTTCAGCGAGTTTCCGGTCCACCCCGAATGTATCGGTTTCACAGATGTAACCGACTACCGTGTAGACGCGGTTTTTGCCCTGCGGGTGCGTGGCATTCACGATGTGGTGATAGCTGTCATAGAACATCGGCCGGATGAGGTGGTTCAGGCCGGAATCCAGCCCGGCAAAGACGTTCGCTACGGTTTGCTTGATGACATTAACGCGGGAAAGGAAGTAACCGGCTTCGCTGACCAGGTATTTGCCGGGTTCGAACCACAGCTCCAGGTCCCGGCCGTATTCCTCGCAGAATTGGTTGAAGCGCTCACTGACCTGCTGACCAAGCTCCTCAATGTCGGTAACCACATCATCCTCCTTGTAGGCCACCTTAAAGCCGGAACCAAAGTCAATATACTGCAGGTCCTCAAACTCGCGGGCCGTTTCCAGGAGCACTTCCAGGGCATTCAGGAAGACGTTGGTATCCAGGATATCAGAGCCGGTGTGCATGTGCACGCCTTCCACGCGGATGTTATTGGCTTTCACCACACGCAGCACGTGGCGCAATTGATGGATAGAGATGCCGAACTTAGAGTCAATGTGCCCGGTCTGGATCTGATGGTGGCCGCCCCCGATCAGGTGCGGGTTGATGCGCAGGCAGACCGGATAGCTATTGCCATAGGCATGGCCAAATTGCTCCAGGATCGAGATGTTATCGATGTTGATATGCACCCCTGCCTCGATCCCGGCTTCAATCTCCTGAAAGGCTACACAATTCGGGGTGAAGAGGATCTGGTCAGGCCGGAATCCCGCTTCCAGCCCCATCTGAACCTCTTGTATGCTAACGGTATCCAGTCCGGCCCCGAGCGTTCGCAGCCAACTGAGGATGTTCAGGTTGGAATTGGCTTTGCAGGCATACATTACGCGGTGGGAGGTATCCTTGAAGGCGCTGGATAATTGCTCGTACCGGGCCTGAATGGTTTCAGCATCGTATACATAAAGGGGTGTGGAGTACTGCTGTGCCAAATCTGTTATCGGTACGCCCCCGATCCGGTACTCATTGCCTGCTAATTCCATCTGTTGTCCTTTTTTACGAAACTACAACAAATCACCAAAGGGTGTTTCCAAAAGGTGGCCAAAACAAGGCCTGAATTCAGAATGGCACACGCGCCTACGCTGATTAAGTCTCGGGCAGGGCAGCCTGGCCGGGTTCGCCTAACCGGTCCTCGAGAACCTGCAGCGCCTGTTCGCTCCCGAATATCACTGCTACATCCCCGTTTTCAAGTACCTCAGCGGGATGGGGAACGTGGATACCAGTTGATTTTTTGATCATCATCATAAAGCCCTCGTCCGGAAAGTCCAGGTCATCAATGCGCTTGCCTTCCACATTGGCATTCTGCACCAATACCTCGCGGATCCCGTAAGTTGAGAAGCTATCGAAAATCGAATAATACGTCTGCGGCATAAACAGGCGGTTCTCGACTGCTGTGGCCAGGGTATTCGGGATATCCACAGCCTGGATGCCATTGGCACGGAGTTGCTGGATGTTCTGTTTCCGGTTGGCCACGGCAATCAGGTTCTGGTGCCCGAGGTCATTCTTAAGGATGGTCGCAATCTGCCGGTTCTTGAGGTCGGATTCGGTCAGGATGACCACAGGATTGACCGGCTGCAGGTTGATCGCTTCGTACACACTGGTATCCGAACCGTTACCATGAACAGCCATCAGGCCATTGGCACTTAAGTCTTTGACCTTTTGCTCATGCTGCTCGATGATCACATAAGGCTTGCTGTGCATTTGCAGGCTCTCGGCCAGCAGGACGCCTGTTCCGCCACCTCCTACAATAACGGTTTTCTCACTGCGGTAGGTCTGGGTGGGCTGAAGCTGATTGTAGAACACGGGCGAAAGCGTGCACGTCAGCACAGCCATGATCACAAAAGCCGTGTTGGTGGCTTCCGTGATCACGCCCAGCTCCAGGCCGATCTGCGCGGCCGCAATGATCAGACTGAGGCGCGAAGCCAGCAGCAGGCCGGCAGCTGAGGAGGAGCTGAAATCCATCAGGCGCCCCCAGATGCCCCATACCGGTATGACCTTGATGGCGTAAAGCACCAGCACAAGCCCGCCCATGAAGAGGAAGGACTGATCAAAGGCCAGAAAGGCGTCCAGATCGATCCCGGCCCCCACCATGATGAAGAAAACCGGAATGAAAAAGCCGTAGCCCATGGCATCCAGCTTCATCAGCAGGCTGGAGCGTTCTTTCCGGCTAAAGAAGGACATCAGCAGGCCAGCCAGAAAAGCCCCGAGGATGATCTCAGCATCGATCCACTGCGAGAGAATGACAAAGAGCAGGATCAGCACGATAGTGCCGCGCACCTTGATCTGAGAAGAGGCGTGGGACAGCTGATGCAGCACCCGCTTAAAAAAGCGCTGTTTGACCAGGGAGCGCCCGGCATAGTAAGCTATGACAAAAGCCAGCAGCAGGCTCAGGATCAGCAGGATCTCGAACTGCAGGCCTTTTTTCAGGTATGAGGAGGTGAGCGTAAACAGCAGAATGCTCAGAATATCCGCAATAGCCGCAGCCAGAACGATCAGCTGCCCATACCGCTGATTCACTTCACCGCGCTCTTTCAGCACTGGAAGGATGATCCCGACTGAGGAAGTGGAGATGATCAGCGTAAAATACCAAAGGTTCTGGATGGGAATGTAAAAAGCCAGTAGCCAGGCAGAGGCATAGCCCAGAGCCAGGGTGCCGGTGTAAATAGCCAGGCCCGACAGTAGGGGGTTGGTAAGCAGGGTGCCAAGGGTAATGCGGCGCTTGGGCAGCGAGGCATATACCTGGTTCACATCTACCTCTAAGCCGCTAAGGAACATCAGGAAAATGAACCCCGAAAGGCTGAGGAAATCCAGGTACTCGGCTTCCGGCAGGATACCCAGCACATGATCCCCGATGATGAAACCTGCCAGGATCTCAACTACAACGGAAGGAATCCTGATAACGCTGATCTGCCGTGTGAGAATCGGAACCAGCCAGGCCAGCGCAAGCACCAGGAAAAGCGGCCAGAAATCAAAGTCAAAGTGCATCGGCTGGGATCCATTAGGGGTATTGGAAGCGTTAGTGCGTGGGTTTAACCAGAGACCCTACAGAAAGATAGGGGTTTCAGCCCGACTATGGGCTACAGGGGCCTGTGCTTCGGCCCTGTTGTACTCAGCCTACTCTTTGATTTCCTTATAATCGATGTAGTCTTCGTTCTTCCCGCGGGTAGAAGCAGCTTTTTCTTCCTGCTCTTTTTCCGGATTGTAGTAAATGGTGGTCTGGTTATCGTACTGCCTGCGATAGCCGTTGGACTGCTTTTGCTGCTGACCATTCCGTTGGCCATAGGCCGTATTACGAGCATTGTCGTACAGCCTATACAGTTTACTGATAAACTGTAGAGCCTTATAGATGACAAAAAGGATAAAGAAGAAGAAGAGTAACTTAAACATGCCTATCCTTTCTCACTGACTCAGATACATGGATTTTCGTTTGTACAATTCCCGGAAATAATCATCCCCTGTGTCCGGGACAAAGCGGATAGACTCTCCGGTGGATTTCATCTCAGGCCCTAACTCCTTGCCAACCTCTGGGAATTTGTGAAAGGAGAAAACCGGCTCCTTGATGGCATAGCCAAATTCCTGCCGCTCTACCTCGAATTCCCTTAGCGAATGCGTGCCCAGCATCACCTTGGTGGCATAATTCAGGAACGGAACCCCATAGGATTTGGCAATAAAGGGCATCGTGCGGCTGGCCCGGGGATTAGCCTCTATCACGTACACTTCCTGATCCTTTACAGCGAACTGGATATTGATAAGGCCCCGGGTACCAAGGGCCAGGGCGATCCGGTGGGTATAGTCACGGATCTTATCCAGCACAGCCTGGGAGAAGTTAAAGGCCGGCAGGACGGAGTAGGAATCGCCTGAGTGGATGCCGGCCGGCTCCATGTGCTCCATCGTGCCCATGATGGTTACCTGTTCCCCGTCACAGATGCTGTCGGTCTCGGCCTCTTCAGCCCGGTCAAAGAAATGATCGATCAGGATCTGATTGCCGGGAATGTCGTTCAGTAGCTTCAGCACCGTCCGCTCCAGCTCCTCATCATTGATCACGATCTTCATGCCCTGACCCCCCAAAACGTAGGAGGGACGTACCAGAATGGGATACCCGACCTCATGGGCCAGGTTCAGGGCCTCATCCACGGTGGTGGCTACGCCATACTTCGGGTACGGGATGTCCAGTTCCTTCAGCAGGTTAGAGAAAGAGCCCCGGTCCTCGGCCAGGTCCATGTTCTGAAAGCTGGTGCCTACGATCGGAATGCCGTGTTCATAGAGTTTTTCCGAGAGCTTCAGGGCCGTCTGGCCGCCCAGCTGAACAACAACGCCCTCCGGCTGCTCCTTTTCAATGATGCTGCGCAAGTGCTCCCAGTAGACGGGCTCAAAGTATAGCTTATCCGAGATGTCAAAGTCTGTAGAAACCGTCTCCGGGTTGCAGTTCACCATAATAGCCTCATAGCCAGCTTCTTTGATGGCCTGAATACCGTGCACGCAGCAGTAATCAAACTCAATTCCCTGCCCGATGCGGTTAGGGCCGGAGCCCAGCACAATGATCTTGGGCCGGTCGCTGACCGGGGATTCATCGTAGGTTTCGTAAGTAGAGTAGAAGTAGGGCGTTTCGGAGGGGAACTCCGCTGCGCAGGTGTCCACCACCTTGAATTGCCGCTCCAGTCCCAGGCTTTGGCGGTGCTGATATACCGTTTCTTCATCCGTGTTAAGCTGATAGGCGATCTGCGCATCGCTAAAGCCTTCGCGTTTGGCTGCCTCTAACACCTGAGCCGGAACTGCTTCGAGGCTTTGATAGCTGCGCAGCTCCTTTTCTTGGTTCACCAGTTCCTGGATCTGGTTCAGGAACCAGCTATCCATGCGGGTGAGCTTCTGAACGGATTTCAGGGGCAGTCCGCGCTCCAGCCCGTCCTTGATGTGGAAGAAGCGGTCTTCAGAGGGATGCTCCAGGCTGTGGACCAGCTTATCGATATCCTCCTCGCCCTTGCCATCCCCGCTCAGGCCTTCGCGGTCCGTTTCCAGGCTCTGACAGGCTTTCTGCAGCGCTTCGTTGAACGAGCGGCCAATGCCCATGACTTCGCCCACCGCTTTCATGGAAAAGCCCAGCTCCTGCTTATAGCCCAGGAGCTTCCGGAAATTCCAGCGCGGGATCTTAACGATGACATAGTCCAGTGAGGGTTCAAAAAAGGCTGAGGTGTTCTGCGTTACCGGATTGACCAGCTCATCCAGGGTGAAGCCGGTGGCCAGCAGTCCGGCAATCTTAGCAATGGGATAGCCCGTGGCTTTAGAGGCCAGGGCTGAGGAGCGCGAAACCCGCGGATTGATCTCAATGGCCACGATCTCCTCATCCGCCGGGTTCATGGCAAACTGCACATTGCAGCCGCCGGAGAAGTTGCCCAGCGAGCGCATCATGGTGATGGCCATATCCCGCATTCGCTGATAGGCGTAGTCTGACAGGGTCATAGCCGGGGCTACGGTGATCGAATCCCCCGTGTGTACGCCCATGGGATCCATGTTCTCGATGGCGCAGATGATGCACACATTGTCGTGCTTATCGCGCAGCAATTCCAGCTCAAATTCCTTCCAGCCCAGCACACCCTGATCGATGAGCACCTCGTGGACGGGCGACATCTCAAGGGCATGCTGCAGGGCCTGTTCGTACTCTTCCTTTTCGCGGACCACAGCGCCACCAGAGCCCCCCAGCGTGTAGGAGGGGCGTAGCACCAGCGGCAGGCCCATCTCCTGGGCAATTTCTTTTCCCTCCAGGAACGAGTTAGCAATTTGTGACCGCGGCACCTTCACCCCGATCTGCTCCATCAGTTGGCGGAAGGCTTCGCGGTTCTCAGTCTGATCCACAGCTTTGAGGTCCACGCCAATGGCCCGCACGCCATGCGCCTCCCAGAGCCCCTGTTCGGTGGCCTCCTTAAAGACGTTCAGGGCCGTCTGCCCGCCCATCGTGGGCAGGACAGCATCGATCTGCGGCTGCTCCTCCAGAATGGTCCTGACGCTATCCACAGTCAGCGGCCGCAAGTACACCTGATCGGCTGTTAGCGGATCAGTCATAATGGTGGCTGGATTGGAATTGACCAGGACCACCTCAAAGCCATTCTCGCGCAGGGAGCGTGCGGCCTGGCTGCCGGAGTAGTCAAACTCACAGGCCTGACCAATGACGATCGGACCGCTGCCGATAAGCAGGATGCTGTTGATAGAGGGCTCTTTGGGCATGAAAAGCTGGGATTTGGGTGCAAAAATAACCCAAAATACCGGCCTTTAGAGGATCGGTAGCTGAAGGTCAAATAGGTTGTCTTCATACATTTGTAGCTGTATGAAAGCCGTAAAACGAGTGCTGATCACGCTCTGGGGCCTCTGGGGCGTGCTGGTATTCCTGATTACCCTGATACTCGTTACCCCTGTTTACCTGGGGATTCTAAGCTTTGGCGGGCAGCACAGCCAGAAGCGGGCACATCAGCTTTCCAGAGCATGGGCTCGTATCCTGTTCGGGGCTTTTATGGTGCGGGTGAAGGTGCACCACGCTAACCAGCTAGCGGCTGATGAACCCTACATTTTTATCGCCAACCATACCTCCTTGCTGGATGTGCCGGCTAAGGCATCGGCTACCACTCATTTTTTTAAGTTCCTGGCTAAGCGAGAGCTAACGCGCGTTCCACTACTGGGCCGGATTGTAAAACAGCTCTACGTAACGGTAGACCGCACCAATCCCCGGGCCCGCTTTCAAAGCCTGGCCAGCATGCAGGCCACCCTTCAGACCGGCACTTCGGTGGCAATTTTTCCGGAAGGTAGTCGTAACCGGTCCTCTGACGGCCTCATGCGGTTTCATGACGGAGCCTTTACGCTAAGCCAGCAGACGGGCTACCGGCTGGCCGTGCTGACCATTGTAGGCTCCGGAGCGTGCCTGCCAGCCGGGCACTTTTTCAGGCTAAAGCCAGGTACCATTGATTGCTACTGGGAAGGAATCCTGGATCCGGCAGCCTACCGGGCAGACGATATCAGCGCTATGAAAACCGATGCCCGGAACATGATGCTCAGGCGGCTCAAAGCAGACGCCTCCTATCCCGAGCAAGTCCCTGCCTGAGCCTGAAATACAGGCGTTTTCCACACCTTTACCAGAAAATCCATTGTGATTGTTTGGGAATGCCTGAACATTGGGCAAGTTTTGCAACAAACCCGGCTGCACTATGGCAAACACGGCACAAACGATCATCGCAAACCTGGTAGATGTGGTTCAGAATGATATCTACCCGGCTGAAGTACAGATCAGCGAAGGCCGGATTCAGCAGGTCCAGCGTCTGGAAGAGGAGCGCCCTTCTACTTATTTAATGCCGGGGTTGATAGATGCGCACGTGCACGTGGAAAGCTCCATGCTGGTTCCGTCAGAGTTTGCCCGTATTGCCGTCCGCTCCGGAACAGTAGGTACCATATCGGATCCCCACGAGATCGCCAATGTGATGGGTACGGAGGGGGTAGACTTTATGATCAGGAACGGGCACCAGGTGCCCTTCTACTTCTATTTCGGTGCTCCTTCCTGTGTGCCGGCAACGCCTTTTGAAACTTCCGGTGCTGAGCTGGATGCCCAGGATGTAGAGGAATTGCTGAAGCGAAAGGAGATCAAGTACCTCTCGGAAATGATGAATTATCCCGGTGTATTGGAGCATGATGACGAGGTCTGGCGCAAGCTAATGGCTGCCAAGAAGTACCAGAAACCGATTGACGGCCACGCTCCGGGCGTAATGGGCGAGGATGCCCGGCAGTACATTGAGGCCGGCATCTCAACGGATCATGAGTGCTATACCAAGGGGGAGGCCCTGGATAAGCTCCGCTACGGCATGAACATCATCATCCGGGAAGGCAGTGCCGCCAAAAATTTTGAGGCGCTGATCGAGCTGCTGGATGAATTCCCGGAAAAGATCATGTTCTGCTCGGATGATAAGCACCCGGATGACCTCGTCCGCGGACACATTGACCAGCTGCTGGCGAGGGCTGTCGGGCACGGTATCGATGCCATGAAAGCCATCAAGGCAGCAACCTACAACCCTGTGAAGCACTACGGGCTGGACTGCGGGCTTTTGCAGGAAGGCGACCCTGCTGACTTTATCACGGTCAAAGACCTGAGGGAATTTGAGGTTGAAGCTACCTACATTCAGGGTCAGCAGGTAGCGAAAGCTGGAGAAACCCGGATCAGCAGCGGTGACACTACGCCCATCAACCACTTCAGGCACAAAAGCATCTCAGGCAGTGACATTGCCGTGAAGGCCAGGACCAACTGGGTTCAGGCCATTAAGCCCAGCGATGGCTCGCTGGTTACCCAGGGCGAGAAGAGCCAGATCAGAAAGGAGAAAGGCTACGCTTACAGCAATGTTAAGGAAGATGTGCTAAAGCTGGCGGTTGTAAACCGCTACCAAACCAGTGCAAAGCCTACTGTTGGCTTTATCAAGCACTTTGGCCTGCAGGAGGGGGCTATTGCTTCCAGTGTGGCTCATGACAGCCACAATGTGCTGGTTGTAGGGGTGGAAGATGAGGCCATTGTCAAGGCTGCTAACCTGGTCATTGAAAACCAGGGCGGGATCGCAGCTGCTACCACAGCTGAGGCTCAGAGTCTTCCGTTGCCCGTTGCCGGGCTCATGAGCCATGAAGATGGATTTGCGGTGGCTGAGCAGTACGAGCAACTGGACCAGAAAGCCAAAGACTTTGGTTCTACCCTGAGCGCTCCTTTCATGACCCTGTCCTTTATGGCCCTTTTGGTGATCCCGGAGCTCAAGATCAGTGATGAGGGGCTTTTTGATGCCACCAGCTTCGACTTTACGGAAGTCTTTATGAAAGAATAGGCATGCATGCCATCACTGCCTCATCTGAAGCCCGGGTCTACTTTGCATCCGACTTTCACCTTGGTGCACCATCTGCTGTAGAAAGCCGCAGGCGGGAGCAGCGCCTGATCCACTGGCTGACCACAATTGAGCAGGATGCGCAGGCTTTGTTCCTGATGGGCGATCTGTTTGACTTCTGGTTTGAGTACCACAAGGTTGTACCCAAGGGGTTTACCCGGCTGCTCGGAAAGCTGGCCATGATGAGTGATGCCGGGCTTCCGCTCTACATCTTTTCCGGAAACCATGACCTGTGGATGAAGGACTACCTGCGGAAAGAAATAGGGGCAGAAGTTTATCATCAACCTCAGTGGCTTAGCCTGAACGGGGAGCTGTGCTACCTGGCGCACGGAGACGGACTGGGACCCGGGGATTACGGGTATAAATTCCTTAAGCGGGTATTTACCAACCGCTTTTGCCAGTGGCTGTTCCGCTGGCTGCACCCGGATCTCGGCATTGGTCTGGCTGATTACTTCTCAGGCGTATCGCGGAATTCGCAGGATTCGGAGGCGATCGGGCAATTCCTGGGCGAGGACAAAGAATTCCTGGTCCTTCACTCCCGCGAGTTGCTCAACCATCATGATATTACGTACTTCATTTACGGTCACCGGCATTATCCGCTGCAGTATAACCTGACGCCGGACAGCACTTACGTCAACCTGGGCGATTGGCTTCTGCACGACACCTATGCGGTTCATGATGGGAAAGCTTTGCAGCTCAAAACTTTTGAACCGGTTGATGGGTGACTGGTGAAACTCAGCAAAAGGGCTTTTATGATTTCTGAAATCCCCAAGGTACTCACAGGTCTTACGGACCTTTTTTATCCGCGCTTCTGTCCTGCCTGCCGCGAACCACTACAGGTTCACGAGGAGCAGCTGTGCCTGACGTGTTACCAGACCCTGCCTCAGACTGATTTTCTCTCTAACCGGGAAAACCCCATGGAAAAGGCCTTCTGGGGGCGGCTGCCCATTGAAAAGGCAGCTGCTTTTCTCTACTTTACCAAAGAGGGCAAGGCCCAGCAACTCATGCATGAGGTTAAGTACAAGGGGCAGTGGGAGCTAGGCCGGTACCTTGGGCAGCTATTCGGCCTGCAGATGGCCATGACAGGCTTTTGTGATGATATGGATATGCTGATCCCGGTGCCGCTACACCCAGCTAAGCTTAAAAAGCGGGGCTACAACCAGGCAGCCGCTTTTGGCGAAGGGGTCAGCGAGGCCACCGGGATCCCAATGAGGCAGGATGTGCTCATCCGCCGGGAAGCCTCAGCCACGCAGACCCGCAAAGGGCGCTATGACCGCTGGGAAAACGTCAGCACCATTTTCTCTGTGGATCAACCCCCTGCGGAGGAGCATGCCCATGTTCTACTCCTGGATGATGTGCTAACAACAGGCGCTACCCTTGAAGCATCCGGTCATACGCTGCGATCCGCATCCAGCGTTAGCATTAGTGTTGCCACCCTTAGCTTTGCGGCCACCCTGGCCTGATGATGCCTGAACCGAGGAGTATTTCTATGAATCGCCTGTCCCTCCTGTGTCTTTTGCTCGTCAGCTTGCTAATGGCCGGCTGTGAGGATGAATCGGCCCTTACAAACAAGCCCTCGGCTAAGCTCAGCTTCTCTACTGATACCGTTTTTTTTGACACCATTTTCCGCACTGTCTCTACAGCCACTAAGCGCCTGAAGGTTTACAATCCGCAGGATAACGCTATCAGGATAAGTGAGGTGCAGCTCATGGGCGCCAATCGCTCCCAGTTCCGGGTGAACATTGATGGGCAACCTGTGGACCGGGCAGAGGATATTGAGGTACGGGCGAATGACAGCCTTTTTGTATTTGTAGAGCTCACCATCGATCAAAGCCGCTCTTCCAATCCCTACCTTGTCAAGGATTCCCTCCGTTTTCTTACCAATGGCAATAATCAATTTGTTAACCTAACCGCCTATGGACGCCAGGTTGTCATTCACCGGCGGGAAACCATCGAACAGGATCAGACGTGGACCCCGGATACTGCTCATCTGATTGTGGATGCTGCTTTAGTGGATTCTTCATCCACGCTGACGATCCCCGCCGGGACCAATGTCTACGCAACGGGCCAGAGCCAGCTGTTCATTGAAGGCAGCCTGAAGGTGGAGGGCACCGCTGAAGAGCCCGTCACCTTTGAGGGCGCCCGTCCGGAGCCGGATTTCAAAGGGGAGCCAGGGCAGTGGCAGGGTATACGACTGCTGCCGGCCAGCAGTAACAACCAGATCGAGCACGCCATCATCAGCGAGGGCAATGTCGGGCTGCAGGTGGACTCCTTTGGCGATGAACAGGAGCTAAAACTGCGGCTTCGCAGCTCCCGGATCAGCGACATGGCCAATGTCGGACTGGCAGGCTTCTCTACCACCATTCTGGCACAGAATACCATTATCAATGATTGCTGCGGCAATCTTGTAGCGGCTCAGGACGGAGGAACCTACCAGTTTTTTCACTGCACATTTATGGGCAGTACCTGTGAGTGCACCCCTGAGGGCGTTCCGCTGGTGTTCGAGAATGATCCGGAAGTGGGGCGCGGCACCCTGACCTTCAGCCTTCTGAATTCCATTGCCTATGGTTTCAAGGAGACCGCTTACAACGTTTTGCTGCCTGCCGGTGGTGAGGGCGAAGTCAATCCGGCTGTTCAGTATTCCCTGGTCAAGGTGAGTGAGCAGGCACCTGAGCTCATTAGCGTGATCACCGACTCTACCAATGTCAGGAATGAGCGCCCGCTTTTCAATAACATTTGCGAGAATAATTTCGCCCTCACCGAAAATTCCCCTGCACTGGACTCAGGTCGCGATATCAAAGCCCTCAATGATACCCTTAACCTCGGGCTGGAGAAGGACTTCAGGGATAACAAGCGAGCCCTGGATACACCTGATATTGGAGCAGTAGAGTTTGCTCCCTGATGTACTCAGCGGTTTTATCGTGTAGTAGCCCCTTTTTATCGGGTCAACGCAGGCTTCCATCCTGAAATGGCTGGCTAACGCTTTGAGGAATTGGTAAAGCTCTTAGTTTTGAGAGGGTAAAAACACGAAAAGTATCAAACTACCTGTTTTCCTGCAGTTTCAGTAAAAAAGGGGAACGGAAAGCCTGATTGAGCATTGGTTTTATGTTAAAGCACTTTAGCCGTGAAAATTGGATTTTTACTAGCGGGCGACTTTGAAGAAGGCAACGGGGCCAACTCCCGGCTTAAAGCCTATGCCAAGGGCCTCCGGCGGGTAGGTGAGCAGGTAGAGTTGTTTATTCTCCATGCCTCTTCTTTTAACCACAGCGGGATCAACAAGAAGCAAGCAGGAGTGTGGGAAGGTGTTCCGTTCCGTTTCCTGAATGGTAACTGCTCCCGACCGGAAGGGCGAGCAGGGAAAGTAGCGGATAGCCTGAAAGCGCTTTTATTCAGCACGTGGTTCTTGCTCCGCCACGCTCGCACGTACGATGCTTTTTACTTCTATGGGCCAAAGCCGCTTCAGGCTTTTCACGTCTACCTCATCCTGAAGCTGTTAGGCGTACCGCTGATCGTTGAGATGACTGAGCAGGACTCAGCGAGGTATGAGGGCAAAAGCCTTACCTGGCCGCAAAAGCTACTCCGGAAGTTACACCGCTGGCACGAAAAAAACCTCAACTGGCTTTGCGATCACCTTGTAGTGATCTCCCACAAGCTGTACGACTACTACAAGCACCGCATTCCTGGTGATAGGTTATCCCTTGTGCCGATAATTGTGGACTTTGCACGGTTCCGGCATCTGAATGGCAAGCCAAGCTTACCCATGCGGGTTGGCTATATTGGTTCATTTGGTGCAAAAGACGGGGTGCCGGGTATCATCGAAGCCTTTCAGCAAGCCAGGGCCAGCTTCCCGGACCTCCGGCTCAGGCTGATCGGCCATGCTGATGAGGCAGCCAGCGAACAACTCCATCACGCTGCCTATCAGGCGAGCGGTGTGGAATTCATTGGTCAGGTGTTCTACCGGAATATTCCAGACTACCTGTACAGTTGCGATCTGCTTGTTGTGAACCGCCCGGATACGGCTTATGCGAATTATGGCTTCCCTACCAAGCTGGGCGAGTACCTGGCTACCGGACGGCCGGCTTTGGTTACCAATGTCGGTGACGTAAAGCAATACTTAACCAATGATAAACATGCGCTTATTGCGGAGCCAGATGATCCGGATCAATTAGCGGAGGCGATCGTCAGGCGCTATAGGTTCTATCAATTTTATTCAGATGTTGGGCTGGCCGGGATGGACCTTTGTAAGGAAACGTTTGATTACCAAGCGCACGTGGTGACGCTCCAAAAGATCATAGCCAGAACGGTGGGCCAGGCTGTTGGTCCTGCCAGGATCGCACCTTCAAAAGAACAAAACGGGGTGGAAGCAGGAGCACATCCTTTGGCAAATGCCAAAGGAAAGCCTTCCATCGTGCCTGACTCCGATATCCCTAAAAAGCGGGTTTAGATCCCTAATATCAGGTCTGAAGGACTGACCCAATGGCTGTGTTGGGAAAAAGGGTGGATGATGGGACTTGAACCCATGGCCTCCAGAACCACAATCTGGCGCTCTGACCAACTGAGCTACACCCACCGTGTTAACACAAACAAAATTAACGCTTCTAAGCGGATTCTCCTAAAGCCTGAGCTCTATTCTGTACCAATGGGTAAGGTGTAAGCAGCTACCTGGTTTGTAGAGAAAGTCGGGATAAGGACAAGGCTTTTTTCCGGTATAAAGGTCATATCAGCTACCTTGTGGTTAGTGTTTCGCACGTCTAACAGTAGCCTTCGCTGGTGCTCGCTTTTCCGGTAATCCTGGATAAACAGCCGTCCCTTCCAGTCGCTGGTCAGAAACTGCTTATCTGCCACCGGATGCAGGCCATCAATCGGCCCCGTCTGCCCGCTGTAGCCCTTAGGCTTATGCTGATTGAGCTTAAAGTGCAATAGCTGGTTCTGATTGCCTACATAAAGGTCATCGCCAAGGGCGTAAATCCCGTTGGGCCGGTTCAGGCCGGAAGCCTCACTAAAAACCTCCGCAGTGCCCTCCTGGATCCTGTAGATCCGGTCTGTGTACATACCGGTGGCATAGAGCGCGCCAGAGCGCGTTACCGCCAGGTCGTTCAGGAATTGCGCATCAGGTACGGGGATACGGGCCACTTGCTGCCCGTTTTCAAGCGAAACCGCTTTTACCACATCGATATCTGTGAAATAGAGCTTATCCCCTGAAAGCGCCATGCCTTTCGGGGCATGCAGGTCCGCAGCCCACTGCGTATCAAGTACCTCCCCGCTCAGCGAGATCTTGCTGATGTAGCCTTCGCCATTTTTCTCCTGCAGGCCCCCATTGATGTTACTAACATAAAGCACCTCTGAATTTTCATCATAAGTGACGGATTCAGGGGTAGCAAGCACGGGGTCAGTCTGCCACTCCGGCACCACACCCTCGGCCCTGAAGACGCTGTCAGAGGGTTGGGCCATGCAAACCTGCGTTAGAAAAAACCCGGCGATCAGGAACACATGCTTCATCTGGCGTAGCTTTTAGCACACAAAATAAACGATTCCCTCACTTACCTTCGGAACAAAACATCCTATTGCCAGCACCTCAATTTTAGCAGGGCACCTTTTTATTTAATTTCGCTAATTCCAATTCACTGCGCCGGCAATGCCTGACCCCGATCAGTTACTAGTTTTATGTATTTTAGTATTTATCTTCATATCCCTGTACCGGGAATACTTCAGGCCGCCTACCACTTTTTTCATTGCTATTGTTGTTCTCAGTGTTACCGGTATTCTAACCCCTTCTCAGGCTCTTAGCGGCTTTGCGGATGAGCAGATCGCGGTTATTATCCTGCTACTGGTGCTCGCAAGCGTCATAAAGCGAGCCAGCGTGATCGATCTGCTGTTTGAAAAGCTATTCCAGTCTGCTAAAACCTATTACAGCTTCCTGTCCCGCATGATGCTGTACGTGGCCGGGAGCTCGGCTTTCCTTAACAATACCCCGATCGTGGCCACGCTGATCCCTTACGTCAGCGACTGGGGGAAACGTAACGAAATAGCACCCTCTAAGCTGCTCATACCCCTTTCCTACGCAGCAATACTGGGTGGCACTGCTACGCTTATCGGTACTTCTACAAACCTCATTGTTAAGCAGATGATGATCGACAGCGGGCTGGAGGGGTTCAGCATTTTTGAGTTTACCTATGTAGGCGGGCCACTGATCCTGATCGGCATCCTTTACCTGCTGATAGCTGCACCAAGGCTGTTGCCCGAGAAGCAGGACATCCTGGATCGCTTTTCGGAACACTCCCGCGAGTATGTAGTGGAAGCCCGGATTGGTACCGGGTCCAAGCTGGTCGGCCTGTCAGTCGAGGATGCCAAACTCCGGCACCTGAAGACCCTTTTTCTGGCAGAAATTCTCCGGAATGACCGGAAGATACTGCCTGTATCCCCGGATGTGATCCTGGCAGAGGGCGACATCCTGATTTTTGCCGGAAAGGTCGATTCCATTACTGAGATCTTCGATTCGGATACCAGGCTGGAGTTCCCGCAGGTTGATAACATTGAAAGCAACAACAGCCTCAAGATCAACGAGGCCGTCATTCCGCAGAACTCGAACCTGATCGGCAACAAAGTCCGCGAAACCAATTTCCGGGCGGTTTACGATGCGGCTATCATTGCGATCCATCGTAATGGGGAGCGCTTATCAGGAAAAATTGGTGAGATCAGGCTGAAGCCGGGTGACCTGCTGCTACTGGTGACGGGGGAGGACTTCCGGGACCGGACTAAGGATAGCCAGAATATCTATGTCATGTCCAAGGTTAAAGACCTGGAGGATATCAACCTGCTGAAAGTCAATATCATTGGATTTGGCACGCTCGGGGCAGTCGGGGCGGCTGCCATGGGACTGATCTCCCTGTTCAAGGCCTTGCTGATCCTCCTTTCAGTGATCGCGGTCATGCGGATCGTTACCCTAACGGAGATCAAGAATAGCCTTGATTTCAATGTGGTCTTCATTGCAGCTTTTGCCATAGCTATCAGTAAAGCCATGCAGACCACCGAAACGGCTGAATACCTGGCTGATGGTTTCTTAGCCGGCTTTAAGGGATTGGGGCCAATTGGCGTGCTCTTCGGCATATACCTGGTCACGAACCTGATGACCGAATTTGTGACCAATGTGGCGGCAGCCTCTATCATTTTCCCGATATCACTGGCTATTTCCCAGTCAATGGGCGTGAACCACGAGCCCTACCTGCTGGCTGTAGCCTATGGGGCCTCAGCCAGCTTTCTGACGCCTATCGGCTACCAGACCAATCTTATGGTTCTGGGGCCCGGCGGGTACCGCGTCCGCGATTTTACCCGGATCGGGCTGCCCCTGGCTGTTATTTACATGATGGTGGCCTGTTCGCTTCTGGCTTACCGTTACGGCCTGCTGTAGTGCCCGCATGCAGGGGAATTATTTAAATTTGCTGCTGCAAATCCCGCTAAGGCTCAAACTGCTGCCCATTCATGACCAACAGGCTTTCCTGGTTAGCCCTCTCTGCCCTCCTTCTAATAGGAGGGGCGTTGCCTTACCCCTTAAAAGCACAGCGGACCGAAGCCTATCAGCAAAGTCATCCGGTTTTTAAGCGGGCCCTCGAGCTATGGCATCATGAGCACTACGGAGCTGCCATGCAGCAGTTCGATCGGTATCTGCAAACCGGCGAGCAGCGCCTGCGGAAAGCCAGGGCCTCCTTCTACCGCGCCCGGTGTGCTATGGCGCTGTATCACGAAGACACGGAGCAGCAATTCCTCGATTATATCAATACTTATCCGGAGATCGGGAATACCAACCGGGCGTACTTTTACCTTGGTAAATACCACTTTCGCCAGGAAAACTACAGCAAGACCTTAAAATACTTAGCCAAAAGTGAGCCTCAGGCGCTAAAACCTGAGCGGGAAGATGCTTCCCGGTTTATGCTGGGCTACGCTCAATACAAAGCAGGCAATCAACAGGCTGCCAAGCAGCCCCTCGCCAGGCTACTGGATCACCCGAACGCCTACCGGGCAAGGGCCAGCTATTACTACGGCTATATCAACTACCAGGAAAAGGACTATGATACTGCCCTACAGCGTTTCCGGGCTATACAGGATAATGAGAAGTTCAGCCGGATTGTGCCGGTCTATATCACCCAGCTTTACCTGCTCAAGCAGCAGTACGACAGCACGCTGGCCTATGGTCAGCAAGTAGTGGAGGCCAACGAGGCGGGTAAGCTTAACACCATCAAAGGCTATCTGGGCGAGGCTGCTTACCACCAGCAGGCCTATGATACCGTCATCCGGTACCTGAAAGCCCGCCAGCAGGCCGATAGCCTTAGTTACTCTCAGCAGTACAAGTTGGCTTTCTCCTACCTGAAAGAAAGCCAGTACGAACCGGCCTCAGCAGCCTTTCAGGTGCTTCCGGTTCAGGAGGACTCGCTGGGGCAGCAGGTAGCCTACCACCTGGCTGAGGCCTATGTACAGCTAAAAGCCAATGCCAAAGCCCGCAACCTCTTTGAGTTTGCAAGCAGCCTCTCGTTTGATACGGCTATCCAGGAGCAGGCTGCCTTCCGCTATGCCAAGCTTTCCTATGATGAGGGCTACCAAAAAACAGCAAAAGCCAGGCTGCAGGCCTTTATCCAGAAGTATCCGGAGAGCGCCTACATTGATGAGGCGCAGAACCTCTTAGGGGACTTGCTGCTCAACACTAAGAATTACCAGCAGGCGCTGAGCATCATTGAGCAGGTGCCGGATATGAACACCAAAATGCAGAAAGCCTACCAGCAGATAGCCTATCAGCGCGGGCTTGAGCTCTACCAGGATAATGACTACGCCAATGCACGGGAGCTCTTCATCAAGGCACTGGATTATCCCCGGAAGCCCCGCTTTAAGGCCCTGTCGTATTTCTGGCTGGGTGAAGCCTACTACCACCTGGAATCCTACGACAAGGCCAGCCAGGCTTACCAGAACTTCCTGTATCAGGAGCTGGCCCCGGAGATGGCTTACTATGCAGTGGCCTCGTACAACATCGGTTACAGTCACTTTAAAACCGAAGCTTACCAGAAGGCTATTGCCAGCTTTGAAGACTACCGGCAGCGGCAAACCGGAAAGCCTGCCAATGAGCGCTACACAGATGCCCTGGTCCGGCTGGCAGACTGCTACTTTGCCCGCTCCACCTACAAAAAGGCGCTCAAGTTCTACTCAAAGGCGATCAGCCGGGAGCACAAGAGCGTCCCCTACGCCCTCTTCCAGAAGGGCATTATCCGCGGTCTGCAGGGCGAAAAGGATGAGAAGATCAGGCTGCTCCGGCAGCTCACGCAAAACCACCAGGAGTCGCCCTATATGGATGATGCCCTTTTTGAAATCGGCAATGTGTACTTCATCCGTGGTGACTACCGAATGGCCTACAACCAGTTCCGTTACCTGACGCAGGATTACCAGAACAGCTCCTTCTATCGCCTGGCTTTTCTCAAGATGGGCCTCGTGCGGTACAATCAGAACAGGACCCAGCCAGCTATCAGGCAGTTCAAGACCGTTGTACAGAAGTTTCCGTACTCTCAGGAAGCCAAAGAGGCCATCGACCAGTTAAAGACCATATACATCGATATGGGCCAGGCGGATACGCTGTTTTCGTTTCTCAAATCAGTTGAAAGTGCTGATCTGACGGCTTCCTTCCAGGACTCAGCCTCCTACTCCGCTGCCTTCAGCTACATGAAGGAGCAGAATTGTGACCAGGCTATCAAAGCTTTCAGGGAGTACCTGGATGATTACCCGCAGGGCTACTTTGCGATCAATGCCCATTACTACCTGGCCGAATGTGCAGGCCAGCAAGGCCTGACCCAGCAGGCGATCACAAACTACAAAGCCGTAGTGGAAAAAGGAGCTACGCAATTTACCACACCAGCCTTAAGTACCCTTTCGGAATTATACCAGGAGCAGGGAGCCTACGAAAAAGCCATAAAATACCTGAAGCGCCTGAAAAAGGAAGCCGATGGCCGCCAGAACCAGCTTCAGGCCCTGAGCGGCCTGATGATAGCCAACCACAGGCTGGCTTATTACAAAACATCGGCTAAACGGGCTAAGCAGTTGCTTGATCTTGACTACCTGAGTGATGCCAAGCAAAACCTGGCACGCTACTACCTGGCTAAAAGCTACTTTCAGCAAAAGCAATATGCGGAAGCCCTGCCCCTTCTCGAAAAGGTTTACAAGCAAAATAAGGGTGAAAAAGGGGCTGAAGCGCTTTACCTGAAAGCTGCTGTTCAGTACAAGCAGCAGCAGTACAAGAATGCGCAGCAGACGATCTATAAGCTGCGGGACGAGTTTACCAACTACAACTACTGGGTGGCCAGGGGCTTTGTCTTGCTGGGTGATGTTTTCCTAAAGCTGGATAATGCTTTTCAGGCAAAGGCTACCCTTCAGAGTGTAGCTGATAACTACGAAGGGGAAGAACTCGTACGCCGGGCTCAGAAAAAGCTGCAGCAGATCAGGGAGCAGGAGCAGGCCAAACAACAGCCTGACAGTACCAATCCCAGCCAGCCGGACTCGATAAACAAACTAGAAGATGACTAAGCAGGCAGGCTCACCGTGTCAATTTATCCTGTTGCTAACGGGCCTTGTCCTCCTGTGCTGCGGGCCAAGAGCCAGGGCGCAGGTGCAGGAGGAGATCAACATCATCAAATCCTATAAGCCTGAGCTAACCAAAGCTGTAAAACTGGATGTGCAGCCACAGGATCCCGAACTGAACCTGCGGGAGCCGGAGCTCACCTACACGCCTGAACCGGTTTACCGGGAGCTGACCCCGGCCAGAACCAAGCTGCCCGGGGTTTCGCTCGGTCAGCAGCAGCTGGACCCGTTGCGATCCAGTCACCTGAAGATCGGAGGTGGTAACTACGCCAACTTTCTGACTGAAGCAACCTACAATACCAAACGCAATGATAACCAGGTCCTTTCAGCCTATGCGCGCCATAATTCAGGGAGAGGCCCTGTTGATAAATCCGACTTCAGTGAGCAGGTCCTGCGGCTGAGGGGTAAGCAGCTATTCGACCGGGCGACCCTTACGGCAAAACCCTTCCTCAAGCGTAACCGGTTTCACCGGTACGGGTACGCTAGTGGGCTGGACCCGGATCAGCGTAATATCCAGCAGAATTACCTCCGGTACGGCCTGAAGGCCGGCCTGCACAACGATCGAACCGATACCAGCACGGTTGACTATCAGGTAAATGCCACAGGGCGTAGTATCCAGACCCCCGCTACCACCGCCGGGCGGGAAACAGATATCGAGCTCGGCGGCCACGTTAAGGAGTACCTGAGCGGAAATGCCGCCCGCATTGATGCGCAGTACCGGCTTCTGGATTACCGGAACGGCCGGGGTGCCTACACCCGGAATGTCGTTAAGTTTGGCGGCCGGTATATCCTCAACAGCGCTAACTATGGCAAAGCCGAACTGGGCTTTCGCACCGCTTCTATTGCTGACTCCACTGATGAGCCCTTCCGTTTTTACCCCTATGTGCGGGTTAGCTACCCGCTGATGACTGATACGCTTACCCTGTTCGGCGGAATTAAAGGCAACTTAAAGCCTAACAGCTACCATGGCCTGACCAGCGAGAACCCGTTTCTGGGCGGTAACGCCAACCTGCGTAACACAAACCGCCAGTTCGATATCTTTGCCGGGGCGAAGGGGCACTGGGGTGAGGAATTCAAGTACCTGACGCGGTTTTCCTACCGTAACGTGGAGAACATGGCCCTCTACATCAACGACCAAAGGCAGCAGCGGCAGTTCAGGGTTGTTTATGATTCCGCCATTACCACTGTCTTTCAGGTACATACGGAACTGGATTACCAGCCTGTGGAGCAGTTTGAAGTGGGGCTTGCGCTCAACTTCCGGAATTTTAACATGGGAGCCCTGGCCGAACCATGGCACCGGCCTAAGCTGGACTACCAATTAACCGGGCGGTACCACTTTGGGGATAAAATCCGCCTCCGCGCTGCCCTTCATGGGTTTGGCCAGCGCGAAGTACTGGAAAACGGCTCAGCAAAAACCCTCAATGCCATTCTGGACATCAATACCGGAATCGATTACCGCTTTTCGAAGACTTTTACCGCTTTTTTCAACTTCCGGAACCTGTTAGGGACTCAGTATCAATACTGGAACCAGTATCCAGTGCGTGGCTTTCATGTAACAGGTGGGCTAAAGCTCAATTTATTTGAGTAAACGTTACCATCAGCCGGCCTGCAGCCTACCTGGCTTACCTATTGCAATTTTATGAAGCGGTTAGCCGTTGTTAGAGAAAGAATAGGAGAATGCGGTATTGCACCGGGATAATCTACGCTTTGATGCTGGCTCTGAGTATCAATGTCAAAGCTCAGGAACCTGAGCTGCTTGAGCTGTACACGGATGGCAAGGATACCATGCCTATGGTGTCGCTGAAAGCAGTAGAAATCAATGAGCAGATGGGTGAGCAGGGAAAAGCCACGAGGGCCCGGTTTACGGAAATGATTCATGACGTGCGGGAAGCTTTGCCTTACGCCCGTTTTTTCGCCAGAAAAATGAGGCGGCTGGATAGTACCCTCAACACCATTGAAAGCCGGGAAGCGCGGAACGCTTTTCTCAAAAAGGAAGAGAAAAAGCTGAAGGGGGAGTTAAAATCAGAGCTAAAAGACCTGGATTATGACCAGGGGCGTATCCTGATTAAACTAATAAGCCGGGAAACGGACCGAACCACTTATGAGCTCATCAAGCGGTACAAGAGTGGTTTGAAGGCTACAATGTGGCAAACCGCTGCGAAGGTATTCAGTATGGATCTGAAAGAAAGCTACGATAAGCAGGAAGAAGAGGCTTTAGAACGGATTCTGAAAGCCATCGATGAGCGGAATGTTAAGCTAAAGAAAGTAGATCCGGATTAACACAACTTGGCTGTGCTTACCGGTACAATCAGCGAATCTTTGATTGCTTACGCTAAACATTAGCCAGAAGCTTCCTGCTGACGCTGGCTGTCAGCGCCTTCAGCAGCTCGCTCCTCTGGCGTTTTTTCTTCTTCCCTGACCCTGAACTCCTCAGGCCGCTGAAAAGTCTTAACGGTAGCGTACTTGAGGATGTTGGAGCGGCTAACGCGCTTTTGCCGCCGCTTTATCTCGCGCTTGGTTTGCTTCCGGTTACGCATACGGTCATTGTTATTTGGTGCAAAAATAAAGCTTTTTCCGGGGCTCTGGCAAGGAATCAGGCCGTGTTGAAGCCTAACAGAGCAAGCATTTCCTGAGAGGATTGAGCCCCCCTGAACCGCTGATAGTAGGGATTGCCATCCCCATCAACATCCACCAGTATATGCTGCATCCCGGGGATCAGGCAGTGCTTTAGCCCGCCATAGCCACTCAGGGCCTCCTGGTATGCCCCTGTATAGAAAAATCCCACAATCAAAGGATCAGCCGACTCATGGGTGGGCAGGAAGACCTGCCGCTCGTGGATTTCGGAGTTGTAGTAGTCCATGCTATCGCAGGTAAGCCCGCCAAGGTTTACCCGCTGGTAGGGTTTATCCCAGCGGTTAACCGGAAGCATCACAAAGCGCTCACCAGTACTCCAGGCATCCGGTAAGCTGGTAATGATGGAATTATCGATCATATACCAGGTCTCAGCATCGTTCTGCCGTTTTTCTCCGATAATGCCCAGGATGATAGCCCCGCTTTCCGCTACCGTGTACTGGCCGAATTCCGTAAAGAGGTGAGGCGGGGCCACCCCGCGCTCATTGCAGATCTGCTGAATATTTGTGATGATCTGCCGGGCTATTTGCTCGTAGTTGTAGGAAAAGTTCAGCGACTGCGGCACGGGCAGGCCACCCCCAATATCCAGGCTGTCCAGCTCCGGGCATTCCGCTTTCAGGTCGCAGTAGCAGTGGACGGCCTTGGCCAGCTCATTCCAGTAATAGCCATCATCGCGAATACCCGAGTTCACGAAGAAGTGCAGCAGCTTAAGCTGTAGTTGGGGAGCTTCCTTTATCTGGCTCCGGTAAAGCTCCATAAGGTCATTCCGGCCCATTCCCAGCCTGGAGGTGTAAAACTCAAACTGCGGTTCCTCCTCAGTGGCCAGCCGTAGCCCCAGCTGAAAAGGCCGATCTATTTGATGTTGGTAAAGAGCCAGCTCTTCAGGGTTATCCAGAATAGGGACTGTGTTCCCATATCCAGCGCTGATAAGGTCAGCAATCCGGTCTGTGTAATTTTTGGGCTTAAAGCCATTACACAGGATATAAGTATCAGCTGATAACTTGCCCTCCGCTGCCAGCTGCCAAATGATATCGATGTCATAGGCCGAGGAGGTCTCAAGGTGAGCCTCGTGCTTTAGCGCCTCTTCCAGGACAAAAGCAAAATGCGAACTCTTGGTACAATAGCATGGGGTATAGGTTGCCGGATAAGCATTCATGGCCATGGCATTCTGGAAAAGCGACCGTGCCTCGTCCACCTTCTGGCCGATCTTGGGCAGGTAGGTTAAGCGCAGGGGTGTGCCATGATCCCGGACCACATCCATAAGCGGGATCCCATGGAAGGTCAGGCCCTGGGTGTTCAGGTCAAAATCCAGTGTGGGCCAGTTTGTAGTCTGCTGAATAAGGTCGCGGTAGGTCGTAGGCATGGGTTTAAATGGTCAATTTCTTAAAGTTGCAAGCGCCAATCAATTGTCAATCCATGAGCCAGTATAACCTTGTACAGTGCCCATCTGAGATCGGGGCCGGGACCCGTGGTGCCAGCCTTGGCCCGCAAGCTCTGCAAATCAACGCAGCTGAACAGCATTTATCCCTGTTGGCCGGGTTAGATCAATGCTTTATTCCGGCCCCGGCTGTACAGCCTTACCATGCCCGGCAGGCATCGATTGCCTACCACCAGGAGTTTACCAGATTATACAACAATATCTACAAGCATTTTGCCCCTTGTGTTGGGCAATATGACAAACACCTGATCCTGACCGGTGATCACTCCAGTGCAGCAGCTTTTTTCGGAACGCTGAAAGACCAGCAGCCCGATCAGCGGTGGGGGGTCTTGTGGATCGATGCGCACGGAGATCTGCACACGCCCTACACCACGCCTTCCGGCAATTACCACGGCATGCCCCTGGCGAATATCCTCGGGCTCACCAACGAGGCCAATGCCATCCGCGAGCTGGATCAGGCAACCCATGATGACTGGCAGGCGATGCTAAGGCTGGGCGAGCGGCAGCTTTCCCCAAAGCTGGATCCGGATTCGGTCTTTTTTATTGATATCCGGGACCTGGAACAGCAGGAGTGGAGCCTGATCCATCACTACCAGATCCCTTATACCACACCAGCCCAGCGGCAGGAACAAGGCATTGAAACCGTAAAGCAGCAGGCGCTCGACTTTGCCCGGCAGTTTGATGCCCTGTACGTTTCATTTGATGTGGATAGCCTGGATGCAGCGCTGGTACCCGGAACTGGTACGCCAGTTCCTAACGGCCTCTCCTGGCAGGAGGCTGAGCAGCTGTTAGGAGCTGTGTGCGCCCTTCCACAGACCAAAGCGCTGGAGGTAACTGAGATCAACCCGCTAAAAGACCATGCAAACCAAATGGCCGGTCATATCAATCAAATCCTTTCTAACGTTATACGGTAACCAAATCCCTCGTCCACTCAGCTAATCGCTCGATATGCGGCCAATGAGCTCTGTGCCTATGCGGATACTGCCTATGCTATTCAGCCTGCTGCTGCTCACGACTGCTCCTGTCCTGAAAGGGCAGGAAGGGGAGCGGCCCCTTCGCCTTGGTGCCACATTTGGCGTGAACGGAACAAGTATCCAGGGCCCGGGCACACCGGATCAGGCAGCGCTGAGTGCTGGCCTGAAAGGTGGAGTGGAGGTGCAGCTCCCCTTCCGCAAATCTCCTTTTGCCATCATCACAGGGCTTGGCGTAACCGGTAAGGGAACGCAGGTGGCCGATGGCGTGGCTGATTATGAAGTGAACCTAACCTACCTGCAGCTTCCGGTTATGGCGGAAGTTGCTTTTGGCGGACCCGTTACCTTCTATAGCCGGATGGGTCCTTATCTGAGCTTAGCCCAACAGGCAAGGCGACAGGGGCGCGTTTTTCTGGGTACGAACGCGTTTACCGGAGAACAGACAACCGAAAAGGTGGATAAAAGCATCAGCAGCGGGCTACAGGCCTTCAATGCCGGAATCAGGGGCGGTTTTGGCATCCGGTTCCCGTTTTTCAATGGGAAGCTTGGAGCGCGGCTCATGGTGGAGCGGAGCCTTTCGGAGATCACCAAGCCGGGCGCAACGACCCTTTTCTCGCGCTCTCAGGCGCAAACAGGCGACCAGTACAACCGGGCTGTGACCCTGAGCCTGCACTACAGCCTACCTATTGCTGACCTTTAAGCCTTTGAAGTCAGATCCAGGTCAAATTCCTGCTCGATAACCTCCCTGACCGTGGGGGGGTAGTGGGTGTGCTCCAGACTGTGAACGCGGCTTTCAATATCCTCTGCTGAGTCATTTACCGGGTCCACCTCACAGGTGAACTGCCGGATGATCTGCCCCTCGTCATAGGCTTCATTCACATGGTGAATGGTAATGCCCGTCTGCTGATCCCCGTGGGCCTTTACCGCTTCATGTACAGCTTTACCGTACATACCCTTACCGCCATAATTTGGTAACAAGGCTGGGTGAAGGTTGACAATCCGCCCGCGGAAAGCTTTTACGAGATAAGGGGGCATGAGCAGCAGGAAGCCTGCCAGCACCACAAGATCGATGTTAGCCGTGAAAAGGGCATTCAGGATCTGGGTTTCCTCGTAGAGGGTGCGCTTCTTGAACGTATAGACCGGAATTCTGTAAGCTTCGCCCACGCTGATCACCCCAGCTTTGGGCCGGTTCGTGAAGATGGCACCAACGGTCACTTCAGGGTAGGGGTTAAAATACTCGATCAGGGCTTGTGCATTGGAGCCTGATCTAGAAGCAAAAATGGCAATGCGGACCGGACGAGCGCTCATGAGTCAGGACACCTCAAGAGGCGGGTGCCATTTGAAGGACTTGCAGGGCTTTCCGGGAGGCTTCCTGCTCAGCAGCTTTTTTGCGATACCCCTCAGCGCTGCTGCAATACTCCCCATCCACCCAGGCACTCACCCGGAAGATGGTTTTGGTTTCGGCCTCGTACTGGTCATCCAGGTGAAAATTGAGCGCCCAGCCCTGCTGCTGTGCCCACTCCGTCAGTTGGCTCTTGTAGTTGGTATCGTTCTGCTGCAGGGTCTGGAAATCCACCAGCGGGTGGAGCACGGATTCCACCAGGAACTGATGGGTAAACCCGTAGCCCTGATCCAGGTACATGGCCCCGATCAGCGCCTCAAAGGCATTGCCGTAAAGCGTGCGGGAGCACTGCGGGTTTTGGTTCAGGCTCTGATCATACCTGAGGAACTGCGGGATGCCCAGGGCCTCGCTCCATTCGTTGAGGGTTGCCCTTTTGGCCAGATCAGACCGCATACGGGTAAGGGCCCCCTCATCAGCTTCCGGGAACTGGTAGAACAGCACATCAGCCAGGATGCTGCTCAGCACAGCATCACCCAGAAACTCCAGGCGCTCGTTGTGGTATCCGGTGAGGGGGGTGGCATGCTGCCTGGGCGCGGACCGGTGCGCAAAGGCGACTTGGTAAAGGCCGGCATGCTTGGGCCTGAAGCCAAAGTACCGGGAAAACTGCTTTTCGAAAGCGGAGGCTGGCGTCAGGGCTAGCTTGAGCTTGTTGAACCAGTGCTGGACCAAAAAAGGCAGCTTTAAATGTCTTGGAACTTCTTGAAAACAAGGGATGCATTGTGCCCCCCGAATCCGAAGGTATTAGTCATGGCGTGATCGACCCTGCGGCTTCGCGCTTCATGGAAGGTGAGATCAAGGCCGGGGTCAATATCCGGGTCATCCTCAAAGTGATTAATGGTAGGCGGAACGGTGTCTTCAGCCACTGCCATAATGGTGGACACGGCCTCTATTGAGCCAGCTGCTCCTAACAAGTGACCAGTCATGGACTTGGTGGAGCTGATATTCAGGTTATAGGTATGATCCCCGAATACCTGCTGAATGGCGCGCAGTTCAGCCACATCACCCTGTGGGGTGGACGTGCCGTGAACATTGATATAATCGATCTTATCAAAACCGATCTCTGCTTCCTCGAGGGCATTGTTCATGACCAACCGGGCGCCATAGCCATCCGGATCTGGTGCGGTCAGGTGGTAAGCATCGGCTGACATTCCGCCTCCCAGCACTTCAGCGTACACTTTAGCCCCTCTTTGCCGGGCGTGCTCCAGGTCTTCCAGGATCAGCGTGCAACTGCCTTCGCCCAGAACAAAGCCGTCCCGGTTTTTATCGAAGGGGCGGGAGGCCGTAGCCGGATCATCGTTCCGTTCGGAAAGGGCCTTCATGGAATTGAAACCGCCAATGGCAGCCTCAATGATAGAAGCCTCCGAACCACCGGTGATCATGGCATCGTTCTTACCAGCCTTGATGTAGTTATAAGCTTCCGTGATGGCATTTCCCGAAGATGCACAGGCTGAAACCGTGGCGTAATTAACGCCCTTCAGCCCGTATCGCATGGAAATATTGCCAGATGCAATATCGATAATCATTTTGGGAATGAAGAATGGACTGAATTTAGGCGTGCCATCACCCTGAGCGAAGTTGGTGACCTCGTCCTGGAAGGTCTTGAGGCCCCCAATACCAGACCCCCAGATCACACCAATGCGATTGGTGTCCAGCTGGTTAAAATCCATCTTGCTATCCTGTACAGCCTCATCGGTAGAAACCAGGGCGTACTGGGAAAAAGGGTCAAGTTTGCGGGCTTCTTTCCGGTCGAAGTACTGGTGCGGGTCATAATCCTTAACCTCGCAGGCAAACCGGGTTTTAAACTGAGAAGCATCGAACTTGGTGATGGCATCGGCTCCGCTTTTTCCGGCCTGCAGGTTTGACCAGAAGGTAGGCAGATCCGTACCAAGGGGAGTGAGCGTACCGATACCGGTTACAACGACTCTTCTGTTGCCCATTCAATTAGCGGTCGGGGGTGGTTACTTATTGATTAGCCTGATCACTCTCACTCTGGTTGCTGTTCAACTGCTCTTCCAAGTAAGAGATTGCCTGCCCCACGGTTGTGATATTCTCGGCTTGTTCATCAGGAATAGAAACATTGAACTCTTTTTCAAACTCCATGATGAGCTCAACCGTATCCAGCGAATCTGCACCTAAGTCGTTGGTGAAACTGGCTTCGGCGGTCACCTCATTTTCGTCAACGCCAAGTTTCTCCACAATAATGGTTTTGACCTTAGTGGCAATGTCTGACATTATCTTAGTTTTTTGCTGTTAAGTCGAGCAAAGTTCCAAAAAAGGCAGTTCAAATAAAAACAACCAGGGTAGCGGCTTCTACCTGTTCTGCCTGCTGTACAGGCCGGTTGACAAGTGCAAAATTATAAATTTTCACCTCAGCGAATTGCCGCCCTGCTCAGGGCCCGGGGTTTACCCGGCAGATGAGCAATAGCTGCCTTGCGCAGTCAAGCTGTCAGTAAGGGCATTAGCAGGGTGAAAGCGAGCCAGGATGCCGATTCAGCCAGCCTCGTAAGATCGGGAGCCAGAAGCCTCAAAAGCTGGTGTTAAAAACTCCAGCGCACCTGCTAAAATCCCTGCAAGAGGGTTATTTTTGTAGTTTATACGTATTAGAAAACAGC
>CAYYUA010000006.1:37540-79121 GCA_964474835.1 uncultured Sphingobacteriales bacterium
GCTAAAATCCCTGCAAGAGGGTTATTTTTGTAGTTTATACGTATTAGAAAACAGCGATTAAAACTGAATGAGAGCTTGTGATTAACCCCTATTTCAACCGGACCAAAGTTATTGCAACAGTAGGGCCTTCTTGTTCTGATAAGTACACCCTTGAACGAATGATAGCAGCCGGGGTGGACGTCTTCCGGCTCAATTTCTCGCACGGCACCCACCAGGAGCACAAGCAGGCAATTGAAACCATAAGGCAGCTGAACCGGGAGAACAGCCTTCACATCTGTATCCTGGCTGACCTGCAGGGCCCCAAGCTGCGTATCGGGCACGTTCAGGGTGGCCATGTATTCCTGAAAGAGGGAAAGCAGGTCATCTTCACCACGCAGGAGAGCGAAAGCTCGGATGACAGCCTCTACATCAATTATCCTGAGTTCCCGAAAGATGTGGCCATCGGGGATAAAGTGCTATTGGATGATGGCAAACTGGAACTGGAAGTTACGGATACCGACCGCGGTGCTACCGTAACCACAAAAGTCCTGATGGGCGGCTACATTTCATCCAACAAAGGCGTTAACCTGCCTGATACCGAAGTTTCGCTTCCATCGCTGACTACTAAGGACTGGTCAGACCTGGAGTTTTCCCTGGATCAGGAGGTGGAGTGGATAGCCCTGTCGTTTGTGCGCTCACCGAAAGATGTTCAGGAGCTGCAGGATGTTGTGGACGATGCGGGCAAATTCTCGAAGGTCATTGCTAAGATTGAAAAGCCGGCTGCTGTTCAATACCTGGAGGCTATTATTGATGCCTCTGACGGGATCATGATAGCGCGCGGGGATCTTGGGGTTGAGATCCCTATAGAGGAGCTGCCACTGGTGCAGAAAAAGATCCTGGAGAAGAGTATCAATGACGCAAAGCCGGTGATTATTGCTACGCAGATCATGGAGAGCATGATCGAAAACCCGAAGCCCACACGCGCTGAGTCCAACGATGTGGCCAATGCGGTCCTCGACCGGGCTGATGCGCTGATGCTAAGTGCTGAAACTTCTATCGGGAAATACCCGGTGGCCGTTATCGAGCACATGGAGAAGGTCATCCATGAAGTAGAGGAGCACAGTGATATCTACACCACAACCAAATACCCGGAATCGGACGAGGAATCGTACCTCTCAGATGCCATCTGCCAGAATTCTGTTATGCTGGCCGATCAGGTCAATGCACAGGCCATTATCGGTATGACCAAATCCGGGTATACGGCCTTTAAAACGTCCAGCCACCGGCCGCGGACCGGGGTCTTCATCTTCTCTCACAACACTACGCTGCTCAACACCCTGAGCCTGGTTTGGGGGGTGCGGAGTTTTTACTACGACCGGTTTATCAGTACGGACCAAACCTTTGAGGATGTTATCAATATCCTTAAAAAGGAGGCCTTTCTGGAAAGGGGAGACGTGGTGGTCAACACCGCCAGCATGCCTATCCACGAAAAAGGTAAGACCAACATGATCAAGCTTAGTACTGTAGACTGAAAAAATCACAACCAGCATAAAGCCCTAACTCAGCTATAACCTAAACAAGCTTATGACTACGACAATTGATACGCATTTATTTGAACAGGTTTGTCAGGCTCCCGGCACCTCCGGTTTTGAGCATCGCATTCGTAACCTGATCCTCTCGGAAATTGCCGATCTGGTAGACGAGCACTATACCGATAACATGGGCAACGTTATAGCTCTGCGGAAAGGACAAGGCGATAAGCGCGTAATGGCAGCTGCCCATATGGATGAGATCGGTTTCCTGGTAAAGCAGATCGATGACAATGGTTTTATCCGCTTTCAGACCATTGGCGGCTTTGACCCGAAGACCCTGACCGCCCAGAAAGTAACAGTGCACGGCACTGAGGATCTGGTAGGCATTATGGGCACAAAGCCCATTCATGTAATGAGCGAGGAAGAGCGCAAGCAGCTCCCCAAAACCAAGGATTACTACATTGACCTGGGGCTGAGCAAAGAACAGGTAACCCAGTATGTATCCATAGGTGATCCCATTACCCGGAAAGGCGAGTTCCTGCAAATGGGCAATAACCTGAGCTGTAAATCGCTTGACAACCGCGCTTCCGTTTACGCGCTGATCCATGCGCTCCGGAACCTGAGGGGGCAGACGCTGCCGTATGACTTCTATGCCGTTTTCTCGGTTCAGGAGGAAGTCGGGTTAAGGGGCGCTGCCACAGCTTCGCATCAGCTTGATCCGGACTTTGGCATTGCGCTGGATACCACCATTGCTTTTGACACACCGGGCTCTTCCCCACAGGATCAGATCACCAAGATCGGGGATGGGACTGCTATCAAAGTGATGGACTCAGCCACTATTTGCGATCAGCGAATGGTCAAATACCTGAAAGAACAAGCCGATTCAGCCACGATCCCTTACCAGATGGAAGTGCTAACCGGTGGCGCAACGGACACGGCAATGCTGCAGCGAATGGGGAAACAAGGGGCGATTGCCGGGGCTATTTCCCTGCCCATCCGGAATATGCACCAGGTGATTGAGCTGATTAACAAAGATGATCTGGCCTATTCGGTGGATCTGTTGGTATCGGCCGTTCAAAACCTTGATCAGTACGATTGGCAGCATCTTTAGGGTCTCATTATGATCAAAATGGATCCTGAGATGTTTTTGGTAAATTAGACAATGGTTAACATAAATTACTGCCCTGATGCTTCCAACCTCATAATCCGGACAGGTGCTGAGCTGAGCAAGCATCTTTCCTTCAAAAAGCAGGGAAAACGCCTGAACCGAATCGATAATTAACCCGCCTATAGTGGTGGAAAAATCCTTAAACAAACACCTGAGTAATTATGACCGAGTCGACTACCCAATCCCTGCGCTTCCAGGTCCAGAGTAAGGAGCAGCGCCAATTCTATGCAACCCTGAACAAGCGGGTTAACCGGTTCTTTAAGGACCAGCAGCTTTCCAAGAAGGCGAACACCGAAATGATCGTTAAGACCATTGTTTTCATCACGGCCTACGTTGGTGGATTCGGACTTATCCTGGCTCTACAGCCCGGCTGGACTTTAGCCCTGATCCTTTGGGCAGTGATGGGGCTGGCTATTTCCGGTATTGGTATGAGCATCATGCACGATGCCATTCACGGAGCCTACTCCAAAAATGACTGGGTTAACCGCTTAATGGGATATACCCTTAACCTAGCAGGCGGAGCTACCATCAATTGGTACTGGCAGCACAACTACCTGCACCACACCTATACCAATATCACTGACTGGGACGAGGATATTGAAGACAAAGGGGCCCTGAAGTTCTCGCCTCACACCAAGACTAAGTGGTTTCATAAATTACAGCAGGTATATGCCTTCTTCTTTTATGGCCTTCTCACCCTTTACTGGGTAGTAGGAAAAGATTTCGTGCAGTTTTTCCGCTACACCAAGAATGGCGTAAACAAGTACAGCCGCCGGATGACGCAACTCATCTTTGTACAGATCGTGGCACTGAAGATTGCTTATTTCGCAGTGTTCTTTTACGTGCCTATTTACCTGGTAGGGATTCCGGCAACGCAGGTGGTTGTAGGTTTCCTACTCATGCATTTTATCGCGGGCGTTGTACTTACGGTGATCTTCCAGCTGGCTCACTCGGTAGAGGGAACGGATCACCCGATGCCGGATGAAGAGGGTAATATCCAGAACGCCTGGGCTATTCACGAAATGAACACAACCGTCAATTTCGCAACGGGCAATCGCCTTCTTTCCTGGTATGTAGGTGGTCTTAACTATCAAGTGGAGCATCACTTATTCCCTCATATCTGTCACGTGCATTACCCCAAGATCGCCCCTATTGTACGGGAAACAGCTGAAGAGTATGGCGTTCCCTACATGGTGAATGATACCCTGAAAGGGGCCATCCGGTCTCATTTGAAGCTTCTGGCTCGCTATGGCGAACTACCCAGCATGGACGAGGCCATTGTTTAAGCGTAAAAAAGTGTAAGCAGTAGGGGGTTAAAGCAAACCATTAGGTAGCTTAGATGGTTATATTTTTAGAAATTTCAGGTCAGGTTATGGCTACAAACAGCCTGACCTGAAATTACTGCAACGGGACGAAAACGTGAAAAAACGGTGGTATGATGGATGACGAACCTCAAATGAAAAACCATCAGCGGACGGGGCAGAAAGTCCTGAACACCAATAAGTTTGCCCCTGAAAGTTGTCAGGACGCTGTAAGCTTAGCCCTGGATTTTTTCCCGGAGCTTCGTACCGTTCCAATCCGGTTTTTCCATCAGCCATCAGTAATCCCTCACAAAAGCCGTCCGACCTCGCGCAGCCTCTTCAGGTCACCGAATAATGGCCGGATATACGATGTCATCCTTAGCGCCAAGACCATTCCTGAATTCGGTGATCTGTGTTTTGACAAGCTCCGCTTCCGGGAGCAGGTAGGGCTGATCGCTCACGAGTTAGCGCACATTACCCAGTATCAGGCTTATGGCTTTTCTGACCTGATTGGGAGTTACTTAGCATACCTGCACCCGGGTAAGCGCACAGCCATAGAGCAGGAAGCGGATAAGAAGGTAGTGGAGCAGGGGTTAGGATGGGAACTTTATGCTTACGCCAACGCCCGCGAACGAGCTGCTGTTGATAATCCTGTGGTCCATTACCTAGATCAGTTCCACCTGTCGCCTGAGGATATCATGCACTACATGCAGAACCTGAATCGCTCCTCCAAAATCGACTTCAGGATAGATCTGACTTACCACATGAATTAAGCCTCTACCTGGTAACCATCCGCAGCCAGCTCTTCCCGGTACCAACGCTTTGCCAGCGGAAGGGTATGCTGTAGTATGTAAGCTTGGTCAGGCTCAGGTAAGCGATGCCGCCAGTTATCGATCAGCGAGCGGCTGTTTCGCTGAATATCGTTCACAGGATTTTTGGGCTGAGCGTTTGTTCGACCTCCGGAATACCTACCTATTACCGCTTGTACATGATGATCAAAAGGGATGTCAAGGAGCTCGTAAAGCTTCCTGAATTCGGCCACAGGATAGGTTGACAGGTCCTCGTGGCGGACAAAGAGCCACCCGGGCCGGGCATCCTCATACTGCTGAATAACTGTGTGAGTAACTTGCCACAAAAGCGTTGCCTCGGCTACAGCTGACCAGTTTAATCCTGCTGCATCCATCATTTGATCCCTGAAAGCAAAGAGGCGCTCATGCATTAGTTGAGGCTGATCCAAAAGCTGCTGGAAGTCAAACCGCCAGCCTTGCCTGGTAACGCTATACACAAAAGCTGCCGGATGACGGACTAAGATAACCGGCTGCATGTCAAATTCCCGGACCAGCCAGGGAACGGAGAACAGTGCTAAGGGATCCTTGACCAGCGCTCTGGAGCACCGCCACCTGTATGTGAGTAGCTCATAATTGCGCTTAAGGTAAACCTTAAAGTCACCCAGCCCCTGAAAACGCGAATCAGAAGGAGGAACTGCCCGGAATTGCAAAAGCTTCTCCAGCTTCTTCCTGTAAAAGGAGGGATAGCCATCCCTGGCATGCTGGTACCAGTAGGAGGGCTGGATGCCATAGCCTGAGGCTTTGTAAACAGGATTAAACGGCTCGTGAAGGTAAGCAATGTGGGAAGGAAGGCTTAGCATCTGCCCAACCCAGGTCGTTCCCGAGCGGTGCGTTCCGGTAACCAGAACAGGCCTGTAAGCCATTAGTTACTCATCTTTCTGAGCTTTTGGGGCTTGACTCGGGTCGTACTGAACCGGAGCGAACAAGTGCAGCATCAGCGAACGGCTCAGGCGGAAATTGTAGGGGATCAGGAGCGTGAGCACTCCAACAATAGCACCAATGTAGACCCACATATTGGCACCGATCGGGAGTAGGTAAATAAGGATAGCAGTAATGATGCTAATACCCACTGTCAAGGCATAGGAAATGTACATAGCACCCCAGAAAAAGCCAGGTTCTACCTCGTATTCCAGGTTGCAGGAGGGGCAATAGGTGTGCATCTTCATGAAGTCAAAAGAGTAGGTGCGGGACGGAAAGAGCCGGCCTTGCCGGCATCTCGGGCACCTGAGTCCTAGTGCAGCTATTACGCCATTCAAGCATTCTGGATTTTATTATTCCGGTACCATATAACGCCAAGCACGCCACCGGCCACGTATGGCAGGGCTAAAAGGTACAGCACGCCCTGGTTCAGCGTGGAGGCAATGGCTGTGTCGTCATTGGAATTCGCGTTCTCAGCACTCTTCTTACACATGGCGCACTGGGCGCTGGCAGCGGATGGCCCGCCGGCAAAGAAGGCAATAAGGCTTATAATCATCAGTACTCTCATCATCTTCCGTCTCATAAAGCTTATTATTTAGCTTTCAATTCGTTTAAACAGGATAGTAGGGCGAGATCATCAGGTAAACGATCACTCCCGTAGAGCTAACATACAACCAGATCGGTAAGGTCCATTTTGCAATTTTTTTGTGCTTAGCATGGTCTAACCGCCAGGCCCGGAAAACAGTGATCAGGGCCAGGGGAACAATGGTTATCGCCAGTAGTATGTGGGTGATCAGGATGAAATAGTACAGGTAAGCAATAAACCCGCTCCCGCCAAAAGAAGTATGGGGCGCTCCATAGTGGTAAGAAATGTACGATACCAAAAAGAAGACGGAGAGGGTGAAGGCACTTACCATGAAGGATTTATGAACGCGGTACTGCTGCCTCCTTATGGCTACGTAACCAAACAGCAGGCAGAGGAAAGTCAGGGCATTGATGTAGGCATTCAGCTCAGGCAGAATGTAAATCTGCTCGACCATTGGCCGGCTCATGCCCTGGGACTGAGCTACCAACAGCCCTACTACCACAACCACAATTACCGAGATTGCCCCGATAATGCTTAGCCATGCTCTTTCACTCAACGTTTGCATACTCCAGATTCTGTCCTACAAAAAGAACACGGATCTCATCCTTGAGTTTTTTGAATTCCTGCTGATCTGATCCTTTGTACGCGCCTCGGATGCGGCCCTTCTTATCAACGAGGAACAGAGCATTGCGCGGCTTCAGTTTTATCCCGCTTCGCTGAAGCCTGGTAGTATCCCGCTCACCTTTAAACAGGAATCCTTCCTTTAAGAGGCGGTTTGTCATGGAATCCGCCCCCTTGGTCAGGTGCCATTGATCGTTAGTGATTTCCATCTCTTCCTCAAAGGCCTGTAGCTCTTCAATGGAATCCCCATTTGGCTCCAGGGTAACTGACAGGATGCGCAGGTTATCCAGGTTGCGGTATTCCTCTCCCAGGCTTTTAAGCTTCCGGAAGATCTCCGGGCAGTTCCCGGGGCACCCGGCCGTGAAGAAATGAAGAACGAAGTTCTTGTTATTCAGCTCGTCATTAAGCGCCAGGGTGTCGCCCCGGTGACTAGCAACCTCAAAGTTTGGCAGCGTGTGGTAGGTGGTATCCCCTTGCTCGGATACCATAACAGGCCCGAAGAATGGAAGGGATTGGTAATGGTTGTTAGCTGAGCGCAGAACAAGCGTAATGGTCAGGGGAATCCCTAGCAGAAGGGCAATGACGCTACCAGTTTTTACGCGGTTGTCTTGAAACATACAGCTTAGCAGAGCTATGAGCGACCGTGCAGCCCATTGCGTTTAAACAATGCCCTCGTAAATGATCAATCCGATCATGTAGACAATGAAAATGAAGGGAACAACGATCGAGTACATCAATGTCAAGCGCTCATGCTTCAGGTGCATGAAGTACGCAATGATGTAGAATGCCTTCAGAACAGTTAGGAAGAGGAACAGGAAAGTCCTGAACGTTCCCGCTTCCAATGTAAAAGCAATGATAAACTCCAGGGCAGTCAGGGCAGTCAGCCAGATTCCTGCGTAAATGATCTCTTTTTTATTAGAGTGCGGAACGTGAAGTCCGCGGGTTGTTTCGTGACTCTCTTCCATATAGCAATCTCCTTTTCTCCGGAACTTTAGATCAGGTAAAACAGGGTAAAGACAAAAACCCAGACTAAGTCTACAAAGTGCCAGTAAAGGCCAATTTTCTCGATCATTTCGTAATGGCCGCGTCTTCTGAAGACCCCTTTCAGCGTCATGATTAGCGCGATAACAATCAGCATAATACCGCTGAACACGTGGAAGCCGTGAAACCCGGTAATGACGTAGAACAGCTGCCCGAACATGGCATCCCCATAGTGATTACCCGACAGGGTAGTGCCGTGCTGGATCATATGGGTCCACTCCATAGCCTGGCAGCTAAGGAATAGCGCCCCGAGCGCAATTGTGCTGATCGAGTAATTGATAACCCCGCGCTCATCATGATTCTGTCCGGCTTCCACTGCTAGCACCATCGTAAGGCTGCTCAGGATCAGGATAAAGGTCATCACGCCCACAAAAACCAATGGCGCTCCGCTACTTACAATAAACGGAATGCTTTCAAAGACTTTTTCAGGGTTTGGCCAGTTGGTAGATCCCATCCTCAGGAAACCATAGATCAGCAGAAGGGCTGAGAAGGTGAAGGCGTCCGAGAGCAGGAAGAACCACATCATGAGCTTTCCATAGCTCGCGCCAAATGGTAGCCTGTTACCTTCCCAGGGATTTTCTTGCTGAGCTTGTACTGAAGTGTCTGTTGCCATGATCTACTGGTTGTCTTTTCGCTCAACGAAGGATGTACAAAAATACAAATAAATAGACCCAGAGCCCACCCATGAAGTGCCAGAAAGTGGTGCAGAGGTTTAGCTTTAACAGGGAGTTGGCGTGGATTCTGAACCGGTGAGCAGCGTAAAGGCTGGATATCAGAAAGGCTACCCCGCCCAGGACGTGGACTGCGTGCATGGCTGAAATAATATACACGAATGATCCCGAGGGGTTGCCAACGTAGTAGACCCCTTGTTCCACCATGGCCAGCCAGCCATTGTACTGATTAAACAGGAATCCGACCCCCAGGATCAGCGTGAGCCAGAGGAAAATCCGTAGCTGCGTCAGGTAGTTACGCTTAGCAGCAAAGTAGGCTAGCTGCATGAAAATACTGCTGGCAACTACCAGGTATACAGACCATTGGAATACTTCAGGCAGTTGGAAAATTTCCCAATTGCCCTCAGCCCGGCGTACAATATAAGCGCTGGTAAAAGCCCCGAACAGCATAAGGACCACCGAAAGGAACAGGTACATTGTGAACTTCAGCGGATGGATCCGGTAATAAGAGGTGCCCTTGTCAATGCTGTCAGCACTCATAGGTTATAGGAGTTGATCTACAAAAAGAATGATCAGGATAAGCGGTAAGTACAGGAAGGACCCAAACATGAGCTGAAGTGCCGACCGGTTCTTCAGGTCATACACCAGCTTGGACGCCTGAAAAAAGAACAGGATGCTCAGTGCCATGCAAACGACCGAAGCCCAGATCGATATAAACCCCAGCTTTGCTGGTAACACTGAAACCGGTATCAGGACCACCGTAAGCATCATGATCTGTAATGCACCAATCCGGTCTTTATTGGCACCCATGGGAAGCAACTTGATGCCGGCCTTATCGTACTCATCCTTATTAACCCACGCAATAGCCCAGAAGTGCGGAAACTGCCAGAAGAACTGAATGATGAACAGCACGATCGCAAAGCCGGTGATTTCACCGCTGGCAGCCACATAACCCGACATGGGCGGAATAGCCCCGGATATACCGCCTACAAATACGGCAATAGGGTTAATTTGCTTTAACGGGGTGTAGGCAAAAGCGTAAATCAACAACCCTGAAAGGGCTAGCATAGCGCTCAGTTGGTTCAGAAGTAGTCCTAATAGGACGACTCCTGCAATACCCATCACAAGCGAAGCTATAACAGCTTCCCGAACCTCCATCCGGCCGTCAGCCATTGGGCGGCTGGCGGTCCGCGACATCAGTTTATCAGAGTCCTTTTCAAGGATTTGATTGATGGTGTTGCTGGCCCCTACCACTAAAAAACTACCAATGGCGAAGGAGGCTAGCTGTACCCAGTCAACGCCATTGGTAGATGCCAGTAAGAAGCCAATAACTGCGGAAAAAACAACCAGGGAGGTTAGCCGGACTTTTACTAACTGTGTATAATCTTTGACTTTTGCCTTAGATATCCCCAACTGTTTATTCAATAAGAGCTTATCCGCAATCATAGCTTCCCTTTAAGTAAGAAGAGAGAGCCGGATGATTAGCGGCTCTCCTCGGTAGTCTCAGTTTCAGGGGTGGACTCTTCAGGCTCGCCACCACCGATGCCGGTCTGATGGTCAAGCGGACTGTAATCTTCCCGGGTGAAATCCACGCCTTTTTCAAAGTCCTCTGCACTAATGGTTTGTGGCAGGAAGTCAGCTTCTACCTCAGGGTGGCTGTAATCATAAGGCCACCTGTTAACAACGGGAATAGCGCCTTTCCAGTTACCATGCCCGGGCAGAACATCTTCAGTAGTCCATTCAAGGGTGTTAGCGCCCCATGGATTGCGGGAAGAAACTTCCCCGCGGAACATGCTCTTGAAGAAGTTGTAAACAAAAAAGCCCTGAGCAAAGAAGCCAGCAATGGCAGCTATGGTGATAAAGCTGTTCAGGTCAACCCACTCATCGAAAGTATTGAAGCTTGTGAATGAGTAGTACCGCCGTGGCACACCGTCAACACCCATGAAGTGCATAGGGAAGAAGGTCAGGTATACGGCAATAAAGGTTAACCAAAAGTGGAGGTAACCCAGCTTGGCGTTGAGGTGCCGCCCGAACATTTTCGGGAACCAGTGATAGACGCCAGCAAACATGCCAAAGATCGAAGCACTACCCATCACAATGTGGAAGTGGGCTACTACGAAATAGGTGTTGTGTAGCTGAATATCCAGGGTGTTATTCCCAAGGAAAAGGCCGGTAAGCCCACCTGTAATAAATACCGACACAAACCCGACACTCCATAACATAGCAGGGGAGAAGTTGAGCTTACCCTTCCAGAGGGTTGCCAGGTAGTTAAAGACCTTAACAGCCGATGGAATAGCAATCAGCAGGGTAGTGAAAAGGAATACAGAACCGAGGAACGGGTTCATTCCGGTTGTAAACATGTGGTGCCCCCACACCAGGAATGAAAGGATAGTAATTCCGAACAGGGACAGGATCATGGCCCGGTAGCCGAAAATGGGCTTACGGGATTGGGTTGCCAACACTTCTGATACAATGCCTAAGGCCGGCAGCAGCACGATATAAACCTCTGGGTGGCCCAGGAACCAGAAAAGGTGCTGCCAGAGCAGCGGACTTCCGCCGGTTTGGTTTACCAATGGCTCTCCACCAACGAAAATGTTGCTCAGGTAAAAGGACGTGCCTAAGCTCCGGTCTGAGATCAGCAGGACTGCTGCTGCCAGCAGGACCGGGAAGGTCAGCAGGCCCAGGACGGCTGTCAGAAGCAGGGCCCAGATCGTGAGCGGAAGACGGGTCATGGTCATGCCCTTCGTGCGCATGTTAAGCACCGTACTAATGTAGTTAAGCCCGCCCATGGCAATAGCTGCAATAAAGATAGCCATGGATATCAGCCAGAGGGTCATGCCAAGACCGGAACCCGGCATGGCTTCCGGTAAAGCTGAAAGCGGTGGGTAAATAGTCCAGCCACCTGCAGCTGGTCCTGTGGAAATGAAAAGAGAGCTTACCATAACAGCTGAGGAAACAAAAAACAGCCAATAGGAAAGCATATTCATGAAAGGCGATGCCATGTCCCGTGCACCTATCTGGAGGGGGATCAGCAGGTTACTGAAAGTACCCGACAAGCCACCAGTCAGCACGAAGAAGATCATGATGGTACCGTGCATGGTAACCATAGCCAGGTAAAAATTCGGGTCAATGGAGCCGCCTTCAGCCCACTTACCCAGAATATTCTCTAACCAGGGAAATGATTGGTCAGGATACCCAAGCTGCAGGCGGAAAATCGAGGAGAGTACCCCTCCGATAAGCGCCATGACCAGGGCAGTGATCAAGTACTGCTTAGCGATCATCTTGTGATCTGTGCTAAAGATGTACTTGGTTATGAAATTCTCCCTGTGCTCGTGTTCATGCTCTTGCGGCTGAACATTGGTTACGGCCTCAGCACTCATAGCGTCCGGATTTTAGTTTTCTGAGATTAAGGTTACTTATTAGCGAATTGTTTCATTTTCTCCTGGAAAGTCGCTTTTTCACTTAGCCATTCCTCCATGTCTTCCTCTTCCTCCACGTAAACGTCAGCCTTCATGTTGTAGTGGGCAGCGCCACACACTTGGTTGCAGGCCAACTCGTATTTGAATTCATCATTGCCAACTTTTTCCTGCATTTCCTCACTTGAAATGGTGGGGGTAAACTTGAAGGTATTGTTCATACCCGGCTGCGCGTACATCTGCACCCTGAAGTGCGGCAGGTAAACACTGTGGATAACATCCCTTGAGCGGATCTTCAGGTAAACCTGCTTGTCTTTGGGAAGGTGAAGTTCACTGGTGATGATATCGTCCTTGGCCGCTTCATCATTCGGGTTCAGGGCCAGTGGGTTTTCACCGGGCTTAGTACGGGTAAAGTCGGTTTCACCCAGTTCTCCGTCTTCGCCGGGATAACGGAACTTCCAGTTGAACTGGTAACCGTAAACTTCGATTACCTGAGCCTTCTCTTTAGGCGCTGAGTTAATGTTCTGCCAGCTAACGAAGCCCATGATGATCAGGATCGAGAGTGCTATAGCTGGAATTGTGGTCCAGAAAATCTCCAGCTTATCATTCATCGGATAGTAAAGCGCCTTCTTACTACTGCCATTGTTGCTGTAACGGTAGGAGAACAGGAATAACAAGGCTTGGGTAACCAGGAACATGATGCCCGTGATGATCAGGGTGATCATGAATAGCTGGTCAACACTTTCTCCGTGAAGGGAAGCAGCTTCCGGCAGTAAGTATTGGGTGTGAATGTCGAACTCGTAGATGATGCCAATCATCCCTGCGATGAAGAACAAACCAAAAGCATAGGCATTGATCTTATTCCAGTTTAAGCTGGGCAGCCGCTTGTTAAGGTTAAGCGCCTTGCCGAGTATATTGAGGGAAACAAACAGCAGCACAACAAAAAGGAGGGAGCCGATGAACAAGAGCGATTTGAAAAGGCCATCATTCAAAATACTGCCATCCGCGTAAATGTTAGTTGGCTGAGCTTTTCCGCCCCCGCCTGCACTGGCTTTTGCTTCCTGAGCTTTCTGGGTTTCCTGCTCAATGTAAGCCAGGACTGATTTAACCTCCGAATCATTCAGAGGCATGGGGGGCATGATGGTCTGGTTGTACTCGTTGTAGATCTTAACGGCATATTCATCCCCATTCTCGATCATCTTCTGGGAGTTCTTGATCCAGGGGATCAGCCAGGACTCGGACTTACGCTCGTTAATGCCCGCCAGAGCAGGTCCTACTAATTTTTGGTTAATTTTATGGCATTGCGTGCAGTGCTTTTTGTACAACTGCTTGCCTTGCGCAATATTAGGCCCATCTTCTTCACTCTTCTCAGCTTTTCCATTATCTCCGCTGCCTTCTGCCTTTGCCTGCGTTTCACCTCCGTTATCCTGGGCTAAAGTAACTGTTGGGCTTCCAGTCAGGAACGCCAATGAAAGTAGTAAAAGAAGGATAGCGTTAGCGCGTTGTATCATGGTAGTTAAGCGTTTTTCACCCCAATGCGAAAACTGCTGAAGAGGATAGAATCGGGTTGTTTTTTATACATCCAACTGAATAACCAAGCAGGACTAGGCTTTGTTTAAAGCCTTTGAGCCCTCATCCCCGGCTATAATTCTCGTTGATGAAGGCTCACGCAATCCTGGTTAAAGGCCTGATTGTCGCTTATTTTCGACTTGGCTCTTTCACAAAGGTTGGAATTTCCGGAAGGTTATAGAAATGATATTTGTCATATTCAGGTCCGCAGGTTTTCTGAAGAAATAAACCCTTTGAAATGATAGCACCGCATAAACAAAAGTCCTACGCTGAGCTGATCAAGCAGCAGGGAAAAGCCCTCGGTTTCGATGCCATTGGGATTGCACAGGCCGGCTTTCTGGAAGAAGAGGCGCCTTTACTGGAGCAATGGCTCAAACAGGGTCAGCATGGCAAGATGACCTACATGGAGCGGAACTTTGACAAGCGCCTGGACCCGCGAAAACTAGTAGACGGGGCTCAGTCGGTCATCTCAGTGCAGTATAACTACTACCCGGGTAAGCCAGAGCCCCCTAAAAGTAACTACAAGGTTTCTAAGTATGCCTATGGCCGCGACTACCACAAAGTACTGAAAAAGCGCCTGAAAGAACTGCTCAGCTTTATTCAGCAGCAGATCGGGGAGGTAAACGGGCGCATCTTTGTGGATTCAGCCCCGGTTATGGATAAAGCCTGGGCTAAGCACAGCGGCACAGGCTGGCAGGGCAAAAACACCAATATCCTGAATAAGCAGAATGGTTCTTTCTTCTTTCTGGGTGAGCTAATCCTGGATCTTCCACTCGAGCCGGATGCGCCTACAGCTGACCACTGCGGCAGCTGCACCCGCTGTATAGATGCCTGCCCCACACAGGCTATTACCCCCTATGGCGTGGATGCCCGTAAATGCATTTCCTACTTTACAGTGGAGCTGAAAGAGGAGATCCCGCAGGAGTACCATCAGCAAATGGATGGGTGGATCTTCGGCTGCGATATCTGTCAGGATGTGTGCCCGTGGAACAAGTTTGCCAAACAGCACCAGGAGCCGGATTTTGAACCCCGGGCTCCCATCGTTGACTTCAATGACCGGGACTGGGAAGAGATGACCGAGGAGGTGTTTCAGCAGAACTTTGAGGGTAGCCCGCTAAATCGCGCTAAGCTGGAGGGCCTGATGAAAAACATCAAGGCGGCTAAAAAAAGCATTAAAAAATGGGCCAGCCGCTCCTGAGCGCGCTCTACTCTCGCTGACTGATGATCTCAAAGGTCGTCCGGCGGTTCCGGGCCCGGCCGGATTCCTTTTCGTTAGAGGCGATGGGTTGGCTCTGGCCGTAGCCCTTGTACTGTAGCCGCTTCGCATCTATCCCACGCTTCTCAACCAAATGCTGATAAACAGCCTTAGCCCGCTTTTCAGAAAGCTGCTGGTTGTAGGCCTCGCTTCCCTGGTTATCCGTGTGCCCCTGGATTTCGATCACAACGTTAGGGTTCTGCTCCAGGAAACCGGCCAGCTCCCTTAGCTCAGCTTTGGATGTTGATTTTAACTTATGCTTATCCACTTCGAAGAAGATATTGCTAAGCTCTACCTGCTTGCCTTCTTTGATCGGTGCCAGCGCTACGTCAAGGTCATAGGGCCGCGCGGAGTCATAGCGCTTGATAGAGAGGTTTTCGGAGTGCATCAGATACCCATCCCGCGTTACGGCTACAGCGTAGTTGTGGTCAGAATGAAGGGGCAGCATAAAGCGGCCGGTTCCCTTAGCTGAGCGTGTCCGCACCATTACTTCTCCCGAGCTCAGATCGCGAATCCGGACCTGCGCCTGCAGGTTCTGGCGGGTGATGGCATCCTCAATCTTGCCCTCAAGGTAAGTAACTGCCTGCGCCCGGGCTTTTTCGGGTAGCTGAAAGCGGTAAAGGTCCAGCCTGCCTTCTCCCTGCTCAGGTTTCCGGGAGGCAAAGTAAGCTGTGCGGCCATCACTGCTCACAAACAGCCCGATATCCTCACCTTTGGTATTGATCGGGTAGCCGAGGTTCTGAGGCTCTCCGAATTCGCCATTGGCTTTTCGGCGGGCGTAGAACAGGTCCGAGCTGCCCATGCCCATGTGGCCCTGCGAGGAAAAGAAAAGTGTTTTGTTGTCAGCGTGGATAAACGGGGATTGCTCGGTCTGATCGGTGTTAATGGGCTTTCCGAGGTTTTCTGGCTTGCCCCAGCTGCCATCTTCCTGCCGCTGGCTACGGTAAATATCGAGCTTGCGGCTGCTGTTGCCGCGATCTGAGGCAAAGTAAAGGGTCTGCCCGTCAAAAGAAATAGAGGGCTGTGTTTCCTTGGCGCGTGTATTAACCGGCCGGCCCAGGTTCCGGGGTGTTGTCCACCGGCCCTTGCGCTTCCTGGCCATGTAAAGGTCGCAGCGTCCGCGCGTGTCGCCCCACTGGCACCCGGTAAAAATGATATACTTCCCATTCGGAGCAATGGTGATCGCCCCTTCATTCCGGGTGCTGTTCAGGTTCCCTGCCGGCTTTTTAGCCTCACGCCAGCCATCTTCCTTGCGCTTGCTAACGTAGATTTCTTCGTTGAACCGGCGGGTGCGCCTTCGCAGCTGCCGGTTTCCTGCAGCATTTTGCTCCAGCCTACGGGTAAAGTACATGGTCTGCCGGTCAGTAGTCATCACCGGCCAGTATTCGCTGAAGGGGGTGTTGATGGCATCCCCCAGACTGGTCGGATCGAATGAGACCGGATTGGCCTTTTGCTGGGCGCGGAACAAAGCGGTATCCCGGCGCTTCCGGGCCAGATCCAGGTACTTTTCATCCGGCCTGTCAAATGCCAGGAATTGCCCGAAAGTCTTGTAGGCCTCGCGGTAGTAACCGTTAGCGTAGTAGTCCGATCCGAGCTCAAAGTAGGGGCCGGGGAAATCCGGGCGTTCCCTGATCAGGGTTTTCAGGGTGTTCCGCCTTAAGCGATGGGAATCCCGCCGGAAGTGGATATTGGCAAGGGTGATGTAGGGTTTGGCGTAGCTGGAATCCTGGCTGATCGCTTTCTTAAGAAGGGGAATAGCACTTTCGTAGTCCTGCTCGTACAAGTATTGCTCAGCTGATCGCTGGTATTCTTTTGCCCGGCGGTCTATGCTTTGTTCCCCCCTTCCGTTATCCTGCGCCAGAACTGACGAACAGGTGACGAAGGCCACTAATGATACCATGAAATACCGGGACGCTAGCCATAATGCCTGCATACGATCACTTTTGAGCCGCTGACCCTATCAACCTGCTCACAGGGGATAAGTTTACCAGCTGCTGTCCTGCTCTTCCGGTGGCTGTTTGATGTAATCCTTCATGGACTGGATAACAGCCGTAACGGCTTTGTCCAGGGCTTCAAGCTTTTTCTGCGCTTTTTCCTCCTTCATGGTTTCCGGTTCGATCCAGCGCTCCAGCCCGTAGAAATAGCCTTTTCGCTTGTGAAACTTGTAAAGGGTGTACCGATACCGGTCGTCCTTAAACTGGACCTTTAGCCGGAACCGCGCCCGTTCGCGCGCCTTCTCAGTATCCAGGTTCACATAGGTTTTAAGCTCCGTCATGGGCACGTCCGCATCTGGTTTCCGGTTTTCCACTTTCCCGCTGTAATTCCGGTAGTGCTGAGCCCCCCAGCTCTGGAAGCGATCATAGAGGGTAGCTCTATCCGTGTTGGCCACCTCTGCTACACCCTGATAGGTGATCTTTTGCTTCTCTTTGTCATAAGGTACAGGATACTCGCTCTTTTCTTCCTGAGCCAGCAGTGAAGCGTTTGCGAGGACCAACAGCAGCAACATGCTTACCAACCGGACCATAAGACGAACCTTTTCAGTGATTGATCAATAATACAAAGTTCAGTAGGCTTTCAGGAGGTAGTACCGCTTCTTACCCATCTGAACCAGCATGTAGCGGCCGTTCAGCAGGTCTTCGCTGTAGATGGTATCGGTCTGGTCCGGCTTTTTGTGCTTGTTAATGGTGATAGCTCCGTTCTTCAGGCTCTTTTTGGCCTCGCTGCGCGAGGGCTGGATGTCAGTGGAACTGGTAAGCAAGTCCAGGATTGGCATGCCTTCATCGAGCGCCTGCCGCGGCACTTCGTACTGAGGTACATCAGCCATTGCTGAGCGTAAGGTCTGCTCATCCAGCGCCTGCAACTGCTCAAGGGTGCTTTTGCCGAACAGGATGCGGGAAGCCTCCTGGGCGCGCTGTACGTCTTCTGCCGAGTGCACAAAGGTGGTCACCGCTTCAGCCAGCCGCTGCTGGAGCAACCGCTGATGAGGAGCCTCCCGGTGGTCCTTGGTCAGCTGCTCCACCTCCTCCCTGCCAAGGAAAGTAAACATGCGGATGAAGCGCTCTGCATCCTCATCGCTAACGTTCAGCCAGAATTGGTAGAACTCATAGGGTGAAGTATAAGTGCTGTCTAAGTAGATGTTGCCCTTTTCACTCTTACCGAACTTGGAGCCATCGGCCTTTGTGATCAGCGGGGAGGTTACGGCATAAGCTTCCGTTTGGCCCAGCCGGCGGATCAGCTCAACGCCAGCCGTCAGGTTGCCCCACTGATCAGAGCCGCCCATCTGCACTAAGCAGCCGTGCTGCTGGTACAGCTGATAGAAGTCGTAAGCCTGCAGAAGCTGATAAGAGAACTCCGTATAGGAAAGGCCGCTCTCCATCCGGCTCTTAACGGAGTCCTTGGCCATCATGTAGTTGACGGTCAGGTGTTTGCCTACCTCCCGCAGGAAGTACAAGAGGTTCATGTCCCTGTACCAGTCATAGTTATTGACAAAGCGCAGCGGGTTCGGCCCATCCTCATTGAAAAAAGCGCCCAGCTGTTGCCGGAATTGATTGATGTTATGCGCAAGGGTGTCCTCATCCAGCAGGTTTCGTTCAGCAGATTTGCCCGAAGGGTCCCCCACCATACCGGTAGCACCGCCCAGCAGGGCAATGGGCTGGTGGCCAGCCCGCTGGAAATGTTTCAGGATCAGGACCTGCGCCAGGTTACCAATACCCAGAGAGGCTGAAGTCGGGTCAAACCCAATGTAGCCCAGCGCTTTGTGCTGTTTAAGGTAATCTTCTGTGCCGGGAATCAGGTCATACAGAAGGCCCCGCCAGCGGAGCTCATCAACAAAATTCATGGTGTTAGTACTGTTTTAAGGCGAAGGTAAGAATTCGCTGTACCGGAAGGGCTTGTGGCTCGTCTGAACGTTAGGCTGAAGCCAGCTTGTTGATCTAAAACAATGCCTGCTTATGAATTTCCTGGCCCACTACTATTTTGATGGAAAAGCTCAGGCTCCCTATTACAATCTGGGCCTGATCCTGCCTGATCTGATGGGAATGGTGAGCCGGGGCTGGAAGCTGAAAAAGCAGCATCTATCAGCCTTTGCCAATGCTGACCATCATGCGCTGGCAGAGGGCGTAAAGGGGCATCTGTTGATGGATGAGTGGTTTCACGAAACCGCTTTTTTTTACCAGGCGCAGGCACAAGTCAAGGCGGCCCTTGCGGCATCGGGCATCGGATACCCGCCTTACCGGGTCAGCTTCCTCTCCCACATCATGCTGGAGATCATGGTTGACCGGCTGATCGTCCAGCACTATCCGCACCTTGTACACCGGTTTTATTACGAGCTTGGGCAAACGTCCCTGAGCCAGATTAAGCGGTTTTTCCTGAAAACCGGCCTGCCTTATAACGAGGGCTTTGGTGCTTTCTTTCCGCAGTTCGTGAGCAAGCAGTATGCATTCCGCTACACAGATGACCAGGCGTTTATTCACAGCATCAATCAGATAGCCGGCCGGGTTTCACAGCCCCCGTTTACCAATGATCAGCAACGGGCCCTCAGCGCACGCCTGCCCGGTTTAGATGCCGGCATTGCTGAGCGCTTCCGGGAGCTGGAAGCCGCTTATCAGTAATAGCAAAGCGCAGGTTAGGTACTAACGCCTTATTTTTGGGCAATCACCCGATGTACAACCTGCTTAACCTGATAAGCCTATGAAGGCTGGTACGACTACCCTATGCTTACTCCTGCTTCCGGCTATAATCGTTGCTGATCCTGGCGATACCGTAACAATTCAGGCCCAGACGGAAACGGATATGACCACCTACGGAGCCTACGATAGCTGGGCTGAGTTTCCCTCAGCAGGAACATCGTTCCGGGAAGTCAGCATGACCTATACCATCGGCTGTGCCAGCAGCGGCTGCAGCGAATGGGATTACACGACCAAAGTAATGGCCATGAAGCCAACCGGGGCTATTGATTCTACCGAGCGTACCCACCCGCTTTTCCGGGTTAATGGCAGCGCCCCTGATAGCATAGCCCTGAGCCGGACGCCAACGATCCGGACCGTTTACGATTCCACCAGTCAGCAAACAGACACCCTGCAGCGCGATTCGTTACGCTTAGTGCAATTCGAGCAGGACGGGCAAGGCGTGAGCCCGACCGACACCCTGGTCCGCTGGCCGGCAGCTTATTACCGGTACACTTTTGATACCAACGGCAGGCGGGTCGATTCCCAGTATGTTGTAGCTGACACTATCCGGCAGAACGGGTCAATAAGGTACTACCAAACTTCCCGGGTATTCGAAAAAATGGAGCTGGCCAGCGCTATAACGCCTTATGGCGGCTACATGAAAACCGAACAGGAAGGCTTTGATAACAGCTGGGAGCGCCGCTACCGCTTTGATGTTACAGATTTCCGGAAGTTCCTTCGGGACTCTGTGAAAATCCGGGTCTTCTACGATGGCTATAGCTCTGGCTTCTCCGCTTCGGTCAACTTCCGTTTCATTGAAGGACGGGCCAGCCGGAAGCTACGGCAAGTCCGCACGCTTTACCAGGGCGATTTCGGATACCAGGACCAGCAGGATTTTGAAAACAACCAAATGCCCGGGCAATCGGTCAGGATAGCAGCTGATGCAGAGCAAGCCAAAGTCCGGGTTATCGCATCCGGCCACGGATTTGATAACAGTACCAACTGTGCGGAATTCTGTGAGCGGAACTACAAGCTGAGCATTAATGGCGATCAGGCAGCCAGCCAGCTCATGTGGCGGGATGACTGCGGCATGAACCCGACCTACCCGCAGGGCGGGACCTGGCTGCTGGACAGGGCTAACTGGTGCCCCGGAAGCCGTGTGAAAGTGTACGAGCACAACGTGACATCCTATATCAAAAGTGGATCCAACGCGTTCGATATTGATATTGATCCGGCCATTCAGTGGACTGGTGATCAGCAACCTTCCTACAAATTTGCCGTCCAGCTGATAACGTATTCCGGTAACCGCCACGGGACGGACGCAGCACTGACGAGCATCTTAGCGCCTTCGGACAAGGACCGGTATGCCCGCTCCAATCCGGCTACCATGCATCCAAAAGTCAGGGTGCGGAATAAGGGAACTGAAGCGATTAACCAGCTCAGGTTTACCTACGGAGCAGTCGGGGGGCCTGATAATTCCTATGAGTGGGAAGGTACTATTGAGCCGATGGCTACCCAGGTCATTGAGCTCCCCCGTCATATTCAGGGCCTGCGTTTCGGGAAAAATGCTTTCAGAGCCCGGATTGCCGCAGTCAACGGGGCAAAGGATGATAACCCCGTCAACAACGCAGCACAAACGCCCTTTCCCACTCCTCCGGTCTTACCGGATACGTTCATTGCTGAGTTAAGCACGAACGCTCAGCCGGGTCAGAATTCCCTGCTCATTGTCCGGGCTTCCGGAGATACGGTTTTCTACCGGGCCGGGTATGAGGCCAATACGCTTTACCGGGATACCATTACCCTGCCTGATGAGCCAGGCTTGTACAAGCTTGTCCTCGATGACGATGCCCCGGGGCAGTCCTCACCCCGCGATGAGAACGGCCTGTTCTATCCCTTTATCCGGCAGGCCGGGCAGGGCAGCTTCAGCCTACGCGAGGCAGGCAGCATTCCTTTCCCAATCGAGTCTTTCAATGCCAACTTTGGGTCCCGGATCGTTTACCATTTTGCCACAGGCGATAGCTTTTCCCGGGAACCGGACAGTATCCCATCGCAGGTAAGGGAGCAGCACGCTGAAGCCGGAAACACGGCTATTACCGTAGCCCCGAATCCTTCAGCGGGCCAGGTAAGGCTCACAAGTCAGGAACCGCTGGAACAGCTGCAGGTAGTTGATCAGCTGGGCAGGACCGTTCATCAACGTACAGTTCTCAATAAAGCTCAGGAATCGTACAGGCTCGATCTGGCGCACCTGAAGGAAGGCATCTACCACATCCGGGTTCAGCATCCGGAGACCGTTTCCACGCAGAAGGTTATTATCCGTTAGGCGTTATTCCTGCGAGAAAAGGTCAGAACCCCCGGATTGCGGATCCTGGTAAGCCTCGCCCAAGTGCTGATACGCCTTCAGGGTAGCCTGCCGGCCCCGGGGCGTTCGTTGAATATAGCCTTCCTGAATCAGGTAAGGCTCGTACACCTCCTCGATGGTCCCGGCCTCTTCGCTAACAGAGGTAGCAATGGTCATCAGGCCCACAGGGCCGCCCTGGAATTTTTTGATGATGGTTCGCAGGATCTTGTTGTCCATCTCGTCCAGCCCATGCTCATCCACATTCAGCGCCTCCAGCGCGTAGCGGGTGATTTCCAGGTTAACGCTTCCATCGGACTTGATCTGCGCAAAGTCCCGCACCCGTCTGAGCAGGGCGTTACAGATCCGCGGGGTGCCGCGGCTTCGCCGGGCTATTTCCCCGGAAGCCTGCTTATCGACCGTTACGCCCAGGATATCCGCTGAACGGTTCACGATCTGGCTTAGCAGCTCCGAATCGTAGTAGTTCAGCCGCGAGTTGATCCCAAAGCGGGCCCGCAGCGGGGCTGTTAACAAGCCAGAGCGGGTGGTGGCCCCAACCAGGGTAAAGGGGTTCAGCTTAACCTGAACCGTACGCGCATTGGGCCCGCTCTCCAGCATGATATCGATCTGGTAATCCTCCATGGCTGAGTAAAGGTACTCCTCAATGACCGGGTTCATCCGGTGGATTTCATCAATAAAGAGGATATCGCGTTCCTCGAGACTGGTGAGCAGGCCTGCCAGATCCCCCGGCTTATCCAGCACTGGCCCGGAGGTGATCTTGATATTGACCCCAAGCTCCTGGGAAATGATATGGGCAAGGGTGGTCTTACCCAATCCGGGAGGGCCGTGCAGCAGTACATGATCAAGGGCCTCCTGCCGCTGCAGGGCTGCTTTCACAAAGATCTGAAGGTTCTCGATCAGCTTATCCTGCCCAAAGAAGTCCGCAAAGGATGCAGGCCGCAGGAATTGCTGGCTTTCCATCTGCCGCTCCTGATCAGCCATCTGATCCAGCGGGCGTTCGTAGTTCTCTTCTGCCATACCTTCCGGTTTCTGGTTCTCAGGTGTTCTTCAGCAGCAATCCAATAACGCCAACCATAAGCCTAAACGCGGCTGATTTCCTGGGCTACCTGCTGCTGGATCTGCTCCTGTAAATCCTGACTAACCGGCACCAGCGGCAGCCGCAGGACTGATTCACAGAAGCCAAGTGCCGATAGAAAGCCCTTTACGCCCCCGGGATTCCCCTCTGCAAAAACCAGCCGCATGACCGGCATAAGCTTGTAGTGATGCCTCCGGGCTTCTGAGAAGTTTTCCTTTAGTCCGGCCCTGACCATGGAGGACATGGCATAGGGATAAGCATTGGCGGTGACCGAGATAACGCCATCCATCCCAGCACCCAGGTAGGGGAGGGTGAGGTGATCATCACCGGAGACTACCTGAAAATCCCCGGGCTTACGCTCTATGATGGTCATTACCTGCTGTAGATCCCCTGAAGCCTCCTTGATACCGGTAATATTGTTGTGCTTAGCCAGCTCCAGAGTCGTTTCAGGTTCTATATTCCTGCCCGTACGGCCGGGAACATTGTAAAGGATAAGGGGCAGGGGAGCTGCATCTGCCAGCGCCTGGTAGTGGCTGATCAGGCCGGACTGGGTAGGCTTGTTGTAGTAGGGGCTAACTGATAGAATGGCAGAGCAGCCCTCCAGGTCCAGCGCAGCCATATTCTGCTGAATCTCGTGCGTATTATTCCCGCCTATGCCGACCACGATTGGAATGGTGCCCTGTACCTCTTCCTTAGTGATTGCCAGAATGTGCTGCTTTTCCTCAAAGGATAAGGTTGCTGACTCGCCAGTGGTGCCCAGCATCACCACGTACTCCACCTCGCCCTGCACAAGGTACTGTAGCAGTTGGCGAAGGGCATTGCTATCCACCTGACCATTAGCCTGAAAAGGCGTGATTACGGCTACGCCTGTTCCCTGAATGTTCATAGATCACTGCTTTTGCACGGTTGCCATGTACATTTCAAAGGTAGCAATCCCCGCGGCTAAGGAGCCATCTTCCGGTTCTCCCACCATGAAATCATAAATATAGGCATAGGCTGAGCTGTAAAACCCCATCCGGAAAGCAGCATGGCTCACGGCCATTGCGTAGTGCGCCGGAAGGAGGTCAGGAGCAGCCAGGTTGACCGCTATATCGAACGAGCTTTTCGTCAGCATCCGTTGGGTGGAGGCTTCCGGCAAACCGAGCCAGGTTAGCCTGTCATTGGTGATCGTGTAAGCTTCCGCTAAGCCCGGAATCTCTTCAGAGTGAGATCCTGAGCCAGCAATAGCCACGGTTACTTCGTGTCCTGCTGCTACAAGCTTTTCATGAAAGCGCCCCAGGGCTTCTTGGTCTGATGAATTAACTGGTGCCGCAACCACCAGCACCCGCTCAGCCATACCTAAGTAGAGCGGTTTCTGGCGTGCTGGTGACCGATAGAACCGCCGGTGCATCAGCCAGTGGGATAATCGGGTGCGGAGTTCGTTCAGAAAGTGCAATCAGCTTGATTTGAGAGGCAAAGCTTAGTCCGTGTTACAAAGCCTGCGTAGGGAAAGCGCGTTGTACCAGGGTGGTAAATGAACTGAGTGTTCTCAATCACATGGCTAGGTGTCATCCGTGGGGCTTGTGGAATCCTGCTGCAGGTTATCCAGGTTATCCCTGAGGTTAAGCAGGAACCGCCGGAGGCTTCTGAGCTCCTCTGCCACCCGGAACGCCTCCTGGTCATTGGCATCCGGTTTTTCCAGCGTCTGTTGAGCATACTGTAGCGAGTAGTGCCGCTCTTTCACCAAAAAATAGATGTACTTGATCTGATCAACGTCAAAGCGGGTGAACAGGCGATGCCCCTTCCGGTTTTTCCGGGGCTGCAGGGAGGGGAACTGCCGCTCCCAGTACCGGATCAGCGAGGTGTTGACGTTCAGCATGTCTGCTACCTCGCCAATGGTGTAGTAGCGCTTTTCGTGCTGTTGCTGCTGGTGTTGTTCTTCCTCCTCTGTAGCCACTTATCGTATTAATCCAGTGATTGATTCGCCTGATTGGCAAGCTTCACGACTTTTTGATACTCCCTGGGTGATAGCTCATTATGGAAGAAGTTGATGGGATTGACCGGCTTACCATCCTTCCGAACCTCATAGTGTAGATGTGGCCCGGTGGACAGCCCGGTATTGCCGATCGTAGCAATCATTTCCCCGCGCTTGACCGTCTCACCCTCTTTTGCCTTAAACTCATTAAGATGGGCGTAACGCGTTTTGTAGCCATACCCATGATCGATCACTAACTGATTGCCATAGCCTCGTTTTGAGTAGTCTTTCCGCACGACTTCGCCTTTTCCGGTGGCATAGACCGGGGCCCCAATGTCAGTGGTAAAATCAAGCCCCTCATGGAACTGGGTGGTCTTGTAGATCGGGTGAATCCGCTTGCCGTAGCCAGAAGCGATCCGGGTTAGCTCTTTGTTTTTGATGGGCTGAATAGACGGGATGGCCTTAAGGAGTTGTTGCTTTTTAGAAGCCAGCTTAGTGATTTCTTCATAGGATTTCGTCAGCACATACAGCTCTTTGCTCAGCTCGTTGAGCTGGGAACGGGTGCTTTCAACCAGCTCAGCATACTGGAAGCCTTCCAGGTCAGCTGATCGCTCAACACCGCCGTAGCCCGCATTCCGCACAGCGCTGGACAGCGGATCAGCCTCAAAAATAGACCGGTAGATCTGCTTATCCCGCCTTTCCAGGCTGCTCATGGTCCGGTTAAGCCTGTCCAGCCGCTCTTGCATGGCCTGAAACTTCCGGCGGTACTCTTCCACCTCTTGTTTCAGCCGGGTCTCCTCGGGGGTATCCACGTAGTAGCTCATCGCCATGAAGATTCCGATGGACATGAGCAACGCCAGTGACAGGATGCCTCCGATCCGCAGAACCTTCTCACCAAGGTTAGGCCGGTAATGGCGGTAGGTCAGGGTATAAGGATCGAAGTGGTATTTGGGTGTACGGGGCATTGGAAATCCCTTTGACCTCACAAAAGTAAGAAATACCGCTGCCTTGCAAACGCTAAGACGTATAAGGGCCCCCTTCTCCTCGATGAATACCCACAGTGAAGGAGTATGGGCAATACCCCTTCCTGATAGCCTGTAAAGGTTTAATAGGGGTTTTGGTCTGATTAAGCGTGGATGCTTATCTATGCAGAATGCAGAAAGGCGGGCAATACCCCCATTACAATGCCCGCTTTTCCCCGCAATCCCCGGGGCTAATGCCTGAAGCGTCCTAAATTGCCAGCTTTTTCAGAGAAACCAGTGCAGTAAAAAACCATAGCCATGAGCCTGATTGCCATTTTCTGGATGACCATTTTTACGATTGGGGCCTTTACGGTGTTCTGGGTCTTTTTTTATCAGCTTATGCGCAGCCTCCGTATTCAGGTAACAACTAAGCCTGTTTACTACAAAAACCTGCTGTTTGCTCACCGTCTGCTGGGTTTCTTACTGTTCGGGCCGGTAGCTGGCTACTTTGCTTACGAGCTGTTGCCGGACCATTGGGATCAATGGGGATTGGTGATCAGCCAGCCACAGCTGACTGTTACCTGGGCTGTTGGCCTGCTTTTGATCCTGATACCAGCTAACGCTTACATCGCCCGGACAACCGTCAATCAAGCAGCCTACCCGCAGGTGCGCTACCAGGCCTGGACCCCTGCTTTATTCGGGCTGAATGCGCTTACCTGGCTCCTGTACCTGCTTGGCTACGAATTCCTGTTCCGCAGCCTGCTTTTCTTTCCGGCCATCGAGGTTATGGGGCTCTGGTCTGCCATCGGGCTCAATGTGGGCCTTTACGCCATTGTCCACGCTCCGAAAGGCTGGCGGGAGGTGTTTGGAGCCGTTCCTTTCGGGGTGTTACTATGCCTGGCCAGCTACGAAACCGGCAGTTTCTGGATCGCCTTTATCGCCCACGGCTCGCAGGCGCTGGTCAATGAGTTCTTTTCTATAAGGGCCAACCCTGAGATGCGTTTCAAGGGTGGCGCTGCTGTCCCGCTTCAGCGAAAAACCCGCTCCTGAGGAGCAGCAGAAAGGCTAAGACCTCAGCGCTTCCTGTTTTTCCAGGTACTGGATGAAGGCGTCTATTGAACGGTTCAGCACCTTGAATATGGAGTCGAAGTCCTCTTCTCCGCCCATGAAGGGGTCCGGAACGGCCAGGGTATCGTTAGCCTCGGGGTCAAATTCCCGCATAAGGAAGATTTTATGGCGGTGGGCTTGCTCACGGTCCCATTCTTCTATATCCCGGCGGTTGTTCTCATCCATGGCCACAATGTAGTCATAGGCCTCGAAGGGCTTTTCCTCCAGGTGCTGGGCAATGCTATCGAGCGTGATGCCATTGGCCCGGGCCACGCGTACAGTCCGCTCGTCCGGAGCATGCCCTAGGTGCCAGGTCCCGGTTCCGGCCGATGACACTGCTACCTGATCCGCTAAGCCAGCTTCCCGGAGCTTTTGGTTCATAATGCCCTCAGCCAGTGGCGAGCGGCAGATGTTACCAAGGCATACAAATAAAACCTGGATCATGCGATTGCTTTTTAGCAAAGGTGCGGGAAATCCGCCCCGGATCAAAAGCAGGCAGCCGCTCAGAGCAACGGGCTGAAAACCCGTGCAGTGGACTCCCGCAGCTTATGACTGATCGGGCGCTGGCGGAAGCTGTACAGATCCAGCTCACAGCAGGATTGCAGATCCTGCCAGAAAGACTGCTCAAGCGCAAGGGTGGTTTCGCGGTTATAGATCAGGGCATTGATCTCCAGGTTCTGGTCAAAACTGCGGATATCCATGTTGGCGCTGCCTACTGAAGCAAAAACCCCGTCCACCATCATCATTTTTCCATGCGTAAAACCATCCTGGTAGATATAGGCCTTAACACCGGCAGCCAGCAGCTCCTCAAGGTAGGAGTAAGAGCTCCAGAGGTTGATCCGGGCGTCTGAATTGCCGGGCAGGATCAGGCGGACGTCCGTGCCGCTAAGAGCGGCTGTCTTCAGCGCAGTCATGATGCTGCGGTTGGGCGTAAAGTAAGGTGTAGAAATGTAGATATGCTCCCGGGCACTTGTAATGGCAGCAAAATAGGCCTGCATGATGTTGGCCCATTCTGAATCCGGGCCGCTGGCGATGATCTGTACAAGCTTCTGCTCTGATACCTGGTAGGTGGGAAAAAACCGGTCGCCATCCAGCTCCTGGCGTGCAACAAAGTACCAGTCGGTCAGAAAAACCGTCTGAAGGCTTTTGACCGCATCCCCCTCCAGCCTGAGATGCACATCCCGCCAGAAGCCTAATTCGGGATCGCCATCCAGGTATTTATCCCCAATGTTCAGCCCGCCGATAAACCCGACCTTACCATCCACAACCACAATTTTCCGGTGGTTCCGGTAGTTGAGCTTGCTGGTAAGGAATGGAAAATTCACAGGCCGGAACGGGTAGACCATAACGCCTGCCCGGCGGAGGGCCCTGACATACCGGCTGCTGAGCATCCAGCTACCCACACCATCGTAGATCACGCGCACCTCCACACCTGCCTGTGCCCGCTCCTCCAGTATTGTGCGGATGGTATTCCCGATCTTATCATCAGAAATGATGTAAAAGGCAATGTGGATATGGTCCTGCGCCTGCTTCAGGGCTTTCATCATCGCCGGGAAGGTCTCCGTACCATTGTTCAGGATATCCACGTGGTTGCCCTCTGTTAGCAAGGCTTTGCTATTGTTCATCAGCAGGGTGATGATCGAGGATTTCTGGCGGATCTTCTCATCGTTGAAAAAGTTCTTGGCCTTAAGATCGAGAAAATGAACACCCCGGAGATTCTTGATCTGGAGCTGATCAGCCGCGGCTTTACGGTTGAAGGTCCGGATCTTCCGGAAATTACGGCCGAAAAAGAAGTACAGAATCACCCCGAGCAGGGGCAGGAGTACCAGAACCAGGAGCCAGGCGATGGTTTTAACCGGGTCCCGGTTTTCCAGCATGATCACCAGGATGATAAAGCCGACCAGGACAGGGTACAGGATCCCGAAAAGCCAGAAGGCGTAGCTCCATGTGAGCATGAGTAGGCAGATGCTGGTTTACAAACCGGTAAAAGCCGCTAAGGCCCTACCATAAACGACTCAACCTGCGGTGATGCGCCCCTCATCCTGTACTCTGCGTAGTACACCCCGGTTTCCCATTGCGTTAGGTCAAGCTGTAGTGGCTGATCAGCGTTCTGATCGTAAACAGCCTTCCCCTGCCTGTCGTAAATGTTGACCTGCTGAACAGCTGGATCCAGGTTAAACGAATAGGAACTATGGCCCAGCTTGCCGGGCAGAAAACCCGGCTGTGAGGAACCACTGCTTTCGCCCACCGTAAAGTCGGTAACCAGCGGATAATGGTCAGAGGCGCGGTCGGTGGCGTTAGCCTTCAGCGCAAGCTGGCTCAGCAGGCTATCGGGCAAAACGCTTGTATTCAGGGTGTAGGCGCGGGCCGGCTTTAGAACGCTGCTGGTGTAGAGCACGTAATCAAGCTTACCGGCAGGCCACCCGGTTTCCAGGCTCTTCCAGGTGTAGTTGAAGTGGCCATGAGTATGCGGATTGGATGCAGCCTGCAGAGGCGTGTAATCCCAATCAGGCTTAAAGGCCTGCTGCATGGTTGTATCCCCGGTCAGCATGCGCAGGGTCTGGCCTTCTCCCACCAGGTTCATATCACCGGCCACGATGATGGGAGTGCCGGGCGCCAGATCAAGGCGACCGCCCTCCTGATGCGCTTCCGCCAGAAAAGCCATCAGGGCTTTGGCCTGCGCTTTTCGCTTATCATTCTGATCGCAGCAGGAGAGGTGGGCATTGATAAGCAGCAAGGGCCCGGAAGGATGCGCCAGCTGAGTAGCCGTCAGGCGCATCTCATCGGCTATCTGCCACTGCTCAGCAATGGGATACCGGGATACTGTGATATTGCCTTCATCCAGCTTTACCGCCTGCCACGCTTTATCTCCCTCTAACTGAAGGTTTTGGTTGAAGAACCGCTTGGCTTTGGCAGCACTGACCTCCCAGCACTCATTCAGGGCCAGGACATCAGGATTAAGCGTCTGGTAGAGCCGGCTGAGGACCGGGGCTCGTTTTTCGTTGGTCAGGCCGTTATCCAAAGTGTTGTGGGAAACAACCCGAAGATCAGCTTCAGGGGCTTTGCTTAGCGAAAGCGGGGCAGGCTGTTCCACCTTGGGCTTACCAAAGGTGTAGGTGAAGGTGCTGTCATAAGCAGGAAGGGTTTCCTGCGTGCGCTCATCCGAGAGCTGAAAATCAATGGTCCCGTCCAGCCTTACAGTATCGGCCTCCATTGCAATTGTTCTGGCAATGGCCACCTCATAGGTTTTGGCTGAAAGGGTGGGCATCACACGAACACCAGCCTGATCCAGCTGGATGGTGGTTTCGGGCTCGCGATTCCAGCGCACGATCTTGCGGGTGAAATCAATTGAAAAATCACCGCCAAGGCCTCCTGTCAGGTAGCCAGTCTTTCGCTTGCGGTCTATGTCCAGGTAAATATAAACCTGTCCCTGACGAGGCTTCCCCCCTGTTAAATTAAGCTTGCGCTCTGAAGTGAAGCCGAGGTAGAAGTAATCCTCATCATGGGTCATGTAAACCTGCTGAAGGTTAATTCCGCTGTCCGGCTGTTGGCTTGTATCAGTGTAGTGCTGGTGCGGCACCTGCTTAAAATCTGAAAGGGTTCCATCCACAATAAAGCGGTCGGCACGGTTTTGGGAATTCGCAACATGACTTGCTACGGCAAAAAAGCCTATCAGCGTGATGGCCAGAAAATTCAAATGGGTAAAAGCTTTCATACTTTAGCAGTCTGTTATTGAGCAAAGCTACGAGGATACATAGGCGACAAGAAACAAACCCTTTTGGTATCGTTTACTGTTTAACTTGCAAATACAATTAACAATAGCACTCCCAAAATCAGGTCTTATGCGGAGAATCGGGTACATCATTGCCGCTTTCATCAGTTTCACCTTTTTCACAGCCTCTACGGGCACTGCGGCTACCTCCGGGCACGATATCACCATTCAGGTAGATGGCCTGGCGAACGAACAATGCCTCCTGGCTTACTACTTCGGTGATCAAAAGTACATCAAAGATACGCTGCAGTTAGACCAAAACGGGGCTGTGACCATGAGCGGGGAAAAGCCCATGGATGGTGGGATTTACATGTTCGTCTTTCCCGGGAATTCTAACTACTTCGAGTTCATCATCAACGATCAGGACTTCAAGCTTTCTACTACCAAGGCTAACCCGGTCAAGGATATGAGCATTTCCGGTAGTCCGGAAAATGAGCTGTTCTTTGACTACATGGCCATGCTTAACAGCAAAAAAGGCAAGGCCCAGCAGATCAAAAAGCAGCGGAAAAAGGCTAAAAAAGAAGACCCGGAAAAGGCTAAGGCGCTTAAAAAGCAACTCAATGAGATCTCTCAGACCATCCGGGATAAGCGCCAGGCTATGATGAAGAACAATCCGGATCTTTTTTACACAAAGGTTCTTCAGACGATGGAAGATCCGGATTACCCCAACATTAAAAAGGAAAACGGAGAGGTAGACTCGCAGCGGTCTTTTACTGTCTACAAGCAGCGTTACCTTGAGAATGTGGACTGGTCGGACGACCGGCTACTGCGAACACCGATCTTCCATAAGAAGATGACGACCTACCTGGAAGACCTGACGCCCAAGAATCCGGATTCCATTATCAAAGCCACTGACAAGCTGGTAAAACGGACTGACGGCAACGATGAAACTTTCCAGTATATCGTTCACCATGTGACCTCTACTTATGAGCGATCCAAGATCATGGGAATGGATAAGGTTTTCGTCCACATGGCCGAGAAGTACTACCTCACTGGTATGGCAGACTGGATATCTGACAAACAGCTGAAAGATATCCGGGAGCGCGTGGCACGGCTTAAGCCCAACCTTATCGGAAAGCAGGCACCACGCATCACAATGGCTGACACTGGAAACAACCCCGTCCCGCTGTACGATGTGGATAAGCCCGTTACCGTCCTCTTTTTCTGGGACTCTGAATGCGGGCACTGCCAGGATGCCATTCCGAAGCTTCGGGAGCTCTACAACAAGGAAGCGATGAAGGATAAAATGGAGATCTATGCCGTCAACATTGAAGACAAGAAGGATGGCTGGATGAAATACGTCAGAAACCATGAAATGCCCTGGATCAATGTCCAGGATCGCTTCAGTGATTCCAGGTTCCGGGCCTACTACAACATCTACAGTACGCCGGTTATTTACGTCCTGGGTGAAGACAAGGAGATCCGCGCCAAGCGGATCGGGGTTGAGCAGCTGGAAAAGGTTGTTCCGAGTGTGCTAAAGCGGAATGATCAGCGCAGTGGCGACCGCTTAATGGAAGATGACGACAGTGATAAAGGATGAGTTAAAAACAAAAAGCAATGACAAGAATTTTCTCAATAGGAACAGTGATGCTTGTAGGGCTGGCTATGAGTTTTCAGGCATGCGGCCAGCAAACACAGGAAACGACCAACAACGCTAAATCCAAATCCATCAATATGACACAACAAAGCAATAGCGAAGCTTACAAGAGTGACAGTGCCTGGAAGGCTGAACTGACGGAAGAAGAGTACCGCGTGACCCGCCAGGGTGGAACAGAAAGGGCTTTTACTGGTGAGTACTATGACCAGAAAGAAGAAGGCACCTACCATTGCGTATGCTGTGGTGAGCCGCTCTTTTCCTCGGAAACCAAATACGAATCCGGCACAGGGTGGCCCAGCTTCTACGATACGATAGAAGACAATGTGGCTGAGAAAAAGGACAATAGCATGGGAATGACCCGTACCGAGGTGGTATGTGCTAACTGTGATGCCCACCTTGGGCACGTCTTTGAGGACGGACCAAAGCCCACAGGGCTCAGGTACTGCATCAACTCTGTTGCCCTGGATTTTAACAAGGAAAAGGCCAGCCGCCGGCAGTAAGGCTGGCCTTAGTGCCTCATAGCGACTAGCCCTTTGGCGGTAATGGTAAACTTTCATTCCTTTGCGCTACTAAAAAACCGCCCTATGAGCAAGCAAAACCTTGTTATCCTCCTTACGATAATTGTAGGCATATCCACCCGTTTCATGGAGGTGCTGCCTCCTAACTTTGGCGCTATTGGTGCTATCGCCCTGTTCGGAGGAGCTTATTTTTCCAACCGTGCTCTGGGGCTCGTCCTGCCGCTGAGCGTGCTGTTGGCAAGTGATCTGATCATAGGCCTCACAGGCACTGGCACAGCCCTTTACACCGCTCAGCCGTTTGTTTACGGAGGTTTTCTGTTAATCGGCCTTCTGGGCTTTTTGCTGCGCAAAGGCAAGAGCCCGCTTAAGATAGCAGGTGGTTCCCTCGGAGGTTCTGTGATTTTTTACCTCGTATCCAATTTCGGGGTATGGCTGACTTCCGGTTTCTATGCTAAGACCCTTGGAGGGCTGATGACCTGCTATGGCGCAGCTATTCCGTTTTTTAAGTATACCATAGCTGGTGATCTGGTATTCAACACCCTCTTCTTCGGGGCTGCCTATCTGATCGCCCAGCGGTTCCCTTCCTTAATGCCTTCTATAAAGTAAGCTTACTACGTAAAGGAAGACTTTTCAACAAACTTATAACCAGTGGCCTGATAGCACCTGAATGCTGTCAGGCCATTTTTTTGGAATGCGGAATAGGCAAGTCGGGTAAGGTAGCGGCATCGAATAATACCCTTAGTTACCATAAGCACTCTGCAGTCTACGATAAAGCTTTAACAAGCCATAACGGGTCAACAAGCCTAATCCCTGGAAGAGGAACGCAGAGGTGGTTAAACCTGACGAGGATTATCTCAGGTATTTGTAGGGCGGCCTATCAGGAATATGAACCAAGACAGGGCCATGCAGGCCCCAGCCACAATTAGCGGCAGGTTGATATTAAATGAAATAATTCCGCCGGCTATAATCGGGGGAATGGTAAACCCGAGGGACTGCAGCGACTGGTTAATTCCCAGCACTTCCCCTTGAATATCCGAGTCGGCTTGGTTGGACAGGATAGTGAGGAGGTTTGGCTGGTTGAGCCCCTGAAAGATGGAAACAAAGGGCAGAACAAAAAGGAGAGAGGTCCACTGAGTCGGAACGATCATCATTAATACAAAAACCGATACGCCTAACAAGCTTACGGATAGCACTCGCTGAGGTTTTACGTAGTTGGAAACATAGCGTGTAATGACCCCCTGCGTAAGCGCTATCCATATTCCCATATAACCGAACATACGGCCGATATGGATCTGCTCGAAGTCAAACTTCCGGATCAGGAACACATCCAGAAACTGGGTAAAAAAGGTAAACCCCAGAAATACCAGGAATATCACAGAGAACAGCGTGCGGAACTGTTTCATCTGGAAAGCCTGGGCAAACTTATAAAACCCCGAAAAGACGCTGATCCGGCTGTTCTTCCGGGTCTCCAGCGTCTCAGGAAAGAAAAACTGAACCAGGAGCAGGTTCGCGGTAGTCAAAAGGGCAGCAAGCCAGAAGGGCGTGGCATAGCTAAACCAGGATACCACATCCGGATTTGAGGTAACCCCACCAATGAAGGGCCCGATGATAAAGCCAAGCCCAAAGGCCATCCCGACCAGCCCAAAATTCTTGGTTTTAGACTGCTCATTGCTGATATCAGCGATAGCCGAGTAAACCACCGCAATGTTGCCGCCCGTCAGCCCATCAATGATGCGCCCGCCGAAAAGCATCCAGATATTGCCCTGCAGGATGCCAATGGCAAAAATAACATAGCCGACAACTGAGCCCAGCAGCGCATAGGAGAGGATCGGCTTGCGGCCGGTGCGGTCTGAAAGGGCCCCCAGAACCGGAGATCCCATGAACTGCATCAGCGGATACGAAGCCTTCAAAAGGCCCAGGATGAAAGCTTCTTCCTGGAATGAAAAACTCTGCGGCAACAGCCCGCTCTCAGCTGAATCCAGCATAAGCGGACCCAGAACCGGAATGATGATCGTAACACCCAAAAGGTTCAGGAAGACCGTGAAGAAGATCAGGAAGAGTAGGAAATTGGTGCTTTTACCATTACTCATTGGTGTAACGCTACTCGTTGGGGGTAAGGGACGGCCGTTCAGGCCGTAGCTGAGCGTAATTGTGCTACTGCAGACGCCACATCCGGGTATTGGAATTCGAATCCTGCTTTCCGGATGTAGTTGGTATCCAGCTGAAGATCGGTCATCAGCACATCAGCAAACTCCCCGATCATTGCCTTTAATGCTAAGGAAGGAACATTAGGCAGGATAAAAGGTTTATGCAGCGCTTGGGCAATGGTGCGCATCAGCTTTTCATTGGTCGTATGTTCGGGGCTGGCAGCATTGAAAGGGCCCCGCAGGAACGGCTCCGTCATCGCTAATGCCAGCATGCCAGCCAGGTCAACGACATGGATCCAGGGGGTGCGCTGCTTACCAGAGCCCAGCGGTGCACCAGCTCCCCATTCTACTGGGGCCTTCATCTGCGGGAAAGCCCCCTCTTCCGGTGCCAGAACGGTGGCCAGGCGCGGAATAACTACCCGGGTGAAGGCATTGTCCACCTGATTGGCCTCTTGCTCCCAGTCCACACAAACCTTTGACAGGAAATGAGTACCAGCCGCGGCCTGCTCATCCAGTAATCCCTGCCGCTGAATGCCATAGTAATTAACGGCAGAGGCACTGATGAAGGTCTTAGGCGGGTTGTTAGCAGCATTGATCGCCTGCGCCAATAGGCGAGTACTGGTGATCCGGCTATTATAGATGAGCTGCTTGTAGCGTTTATTCCAGCGCTTGGCCCCCAGATTAGCGCCAGCCAGGTTAACAATATGATCTGCCTCGCTGACCAAAGCGGGATCCAGTGTTCCCTTTGCAGGGTTCCAGTGATGGTAGCGGCAAAGCTCTCCCTTGGCATCTGCTCCGCGGGTCAGGATCCCCACTTCATAGCCACTCTGGTATAACTGCCTTGTTAAGTACTGCCCGACTAAGCCGGATCCACCACTGATCAGTACGTACTGCATAGTCTCAGGTTTTCAGGTGGAAAGTTAGCCCTTACACGACAGGCCGCCACAATTTAGGGCTTTCAAGCCTTAGCTTTGGCGGCGGTAGGGAAAACTGCTAATTTTGACAAGCCAAAAAACCACTTGCTATGAATATCCATGAATACCAGGCCAAAAGCATCCTTAAAAGCTATGGCGTCCCCATTCAGGATGGCATAACCGCAACTTCAGCTGATGAAGCTGTAGAGGCTGCCAAACAGCTCAAGGAACAGACCAATACGCCGGTCTTTGTTGTGAAGGCGCAGATCCATGCAGGCGGCCGCGGGAAAGCTGGTGGCGTTAAGCTGGCCAAAAACCTGGAGGAGGTCAAGGAGAAATCAGCGGATATACTGGGCGCTAACCTGGTTACCCCGCAGACCAGTGCTGAAGGCAAGCAGGTTAACCAGGTTTACATTGCCGAAGATGCCTACTACCCGGGCGATGAAGATACCGAGGAATACTACATGAGCGTGCTCTATGACCGGGCTGCCGGCCGCAATGTCATCATGTATTCGCCGGAAGGCGGGGTCGATATTGAGGAAGTCGCCTCCAAAACCCCTGAAAAGATCTTCAAGGAGCCCATTGATCCCGCTGTTGGCATTCAGGCCTTCCAGGGCCGCCGGATCGCCTTCAACCTAGGATTGCAGGGACAGGGCTTTAAGGATATGGTGAAGTTTGTGGTGAGCCTTTATAAAGCTTATGAAGGGATCGATGGAAGCCTTTTTGAGATCAACCCCGTCCTTAAGACTTCCGATAACCGCATTCTGGCCGTAGACGCCAAGGTCAATGTGGATAACAATGCCCTCTACCGCCATAAGGATATTGCTGAGATGCGGGATGTATCCGAAGAAGAAGCTCTGGAAGTAAGGGCGAAGGAAAACGACCTGAATTACATCCGCCTGGACGGCAACGTTGGGTGTATGGTGAATGGTGCCGGCCTGGCCATGAGTACCATGGACATGATCAAGCTATCCGGCGGGGAGCCGGCTAACTTCCTGGATGTAGGCGGGGCAGCCAATGCTGAAACCGTAGAAGCTGGCTTCCGGATCATCCTGGAAGACCCGAACGTGCAGGCGATCCTGGTTAACATTTTCGGCGGCATCGTCCGGTGCGACCGGGTGGCTGAAGGCATTATCAAAGCCTGTCAGAATATTGAAAACCTCAACATTCCGCTCATCGTGCGGCTGCAGGGTACCAATGCAGAAGAAGCCAAGCAGATGCTGGATAACAGCGGCCTGAAGGTAGAGTCAGCCGTCCTGCTGGAAGAGGCTGCTGAGAAGGTGAACACGATTGTAGCCTGAGCTTAGCTAAAACAGGATTTCCTGAACCCCCGCAAAGCCCTGCCTAACTGGTGGGGCTTTGTTTTTGGTTTGAGGGGGCTACCGGAAGGCTTGGGCAAATTGGTATAATTGTTAAATTGTAACAAATGCCTAAACCTCCGTAGCTATGCGTTTAAAGGTTAGTCCGGAACACCCGAATGAGCGGCACATTGAGCGAGCCTATGAAGCGGTCCTCAATGGGTCCCTTATCATTTACCCTACTGATACAGTTTACTCGGTTGGTTGCGATATCAATAACAAGGATGCTATTGAGCGCCTGGCTAAGCTTGTGGGTAAAACCACCAACCGCAACCTGTCACTTATCTTCAATGATTTTTCCCAGATCTCAGACTACACGCTGCCCCTGGACCGGACAGTCTTTAAAGCCATGAAAAAGAGCCTGCCGGGCCCCTACACCTTCATCCTGAAAGCCAATAACCAGGTGCCCAAGGTATTTGGGGAGAAAAAGCGGGAAATCGGTATCCGGATGCCGAGTAACCGAATTCCCCGTGCCATTGTAGATCAGATAGGACGGCCTTTGGTAACGGCCTCTATCCACGATGAGGACGAAATCCTGGAGTATCCAACTGATCCGGAGGTCATCCATGAACGGTTCAAGAATGATGTGTCATTGCTACTGGATGGCGGCAATGGCGATAACCAGGCCTCTACCGTGCTAAGCTGCCTGAACGGTGAGATGGAGCTTCTGCGAACGGGAAAAGGGGATCCAGCCATTTTAGAATAAGCACTGAGCAAGCTGTTTTTGTTGCTGTGGTAAGTAGCCATGGGCTAGGTGATGGCTATCTGTGCTTTGTAGAATGAAGTAAATGAGGAAGACTTATGACAACAACCGGCGAAGACCCCTATCAAAAACTTCGCGAACGCCTTCAGAAGCAGGAATGGCCGGGGGTTTTCATGTTCAAGTTCATCGTCCGGCCAGAGAAGGTAGATGAGGTGAAGGAAATTTTCGGACCAGCTGAGATCAGTACGCGTGCTTCCCGGAATGGCAACTACGTCAGCGTTACCGGCAAGGAAATGATGATGGATAGCGAAACGGTGATCGAGCGGTACAAAGCAGCTGCTGAGATCGAGGGCCTGATCGCCCTCTGACAGCACTGCTGAAAGCTAATGCAAATAACTACCGGCATTCACATCCAGGGTGGTGCCGGTAGCATGATCGCCCCAGCCACTGGCCAGAAATGTTACAACCTTAGCCACATCCGATGGCTGGGTGAGCTCATCCAGGGCAAGGTCCCCTTTCACAAAAGCTTCGCCATAGGTATCGATGAACTGCTGAGCCATTTCAGTAGCCACAAAACCCGGTGCTACCACAAAGCTTTTGACGCCCTCCTTCCCAAAATCTTTAGCAATCGAGCGAGCCAGGGAAACCAGCCCGCCCTTCGAGGCGGCATAGGCCCAGTATTCGGACGTATCACCCCGGAAAGCAGCCCTGGAACTGATAAAGATCAGTCTCCCGCCCGATGCCTGTTGCTGAAAATAGGAGAGGGCTGAGCGGCTTAACAGGCCGGGCGCTTTAAGGTTAAGGGCCATGGTCTGGTCCCAGTTAGCCTCCCAGTCATCAGCACTCATGCGCAATGGACTGGACATGGCTACCCCCGCATTCAGAATTACGGCATCCAGCCGTCCCCAGCTCTGAATAAATTCCCCGATCAGCTGCTCGCAGGCTTCACGTCCGGCTGCCAGGTCAGCCTGATGAAGGGTGCTTTCACCAGGATACACAGCCTGAAGCGCTGCAGCCGAATGCTGCTGCGAATGGTAATGAAGGCCAACCCTGGCCCCCTGCTGCAAAAGATGCCCGGCAATGGCGTTGCCGATTCCGCGGCTGCTACCAGTAACCAAGATATGGTGGCCGTTCAGCTCCATGAGGTAGGGATTTTGAAGCTAGTATTAAGCTTAGAGCCGCTGCCAAATTGCTTATTTTCGCAGCTTTTAACAAGCAGCAGACAGGATATTGGGCGAGCGTACAAAGGCTTATTTTCAGCTACACATAGCCGTTCTGCTTTTCGGCTTTACGGCTATTCTGGGAAGGTTGATCGATCTGTCGGAAATCGTGATCGTATGGTACCGGCTATTGTTCACCGCGCTGAGCCTGCTACTGGTGCCGCAGGTCTGGCGGGCTATGCAGGCCATGTCGCTCAGGCGGGCCCTGCAGCTGCTGGGGATCGGGATCATCGTAAGCCTCCACTGGGTCATGTTTTACGGCTCAGTAAAGTATGCCAACGTATCAGTAACCCTCAGCTGTATGGCCACGGCCTCTTTTTTCACGGCCCTGGTAGAGCCGGTGATTACCAAAAAACGCCTGCAGCTGTACGAGTTAGGGCTGGGGCTTTTGATCATACCCGGCATATACCTCATATTCTACTTTTCCCACTTCTCCCTGGCCGGTATCCTGATGGGCCTCGCAGCTGCTCTCCTGGCTGCCATTTTTGCTTCTTTCAATAAACGGATGGTGGCTGACCAGGATGCGCTGACCATGACCTTTGTGGAGCTAGGGGGCGGTTTTGTCTTTCTGTCGGGGCTGCTGCCCCTTTACTGGCAGTTTTTCCCGGAAGCAACCCTGAGCCCGGCCTCACTTGACCTGTTTTACCTGATCCTGCTGGCCTTGTTGTGTACCACTTTTGCCTACGTGCTGTCCATTCATGCGCTGAAGCAGCTCACCGCGTTTGCCAACGCCATGACCATCAACCTCGAGCCGATCTACGGCATCCTGTTGGCCTTTGCCATATTTCAGGAAAACCAGGCGATGGATAACCGCTTTTACATTGGCACCAGCCTGGTGCTGCTGGCTGTCTTTCTGCATCCGGTGGTAGAGTATATCAGGCACCGCCAGCAGGCAGCCAGGGTGCAGCCGGAAAAGCCTGACATCCAGGGTTGAGCTTCTTATTGGTTCACCAATAGCACCGGTTAAGGTCCTATCAACATTCCTAAACCTCCTCTACTATGCAAATCGGATTTATCGGACTTGGGATCATGGGCCGTAGCATGGCCTATAACCTGCTACAGGCCGGCTATACGGTACACCTGTACAACCGCTCCCGCCATAAAGCGGACGCTCTGGCACCAAATGGCGGAATTGTTCACGACTTGCCGGCATCCGCGGCTGCCAATGCTGATGTCCTGGTCACCATGCTGGGGGATCCGGCGGCTGTAAAGGAGCTGGCATACGGCCCAGAGGGTTTCCTGCGTAACCTGCCCGCTAAGGCCTGCTGGGTGGATGCCACTACGGTGGATCCCACCTTTGCCAGCACTATGGCCGAAGAGGCTGCTCAACGGAATATCCGCTACATGGATGCCCCTGTGCTGGGCTCTCGCGAACCAGCTGAGAAGGCTGAGCTGGTCTTCCTGGCAGGCGGCAGCGCTGAGGATGTGGCAGAGGTGCAGCCCCTGCTGGACGTTATGGGTAAAAAGGTGAAGCACATGGGCCCGGCCTCGAAAGGCGCTGCGATGAAGATGGTATTCAATCACCAGCTGGGCCATGCCATGGCCGCATTTGCTGAAGGTGTACAACTTGGTACAGCTATGGGCCTGGATGAGCAGCAGGTCATGCATATGCTGCTGGGAGGCCCGGTAACAGCCCCATTCCTGCAGGGCAAGCAGGAAAAGATCGAACAGGGCGACTACAGCCCGGATTTTCCGCTGAAATGGATGCAGAAGGATCTGCACCTGGCCAGTAAGGCCGCTTACGAAGCCAATGCCTCAGGCCTGATGACCAGCACCGTCAAAGAGCTGTACCAGTTTGCCCGGCAGCAGGGCTGGGCTGATCAGGATTTTTCAGCCATCTACGCCTACCTGCGGTCCCTGCATCAGAGCCGGGAAGCGTAAGAAACTTTCTATGATTGCCAGGGTTTTCCTTAGAGCAGAAAAGGTAAAGACCAATGGCTGCACCACAGCAGAACATCGCCATTATCGGCGGGGGCGTAACGGGCCTTAGCGTGGCCTGGCAGCTATCCCGCCACGGGCACAAAGTTACGGTGTACGAGCAAAACCAATTCGGGCAGGCGGCCAGTCAGGCCGGAGCGGGTATGCTGGCCCCTCAGGCGGAGGCAAAGTTTGAAGAGGAAAACCTTATGAAGCTGGGCCAGCTCAGCCTTAGCTGGTATCCGGAGTTTCTGGCGCAGCTACGGGCTGACCTGGGCCGGGCGCCTGCGTTTGATCAGTGCGGAACATTGTTAGTGGGCGTTAGCCGGGATGATACCGCGCAACTGAAGCGCCTTTTCCAGTTCCGCGAATCGCTTAACCTGAATATTGAATGGCTGACCGGCTCAGA
>CAYYUA010000006.1:79221-94054 GCA_964474835.1 uncultured Sphingobacteriales bacterium
TTTTCCAGTTCCGCGAATCGCTTAACCTGAATATTGAATGGCTGACCGGCTCAGAGGCGCGGGAGCAGGTACCGGCCCTGTCGCCCCGTGTCAGTTCGGCCATGTGGCTACCCCATGATGCGCAGATCGATAACCACCAACTCCTCAAAGACCTGGTCAGCGTGCTTGAAAAACAAGACCAAACGTTGCAGGAAGGAGTAGCGGTTACAAGTCTGAATGCCCTGGACAACCACCAGTGGCAGGTGACTACCGGGCAGCACCGGAGCGAGGTCTTTGATCAGGTAGTCATTGCCAGTGGAGCCTGGAGTGCTGCTTTTCAGCAAGCTGCCGGCGGTGCAGAGCTGGGCCTAAGACCCGTAAAAGGGGAGCTCTTAGCCCTGACCCAGACCGCCGAACTGCCGCTGAACGTCATGATCCGGACGCCCCGGGCCTACCTGGTTCCGAAGGCCGATGGCTCCCTGCTGATCGGAGCTACGAGCTATGAAAAAGGCTTTGAGCACTGGCCCTCAGCCGGAGGCGTAAAAGACCTGCTGGAATTCGGGTACGAAACCCTGCCCGCTGTTTATGACCTGCCGCTGGATAACATTCGTGTTGGCCTGCGTCCTACGACTAAGGATAACAGTCCAGCCATTGGGCCCGGTGCCCCGGGGGCTTACTGGGCTACCGGGCATTACCGCCATGGCTACCTGTTAGCACCTTTAACAGCTTATGCCCTGGTGCAATGGATAGAAGGGAAGGAGCCGGACCCGCTTATTGCCAGCTTTAGTCCTGAGCGCTTTAAGCAACCCCTGGTTAATGAATCCTGAAAATCACTGACATGGAACCGCTGACGATCGCTGATACCCCGTTTAACTCCCGCCTGATCATGGGTACTTCCTTGTACCCCAATCCCGAGGTGATGCGGGAAGCCCTGGCCGAAAGCGAAACGGAGCTGGTGACGGTATCCATCCGCCGGATGGACATGAGCAAGGGCAGTGAAAGCGGAACCATCCTGGACTACCTGAAAGCCGATGGTTACCAGCTTCTGCCCAATACAGCTGGCTGCTATACAGCGAAAGATGCCATTTTTACCGCTCAGCTGGCACGGGAAGCCCTTGGCACCAACTGGGTCAAATTGGAGGTGATCGGGGATGAGGAAACCCTTTTCCCGGATGTCACCGAGCTGCTGAAAGGAGCGGAGGAGCTGATCAAACAGGGATTTGAGGTGCTGCCCTATTGCAATGATGATCCGATCACCTGCCAGAAGCTCTCCGAAATGGGCTGTGCTGCCGTAATGCCACTGGGCGCCCCGATCGGTTCCGGGATGGGCCTGCGGAATCCCTACAACCTGCAGATCATCCGGGATCAGGTAGAGGCCCCGCTGATCATAGATGCTGGTGTAGGCACTGCTTCGGATGCCGCCTATGCCATGGAGCTGGGCTATGATGGCATCCTGCTGAATTCAGCGGTAGCTCGTGCAGAACACCCGGTCCGGATGGCTAAGGCCATGAAGCTGGGTATCCAAGGTGGCCTAGGTGCCCGGGAGGCTGGCCGCATTCCCTCCCGTTTGTACGCGCGGCCCTCTAGTCCCACCAATGGCGTAGTCAGCAGTGGCCATGGAAGCTGAGTAATGCTCAGAATCGTCAGCTGAAGACAGGCTTAGCATAAAACAGCATCTGCCTGCCGGAGACCTGGGAAATATTACGAACCTGACAGTTAGGGACAGGTTATAATCCCCTTAGCGATAGAAAGGGAGAGCTGGAACTAACCGCGCTTACCCGATCAATTATTGGGGATCTCCTCAAGGAAGTTCTGGGCAGCCTCTCTTACATGGTGTGCAGCGCCAATAGCCGATGAAACTGCAACGCCATGGATACCCGTCTCCATAAGACTGGCCACATCCGCTACCATTAAGCCGCCGACCGCGTAGATAGGCGTGTTGATACCGGCTTCAACCATCTGCTGACTCAACTTCTGGTAACCTTCTAATCCCAGAAGCGGCTTGAGCTCATCTTTTGTATTGGTATACCGGAAAGGCCCCACACCCATGTAATGCACGCCCTGCTGATACATGTGCTCAATATGGCTAAAGGTATTTCCGGTACCCCCAATGATCGCTTCATCGCCCAGTGCTTCTTTTGCCTGCGTAGGAGTCGCATCCTCGTAGCCTACATGAACCCCATCTGCCCCAATGTCTCTGGCCACTTCGATGTAGTCATTTACAATAAAGTAAGCATCGTACAGCCGAGCCACAGCAAGGGCTGTTTCGGCCATGCGTTTGGTACCCTCTACTGACGCGTGTTTCTCACGGAACTGAATGAAGCGGACCCCGGCTTCACAAACTTCTCTTACCTCATCAGCATGGGATAAGCGGGCGTTGCTACCTGTGATGAACTGCAGACGGGGTAGTGATTTACGGTCTACCATATGCGGATGTTTTGGTAGCAAGCATCAAGCTTCGGAAACCGGATAGAGCCGCATTGTGGCCACGCCTCTGAAAGGTATGCCAGACTGCCCCCAGTACGCCTGCACCCCCGAATCCGATAGCTGCTGCTTGCTGAATGTTGTGCTCATCGATACCACCGAGGGCATAGTACCGCGCTTTGCTGCTTCTGTTTTTTAAAAAAGCTTCTAACGAGCTTTTGTCAAAAATACTAAAGTGATTAGATTTAGAAATACTATCGAAAACAGGACTTATATAAACCATACTAAAACCTTCCGGTAGTTCGTTGGCTTCGCTTAAGCTATGCACTGAAGTGCTAAAACTCAGGGGCTCTTCCGGAAAGATATGCCCATATCGCTTCAGGGGCTGATAGCTTGAAAAGTGGATACCTTTGACCGGATAAAACAGCCGCAGATCGGGGTGCTGGTGGAGGATGACCGTAGCTTGTTCTTCCGCAGTAAGGCCTTTGAGGAAGGCTTCAGTTTGCTGGTAACTCCAGTTCGGCTTGCGCAGATGAAAGACCGACAAGCCTTGATGAATACAGGCCTTGGTGAGGGCGATTTCTCCCTCCAGGGTATCGGGCCACGAAAACAGGCTGAGCTCCATAAGCGGTAATGGCTTAGCCGCCCTGCGTGGCCTGTATCACCGTTACCTCATCGTCTGGCTCCAGCACACGGTCATCCCAGTTATGCTTAGGTACGATCTCTTCATTGATAGCGACCGCAATGCCATCCCCGCTTTCGTATCCATAGGCCGCAATGAGCTGCGCCACGGTCAGGCCTTCCTGCAGTTCTTGCTTCTCTTGGTTGATGGTAACTTCCATGATGGTCATTTTTTCCGGAAACCGCTTGATTTCCCGCAAATTTGCACAAAGTCAACAATGCAAAGCAATTGCGGGTTTTGCCCGATGAATTGCCCCATAAATACCGGAATTGTATGAAGCAAGTACCCAAGGCCCTGACGATCGCAGGCTCGGACAGTGGGGGCGGGGCTGGCATCCAGGCTGACCTGAAGACTTTTTCGGCCCTTGGTTGCTACGGAACTTCCGCGATCACAGCCCTGACCGCCCAGAATACGCAGGGCGTTAACAACATCTCAGGCGTGGAGCCTTCGTTCATTCAGGATCAGCTGCGGGCGGTGCTGGACGACATCGGGGCCGATACTATTAAGATCGGGATGCTGCATGCGGACGATGTGATCCAGGCCATTGCTACCGTACTCAGCGATTACCCGGCTATTCCGGTAGTGCTGGATCCGGTCATGGTGGCGAAAAGCGGTGACCGCCTGCTGCAGGAGGACGCCATTGAGGCCCTGAAAACACACCTGCTGCCCAAAGCAAGCCTTATCACCCCGAACCTGCCGGAAGCGGAAGTTCTGACCGGCCTGAGCATCGGGGATGAGGCTGCTATGCAGAAGGCTTTGCCAGCTCTGCTTCAGACGGGTCCGGAGGCGGTGCTGCTGAAGGGAGGGCACCTGAGCAGCGGCCAAAGTCCAGACCTGTTCTACAGCCATGAAACGCCAGAACCTGTGCGTATCGATAGTGAGCGCATTGACACGCCCAATACCCACGGCACAGGTTGCACGCTGTCCTCGGCTATTGCGGCCTACAGGGCTCACGGCTATGCAGCTGAAACAGCCGTGAAGCACGCTAAAACCTACATGACCGAAGCCCTGCGAGCAGGGGCTCCGCTCAGTATTGGCAAGGGCAAAGGACCCGTTCATCACTTTTACGCCTATTGGTCTGCCACTCCTGAAAACACCTGATATCACCATGAAGTATACCCATCAACTCTGGAATGCCGCTGAAACGGTTTACCAGCAGATCCTGGATCATCCGTTCAACCAGGAACTCATGAAGGGCACGCTCAGCGAAGAGCCCTTCAAGTTCTACATCAATCAGGATGCCCTCTACCTGCACGACTTCGGCCGGGCACTTGCACTGTTGGGGGCGCGGTCCCACACTGCCGAAAAGCTGCAGCAGTTCGCTAAGTTCGCAGAGGGAGCTGTAGTGGTAGAGCGGGAGCTCCACAACCACTACTTCCAGGAACTGCAGATCCAGGAAACCTATACCAAGTCGCCCACCGGTACCCTTTATACCAGCTTTCTGCTGAATACAGCGGCCCTCGACTCCTATGAGGCTGGAATGGCTGCTCTGCTTCCCTGCTTTTGGATCTACCGGGAGGTGGGCAACCATATTTACAAACACACGGTGGCCAACAACCCGTACCAGATGTGGATCGATACCTACGCCAGTGAGGAATTCAGCGAGCAGGTGGATCAGGCTATTGCTATCACCGATGAGGTCGCTGAGCACGCCAGCCCGGCTGTGCGCGAATCCATGATGGAAGCTTTCCTGTATTCCACCCGGCTGGAGTGGATGTTCTGGGACAGTGCCTACCGGCAGGAAGCCTGGCCCGTTTAGCCAGATCACCAGTTAATCACTGCTGAATACTACCGATAACCCCGGAGCAACCCGAATGAAAGCTGTAGAGCAGCATGAATCCCCTGATTCCAGGGATTCCTGTTGGTGGAGCTGTTTTGTTAGCCTGATCATCCTGTTAGCACTCGGACTGCCCTGTGCGTCAACGGGGCAGGCTCAGCCAACCGGTTCAGCAAGCCAGGCCCTGATCCGTGCCCATTACACCGCAAAACCGCCAACGCTGGATGGCCGCCTGACCGAAAAGGCCTGGCAGCAAGCAGAAAAGGTCCGGACCTTCACGCAGCGGGAGCTCAAGGTGGGTGAGCCGGTTACCGAGCGAACCCAAACAGCCGTGGTGTACACGCAGCGTTACCTGTACATTGGCATCTGGTGCTATGACAGTAATCCGGGCGGTATCCTGGCTAAAGAGCTCAGGCGGGATTTTAACAGCTCCAATGATGACAACTTCAAAGTGATCCTGGACACTTACGGGGATAACCGGAACGGCTTTTTGTTCGTGACCAATCCGAATGGCGCCCGGCGGGATGCGCAGGTGCTGAACAATGGCAACAGCGTGAATACCAGCTGGGATGGGGTATGGAATGTAGAGGCCCGGCAGACCGCAGAGGGATGGTTTGCTGAGATGAAGATCCCTTTTACCACCCTGAAGTACGATGCCGACCGGGAAGAGCAACTGTGGGGGATCAATTTTGAGCGGAACATCCGCCGGAAACGCGAGCAGGTGCTGTGGCAGGGATGGTCGCGCGACTACAGCATCCGGCAGGTCAACCAGGCCGGAACACTGGGCGGCCTGGATTCTCTGCTGGACAAGGACTTCATTGAGCTGAAGCCGTATGGGGTCACCGGAGCTCAGTTTGATGAGAACCAGGAAGGCCGCTATGACCTGGGCGGGAATGTGAATTACCTGGTGACGCCAACCGTACGGGCCCAGGTAACAGTGAATACGGACTTTGCACAGGTGGAGTCCGACCCGCAGCAGATCAACCTGACGCGCTTTCCGCTGCGCTTCCCGGAAAAGCGGGAGTTCTTCCTGGAGGGCCGGGATTACTTCAATATGGGCTTTGGCGGGAACCGTGTGGAGCCCTTCTATTCCCGGCGGATCGGCCTTACGCCAGACCGGCAGCAAGTGCCGATCCTGGCCGGAACCCGGCTACTGGGTAAGATCCGTAATAGCACGGTGGGCTTTATGTCGCTTCAGACGCAGCAGCAGGACAGCCTGCCCAGCACCAATTACACGGTAGGCAGCTTCCGGCAGAACGTTCTGCGGCAGTCCACGGCCGGCTTTATGAGCGTGAATAAGGTCACGCCGGAGGGGACGCACACCACTACCGGGATAAACGGGCAGTACCGCACCTCGAGGCTCTTCGGGGATAAGAATTTCAACATCAGCGGTGCCCTGGTGCACACGCGCAACAGCGAGGAAGCCTACGATCCGGAGGCCAATGCCTACCGGGTGTCTGTGCAGTATCCCAATGACAAGCTCTCCATCTTTACCTCTTTCCAGAGTGCTCCGGATCAGTTTCAGCCAGAAGTAGGGCTGCGCCGGCGGCCGGATTTTCGTGAGGCTTTTGGCAGCGTTACTTTCAAGCCGCGGCCGGGCGAGCAGCTACCATGGATCCGTCAATTCCGGTTTACGCCCTTTACCCTGACCTATACGTACTTCCATACCACCCAGGAGCTGCAGACTTTTTCATGGACTGTTAAGCCCCTGGGCTTTGATACCAAAAGCGGGGAGTCGCTGGATTTTTCCATCAACCGGTCAGGCGAGGGGGTGCAGGACGCCTTTCAGCTACAGGATGAAACCACTGTACCGGCTGGCGAATACTGGCAAACCCGCTATAGCCTGAACATGAGCTCCTTTTCCGGGCGTACGGTCTCGGGCGCTTTATCAGTGGATTGGGGCGGTTTCTTCACCGGGCGCTCGGTAGAAAGCCAGTACAGCCTGCGCTGGCGGGCCAGCGAGCACATTGATATCAGTGCTGATTACAACAAGAACTGGATCACCCTGCCTAATTCTGCATTTGATACCGACTTGATCGGCACGCGGCTTAAATATGCGGTAAATCCGGATGTTTTTGGCTCAGTCTATACCCAGTGGAACGACCGCGATGAACTGGCCAACATGAATTTCCGGCTGGAATGGATCCCGAAGGTGGGGACCAACTTCTTCCTGATCGTTAACCAGAACCTGGATACGTCCTACCCGGACTGGCGGAATGAGCGGACCACCATCCTTGGCAAACTTATCTGGCGCTTTGTGATCTGACCGGCTTCTTACTGTCCCGATACCTACCAGGAGCGAAGTTCAGAGCTTGTAAGAGAAGCTAACCGTGAACAGCTGGGCCAGACGCTCCCGGGTGCGCTCCTCGTAGAAGTTGGCATTGTCCCCGACTTCCCGGTACCGGCGGGTATCCAGCACATCCCGGATGTTGAAGCCAAGGCTGCCGTCCCCGTCAAAGAGCTCCTTCTGCACACCAGCATTGAAGTAATAGACCGCTTTTTCCGTTTCGCGGGCTTCCGCTTCCGGGCCGTCAAAATTGGCTGTTAGCTGCAGGCGCACATCCAGGGGCAGCCGGAAGCTGGTATTCAGCTTAGCGCGGTAGGTCAGGGTTTCATTGCTGATGGCTTCCCCGCTGTTTTCCACGCCCTCGTAATTGCCGATCCGGCCGGATATGGTGCTGCGGTACGTGGCCGCATTCAGGTTAACCCGCCAGAAATCGAGCGGCCGCGTGGTGAAGGTTCCTTCCAGGCCATACGTTTGGCCGCTGGCCAGGTTCTGCGGGCGGATGTAGGGCAGGCCGTCCCGGATCACGGTCAGGTAGTCAATGACGCCTTCGCGGTGCCGGTAAAAAGCCGTGGCATTGATATCGATGCCCTCCCATTTATCGGCAAAGGTGAATTCCAGCGCATTGATGTACTCCGGCTGGATATTGGGATTCCCGATAAAGATGCTGGAAGAGTCGGATAAGTCCGGGAAGGGGTTCAGCCGCCAGGCTGAGGGCCGGTCGATCCGCCGGCTGTAGCTCAGGTTGAAGGAGCGCTCCTCGTTGACCTTGTACTGAATACGGCTGCTGGGGAAGAAGTTAAGGTACTGCTGATTATTGGTTTCCTCTGTATCCTGAACCGTGGTACTTACGAACGTTTGCTCAGCCCGTAGGCCGGCCATGAAGGTCCAGTCCTGGTGTTTGTACTGGCCCTGCAGGTACCCGGCATATACCTGCTCTTCGTAAACAAAATTGTTACTGATGTCCGGGAGGTTCTGGTAGGTGCCTTCCTGCTGGCTGTACTCCAGGTAGCGGTAGTTGTTGTCAAACTTGCGGTATTGCCCGCGCACACCGGTTTCCAGCTTTCCGTCTTCCAGAAAGGGATCAGTGAAGTCTACCCGGAATACCCCGAGCTGCCGGTTCTCCTCTTCCTGCTGCCGGTTCTGGTACAGTTGCCGGTTGTTCCCGGAAATACGGGATTCCTTTTCTGTGGTGGTGCCATCATCCTGCACCTCCATGCTGTACTTGGCTGATGCTTTCAGCTTTTTGCCCTCCTCCGGAAATTTCCGCTGGTAATAAATGGTAGGCTCGTAGGTATAGCCTTCCTGGTCCTCATTATCCGTGATCTGGCGCTGGCGGAGTAGCTCATCCTGAGGGGCAGTGCGGCGCCGGGTGTTGAGGCTTTTGGAACGGCTGGTCTCATCCTCTTGCTCAAGAATCACATCCACGCCTAGTTTATTGAAGTAATTCCAGAAGTACTCAGCGCCACCGCGGATGGTGTTGTTGATCTCTGTACTTTGGTAGTCAGACTCAACCTGCCGGGAGGTCGTGGTATTGCCTTCGAAAACATCCCGCCGGGAGTCGCCAAAGCCGATTCCCACATCCCGCTGCCGGTTCAGGTTCAGGAAGTAATTAAAGTTATCAGTGCCGTGGTTTAGCTGCAGGCTGGTGTTGTACTGCTCCCGGCTGCCAGCTGAGAGGTCAATTTTCCCATTGGTGCCTTTCTGGGTCTGCTTCTTCAGCACGATATTGATCACTCCGCCTTTGCCTTCGGCCTGGTATTCCGCACCCGGGTTCTGAACCACTTCGATGGTTTCAATAGCGCTGGCAGGTATCTGGTCCACGTTATCACTGAGCGCTGATTCGCGGCCGTTGATAAGCACCTGCGTGGCGCCCGCTTCTGTGCCCCGCATCTGGATGCCCCCATCAAAGGTTACGTTCACAGTGGGTGTGTTCTTCAGGATATCGACAGCGCTACCACCTGTCTGGGTGATGTTCTTGCTCGGGTTTACGGTAATCCCTTCCGGCGTTTGTGTGATGAAGTCCCGCTCTTCTTCAATTGACACGGCCTCCAGGTCTTCAGCCGTTGCGCGCATGGTTACCGTATCGAGGGTAACCTGCGGATTATCCGGGGAGAGCTCAATACCGCTGATTTCCCGGCTGCTGTAGCCGGTGTACGAAAAGATTAACCGGTATTGGCCCCAGTCCAGGTTTTGCATCCGGAAGCGGCCCTTGGCATTAGTAGTGGTGCCTTTGATGCGCTTTTGTTTGTCAGCATTGACTTTTTGCAGCAGGATATTAGCAAATTGGACAGTTTCCTCACTTTGGGCTTTTGAAACTTTTCCGGTTATGCGGCCGCTTTCCTGTGCTGCGGCTGTAAATGTAGTGAAAGTGAGAATCAGGGTGGTCAGTAGGCAAAGCTGGTAGGTGCTCTTCATGGCGTTGTTATCGTTGGTATTTGCTCTTCGGCAAAAAGAATTCCAAAGCGGAATTAGGGCGGGTAACAGGCCTGTAGGCGTTTTTCCTGAAATTAGAAGATATTCGGGCTAACAAAAGCAAGCCGCTATGAATGAGCAGCTAACCGCCTACCGCGAGCTACGTCAGGACCGCCAGATCCCCTATCAGCTGTTTGAGGAGCTTGTCTACCTGTTTCCCACCATCCTGGTGCATGAGGCCAACGGGCGTATCGATGCCTTTGAAGCTGGTAACATCCGCCATGAGGCTGGGACTGCTGCTCGCAACCACGGCCTGAATGAAGACCTGCTTAAAGCGGAGATCAATTACATTAAGGACCATGTTCATGAGGTAAAGCCAATGCTGCTTACCGCCCTTAAGCACTTAAATCAGGAACATGACATTGCCAATGATGTGCTGGACCAAATGCTGTCCTCGGCCCGGGTCAGCTCCGAGAGTCAGCGCAATAACCTGATCTTCAGTAACTACCACAATTTTTTCGATATCTTCCGGAGCTTTATCAGCTACTTTCTGGAGCCGGACCCGGATAAACCCTTTATCCGCGAGTCTGAAAAAGAAGCTATGCTGGAAGTTCTGGGAGAGATCGAAGGGCTGAACGACCGCAACTACCAGCTGCTACAGGCCTTAGCGGAGGATTAAGCGGTCAGGGGTCCACCTGCATGGAGAGCCTGTATTGCTCAGGCTGAAACGTAAGGATCTGTTGATTGCCCTCCATGGTGAGCTTCCGCATCAGGCCTTCCTGAAGCTGAATGGTGATCACCTGGGCGTTGTGGTAGAGCAGGTTTTCCGTATCCTTATGAATATGAACGCGGTATAGGTTTTTGCGGACCGGGCGGCCATTGTAAAAGGCCTTTAACTCCTGTACCAGCGCACGCTCGTCCGGCTTAAGCTTATTGGTCTGGATGCTGTAAGTGGTATCGCCTCCTGAGGTTCCGTATTCCCAGCTGGTTTTGTAGACGCCACGGTAGCCCGGTTTATTGATGATAGCTGTTTCCAGGACTTCCCTGACTTCTTGGATCTTTTCCACCTCCTGCTGCTGCGTTTCGGAGTTCCCGCCGAAACTAACAGTCTTGGTCAGTTCCGCTGGCGGAACAGAGTCCTGGTAGTAAGCGATCTGGTTATCGATCAGGGATTTGAGCTCAAAATACTGATCAATGTAAAAGGACTCGCCCTGCTCACGGGATGAGCAACTGCCCAGGATCAGGAAAAAAGCGATGGTGCCAAGGAAAAGCCTGCTATACTGCATGAACCCTGCTCATTTGTGGGATATCTATCATCAGGACTGCTGAATCATCAATGACTGCCCGCTCATAGCTTCCGGTTTGCGGCATCCCATCAATTCCAGCAGAGTAGGAGCAACATCCGCCAGTCGCCCGGAACGGATCTGCTGCTCATTGCCCTCATCAAGCAGAAATACCGGCACAGGATTCTTGGTGTGAGCGGTATTCGGTGATCCATCCGGATTTACCATGTAATCGGCATTGCCATGATCAGCGATAACAAGGCAGGCATAACTGTTCTGCTGCAGGAAATTAACCGTTTCGCGCAGACATTGATCAACGGTTTCCAGCGCCTCAATCACCGCTCCAAAATCACCGGTGTGGCCCACCATATCCGGGTTAGCATAATTCAGTACGATGAGATCAGGCGCGTTGGTATTGACAGCATCCTGAAGCGTGTCATTTAGCGGCTGAGCACTCATAGCCGGCTGAAAGTCGTAAGTGGGCACCTGTGGCGAGGCGACCATCTCGCGCTGTTCATGGTCAAAATGCCCCTCCCGGCCTCCGGAGAAAAAGTAGGTGACGTGCGGATACTTCTCAGTTTCAGCAATGCGTAGCTGCGAGAGCCCCTGATCTGCCACAACCTCCCCCAGGGTCTGCTCGGGGACGTTATCCCCGAAGATGATATCCACACCCTCGAAAGTTTTATCGTAAGCCGTCATGGTCAGATAGCGAAGGTCCAGCCTCGTCATCCCATAGTCTGGAAAGTCCTGTTGCGACAAGGCAGTGGTTAATTCCCGCCCCCGGTCAGTCCTGAAATTGAAAAAAATCACAACGTCCCCTTCGCTGATGGTAGTCAGCGGCTGCTGGTCTTCATCTGTTATGGCGACAGGCTCAATGAACTCATCGGTATTATCGGCTTCATAGGCATCCATTACAGCCTGCACCGGGTCCTGATAGCAGTCCCCCTCGCCCTGCGTAAGCAGCTGATAGGCTTTCCGGATCCGCTCCCAGCGGTTGTCCCGGTCCATGGCGTAGTAGCGCCCGATGATGGATGCCAGCCTGGCCCTGGTGCCTGCTAAGTGCTGCTGCAGGGATTGAATATGCCCGATACCGGATTTCGGATCGGTATCGCGGCCATCGGTAAAGCCATGTACAAACACCTGTTCGGCCTGATGATATTCCAGGATATCCAGCAATGCCTTCAGGTGATCAATATGAGCGTGAACCCCGCCATCGGAGACCAGCCCTAACAGGTGGATCGACCGCTGCTGCTGCCTGGCATACTGAATGGCATCCAGCAGGGGTTTATTCTGGTACAGGGTATCGTTAGCTATGGCTTTATTGATGCGCACCAGCGGCTGATCGACCACACGCCCGGCTCCGATGTTCAGATGGCCGACTTCAGAATTGCCCATCTGGCCATCGGGTAGGCCCACATCTTCGCCTGATGTATGGAGTTCAGCATTCGGATAGGCCTCGTACAAGCTATCGACAAACGGGGTACGGGCCTGATGGATAGCGTTGACGGCCGGATCATCCGGACCATGCCCCCATCCGTCAAGGATGATAAGCGCAGTTTTTTGGTTACTCATAAGTTGCAAAGGTAAGGGATAGGCCTAAAAGTCAGCAGGCTCCCCAGGCCTAAAGGATACCTCATTGTCAGTAGCCGGAAGCCGGTCAGTTGTGCAGCCTGCGCTAAGGGTTGGGTGCGAACCGTTATATTTGTGACTTTAAAAAGGCTGACAGCCTCTCATCTAAAAGGCCACAAAAGCTATCTTATGAAACATATAACGCTGGTTTTTGCTCTGTGCAGCACGATAGGAGCCTGCGCCCAATCCCAGGGAGTGCTGGATGAGCTCAGTCTGGCCCTGGAGTCCGGCAATGCCCAGAAGGTCGGGACGTACTTTAAGCCTAAGGTCACGCTCGGTATCCAGAATGAGGAGGATACCTATGAATCGGCTATGGCAAAGCAGAAGTTAGGAGCGTTTTTCCGGCAGTACCCGCCTGAAGCGTTCAACACGCTGCACAAGGGTGCCGCTAAGGAGAATGCCCGCTATGTCATTGGCAAACTCAAGACCGGTGAAAAAGCCTTCCGGACTTACCTTTTGATTGAAACCAACCAGCAGCAACCGCGAATTCAGGAATTGCGGTTTGAATAATACCTGAAATTTCATTGAACGAATAGCTAATCCGCTCAAAACGCCTTTAAGTGCACTACACTTCTCTGCTTACTACTTACAATCAGGATTTTATTCCCAACCTGGTGGATCAGTCCCTGAAAGAGGACATACAGGACGGGGATCACACAACCTTAGCTACGGTTCCGCCCGGTGCCCATGGCGCAGCAACGCTTTACGCGAAAGGCACGGGTGTCATTGCCGGCATATCGCTGGCTGAGGATCTGTTTAGCTACTTTAGCCCTGAGCTAACCTTAGAGCCCCACAAGCAGGATGGCGATGGTGTAAGCACGGGTGAGACCATTTTTACCATTAGCGGCCCTGTTCAGGGTATCCTGACTGGAGAGCGCCTGGTTCTGAACTTTATCCAGCACCTTAGCGGTATAGCTACCAAAACCCGGATGCTCAGTCAGCAGATCGAAGACTATCCTGCAGCCCTGCTGGATACCCGGAAGACGACCCCCGGGCTCCGGGTGCTGGAGAAGTGGGCTGTTGGACTGGGCGGAGCCGTCAATCACCGGCTTGGCCTGTTCGATATGATCATGCTAAAGGACAACCATATTGATCATGCGGGTGGCATGAATAAAGGCATTCAGGCGGTGAAGGACTACCTGAAGGCGCATGACCTTTCTATTCCGATTGTTATAGAAGCCCGCTCCCTGGAAGAGGTGAGCGCTATCATACAGCATGAGGGTATCAAGCGAATCCTGCTGGATAACATGAGCCCTGAGACTATGAAGGAAGCCATTTCCCTGATCAACGGCCAAATGCAGACAGAGGCCTCAGGTGGTGTAGACGCTGACAACCTCCGGCGCATTGCTGAGACAGGCGTTGACTACATTTCGACCAGCGAGCTGACGAGAGGAATTACGCCTCTTGATGTCAGCCTGAAAATCGATTAACGATTCTCGCTTTTTGAACCTCAAATAACAGATGAATGACAGATGAACAGTTTAGCAAGTTATGGAATCTGGTAGCGCTCCGTTACCGCTCTCATCCCTGGCACGGAATCGAAATCGGGGAAGAAGCCCCGGAAGTCCTGAATGGCTTTATTGAGGTGGTCCAGACGGATACTGTAAAATATGAGATCGACAAAGCCTCTGGCTATCTGAAGGTGGATCGCCCGCAGAAATTCTCCAATATTGTTCCGGCTCCATATGGCTTTATTCCTAAAACATACTGCGATCACCACATCGCTGAATTTTGCAAGGAAAAAACCGGCCGGGAAGAGGTCGTTGGAGATGGTGACCCGCTGGATATCCTGATCCTGACCGAGCGGAACATTACCCATGGCGATATTGTAGTACCAGCCGTTCCGATCGGCGGGCTACGCATGATCGATGGCGGTGAGGCTGACGATAAGATCGTGGCCGTTCTGCAAGGGGATGAGGTGTACAAGGGCCTGAAAGATATCCACGAATGCCCCGAAAACCTGGTGGAGCGCCTCCGGCATTACTTCCTCACCTATAAGGACATGCCGGGTCAGGATCACCGGAGCTGCGAGATCACACACATCTATGACCGGGAAGAAGCCTATGAGGTTATCCGGCGTAGCCAGCAGGATTATTCCGATAAGTTCGGAGATATTGATCAGCAGCTGTTCGATATGGTCAGCCAGACCGTAAACCCCGGCTCAAACGGCTCAGCCACTTAGGGACTGTTGAGTCAGAGCTTCCCCGGAAAGCTCTGTGACAATCACCACATCCTTTCAATAAAAAAGGCCTGCTCTTTCTGTGGCAGGCCTTTTTTGTGAGGTATTGATATGGTGGGGGGGTTACCTGAGCGGGTCAGCGTATCAGGGTAATGGTCCCGGAGAAGGTGTAATCCTCCCC
>CAYYUA010000007.1:0-49707 GCA_964474835.1 uncultured Sphingobacteriales bacterium
CAATTCAATCACCAGCTGCAGGTTATTAGTGACTCAGGCTGCCGGGATACAGCCAGTAAGCAGACAAGGGTATTGGATGGCCCACAGGCTGCTATGAGCTTCACAAACCGATGCGTTAACAAGACGGTCAGCTTCCAGGATCAGAGCACTATTTCCTGTGACTCCATTATCCGCCACCGCTGGACTTTTGGCGATGGTAGCACTGCCTCTAAGGCCAATCCTGATCACACTTATACACAGCCGGGACAGTACAGGATTAAGCTGGTTATAACGCTGGGCAATGGGGCTCAGGATTCAACAACCCGGAGCATTGACATCCACCCTGAACCGGTAGCAGCTTTCCGAACCCAGAATATCTGTAAGGGTGACACAGCGGCTTTTAGCAGCCAATCCCGGATCAGCAAGGGCGCTATCACAAATTATCAATGGGATTTTGGTGACAGCAGTCAGGGCTCGGGCATTAGCCCGGATCATTACTACCAGCAATTCGGCACTTACCAGACTCAGCTGACGGTAACCTCGGATTCCGGCTGCGTGGATTCTACTACTCAAAAGCTGGTGGTCAATCCCACCCCGCAACCAGCTTTCAGCAGCACGAGGCCATGCTTTGGGGATACGACCCGCTTTTCAGACTCCTCAACCATTGGAAAAGGCGCTATCACGCAATACCAATGGCAGTTCGGGGATGGTGACAGCAGCCTGCTGCAGAATCCGGCCCATTTTTACCAGCAGCCCGGGGTTTATAACACTAACCTTACGGTAACCTCTGATTCCGGCTGCCGGGCCTCGAAAACGAAGCAAGCCAGGGTTGATTCGCTGCCCCGTGTAAGCTTCAGCATTGATTCGCTGATCTGTAAGAACCAATCCTACAACTTAACCAATAATAGCACCATAGCTGACAGCTTTCAGTGGCAGTTTGGGGACGGCCGCACTTTCAATAGTAAAACACCGAACCATACCTACCAGGATACCGGTATCTATGAGGTCAAGCTGGTAGCTTTCAATAACTACGGCTGTGACGATTCATTTTCACGCCAGGTGCGGGTTATCCAGAAGCCGGACGTTAGCTTTTCCACAAACAAGGATTCCTTCTGCGGGCCAACAGCCAATGTTGTATTCAGTAACTTCAGCACAGGCTACCAGCCATCCTACCAATGGGATCTGGGCAACGGGCAGCAACGGAATCAGCAGTTCATTGATACCATTGATTATGCTCAGAATAATGATACCGATACCACCTATTACATCACCCTCACCGCTACGAACCAATGTGGGGTGGTTCAGCAGCGGGATTCCATCAATGTATTCCCCGCTCCCATTAGCCGTTTTACCATGAGCCAGGATCAGGGGTGCTCTCCGGTGAAAGTACAGTTCAAGGATTCCGCGACTGGTCTGCCCGATACCTACCTTTGGCAGTTTGCCAGTGACGATACCAGTCAGCGCCCAGAGCCCCGGCATGCTTTCCGTACCGGCACATCAGATACAACGTACGGCATCCGGCAGATCACCACTAACCGCTGTGGGCGGGATACAGCCATTGATAGTGTTACCGTCTTCCCTAACACCATTGATGCGATCTTTCAGGTAGATACCACGCTGGGCTGTCAGCCCCTGACTGTAGACTTCCAGAACTTAAGTAGCGCTGGCGCAACCCGGTTTAGCTGGCAATTCGGGGACGGGGATATCAGCAATAAAGCCTCACCAAACCACACCTACACCTCGGCTGACACCTTTTCAGTTTCAATGGTAGCTACGAATGGTTGTAGTTACGACACCTTCCGGAATACCATTCGCACGTTCCCGAAACCTGATGTTCAGGGGCAGGTAAGCAAACCGGAAGCCTGTGCTAAGGAGGATTTTGAGCTGCGGAATCAAACTTCAGATGTCTCCAGCGTATTGTGGCTGTACAACAACGAAAGCGATACCCTTAGCACACAGCCCAATGCCACTGTGAGTCTGGACAGCGCTGGACAGCGCATAATTACCCAGAAAGTCAGATCTGTAGCTTATGATTGCCCCGCTAAGCAGCAGGATACCATCCGTATTCAACCGCTACCTTCTATAGCTATTAGCCTGGATACATCCAGTGGTTGTCCGCCACTCCGGGTTGCATTCTCCAATGACGCGGGCAATGTGGTATCGCGGCTCTGGGAGTTCGGTGACGGCAAGCAGGCAATAACCGCTAATCCTGTACACACTTACCGGAATACGGGCAATTACACCGCCAGCCTAGAGGCTACGACCGACAAAGGCTGCACGGACTCCGGAAGCACGGAGATCAATGTGTTCCCAAGTCCTGACGCACAGTTCAGCACCACACCGGATTCAGCTTGCGGTCCGCCAGCTGAAAGTAAGTTAACCGACCAGAGTACCGGGGCGACCCTTTCCCGTTGGAATTTGCCAGAAGGGCGCCAAAGTGATTCTTCTACACTAACAGTCCGGCTCGACTCCGTAGGGGATTATCCCATTGAGCTGGTGAGCCGGAACCGGTTTGGCTGCCGCGATACTGCTAACCAAAGCTTCACGGTTTATCCAGCGCCCAGAGCTGATTTTGAAGCCCTGAACGCGAGAAGGGCCTGCGTACCCCACGCTGTCAACCTGAGCAGCCAGGCCGTCAACACTGATAAAACTTACTGGAGCCTGGATGGGAGCCTTCTGGACAGCGGGCGTCAGACAACGGCCGAGGTTAAGCCAACTGTTAAATCAGATGTGAGGATGGTCGCTATCGGAGCTGGTGGCTGTCAGGATACGTTGATCAAAGCGGACTGGCTTGAAGGCTACCCCAGGCCGGAGGCCCGGTTTGACTACCAGCCCCTCAGGGATCCTGAAGCCAGGGGTAAGTTTCAGTTTGAAGACGCTTCCCGCGGAGCAGCCCGGGTTCGCTGGTCCTTCGGGGATGGCACGGGTAGTATGAAGCCGGATCCTGTGCACCGCTACCCCGGCAATGGCACCTACAAGCCAGAACTCGTTGCTACAACGGATAAGGGCTGTAAGGACACAGCCACCCAAACCCTGCAGCCTGACTTTTTCAGCGGGCTGCAGGTTCCTAACGCCATTAAGCCCAATAGCAGTAAGCCTGGAGTCCGAACCTTTAAGCCGAAAGGAGTCGGACTGGAGTCTTATCACATTGGCATCTACACCAAGTGGGGCGAGTTGGTATGGGAATCCAGTGAGCTTCAGGATGGGGCACCAGCCGAAGCCTGGGACGGCACCTATCAGAATGGCGAGCTGTGCCCGCAGGGCTCCTATGTCTGGAAGGTTAAAGCTCAGTTTAAAGATGGTACCCAATGGCAGGGCCAGGAAACTGAGACCGGGGATTACAAGACCATTGGGACTGTAACCTTAATTCGCTAAGGCTTATGAGCAATTTTATAGCGCATACCGGTAAGATCGGGCTAATGCTTTTGTTCCTCTCCGGGGCTTTTGGTGGAGCTGTGACCAAAGCTCAGGATGGTACATTTTCCCAGTACTACACCAATCCCATATTCCTAAACCCGGCTTTTGTCGGATCTGCCGAGGGCATGCGGATCTCCATGGGGCACCGCATCCAGTGGCCCTACATTCCAGGCCAGTTTAGCACCACCGGGATCGGAGTAGGCTACCAGCCCGATCAGCTGATGGACGGGGTTGGTGCGATCGTTAACCGGACCGTAGAAGGCGAAGGCGGGCTTACCAACACCCGCATCATGGGGTTATTCTCAAGACGCTGGGTCATTCCCCGTACGATGGATATCCAGGCCGGTATGCAGGTCGGAGCCATCAATCAGCGCATCAACTGGAATGAGCTGGTGTTCAGTGATCAGCTGGATCCTGTTCTGGGCAATGTTCAGGCTTCTCAGGCCGCTAAGCCTACCGATCCTTCTGCTACGGCCTTTGATGTCAGTGCCGGGGTGATTACCAAGTTTGAGTTTCCGTTTAATGAGGGACAGGCCCTGAACCAGGCAGGCCTGGCCGTTTACCATATCAATCAGCCCTCTACCAGTTTTACCGGAGCTGAGGCCCGGTACCCCAGTCGGTGGGTAGCGCATTATGGCATCTTACTTCCTTTTGAAGGGATCCAGGCCCGTAAAAAACTATCCATATACCCGAATGTACGCTTTGAAAGTCAGGATAATTTTACGCAACTGGACCTGAGTGCCATTGCTTTCGAGGATCCATTGTTTTTCGGGGCTTCTTTGCGTAACAGTAAGCAGTATTTCAATCCGGATAATACCGCGCAGACCATCGTTACCGCTGGCATCCGGACGAGGAGTAAGAGCCTGGGCGAGATCATGATCGGCTATAGCTATGACTTCAGCGTAACTGGTATGCAGCAGACAAACCGCGGCAGCCACGAGATCAGCCTGATGCTGTTCTTCAAAAAGGATGACCCGGAGGGCGCTAACCGCAACCCCGATTTTGGCTGTAACAAGTTTTATGACAAAGGCCTGTCTCCCATCTTTTAGCTGCGTTTGAGGGTGCTGTAAGCTTTCCCTGTTGCTGGTAGTTTAGTTATTTTTGCTACTAACAGCTTATCCTGCCAAAAAACGAAAGCCATATGAACTACCAGGAAATTGTGGATACCCTTGGTGATAAAGCAGAATACCTGCTTCATCACCAGTGCCAGACCCTTTCCAAAGCGCACCTGCACGCTCCTTCTTCTGATTTTGTTGATAAGGTCTGGTATCATTCAAACCGGAACAACCGGGTGCTGAGTAACCTTCAGGCGATCCACGGGCACGGGCGTCTTGGTAACACTGGTTATTTGTCTATCCTGCCTGTGGATCAGGGGGTGGAACACTCAGCCGGCGCTTCATTTGCGCCTAATCCTCAGTACTTTGATCCGGAGAATATTATCAAACTCGCTATGGAAGGCGGGTGCAATGCTGTAGCTACGACTTACGGCAACCTGGCCGCGGTTTCCCGCAAGTATGCCCATAAGATTCCCTTCATCTGCAAGATCAACCACAACGAGCTGCTGACTTACCCAGAAACCTACGACCAGATTCTTTTTGGTACGGTAGACGAGGCTTTCAATCTGGGAGCGGCTGCTATCGGGGCCACTATTTACTTTGGTTCCGAAGAGTCCAACCGGCAGATACAGGAGGTCAGCCAGGCCTTTGAGCGGGCCCACGAGCTGGGAATGGCCACTGTGCTGTGGTGCTACCTGCGCAACAATGACTTTAAGCAGGACGGTACGGATTACCACACAGCAGCAGATCTGACCGGTCAGGCTAACCATATTGGGGTTACCATTCAGGCAGATATCATCAAGCAGAAACTCCCGACCAATAATGGGGGCTATCAGGCTGTTGGCTTTGGTAAGACCAACAAGCACATGTACGATCAGCTAACCTCGGATCATCCCATTGATCTGGCCCGCTATCAGGTGATCAACAACTACTTAGGCCGTGTAGGACTGATCAATTCAGGCGGTGCATCCAAGGGCACGACCGAATCTGATCTGCAGGATGCCCTGTTTACAGCCATCGTGAATAAGCGGGCGGGCGGCACCGGCCTGATAACCGGCCGTAAATCCTTCCAGAAGTCCATGGATGAGGGCATTAAGTTCCTCAACTGCATTCAGGATGTCTATTTATCAGATCAGATTTCACTGGCTTAAATCTCAGGATAAGGCTTCTGAAAAAGGCCCCTTCTAAAATCCGGCTAAGGTTCTCAGGAGGGGCCTTTCTGTCTCCGCAACCGGATCCTTAAAACTATCTTCGCACTGTCAGGTTTTACCTGAACCGGATTCTGGCAAGTAGCGTTTCCGCAGGGCATTAGCAATCACGAAAAGTTTCGGAACCTGGCTTCTTAAGGAGCTATTAACCTCCCGGATTATACAACCCCTAAAGGCTGTAAATATGGCTTGGCTAAAGAGAGAAAAAGAGGGTATCCTTACCCGTACGGATGAAAAAGTCGGCCTTCCAGAGGGCGTTTGGGACAAATGCCCGGTTTGCAAAGGCGCTATCACGATCAAGGATCTGGAAGAGAACAATTTTGTTTGTCCATGTGAGCATGCGCACCATTTCCGGATAGGCTCTAAGGAATACTTCCGTATCCTATTTGATAATAAGAAGTACAAGGAGCTATTCACGAACCTGAAGCCGAGTGACCCCCTTCAGTTTACCGACCGGAAGCCCTACCACGAACGATTGCAGGAAACCACACAGAAGACCAAGCTGGATGAGGCCATCCGGGTTGCCAGGGGTAAGATGCATAAAGTCGAGGTGATCTTAGCAGCCATGGATTTTTCCTATATCGGGGGCTCAATGGGCTCAGTCGTAGGGGAGAAAATTGCCCGTGCCGTTGATACCTGTATTCAGGAGCGCCTGCCTCTTGTGATCGTTTCCAAATCAGGTGGAGCGCGTATGATGGAGTCTACCTACTCCCTCATGCAGATGGCTAAGACCTCTTCTAAACTGGCAAAGCTGGAGGAAGCGGGGCTGCCGTTTTTCTCAGTGCTTACAGATCCCACCACTGGTGGCGTAACGGCTTCTTTTGCCATGCTTGGCGATATCAACATTGCTGAGCCCAATGCCCTCATCGGCTTTGCAGGTCCGCGCGTTATAAAGCAAACCACCGGTAAGGAGCTACCGGAAGGCTTCCAGAGCTCCGAATTTCTGGAGGAAAGCGGCTTTGTGGATTTCATTAGCGATCGGCGAAACCTCAAGCGTAACCTCTCTACCCTTCTCAAGCAGCTAATGGAGGAGCGATACGGCTCACGAAAGAAACGCCCCTCCCGAAGCAAGGGCCGCCAGAACACCAATGGGGTGGCTAAAACGCCTCAGCCCACCAATGGTCAGGTGAATGGCCATCCTAAGAAGTAAAAACAGCAGATGATTGCTGCACGGGTATGCTGGCAAGGATTTGCTGGCATACCTGGTCTATCTCTGCATAAGTAATGGTGAGCGGTGGGGCTATGCGGATTGCCGTGTTGTTAAATACAAACCAGTCCGAGATCACCTGGTGCTGATGAAACAGGTTCTGGATAGTAGCCAGAACCCGCTCAAAATCTCCGATCTCCAGGGCCATCATCAAGCCTTTTCCATGAAGCTGACGCACGCCGGGCCGGCCTTCCAGGTTTTGCCGGAATCGTTCCGCTTTGGCCTCAACAGCATCGATCAAGCCCTCTTCCAGCAGGACATTGAGCGTAGCCTGACCAGCCACGCATGGCAGCGGATGCCCGCCGAACGTTGAAATATGCCCCAGCACCGGATCGTGTGTTAAAACGCTCATAACTTCCCGGGAGCTGATAAAAGCACCTACGGGAAGCCCGCCACCCAGTGCTTTTCCAAGCAGGAGGATATCCGGCTGGATCCCGTAATGCTGAAAGGCAAAGAGCTCCCCGGTTCGCCCCATTCCGGCCTGGATTTCATCCAGGATCAGGAGAGCCCCGGTTTCATTACAGCGTTCCCGGAGCGCCCTCAGGAAGGCGGGCTGAGCAGCTCTGGCACCAGCTTCTCCCTGTACTGTTTCAACAATTACGGCTGCTGTTTCGGCTGTAATAGACTCCACAGCTTCCGGGTCATTGAAGTCACGGAATTGAACGCCCGGCACAAGTGGCCTGAAGTTTCGCTTGAGGCTTTCGCCTCCCGATACACTCAGGGCTCCGTGGGTACTTCCATGATAGGCACTGCCAAACGCTACAACCTTTCCCCGGCCGGTATAGCGCTTAGCCAGTTTCAGGCCGCCTTCTACGGCCTCGCTGCCGGAGTTCACAAAGTAGATACTTTCCAGGGGGTCAGGTAGGTGGCTCACAAGCTGCCGGGCAAACTGTACCTGAGGCTCCTGAATGAATTCCCCGTACACCATCACATGCCAGTGATGATCTACCTGCGTTTTCAGGGCCTCCGTAACTGCCGGGTGCTTATGCCCGAGCTGGCTTACGGCAATGCCGGATATCAGATCGAAGTAAGCGTAGTCCTGTGTATCGTAAATGTAATGACCGGATGCCTCCTTGACATCCAGCATCAGGGGCTCATCACTGGTCTGAGCAATGTGCCTTAAAAATAAGTTGCGCCGCTCCATTCCTGCTGTTTAGTTGTAAAACCGCCGTTGACTAACATCTAATTTAAGGTATATCGCAACCAACAGGGTAAATCCCAACAAGGCTGACCCTCCATAGCTGACGAACGGTAAGGGAATGCCAATAATAGGCAGCAATCCGATGGTCATTCCAATATTTATGATAAAATGCACAAATATTATTGAAAATACGCAATACCCATACATTCTGGGGAACCAAGCCTTTTGTTTTTCGGCTGAAAGGATAAGCCTGATCAGTAAAAATGAAAACAAGAGGACAAGAGCTGAGCTGCCAATAAAGCCGTACTCCTCGCCAATCGTGCAGAAAATGAAGTCTGTGCTTTGCTCCGGCACAAAGTTGTACTTGGTTTGGGTTCCTTCCAGGAACCCCTTGCCTGTTAGACCACCAGCCCCGATTGCAATCAGTGATTGCTGGGAATTATAGCCGGCTCCCCGGCTATCGATCTCTTTCCCCAGGAGGACATTGATGCGTTCCTGCTGATGGGGCTGAAGGACCTTATTAAAGGTGTAGTCAACCGCAAAGACCAGCGCAATGGCCACCCCGACACTGGCCAGGGATACCAGCAGCGCCCGGGTGGTCCGGCGCATTAGCCAGTACAGCAGAATGCCAAGGACTGCGATGGCGATAATTACCAGGATCCTGGAGAATAGCAGGACACTCAGGAACAGTATCCCGACTGAAATGGGCCCGTAAATAAAGGGACCGGGAAGGCCCTGGCGGAACAGAACCAGTATAAAGCTGGCGTAAATGATGGCTGTTCCCAGGTCATTCTGAAGCAAAACCAGCCCCATCGGTAGCAGGAAAATACTCATTGCGACTGCTACATGTACCGGATTGGTTAGCTGTACTTCGTACCGGTTAAGGTATTTGACCAGAGCCAGGGCTGTGGTGAACTTAGCGATCTCAGAGCTCTGAAGCGCAAACCCGCCCACAGATAGCCACGATTTAGCGCCGGCCACCTCAATCCCGAAAAACAGGGTTGTTACTAACAGAAGAATTCCAATGCCATACAGCGCGTAGCTAAACGAACTGAAGAAGCCTGAATCCAGGATAATGATCCCGGTCCCTACCGTTAGAGAGACCCCGATCCACAATAGCTGCTTCCCGTAATTACGGCTCAGATCCAGGATTTCCGGGCTTTCCGGGTCGTACACCGCTGAATAAATGCTGAACCATCCAAAAATGACCAGCGCAAGGTAGGATACGATGATACCCCAGTCCAGGTTTTTGAATAGGCTCTGATCGTCAGTTTCTTCCATCATTGCTCACCTGCTTGGTCGTCTGTAACATCAGTCGGTTCCTCTGCCTCCAGGCTATCAGCTGGAAGGGCAGCGGGGGCATCGGCTTCACCCTCGCTTTCAGATCCCGCCTGAACCTGGGCTGTATCAGCTTTCCGCATGAAATTAGCATCCAGAATGCGTTGCTCAATCCTCGGTCGTTTGATGGTATCAGTCAGGTACTGCTCTATCATCAGGGTATTCGTGGGGGCAGCCCATACACTTCCATAACCGGAGTTTTCGACCACGGCTGCAACCGCAATCTCCGGATCATCTTTGGGGGCAAATGCAATAAACAGCGAGTGATCCTCACCGTGTGGGTTTTCCGCTGTTCCGGTTTTGCCGCAGACCTTTACGTTTGGAACCTGGCCGTAGTACTGGGCAGTTCCTTCCTTTACCACGCCACGCATCCCTTCTACCACTGGCTGTATACTGGAGCTGTCAAAAGGAAGATCGTACCGGGCAAAGGATTGGTGTATCAGCGTATCCTTTTGTCTGACACTCTCCACGATATGGGGTGTTACATAGTAACCGCGATTGGCGATCGTTGCTGCATAGTTGGCCAGCTGTAGGGTTGTCGTGGTGATTTCGCCCTGACCAATCCCGAGCGAAATGATAGTAGAAGCCCCCCAGCTTCCCTCGCCATACACCTTGTCATAGTACTTCCCCTGCGGCAGACTTCCGGATTGTTCGCTGGGCAGATCAATACCAAGCGGCCGGCCAAGGCCAAAATCCCGCACATACTGGTACCACTGGTTATATCCGGCCTTGGCTGACTGAAAGCGATCCTGCTCAATAAAGCGTTTAAACGTGTTGACATAGTAGCTATTGCAGGAGTGCACAATGGAGTTGTACAGGTTAGCCGGGGCTTCGTGGCTATGGCAGCCCACCCGCAGGCCGCTGATGTAGGTTCCATTGTTACACCCAATCCTGGTAGATGACTGAATAACAGAGTCCTGGAGTCCCAGGACTGCCATCAGGGGCTTAAAAGTAGAGCCGGGCGGGTACGTGGCGGTGATGGTTCGGTTAAACAGGGGCTTGTAGGGGCTCTGCGCCAGTTCCCGGAAATTCTCAGCCCGATCACGGCCTACCAGCTTATTCGGATCGTAGGATGGACTGCTAACCATGGCCAGAACTTCTCCACTTCCTGGTTCGATAGCTACAACGCTACCGATCTTGCCCTTCATCAACCGTTCACCGTAGCGCTGTAAGTCCAGGTCGATCGAGGTTACAATATCCCGGCCCGGGGTAGCCGGCACGTCCATCTCACCATCCAGATAGCTGCCTTGCTGGCGATTCAGGGCATCAACCATTACATACCGCGATCCCTTGCTCCCACGAAGCAGTGTTTCGTACTGCTTCTCGAGGCCACTGATACCGATGTAATCGCCCAGGCGGTAAAAGTCTTCATTCTGAGACAGCTGCTCCTGGGTGATCTCCCCGAGATACCCCAGGGTGTGCGGCGCTACTTTATGCGGATAGGTCCGCGTGGTGCGGGGCCTGGCATAGTACCCACTGAATGCAAACTTACGCTCCTGAAGCCGCGCATAACGCTTTTTGGAAAGTCTTTTAAGAAATACGGACGGCTTGTAGTAGGAGTACCGCCTGGCTTCCTGCAGCCGCTTTTTGTAGCTCGCTGCTGAAATACCCAGGATATCGCAGAATAAAGCTGTATCTATGTTTTCCACCTTAGCCGGTGTTACCATAATGTCGTAAACGGTCTTATTTGCTACGAGGATATGATTATTCCTATCGTATATAATACCGCGGGTCGGATAGGTGATTTTTTTCTGAAGGTAGTTTTCTTCAGCAGACTGCTGATAGGCCTTCTCGGCTACCTGGAGGTAAAACAGCCTGGCTATTAGTACCAGAGCCATGGCTACTACTGCTCCTACGAACAAGTATTTCCGGGAAGCGTATGATTGCATGCTAATCTGCCGTGTTTCGGTAAAAAGCTAACAGCTCTACTACCATAACCAGAAGCCATGAGGCTGCTGTGTTGATCACCACTCGTAACAGGGTTCGCCAGAATCCGGAAAAGCTAAAGACCTCAATAAAGTGCAGTGTTAGCTGATGAATCAGCAAAAAAAACAGGCTGTAGAGCAGAAAATTCCCCCACCCTATAACGTGAAGGTGCGGCCCTGCAGCGTCTCCGGTACCCTGTATAGGCGTGAAGGTATTAAGCAGATAAGGTCTGACAAATCCGGCAGTAACGCAGGCCGAAGCATGCATTCCCGGCGTGAAAGTAAAAAGATCCACCGTAAGCCCCACCCCGAAACAAGTTAGCAGGAGGCTCCACTGCGGCATGCCGAAAGGTAGAATGATAAGCAGCATTGGGTACAGATAGGGGTGCAGGAGCTTGAACAGGACCATGTTGTTCACCACTGCTAACTGAAGCAGGAACAGAAGTAAGCCGATGATCCCATACCGGAGCAGCTGTTGGATCATTCCTTCGCGGCTTTTTCCAGGTTCAGCTGCTCTTCCAGCAGGCGGTTTTTGATAGCATAGACGTACTGAAGGCTCCGGAGCCGAGTGTTAAGCCTCACATCAATTTCATAAAAATTAGCCCCGGCCCCCTGGCGGTAGTCTATGATGCGCCCAACTGGTACACCCGGAGGAAAGAGCTGTGAGTAAGGACTGGTTACGACCTTTTGCCCTACCTCAACATTCAGGTGGGTAGGCAGGTCATCGAGCTGGACAATACGAGGATCCTGTCCGTCCCACGAGAGGGCCCCAATCTGCTGAATAGGCTCGATCTCACAGCTCAGGCTAAAGTCGTTATGCAGTACTGAAATTCCTACCGCGTAGTGCTGGGAAACATTCGTTACAATACCGGCTACTCCCTTGCTGCTGATAATACCCATGGGTGCTTTCATACCGCTCTCCGTTCCGCGGTCCAGCGTCAGGTAATTGTTCCGTTTATTGATAGAATTATTGATCACGTGGGCCTCCAGATACTCAAACTGAAGGGTCTGCTGAATAGCACTGGTGTCAGTCCGGATCGTGTCGCGGCTAATGTCGGGGAGTCTTACCTCTGCGCTTGTATCGCCCCTGGCGCGCTTTAACGCAGGCGTTTCGTAAAGGCCTTCATTCCGGATTAGCCGGTTGCGCAGTTCGGCATTCTCCTCCTGCAGGCTGTCATTCACCGCCTGAAGCTGAAAATAATCGCTGATACTGGCGGTTGTGTAATAGTAATCGCCAGCTATTTCCTGAGTGAAGGTCAGGACTTTGGCCTGATGGTAGTGCTGATAACGGACAAGCAGAACCAGGCAGATTAGCTGTAGCAGTAGAAAAAGGAAGAAATTCTGATAGCGTATCAGAAATAGCAGCAGATTCCGCATGGCTGCTTAGCCTTCAGTTAAGCCCGGTTTGTGCCGGAGCTGTGCATCTGCGCCAATGGTCAGGGGATCATTGCCGCGTACTTAGCTGATCAGGAATTTAAAGCGGTTCATGTTTTTCAGGGCAATGCCGGTTCCCCTTGCTACTGAGCGGAGCGGATCCTCTGCGATATACACCGGGAGCTGAGTCCGTTCGGAGATCCGCTTATCAAGCCCACGGATCAGCGCACCCCCTCCGTTCAGGTAAAGGCCGGTGTTGTAGATATCAGAAGAGAGCTCAGGCGGTGTCTGCTCCAGCACCCGGTGGATGGCCTCCTCCACTTTGCTGATGGATTCATCCAGGGCATGTGCTATTTCTGAGTAATTGATCGTGATCTCCTTGGGAATGCCGGACATTACATCTCTTCCGCTGACCCGGTAGTCATCAGGCGGATTCTCCAGTTCCGGCAGGGCTGAGCCTACTGCGATTTTAATTTTCTCAGCTGAGCGCTCCCCGATCAGGATGTTGTGCTCCCGCCTCATGTACTCCTCAATATCAGCTGTAAACTCATCACCTGCTACCCGTATTGACTGGTCGCAGACAATTCCGCCCAGCGCGATCACAGCCACTTCTGTGGTGCCGCCACCAATATCGATGATCATATTGCCATTCGGGGCTTCCACATCGATCCCGATCCCAATAGCAGCTGCCATGGGCTCGTGGATCAGCTTAACCTCCTTACTGCCGGCTCGTTCTGCTGAATCCTTAACCGCCCGTTTTTCTACTTCCGTAATGCCCGAAGGGATGCAAATAACCATCCTGAGGTGTGGCGTAAAGTACTGCTTGCCATCGTTTACAAGGCTGATCATGCTGCGCAGCATCTGCTCAGCTGCGTTAAAATCCGCTATCACCCCGTCCTGCAGCGGGCGGATCGTTTTAATGTCTTCGTGGGTTTTGCCATGCATCATCATGGCCTCGTGCCCAACAGCTACCAGCTCCCCTGTCATACGATTGACGGCAATAATGGAGGGCTGCTCCACCACTACCTGATCGTTCTGGATCACGAGGGTGTTGGCTGTGCCAAGGTCGATGGCCAGCTCCTGCACAAAAAAATCAAATACGCCCATAGGTTAGTGTTTAAAATGGCGGACACCGGTGAATACCATGGCCATTTCCTGCTGGTTGCAATAGTCGATGGACTCCTGGTCGCGCTTAGACCCCCCTGGCTGGATAACCTGCCGGATACCCGCTTCCTGAGCGATCTGAACCGAGTCAGCGAACGGGAAGAAGGCATCTGAGGCCATTGTAGCGCCTGATAAGGGAAGCTGGAAGTAGCGGGCCTTGGCGATAGCCTGATGAAGCGCATCCACCCGGGACGTCTGCCCTACGCCAATCCCTACCAGTTGGTGATTGTAGGTCAGAGCAATCGCATTGGACTTTGCATGCTTTACCACGGCATTGGCAAAGGTGAGCTCCTGCCGGCTTGTACCATCCATGGGCTTTTGGTCGGTGACCACCTTCATGCTGGCGTGCGTTTCTATTCTGGTATCGCGGTCCTGCTGCAGCACACCATCCAGCACGGAGCGGACCTCTTTAGCCGCTTGCAGGGGTTTCTTCTGTTTGAGCAGAATGCGGTTCTGCTTCTGTTTGAGAAGGTTCAGCGCCTCCTCCTCAAAGCCCGGTGCGATCATGACCTCAAAGAACAGATCCCCAATCGCCTCCGCTGTGGCTTTGTCCACGGTGGTATTAGTGGCCAGGATCCCGCCAAATGCGGATACCGGATCAGCTGCATAAGCAGCATCCCATGCTTCCTTCAGGCTGGCACGGCTTGCAGCGCCACAGGGGTTGGTATGCTTGATCACAGTAAAGGAATGGGGCGGCAGGTCTTCAGCTAACCGTACAGCCGCATCTACATCCACGAGGTTGTTGTAGGATAGTTGCTTACCGTTAAGCTGATCAAAATACGTTTCAAAGTTCCCGTGAAAACTGGCCTTCTGGTGCGGATTCTCACCATAGCGAAGGGGCTGGCTTGCACCAAGATTAGCCGGTGCCGCTGAATCCGGGCTAAGCTGCTGCTGGATCAGCGTATCGTAGCGCGCGGTAAAGGCAAAGGCCTGTGAGGCCCAGTATTGCCGTTGCTCCAGCGTGGTATAACCTTCCTGCTTAGCCAGCACCTGGTACAACTGCGCATAATGGGTTGATGACGGTATAACGGTGACCTCCTGGTAATTCTTGGCAGCCGCACGGATCAGGGCAATGCCGCCAATATCTATGGTTTCAACCATAGTATCAGGATCCTGCCCCTGGCTCACTGCTTCTTCAAAGGGGTAGCAGTCTACAATAACCAGATCGATCAGGGGCAGATTGTACTCGTTAATGGTGGCCTGATCCTGGTCGCGCCTTCCCAGTATTCCTCCGAACACCTGGGGGTGCAGGGTCTTAACGCGCCCACCCAGAATAGCCGGGTAGTCGGTTAGATCTTCCACTAAGCGGGCCTCGTAGCCTTGTTCCTTGATAAAGCGGTGCGTACCACCTGTAGAAATAAACTGAATTCCCTGCTCATACAGGGTTTGCAGAAGCGGCTTTAGGGGCTCCTTGTAATAAGCACTGATAAGTGCCGTTTGAATTGGTTTCAAGTCGGGAGGGCTTTACATCTGAGTTATCAAATATAGGAAATTTTAAGGTGGGCTTTGATTCGTGAGAGTCGCCTTTTCAGGGCTGCCTGCAGAGGTTCAGGAGGCTTTCACGCTCTTCTGCTCGAGGGTTTGAAGAAACGCCATGGTATCAACGCGGTCCGGGTAATCCCACAGGGAAGGCTGCTGGGCAGCTCCCGGCAGCACTTCTACCCGCTCGTGAGCTTGCGGTGCCCCCACTACGCATTGAATGGCTTCCCAGTTCTGGTCCAGCTCCCTGGTCAGTGCCTGTGAAGAATGGTAGTAACTGTAGTGCAGCATCCCGATCGGGGATGCTAAGCTCTCAGCTTCTCTGACCATAAAGAAGCCTGTATCCATGAAGGCCTCATTGTTCATGACCATGAAGCTTTTGTTATACAGGTAGTTGTTCTCGTACGGCTTGTGGTTAATGATATCCCGGTAATCCTCAATTACTTCCATCAGGGGCATGAAGTCGTAGCCTGCTGGTACATAAAGCTTGGATACGTTCCGGCATCCCAGTCCGAAATAGCGAAAAATATCAACGGCCAGATCATGAAGCTCTTCCCGGCTTTCATTACCGGTCAGGACACCCACAGCATTGCGATTCTTGCGAATGATGTGCGATACTTCGCCAAAGTAATAATGAAAGTAACGGCTTGTGTTGTTACTACCGGTGGCAATAACTGCGTCAAACCCTTTGAGCTTTGGGGTAATGGTAACCCTTCCGGCAAGCTCAGGGCTGATATGACTCAGTTCCTTCAGCAGGAAGGGTAGTAGCTTATCGTCTTTTTCAGAGAGCTTAACCATAGCATGGTGGCCACTGACCAGAACAGCCAGAAGATCATGAAAGCCTACAAGCGGGATATTTCCCGCCATTACAATCCCCACTTGCCTGGGCTGCTTCGGCTGGATATGGTAAGCATCTGACCAGGCCCGGAGTTTTGCTCCATCCAGAAACTGCTCTGCAATGGCTTGCAGCGCCTTTTCAACGTTTGCCGGGGTAAACCATCTGTTATACAGGTTGGCTTCCTTGATTTTAGCTTGATAGCGACCAGTAGCAAGGTTGTTCAAAATATGAGACCCCCATGCCTCAAGGGCCGCTACAGTGGAATTTGGCATAGTACGTGCAATTTAAATGGCAAACAACAACGTTTTTTTATCTTCGTTTAAGTTAGCAAACAAACCACAAAAAAATACCGCGTTATGGCTATAATGATTACGGAGGAATGCATAAACTGTGGCGCCTGTGAACCTGAATGCCCTAACAATGCTATCTACGAGCCAGGTACTGAATGGTCTTTTGAGGATGGCACTAACCTACAGGGCACCATTACCTACAAAGATGAGAAAATTGACGCCAGCAAGCGTTTTGAGCCCCTATCAGATGAGATCTACTACATTGTTCCGGACAAATGCACGGAATGTGTAGGCTTTCATGAAGAGCCGCAGTGCGCAGCCGTCTGCCCGGTCGATTGCTGTGTAGATGACCCGGATAATCCTGAAACAGAAGAAGAACTGATGGCCAAGAAAGAAGAACTTCACCTCGAGTAGAAGACTTCACCCAGTTTTACTTCCCTGATGAATTGCCTATGAAACCGGTCCTTTGCAGGGCCGGTTTTTTTATTTCCTTCAAAGAACCTATCGATCTTATGGGGTTCGGTATCTGTACCAATCCGTTCATGCCGCTGCGGGCGCAGCCCTACGATTCTTCCGCAATGGTTTCCAGCCTCCTCTTTGGCGAAACCTTTCAGATCCTGGAAGCAAGGGGAAACTGGCTGTATGTAAGGATGACCTATGATTCCTATGAAGGGTGGTTATTCAGCCGGGAAGTAGAGCAGTTTGGTTCCGATTCCCCATTGCCAGAGCAGCAGACCAATCAATTTTTAACCGGGCAGCCGTTTCAGGGCGTTTTCAATGAAAATACCTTTATCTACTTAGGGCTGGGTACGCCCTTGCCATTTTTTGATGGAAAATATTGCTTTCTGAAGACGGCCTTTTACCAGCTAAAGGGATCAGCGCTTGAGGCTGCGCCAGAGCGGGCTGCTAGCACTGCTATTGCGGAACAGCTACTTGGTACCCCTTACTTATGGGGTGGCCGCAGCAGTTTTGGGATCGACTGTTCAGGACTAACCCAGCTGGTAATGCGGTACAGCGGTATTGCCATAGCCAGGGATGCCAACTACCAGGTAGACCAGGGCGAGCCGGTTTCATCCCTGTCAAAAGCGCATGAGGGCGATCTGGTCTTTTTCAGGAATTCAGAAGGTAAGATCAGCCACTCGGGTATTCTGACCGGTATCAGCACAGTGATCCACGCTTCAGAGAAAGTCCGGAAAGATACCATTGATGAACACGGTACTTTCAACGAAGCGCTGAGTATGTACACGCACGAGCTGGCGGCCATCCGCCGGCACTTTTAGGGCTGTTGCCTATGGAGCTGAAAGGCTGTGCCTGAAAGCTGCCGCTGAACACTGAGGAACCCATAAGCGCGTAACCAGCTGAGGGCTTTGCCACTTAAAACCCTTGATAGTTCATCATTCCGGAACCAGAAGAGGCTTGTTCCCGGTAGTGTTACCCCGCCGCGGACTGGCTGGTACACTGGTGCGAACGCCATTGGCATAAGCTGATACGTTCCCGGACCGACTTGGTTCCACTCCTCCAGCACCCAGTACTGCTTAACCCTGGAGGGTCTGACGGCATTGTAGATGGTTGTATCTGCGTAATACCGCCCATCCTCTGACTCCTTTACAATCTCCACCACTTCCCGGCTGGCCCCCTGGCGCCTGACCGCTTCAGCGCTGGCAAATGCCTGCTCTAAACTATCGGTCCGGAAGACAGGCAATTCTCCTGCCCGGGCCCCGCTGAGCAGGGACCGGTGAATATGCTCGAACTGCCGGCTCAGGCCACCGGCAATGCCGCTGTCGCTCCTTAGTGGCAACGAACGCTTGGCTACATATGCTGGTGAGTCCTTTCGTTCCGCCTGATAGGCAAGGTTGCCGCTTTTTGCCCTGGAGGTCTGAATACGGCTGAACAGCGATTCACGCAGAACCTGCTCCAGGGAAGCGGATAAAGAAGGCTTTAACTGCTCCTGAACTGCCTTGTAACTAACACTGGCCAGCGGTTGTGCGCCAAGTGACTCCCCTCCTACTGATGGGCGGTAATAGGGCGTGAGGCTGTGAATCCGAACCTTGCCCTGCTGTTGGTCCGGATCCCAGTCCCACTCAAGGGTAACACGGTAGGCATGGAAACGCCTCTGGTCGATATTCCGGATAAAATTCCTGCGGAACGCCTCGTTATCAAATGTTTCATCAGAAGCCTGATAACCTTCTACCTTAGCCCGGCGCTGAAGCTTTGACGCTGAATAAGCACTGCTCAGGTTTTTCCGCTCATATCCGGTCAGCTCCCCTTTTAGAAGCTTGCGCAATATCCGGAGATGGGATTGGTAGAGGACTTTCTGTTGCTGGCCTGCATCGGGCTGCTGTTTCGCTTTTGTAGGTAGCGTAAGCGTTGTAGTCCGGTAAAAAGGGATGGAGACACCGGTAAACCGGCTTTCCGGCACTTCTTTTTCAGCGGAGCATCCCTTTAGCAGGGCTAGTGATATACCTAAACCTAATAGTGGAAGGAAACCCAAGCTCCTGAAGCGTTTTATGTGCATCACACCCTGTTCAGGATTGTACCGACCAGATCGCGTTGCCATACAACTGGTTGGAATCCGTCCACAAGTATTCGTGGCGGAAATCATGATGAGCAGCCAGGGCCTGAATATCCGATTGGGTGTATTTGTAGGAACTCTCGGTATGGATCGGCTCCCATGCCTCAAAGTGAAACGCCTGACCCAGGGCATCGATGTACACATCATGGTTTTCCATAGCCATTAGCGTACTCTGAACACAGCCCTGAAAAGGATTATAAGCGGCATAGAACTGAAACTTCTCAGGCTCGAATTCCCCACCCAGCTCATCATTGATGCGATACAGGATATTCCGGTTGAAAGCAGCAGTCACGCCACTCTGGTCATTGTAAGCCTTGTTGATCAAAGCTGGGTCTTTTTTGAAATCAAAGCCGATAGCCACTACATCCCCTGGGTTCAGGGAGGCCCGGAGCGCGTTAAGGAAATCAGCCCGCTGTTTTGGCTCAAAGTTGCCAATGTTAGAGCCGAGGAATAGCACAAGCCGCTTATTGCTATTGTAGGTGTTCAGCCACTGAAGCCCATCGAAATAGTCAGCGACCATTCCCCGGCAATCCAGCGATGGTAAGGCATCCCCGACCTCGGCCTGCAGGGTGTCTATGGCTCCCTTTGAGATATCGAGCGGGCGGAACGTAAACTGGCTGTCTTCCTCCAGGAAGTGCTCCAGGATAATCCGGGTCTTTTCACCATTACCGGCTCCCAATTCTACGACATCTACCGGTTCTGGAGTCAGGAGGCTACGGTAGTCAGATTTATGGTTATGAAGTAAATCGATCTCTGCGTTGGTCAGGTAGTACTCGTCCAATCGCATGATCTGCTCAAACAGCCGTGATCCCTCGTCATCGTAAATATAGCGGGTCTGGAGGTATTTAGGTTTGGTAGATAAGCCGTTGGCAATATCTGCTGCAAAATCCTGGTCAAAACGCTTTACGCTCTGTTCGGTCATGGTTTTAGCTAAGGGGGTGTATCAATTAAATCGGATCCCGGTAGCGGCACTCAGCGCTTACCGGTCATCAGCCAGCCGGAGGCCTGAGAACTGAAACTGCGTATCCGGGGTGAAAAAGTTGCGGTAGGACAGCCGGAAATGGTTGGAAGGCGTAGCGCAGGAGCCACCCCTCAGGACCATCTGGTTGATCATGAATTTGCCGTTGTACTCGCCCAGTGCTCCGGATGCTGATTTATAGCCCGGATACGGCAGGTAACTGCTGTAGGTCCACTCCCAAACATCCCCGTACATCTGCTTAACGTGGTTATCCGGGCTGCTATGGCCGTTCAGGGGTGCCGGGTGGAAGTATTCCTGCTCCACAAAATTACCGCTGCTTGTGTCCGGGGCTTTGTGGCGGGCGGCTACTTCCCATTCGTACTCGGTTGGCAGGCGCTTCCCAGCCCAGGTGGCAAAAGCATCAGCTTCGTAAAGGTTGAGGTGCGTGACCGGGGCGTCCAGCTTAAGGGGCTGCAGGCCAGCCAGGGTTACTTCGTACCATTGGCCATCAATTTTGCGCCAATACAGCGGACTGTTGAACGCCCCTTCTTTGATCGCACTCCAGCCGTCATCCAGCCAGAGGTTAACATTGTCATACCCGCCATCCTCTACAAACTGCAGAAACTCTCCGTTAGTGATCAAGCGGTTCTGGATCTTGAAGTCGTAGAGGTAAGCCTTATGCACCGGGCGCTCGTTATCCATATGGAACTGATCGCCCTGGTAGCCGATCTCGTGCAGACCACCCTCCACATCTACAAAATCCCAGTCAGATGGCGTTTGCTGGCTGTTGCCTACTGCATGCAGGTCTTTGCTGGTGTAGGAAGGGATAAAGGGGTTTGTGGCCAGGATGTACTTAATGTCGGTAGCGAGTAACTCCTGGTGTTGCTGCTCGTGGTTACAGCCTAGCACGACCAGGTCATGAAAGGCGTGATACTGAGCCGCATTGATATCCTGGAATAAGCGCTCCATGCGCTCGTCAATGGCGTGGCGATATTCATAAATGTCATCTACGCCGGGGCGGGATACAAAGCCGCGCTGATGCTTATCCCACTGATCTCCGATATTCTGGTAGTAAGAGTTGAAAACGTAGTTGTAATCCGGGTGAAAGTCTTTGTAGCCGGCAACAAATTCCCTGAGGATAAAAACCTCAAAAAACCAGGTGGTATGGGCAAGGTGCCATTTCGGCGGGCTGACAGCCGATATGGGCTGGGGTATGTAGTCTTCGTATTTAAGGGGTCGACAGAGGTACTCACTTTGCTCCCGGGTCTCTTTGAAGTACGTTTTCAGCGCTTGACAATCCATAGCTCAAACAATTTATAATTCGCAATTGAATAATTTATACAAACATTGATTAGCAAGGTTGGTTCAGCTGTGACCATTTTTCCGGCGTTTCAGCTCGTGAGCAATGGCATCCAGCTCTGCCTGCACCTGCCCCTGCACTGAACTGTTTTCCTCTGCCCTTCTTATCAGGTAAGGAACTACAGCCTTTACAGGACCATAGGGCGTATATTTAGCCACCTGATACCCCTCTTCCACCAGGTTAAAACTGATATGATCAGCCATTCCGTAAAGCTGTGAGAACCAGATATGCGGATGATCCCGCGCAATACCAGCCTCATCCATCCACCGGGCAGCCTGCTTAACGCTGTTTTCATTGTGAGTGGCTACCATGATGCCAGCGGATTCGATATGGCGAAGCGCATAAGCCACGGCCTCATCAAAGGCAGCGTCTGTCTCTTCCTTGGTATCATGAACCGGCGATTCGCGCCCTTCCTGCTGGGCTGTCTGGCGCTCCTTCTCCAGGTATGCGCCCCTCACCAATTTGCCGCCCCAGTATACGCCTTCTTCTGTCGCTTTTTCATGGTGGGCTTTCAGAACGCTCAGGCGATCTTTCCGGTATAACTGGTAGGTATTCATGACCAAGGGGAACGCTTTGTTATACCGGGTCATCATGGTAAGGGCCAGCTGATCAACAATGGCCTGGGTCCAGCTCTCCTCCGCATCGATCATAACAGGCACCTGTTGCTCATAAGCGCGGGAGAAGATATCGTCAAAACGGCTTGCGATCTGCTCATAGGCTGCTTGCTCTGCCTCGTTCCACTGGCTGGCTGGTTTTCGGCTCAGCGTGATCAGCTCTTCGTTGCGGGAAATTGCACTGGGCTTGAAAACACTGATAGGAATGCTAGTTTCCTGAGCAGCCAGGTCGATGTTCCGCTTGAACTCTTCCAGGTTGTTTTGAAAGGCTTCTTCGCTCTCCTCTCCCTCTGCCGCATAGTCCAGCACCGTCTGGATCCGGTACCCGGCTAAATCCCGTGCCAGCTGAGCACATTCCGCGCGGGTTTCCCCGCCAATGAACTGCTTGTACAACGTGGCCTTAATCAGCGGTTTGACCGGCAGCCCCCATTTTACGGACCAGCGCAGTAAAGCCTGACCGGGACCGCTGATCACCGGATTCTGAAGAACACCGTACAGGAGCCGGGCACGCCCAAGGTCTTTATTGGACTTGGCCTGGTACGCTATCGCGGTATCGTTAAAGGTTAGCTGGGTTGTTGGCGCAGCCATGCAGGTCTACCGTTCTAAGCTTCTCATCCACAAATTAAAAGAAATTATCAGGTTTAAACCATTTACCACTTACTGTTTAATCAGGCTCAACGGCAGGCTTTCCGGGTCGCTTAGCCGTGGGTACGCTTACGGCTGCATCCCCGAAATCCCTTATTTTCGTACGTACTATGACCACCCTAGAGCAAATCCGCAATTTCTGCATCATCGCTCATATTGACCACGGGAAGAGCACCCTGGCTGACCGGATGCTCCAGATGACCAATACCGTGGATGAGCGGGAGTTTCAGGACCAGTTACTGGACGATATGGACCTGGAGCGCGAACGGGGCATTACCATTAAGTCCCACGCTATCCAGATGTTCTACAACTACAAGCAGCAGCAGGAATACACGTTTAACCTGATCGATACGCCCGGGCACGTTGATTTTTCGTACGAGGTCTCGCGTGCCATTAAGTCCTGTGAAGGGGCACTTCTGGTAGTGGACGCCTCGCAGGGTATTCAGGCGCAGACCATCTCAAACCTTTTCCTGGCCCTCGAGTACGAGCTGAAAATCGTACCGGTGATCAATAAGATCGACCTGGATAGTGCCATGGTCGATGAGGTGAAGGACCAGATCATGGACCTGACGGACTGTAGTGAGGAGGAAATCCTGATGGTCAGTGCCAAGACCGGGAAAGGCGTTGAGGATATCATGAACGCTATTGTGGAAGCAATCCCGCCCCCGGCCGGCGATCCGGAGAGCCCCTTGCAGGCACTGATCTTTGATTCAGTCTACAATCCCTATCGCGGGGTTATTGTCTACTTCCGGGTGTTCAATGGCCAGTTGCAGAACGATCAGCGTGTGAAGCTCTATTACGGAAATAAAACCTACTCTGCAGAAGAAACCGGCGTTCTGGGCCTGAAAAAGGTGCCAACCAGCACGGTATCCGCCGGTCAGGTCGGGTACATCATTTCGGGGATCAAGTCCGCGCAGGAGCTAAACGTAGGGGATACCATCACAGACGCTGATGCCCCCGCTCCTGAGCCAGTGAAAGGCTTTGAGGTGGTCAAGCCTATGGTGTATGCGGGCATATTCCCTACGGATACGGAACAATACGAGGAATTGAGAGGCTGCATGGAGAAGCTTCAGCTGAACGATGCCTCGCTGGTTTTCGAGCCTGAAACGTCAGCAGCCCTTGGTTTTGGCTTCCGCTGTGGTTTTCTGGGGCTGCTGCACATGGAGATCGTGCAGGAGCGGCTTAACCGCGAATTCGGCATTGAAGTCATTGTTACCGTTCCGAATGTCTCCTACCGGGTCTTTAAGAATGATAACCTGGAGGAACCTGTCATCGTCAACAACCCGTCTGAGCTACCGGACCGGGCCGATATTCACCACATCGAAGAGCCCTACATCAGTGCCTCAATCATCACGATTGACGATTTTGTGGGCAACATTATGGAGCTCTGCCTGAACCGGAGGGGCGTGCTTCAGAATCAGGTGTACCTGACCAATAACCGGGTAGAGCTCACATTCGACATGCCGCTGGGTGAGATCATTTTTGACTTTTACGACAAGCTCAAATCCAACTCCCGGGGCTACGCATCGCTGGATTACCAGCCCAAGGGCTACCGGGAATCGCATCTGGTTAAACTCGATATCCTGCTGAATAAGGAGCCGGTGGACGCCCTTTCAGCCATTATCCATAACGACAAGGCTTATGAGTTCGGTAAGCGCATTTGCGAGAAGCTGAAAGAGCTCCTGCCAAGGCAGCAATTCGAGATTGCGATTCAGGCCTCGGTTGGTTCAAAAGTGATCGCGCGGGAGAGCGTTAAGCCCCTTAAGAAGGATGTTACGGCCAAATGCTATGGCGGGGACGTTACCAGAAAGCGTAAGCTACTGGAAAAGCAGAAGAAAGGTAAGAAGAAGATGAAGAGCATCGGCAGCGTGGAAGTGCCTCAGAAGGCTTTCCTGGCTATCATGCAGATCGAGTCTTAGTTGCCGGTTCTGCCTTTTTAAGTTTTCTGGTGGCCACGCTTACTGGCTTTCAATGCATCAGGCGCTCTCTGCCGGGTATGGTTTTGAAGGTTTTTGTTAAAGTTCAGTTTTATGCTCCATTACACGGTTTCCTACCAATACCCGAACAGGCAATACATTGATATCCGCTTTGAAGTACCGGCCCTGCAGCAGCAAACCACTTACCTGTACCTTCCGGCCTGGCGGCCCGGCCGCTACCAGATCGCCAACTTTGCCAAATACATTCAGCAATTCCAGCCAAAGGACGCTGACGGCAATCTGCTGTCGTATCAGAAAGTCAGCAGCCACTGCTGGGCAGTGGCTACCAAAGGGGTTAGCTACCTCACTGTCGATTACAACTACTACGCTGCCCAGCTGGATGCCGGAAACACCTATCTGGATGAGGATCAGCTGTATATCAATCCGGTCAACTGTGCTATTTACGAGGGCAACCGAATAGCCGAGCCATGCCGGATCCAGCTAAAGGTGCCCTCCGACTACAAGGTGGCCACTGCGCTGGAGCGGACGGGTAAAAACACCTTTACTGCTCATGATTTCCACCATTTAGCGGACAGTCCGCTCATTGCCTCCGACTCCCTGAAGGACACCACATTAGAGGTAGATGGCTACCGCTTCCATTTTTGGTTTTTAGGGGAGGCCAACCCTGACCATGAGCAGCTGAAGGCTGACTTTACGGGTTTTATCCGGAAAGCCATTGAGCCTTTCGGGGAGCTGCCGGTTCAGACTTATCACTTTTTTTACCAGCTACCGGCCTACCCGCTGGTTCATGGCGTTGAACATCAGGAGAGTACCGTCATTGCCATCGGACCGGGCTACAACCTGATGAACCCGGATATGTACCGGATGTTCCTGGGTATTAGCGCTCATGAGCTGTACCACACCTGGAATATCAAGCAGATACGCCCGGCCGAGATGACGCCCTACCGTTACCAGGAGGCCAATTATTCGCGGTTAGGTTACGTGGCCGAAGGGGTTACCACCTACTTTGGCGACCTTATCCTACTCCGGGGCGGGGTCTTTTCTTTTGAATCCTACCAGGAGCAGTTTAACAAACTCCTGACCCGGCACCTTCAGAACTATGGCCGCTTTAACCGCTCAGTGGCCGCATCTTCTTTTGATACCTGGCTGGACGGGTACGAGGCCGGGGCCCCAGCCCGCAAGACCTCGATCTACATCAAGGGGGCGCTGGTCAGCTTCCTGCTGGACGTGGAGCTGATGCGCCTGACCGAAAACGAGCTAAGCCTGAATGACGTCATGGCCCGGCTTTACCATGATTTTGCCCGGAAGGGTTACGGGTACACGGAACAAGACTTCAAGCAGGTTATTGAGCAGCTCAGCGGCTGTAGCTTTGATCACTTTTTTGCGGCCTACGTGCAGGGCGTTACCCCTCTGGAAGAACCCCTCGCAAGGGCGCTGGATTACCTGGGCATGAAGCTTACGCAGAATCAGTCCGGCAGGAACTGGGAAAAGCATTTCGGTATCAAAGTGCAGGAAAGCCACAGCCGGCCGAAAGTCACGCAGGTGGCACCGGATTCCCCTGCTGAGCGGTCCGGCTTATCGGCAGAAGATGAGCTGATTGCCATCAATGGCCTGAAGATCGAACATAACCTGGCAAACCTCTTTGCCTATTACCACACGGATACTATTGAGCTGACCATTTTCCGCAACAACAAGCTTAAGCACCTACACCTCGCTACCGATGGCCATACTTATTTTCAGGATGGGGTGCTTGAATTATTGGCTGAGCCCACTGAGCAGCAACGGGAAAATTTCAGGCAGTGGAGCCATCAGCCTTACCCGATCCCTGAAGCAGATCCTAAACCCCCGGTTGCCTCATCAGGCGATTAGCTAAGTCTGCGCCCTGAAAAGTACCGGAGCTCATCAGCACCACATTCGCTCCTGTCCAGTCAAGCTGTTCCGTATACGCCAGAAGCTCCTCCTGGTTAAAAAACACGTGCATTTCGGAAGGATGGCCAAAAGCTTCCCGGATCTCTTCCGCCTCAGGGCGGTCAGCCCCTTTAGCTGTCAGCGCTTCAGGGTTGATGAAAACCGCTGCCTGATCGGCTGCCCCGATCGTACCCTGATAAGCCGGCAGGAACGCCCGGGTCAGGCTACTGTAGGTATGCAGCTCAAGGATAGCCAAAAGCCTGCGGTCAGGAAAGTGGGCTTTCAGGCCGTTCAGGGTCGCCCGTACCTTGGATGGAGCATGCGCAAAATCCCGGTAAATAGCCTCCTGTTCCGTTTCGTACACGGCCTGAAGCCGTTTTTCCGCTCCCTCAAAGTTCTGCAGTGCGGTCAGGCTTGCTGAGCGGCTGATACCCATCAAAGCAGCGACAGTGATAGCGCCTTCCAGGTTGCGCAGGTTGTGCGTGCCGGAAAAGTGCATTGGGTATTCATAACCCGCCTCCTGTGCGATCAGTATTCCGTCTGCTACCCGCCAGTCCGGCATTCGGTACGGGATGGAGCGGATCCTGTGTTGATAAGCTTCCAGCATTCCCGGCAGGTACGGATCGTCCTGATCGTAGACCACAGGCGTCTGATCAGCCAATCCATCCAGCAACTGGTAAAAGGCCTGCAGGTAGGCCTCAAAGGTTGGGAAGGCGTTTATATGGTCCCATGCAATGCCGGAAAGCAGTAAAATATCAGGCTGATAATGCAGAAACTTCGGGGATGGATCCAAACACGAGGCTGGATACTCGTCCCCTTCCAGGACAGCTAAGCCACCCCCTGATCCGAATTGTACCGGATTATCGAATCCCTTCACCTGTGCGCCCACTAAGTGATCAAAAGGAACAGCCTGATCCTTTAGCACCGTCATAAGCATGCTGGTGATGGTGGTTTTGCCATGGCTGCCCGCTACCACTACCTGCTGGGCATCACCCATGAGGTAGTGCAGAAAGGCCGGAAATGAGTAGATAGCCAGGCCTCTCTCCTGAGCTGCCAGCAGTTCGGGATTATCGGCTTTTGCATGCATGCCCAGGATTACCGCGTCTATCCGTGCTGAAAGGCGCTCCGGAAACCACCCCTCAGCCGGTGGGAGTAGTCCAGCCGCTGAGAGCCGGGACCTGGCGGGCTCATGGATAGCATCGTCTGACCCCGATACTTCGTACCCGGCGGCTTGAAGGGCCAGGGCAAGGCTGTGCATGATACTACCGCCGATGGCAATGAAATGAAGTCGCATGAGTGGCTCTTAAGTGGTAGTCAGATCTGTGGTTGATTGGTGTAAATGTTCACCACGCGGGTGTTGGCGATCTGGTCCCCAATGCGCCGGCCATCTGTATGGGATAGCAATACCAGAAGCTCAATCGTGGGAAAGAAGGGGAATACCAGCAGGAATACATTGCGCAGGACGACCGGGCGCCAGTTGTTGGTTAGGGGGTCGCCTTTGTAATCAACTGCCTGAAGGTCCAGTACCTTTTTGCCGATGCTTTGGCCGTCCAGAAAGGGAATGCCATCCCGGCTAAGCAGGTATATCACCGCCAGCACGACACCGGGCGTCTGGAGTAAGGCGCTGACCACCAGCATCACCAGGACATCGATAAGAAAGGCCACAACGCGGTTGCCTGCTGATGTCGTTGCCTGAGCTGCAACCTCCATCTGGACGCTTTTCGGCTGCTAAGTTAGCAGTATTGCGGTGCATAAAAGCTATGGCCTATTCACTGTTTCAGGATAAGGCACTACCCGGCTGCCCCAGACGTTAAGCTGCCAAAACAGGTGGAATGCGATACCTTGCCTTTTTTGCCGGACTGGTGCTGCTGATAGGCGGCTGCGATAACCAAAACAGCAGTGCTGGTTACAACCTGATTCCGGACGTGCGGATATCGCGGGATATCAATATCCGGCAGCCAGCCTACAGTGATCTCAGCCAGCCGGGTGGTTACGTTTACCTGCCCAATGAAGGCTACAGGGGCGTTTTGGTGGTACACACCTACAACCAGGAGTATTTTGCCTTCGACCGGGCCTGCCCCACAGCTCCGGATGATACCGCTGCTAAGCTGACCGTTCACCGCTCCAACCTGTTCATGGGCTGCGGAAAGTATGTGGACTCCCAGTGGCAGCCTTCCACCAATTCGCAATACAATTTGGATGGTACAGTTAAAACCGGTCCATCCGACCAGCAGCCTAAGTCCTATACCCTTAATAAGCGGGGTAACTACCTGCGCATCAGTAACCGGCGGCAGTAGCGGCTCAGGGATTTCTTCAACCTCCGGCCTGCTGCTGATGCTGAACATGCGCCAACACATCCTGCGCATTGGCTTTCGGGTTAACGCCCCGGAAAATAGCATCAACCTGTCCGCTGGGATTGATAACAACCGTATCCCGCGCACAAGCCCCTAAAATGATCTTGATACCGAAAGCCTGCGCCAGCCCCCCATCCGGGTCTGATACAAAGCGCAGCTTCAGGTTCTGCTTTTCCTGGAAGCGCTGATGCTTAGCCTCTGAATCAGTGCTGATACCCATTACCTCAGCATTGGCCTCGTGAAATTGCGGCAATAGTTCGTTGTAAGAGATAGCCTCACGTGTGCAGCCGGGCGTGTTGGCTTTTGGGTAAAAGTAGAGCACTAACCACTGATCCTGAAAATCTGCTACGGTCACCGGGCTTGCCTCGCCTTGCCACAGCGTAAGGCTCCGTACATCATCACCTTCCTGAATTGAACCCGAAGAAAAACTGAAAAGGACGTTAATTATACCAAATACTTGTTGGCGCATAGTCTATCAAGTTTTAATGATCATTGAATGCGTGTATAGGGCATGGGCCGGAGCCAGCGTTTAATACCTGTAATACCCGTGATTTGCGGGTTTTAATTGTTCGTAAGTACAAAAAATGATACTTTCGCGCAGCAACCGTCAATCCCTTAGGTATGGAAGCCCTCACGCAACACGAAGTTAATGCCCAACCTGGTCTTTTTGATTACATAAGCCAGGCGGAGCACGAGCAGGTAGTCTTTTGTAACGATCCCGAAACGGGGCTACAGGCTATTATCGGTCTCCATAATACCACCCTGGGCCCCGGACTGGGCGGCTGCCGCATGTACCACTACGCCAGTCACCACAATGCCCTGATCGATGCCCTTCGGTTATCGAGGGGTATGACCTACAAGGCAGCTATCACCGGGCTTAACCTGGGTGGAGGCAAGTCTGTCATCATCGGGGATCCCAAAAAGCACAAATCCGAGGCTTTATTCCGGCGGTTTGGCCGCTATATCGAGAGCCTGAACGGCCGCTACATTACAGCTGAGGATGTGGGGACCACTACAAGGGATATGAGCTATATCAACATGGAGACCCGTCATGTCACCGGCTTACCGGAAGCCTATGGAGGAAACGGGGATCCTTCACCGGTGACGGGATATGGCGTCTACCTGGCTATTAAGGCTGCTGCTAACCAAGCTTATGGAAGTGATAGCCTGGCCAATAAGCGCGTCCTGGTAGAAGGCGCTGGCAAGGTCGGCACCTACCTGTTGGACTACCTGGCAAAAGAAGGCGCCCACCTGCTGGTAACGGACCTGAACGACCGGAACCGCGACTACGCTACCAGGCATTATGGCGCTGAGCCAGTACCACTGAAGGATCTGCCTGATACGCCAGTCCACATTTATGCGCCCTGTGCGCTGGGTGCTACGCTCAACGATGATACCATACCCCGGCTCCAGGCTGATATCATAGCGGGTGCTGCTAACAACCAGCTGGCCGATGAAGAGCGTCACATGGCAATGCTCGAAGACCGGAATATCCTCTACACCCCTGACTATATGATCAACTCCGGCGGCCTGACCAGTGTCTACAGCGAATGGAAAGGCTTTGACCGGAGCAGCGCTTACCAGCTCACGGAAAACATCTACCATACAACCCGCCATATCCTGACCCGGGCCAGCGATGAGCAGATAAGCACCAAGCACGCGGCAGACCGCATGGCCGAGGAACGGATCGAGCAGATCGGGGCCATCCACAAGCGGGGCTAGCGCTTAGCTGTTAGCTTGTTCAAATCACAGCTCTGAAAGTGCAATTCTTTTTGCACCACGTGAACTTTTACCAGTGCATATTGGTATCTTAACCGCGAACCCTACCTCAAACTGAAAGCGGTCTTTATGTTAAGCAGACGGCACGTACGGGTAAAAGTGCTACAGGCGCTTTATGCCTACGCTAACTCAGGCGATACAGCTAACCAAGAGCAGGTTAAAAAGCAGATGATCCACAACATCTACCAGCTGTATGACCTTTACCTGTACCTGCTGCTCTTTCTGAAGGAGTTCGGGCTGTTTGTTGCTAAGTACGATGAGGAGAACAAAGCCCCTTATCTGCCGAATCTGCAAAGCCGCGGGCATATCCTTCGCCTTCATGACAATCCCATCATGCAGGCGCTGATCAATAGCCGCACGCTGGCCGGTAAGCTGGACTGGAAACAAGTAGCGTGGCAAGGGGATAATGACCTGCTGCGGAAAGTTTTTTATGACCTGAAAAACACCGATTACTACCAGGATTACATCCATTCGGATGAGGAGCAGGTGTACGAGGATGCTGAAATGCTAAAGCATATCCTGAAGCACTACACTGAACAATTCTCCCTGATCAGCCAGCACATGGAGGAGTTTCATTTGAATTGGCACGATGATAAAAAAATCGCCCGGCAGATGGTGATCAAAACCATTAACAACCTGGCCAATGACCCTGATCAGGATAACCTGTTGGTGGCGCTTTCCACCAATGAAGATGACAACCTGAATTTTGCCCGCGAGCTTTACACCAAAGGAGTAGAAGAGGCTGAGCACCTTGAGGCTAAGATCCACGGCAAAACCGGAAAGTTTGAGCCCTCGCAGTTAGCGCTGGTGGATTTTAACATTCTGAAAATGGGCGCAGCTGAGTTCCTCTACTTTTCCTCCATTCCCACACGGGTCACCATGAACGAATACATTGAGATCGCTAAGAACTACAGCTCCCCACAAAGTAAGAAATTTGTCAATGGCGTGCTCGACAACATGCGCAAAGAAATGGAAAGTCAGGGTGAAGTGCTGAAATCAGGAAGAGGACTGTACGAATCCTAAAAACTCATGATGGGTATGCACAAGTATGTTAGCATAATTCCGGTGCTCCTAAGCGCATTCGTCCTTCTCAACGGCTGCCAGAGCGGTAGTAAAGAAGGCGGACAAACAGCGAATGATCAGCAATCTGACGGAAGCGTGAATACGGAGGTTATTAAGAATCCTGAGGGAGAGGAAGCCGCATTCCCGGAAATTAGCTTTGAAAAATCCGAACATGACTTTGGCAAGGTTACCAAAGGTGAAAAAGTGGCCCACTCCTTTAAATTTAGCAATGAGGGGAATGCACCCCTGGTAATCTCCAATGCCAATCCAAGCTGCGGCTGCACGGTGCCGAACATCCCGGAAAAGCCCATTCAGCCCGGCGAGAGTGGCTTTATCGATGTGGTGTTTGACAGCGAAGGACGGGACGGCAAGTTCAATAAATCGATAACGGTCATGGCCAACAACCAGGGCGAGCCCCGGAAGCTCTACATCAAAGGATCTATCGTCCGGTAAACCCCGAATCCACCAAACCCACTACATCCTATGGAAAATCTCATCGTACTGATGGCCTCGCAGGGGGGCGGCTCCAACTCATTCTTTCAGTTCATCCCACTCATTGGTGTTGTAGTGGTGATCTACTTCTTCATGATTCGTCCGCAGCAAAAGCGGGCAAAGGAACAGCGGGAGTTTCGCGAGAATGTGCAGAAAGGCGATAAGATTGTTACCATCGGCGGCATCCACGCCAAGGTCGTAGAAGTCAAGGACAGCGAGCTCGTTATTGATCCCGGCAACAGCCAAAAACTTACCATTGATCGCTCTGCGGTCTCTATGGAAAGCTCAAAGGAAGTACAGAACCAGGGCGAGGAAGAGGCTTCCAGCTAAAGCAGGATAGCAGTGCTGAGCTGTTGGAACCCCTTACCCGGTTGCCTCTGCCAACCCGCTAACCCTATGTAAGCATTGGCTACTGACCAATCCCGCAACCGTAGATTGAATTTCAGGCCGGGCTCCAATGCTTTTGTCTTCCTTGTTTGTACGCTCCTGGCTGCTACGTTCTGGCTGATTAAAGCCATGGAGGAGCAGTACACTGCTGAGGTAAAGTTTCCGATCCAGTACCAGGCATTCCCGGACAACAAGCTGCTGAAGGATTCCCTCCCTCCTGCTGCCACGCTTAAAGTGCAGGCAAATGGGTGGCAATTGCTAAAGCTACAGGCCCGTAAGAGGCCCTATCCGCTTGTTGTTGACCTCTCGGATGAGGGGAATAATGCGCAGATCAGGCTTGAGGAGCAAGCCTTTTTCAAATCCGGAAGTGTGCCTGACCAGCTTCAGGTTCAGGAGATCAGCCCCGAAAAACTGACTATCGAGTTTGACCAGGCCTTAGAGAAGAAACTTCCTGTTAAACTCAACGGCCAGTTTTCCTACGCGCCCCAGCATAACCTTTCGGACTCTATTCAGGTTATTCCCCGCCAGGTACGCGTCAAAGGCCCTAAAACCTACCTGAAAAATATCGAGGGCATCCAGACCCGTAGTTTCCGCTACACAGGTATAGATAAGCAATTGGTCCGGAATATACCCCTGCAGGCGCCTGATAAACCCTTTGTCAGCTATGGGCAAAAGGCTGTAAAAGTTATTGTTCCAGTTGAGGAGCTGACCGAGAAAAGCCTGGAGGCGCCTCTGTATTTCCGGAATCCGTATTACCGTAACCAGGTAACCCTTTTCCCGGCTAAGGCCACCATCTCTTTTCAGGCCCCGCTCAGCCGCTACCAGGATATTCAGGCTTCTGACTTTCAGCTGGAGGTCAGCGGGCGCCCGACTGATCAGAACAACCCCCCGGATAAGTTACCAGTGAGCATTTCTGAACGGCCGGCTTTTATTTACCACGTGCGGGTAAGGCCTAAACGGGTCAACTACCTGCTTGCCAAAGACCCCTTGGCAGCGCCAAATTAGCCTGCTGACACCGATTGTAAATCTACCAAAATGCTTAAATTTGGATAGATCAGGGATTTGCATTTGTTAAATTTTATGACAAAGCCACAACAAGTTGGGCTAACCGGAGGTATCGGCAGTGGTAAATCTGTTGTTGCCGCCCTTTTTAAGCTAATGGGCGCACCTGTTTACCACGCTGATAGCCGCGCCAAATCCCTGCTAAACGAGGATGAGTCCTTGAAAGCGAAGGTTCAGGATACTTTTGGAAAGGACACCTACCGGGCGGATCGTACGCTGAACCGGCAGGTTCTGGCAGACCGGGCCTTTGCTGACGAAGCTTCGATCCAGAAGCTCAATGCGCTGGTTCACCCGGCCGTCCGTGCTGACTACCAACACTGGTTAACTACAATAACAAGCCCTTATGTCGTGCATGAAGCCGCGCTGATCTTTGAAGCTGATCTGCACCATCAGTTTGATACCCTTATCAGCGTTTCTGCATCAGAGCAGTTGCGCCGGCAGCGTGTGCAGAGCCGGGATGGATTATCATCCACAGCTATTGATGACCGGATCAAGCGGCAGTACAGCCAGGCTTACAAGGATGCGCACAGCGACCACGTGATTGCTAACAATGAGCAGCATCTGCTTATTCCCGCAGTTTCTGCCCTGCATGAGCAGTGGCAGGCCACAGCAAGGCCAGCCTCCTGACAAGGGCTGGCTGCCGATTACTGAAACAACTAAATAGGAAAAGCATGAGTAACGAAAAACAGACTTCACAGGATTATACCGCTGAAAATATACAGGTGCTGGAAGGCCTGGAGGCCGTCCGGAAGCGCCCGGCTATGTATATCGGGGATGTGGGCCATCGCGGCCTGCATCACCTGGTTTACGAGGTTATCGATAATTCTATTGACGAAGCCCTGGGCGGCTACTGCGATAAAATTGATGTTATCGTTAATGCTGATAACAGCGTTACGGTTCAGGATAACGGGCGCGGCATCCCGGTTGAGCAGCATGCCAAAGAAAACCGTTCCGCCCTGGAGGTGGTCATGACGGTCCTTCACGCCGGCGGTAAGTTCGATAAAGATACCTACAAGGTATCCGGAGGCCTGCACGGAGTTGGTGTTTCGTGCGTGAATGGCCTCTCATCATCCATGAAAGTAGAAGTGCATCGCAATGGCCAATCTTATCTTCAGGAGTACGAACAGGGCATAGCCCTTTATCCGGTAAAAACCGTTGGTGATACGGATAAGACCGGTACGGTTATGCATTTCAAGCCGGATGATGAGATCTTCATAGAGCGGGAGTTTTACTTTGAGGTCCTCGCCACCCGGATGCGGGAGCTGGCCTTTCTGAATAAAGGCATTACGCTGACCCTTACCGACAAGCGGCAGACCAATGATGAAGGCGGGCCGGTCAACGAAGTCTTTTACTCGGAAGGAGGCCTGTCAGAGTTCATCCAACTACTGGATGAATCCCGGGAGTGTATCATCTCTCAGCCAGTAGCCTTTGAGGGCGAACAAGGAGGCGTCCCGATCGATATTGCCTTTCAGTACAATGGCACCTACAATGAAAATCTCCACTCCTATGTGAATAACATCAATACGATAGAGGGCGGCACGCACATCTCAGGTTTCAGGCGCGCCCTGACCCGTACGCTGAAGAATTATGCGGAGAAGAACGGCCTGCTCAAAAACGTAAAGGTGGATATCAGTGGGGATGACTTCCGCGAGGGCCTGACCGGCATCGTAGCCGTTAAAGTGGCAGAACCTCAATTTGAAGGTCAGACCAAGACCAAGCTGGGCAATAAAGACATTATGGGCTCAGTCGAGACCTTTGTGTCAGATAAACTGGCCGTTTACCTCGAGGAGAATCCGAAAGACGCTAAGACCATCGTACAGAAGGTTGTGGTTTCAGCTCAGGCCCGGAATGCCGCCAAAAAGGCGCGGGAGATGGTTCAGCGTAAGACCAATTTCAGCGGGGGCGGCCTGCCCGGTAAGCTATCGGACTGCTCAATGAAGGATCCCGCTCGTACAGAGGTTTACCTGGTAGAGGGCGACTCCGCTGGTGGAACAGCTAAGCAGGGCCGTGACCGGAATTTCCAGGCTATCCTGCCCCTGAGGGGTAAGATCCTCAATGTAGAGAAAGCGCTTGAGCACAAGATCTACGACAATGAGGAAATCAAGAACATGTTCACAGCACTGGGCGTGGTCATTGGCACCGATGAAGATGATAAAGCGCTGGACATGTCCCGTCTGCGCTACCACAAGATCATCATCATGACCGATGCGGATGTCGATGGCAGCCATATCCGCACGCTGATCCTGACGCTATTCTTCCGCTACATGCCGGAACTGATCAACGAGGGTTACGTCTACATAGCCACACCGCCCCTTTACCAGATCAAGCGGGGCAAACAGTCCGAATATGTGTGGAGTGAGGATGAGCGGGCATCGGTGGTTCAGCGCCTGAGCCCGGATGGCACGGAAAACAGCGTTACTGTACAGCGCTACAAGGGGCTCGGGGAGATGAACTCCGAGCAGCTCTGGCACACCACCATGGACCCGGAAAACCGGACCCTGCGCCGTGTTAGCATTGAGAGCGCAGCTGAAGCTGACCGGACCTTTGCCATGCTCATGGGAGATGATGTGCCCCCGCGCCGGGATTTCATCGAACGCTTCTCCACGTATGCCAATATCGATGCTTAAATAAGCGGTTAGCAGCTCTACGTGATAGGAAAGCTTAAAAGCCTGGCAGTTGCTGTCAGGCTTTTTTTCAGGTCAGGTAGTTGGCTACGACCCGGCTGATGACCAGGAATACGTGTATGATAAGGACAAGGCGAAAGATCGGAACCAGACCGGGGAGCTGCCCGGGCGGCTGATCACTTAACAGGAAAGTCCCGGCACTGGCGATCAGCAAATAGCTACTGAGGCGGAACTGCAGCAGCTGATCAAGAGCCCTGAGCTCCAGGAAATAATTGACCCCGTTCAGCCCAAAGACCAGGCAACCGGCAGCTGCGATAAGCAGCACATTAGACCTCCCTGTTTTTTCAGAAGATGGACGGAACCGCAGGTATAGCAGCCAGAGGCCCAGCCCCACGTGCAGCCAGGCACCAATGCTCTGATAGACCAACCCACTTCCCACTTCCAGGTATTGCAGCATAATGGCTATCAGGTAACCGGCCGGGAATAGCGCATAGGGAGAGTTCCGGACGCGGTAGCCACTTTCAAGAATGACAAAACCGAACAGGATCAGCCAGAACTGAAAGAGGTTTTTAGCGTTGGCCGGGGCACTTTCAGCAAAGTACTGGGCAAAGCCGTAAGCCAGGACTGTCAGAATATACAGGATAAGGCGGTAGAGCATGGCGAATAACTTGCGTAAAGCCGGTTTTGGGAATTGATCAGCTGCTTAACATTTCAGCCAGCTTTACAAGGCTGTCGTCAATAGCCTTTGGATAGGCCAGGCATTCGCTAAAGTCGGTAAAAGTCGTAGCGTGGTTGATCACCCCTACCATTTGCTTATTCCGGCCCTCCAGTAGCCCGTAAACGGCCCCGTGCCCCATCCGGGAGCCCAGAACCCGGTCCATGGCCAGGGGCCGCCCACCCCGCTGGATATGGCCCAGGATTGATACGCGGTATTCAAACTGCGGGATGTAGGGTTTCATGCGTTTAACGATATCAAAGGCGCCCCCTTCCTCATCTCCTTCGGCCACAATGATGATGGAGGAGGTTTTCTCCCGCTGAAATCCTGCTTTCAGGTTTTCTACCGCATGGTTGAAATCCTGATCGGTTTCCGGTATCAGAATGCCCTCAGCCCCACCGCCTAAGCCCACGTTCAGGGCAATAAAGCCGGCATCCCTTCCCATCACTTCAATAAAGAACAGGCGGTTGTGCGAGTCTGCCGTATCCCTGATCTGATCTACGGCCTGCAGGGCAGTGTTTACCGCGGTATCGTAGCCCAGCGTGTAATCAGTACCAGCCAGGTCATTATCGATAGTGCCGGGAATCCCGATAGTCGGAAAGCCGTGCTCCTCGGTAAAAGCGCGGCATCCGCGGAATGTTCCGTTCCCGCCTATGACCACCAGGCCCTCAACACCCGAATTGTGAAGGTTCCGGGCAGCCTTTGCCCGTCCTTCTTCTGTTCTGAATTCATCACTACGGGAACTTTTCAGGATGGTCCCTCCCTTCTGGATGATGTTACTAACTGAGCGGGAGCTCATCTCCATAAAGTTGCCGCTGACTAAACCGGCCAGGCCTTCGCAGACTCCTACGACCTCGTATCCGTAATAGCAGGCTGAGCGGACAACAGCCCGGATGGCTGCATTCATACCAGGCGCATCGCCCCCGGATGTTAAGACAGCGATTTTGGAAGTGGTTGCCATAGCTGACAAAGGAAACCGATTCTTTTTATTTTTGACAAGGTTTTAAAAGCCCCTGCATGAATAATGCGCTGGTTTACATCCTGCTATTGCTTATGGTGGCTGGTCTATGGCGCTGCCAATCCGGCCAGAAAAGCAACACCAACGATAGCGACCAGGAAAACCCTGTTCAGGCATCGTTGGCTGACACCCTGAAAAAACGGGGTAAAGTCATATCACGGAGTTCCGGGAAAGCCCTCATCGAGCAACTTCAGCAAGCTATCGGCAAAGGGGGGATTGGCTATGCCACTACTTTCTGTTCTGAAAAGGCTATGCCGCTGACCGACTCTTTGTCAGCCGTTCATAATGCTCAGATAAGCCGGGTTTCGCACCGGAACCGCAACCCTGCTAATGAAGCTGACAGCCTTGAAAAAGGGTTGATCAATAAATACCAGCGTAAGCTCAGCCGTGATGATCCGATGCAACCCCAGCTGGTCATGCGGGATGAGCAGCCGGTCTACTACCATCCGATCAAAATTAAAAGTGGGCTGTGCCTGAATTGCCACGGAACAAAGGGCAAAATGCTAGCAGAAAGCACCTTCAATAAGATCCGGACGGAATATCCTAACGGGGAAGCGATCGGTTTTGAAATCGGAGATCTGCGGGGTTTATGGAAAGTTCGGTTTCAGAAAACAGGTGGATGATACTAACAGGCACCCCTGATACTCCTACCTACCTATGGCACTAAAGGCACTCGGTGGCAAGTGGTTGGCGAAATGGGTCGTCCAGCAGGATAACAAAGGGATAGCGGAGCCCGGTAATACCCAGGAACAGGTTCTTCAGCAGCTATTAGCGAAGGGCCGTAAAACCGTTTTCGGAGCGCAACATAACCTGGACACTGTTCAGAGCCACGCGGATTTCCGGCAGCAAGTGCCCATTCGCGGCTATGAGGATTTGCGCCCCTACATTGATCAAATAATCGAAGGAGCGCCGGATATCCTGTGGCCCGGACGCCCGCGTTACCTGGCTAAAACCTCCGGCACAACTTCCGGGGCTAAGTACATCCCCGTGACTGATGACTCGATTCCTAACCACATCCGCGGAGCCCGTAACACCTTGCTCCACTACATTGAGGATACCGGCAATACCAGCTTTCTGCAGGGGCATATGATCTTCCTGTCCGGTAATCCTACCCTGGAACAGAAAAACGGGATCCTGACCGGGCGGCTCTCGGGCATTGTTAACCATCACGTGCCGGGTTACCTTCAGCGCAACCAGGTACCCAGTTATGCAACTAACTGCCTGGAGGACTGGGAAGCCAAGGTAGAGGGCATTATTAATGAGACCCTGCGCGCCAACATGAGCCTGATTAGCGGAATTCCACCATGGGTGCAGACCTATTTTGATAAACTCACGGCCCGCACCGGTAAATCCGTTTCGGAGCTATTTCCGGATTTCTCGGTCATGGTGCATGGGGGCGTTAACTTCGCTCCTTACCGGGAACGAATGATGGCCTCGATCGGGAAAGGAGTAGATACCCTTGAAACCTTTCCGGCATCGGAGGGCTTTTTTGCCTTTCAGGATACCCAGCAGGAAGAGGGCATGCGGCTTGTTATCAATGATGGCATCTTTTACGAGTTTGTTCCACTGGATGAGATCCACCAGGCCAACCCAACGCGCCTGACCCTGGAAGCGGTAGAAACCAATCGCCAGTATGCGCTGGTGGTTAGTAACAAAGCCGGACTGTGGGCCTACAACGTGGGCGATACCGTCAAATTCGTCAGCAAATACCCGCACCGGGTAGTAGTAACCGGCCGGATCAAACACTACATTTCAGCTTTTGGCGAGCATGTGATCGCTGAGGAGGTAGAGCATGCCATCAGAGAGGCTGCGCAGCTGGCCGGTGCTCACATTGCTGAATTTACCGTGGCCCCTAATATCACCCCAGCCGAAGGGCATCCGCGGCACGAATGGTATATCGAGTTCGCTGAAGAGCCTGATAACCTGGAAACCTTCCGTCAGGCCCTGGACGCAGCCATGTGCCGGCAGAACATCTATTACCGCGATCTTATTGCTAGTGGTATTCTGGAAAAGCTGCACATCCGGAAGCTCAGAAGTTCAGGCTTTCATGCCTACCTGAAAGCCCAGGGCAGGCTCGGTGGTCAGAACAAGCCTCCGCATCTGGCCAATGACCGGCATATAGCTGATGAGCTGGAGTATTTCCTGGAATCGACTTCAGAGGCCTATTTTCCCTGAGCAGGAACCAATCAGCCGAATGCTTTTTTAAACCAAAGCAGTGCTCAAACCTTTTATGGGAGAGTAGCAGATAATTAAAATTATGCCGGAGCGCCCTCGCCATATTGCCATATTGGGCTCTACAGGATCCATTGGCTGCCAAGCCCTGGAGGTTGTGCAGCAGAATCCGGAATCCTTTCATGTATCAGTACTAACGGCTAACCGGAACACGGAGCAGCTGATAAAGCAAGCCCGCCAGTTCAGACCGGAGTATGTCGTGATTGGAGACCCTGAACAGTACCAATCGCTAAAGGAAGGCCTGGCAGACCTGCCTGTTAGGGTGATGGCTGGTCCTGATAGCCTGGAAGAAGTCGTAACCCTGTCTGACCTGGAAGTGGTGCTTACGGGGCTGGTGGGTTTTTCCGGCCTGCGCCCGACCCTGGCTGCTATCCGGGCAGGAAAAACGATCGCGCTGGCCAATAAGGAAACCCTGGTGGTAGCCGGCAAACTAGTGACTGAACTGGCGGCCGAGCACCAGGTGCCGATCCTGCCTGTGGATTCTGAGCACTCAGCCATTTTTCAATGCCTGGCTGGCGAGCGTTCCGAGGCGATCGACCAGGTTCACCTGACCGCTTCCGGCGGACCTTTTCGGGGTATGCCGGCTGAGCAGTTAGAAGCCGTTACCAAGCATCAGGCCCTGAAGCACCCTAACTGGGAAATGGGCGCCAAGATCACGATCGACTCGGCCACGATGATGAACAAAGGCCTGGAAGTGATTGAGGCTAAGTGGCTGTTCGGGCTTACCAACCAGCAGATTGCTGTGGTTATTCATCCGCAGTCTATTGTTCACTCGCTGGTTGAGTTTGCAGACGGCACCCTGAAAGCGGAAATGGGACTGGCAGATATGCGCCTGCCGATCCAATATGCCCTCGCCTATCCAGAACGCTTACCCAACAACTTTCCCCGTTTTAGCTTTCAGGATTTTCAGCAGCTCACTTTCGAAAAGCCTGACTACGAAACCTTCAGAAACCTCTCCTTAGCATTTGAGGCCCTGGAAGCCGGGGGCAATGCGGCCTGTGTTTTGAATGCAGCTAATGAAGTGGCTGTGGAAGCTTTCCTACAGGATCAGATCCGTTTTCTGGATATTGCCCGCGTTAACGAAAAGTGCCTGAAGGGCATAAGCTTTCAGCAGGATCCCTCCTATCAGGATTTTACAGAAACCGATCAGGTAACGCGTAACTACGCCTCCTCACTCCTAACCGACAAAAAAGCGTTATACATTTAGTATGGATGTGTTATTCATGATCATTCAGATCATACTAGGCCTTAGTATTATTGTGGTTATCCACGAGTTTGGCCACTACATTGCAGCCCGGAGTTTTGGTATGTATGTAGAGAAATTCTTCCTGTTTTTCGATGCCGGCGGCCGCAAGCTCTTCTCCCTGACGCGGGGAGGCACCGAGTACGGCATTGGCTGGCTGCCCTTGGGCGGTTATGTGAAAATTTCCGGGATGATCGATGAATCGATGGATACCGAGCAGATGAAGCAGGAGCCCCAGCCCTGGGAATTCCGCTCGAAGCCGGCCTGGCAGCGTTTTATTGTGATGGTAGCAGGAGTGGTGCTGAATTTCATCCTCGGAGTTTTGATCTTTACTGGTATCACCTTTGGTTACGGGGAAAGCTACACGCCAATTGAGAAACTGGATCAGGGGATCATGGCAATGGAGCTGGGCCAGGAAGCCGGTTTTAAAGACGGTGATGTTCCCGTGAAAGTAAACGGCCAGTCAATCGAGGCATTTGGCGACCTGTTCGGCCGGAGGATGCTTCAGGATAATTTCCGGATCACCGTCAGACGGGACGGAAAGGATACCACTATTGAAGTACCCTCGAATATTGGCAACCGGATAGCTGAGGCTGGTCAGTCTGCTTTTATGGTTCCACGTGACACTTTTTATGTACAACGTGTCAAACCGGGCTCACCGGCCGATGAGGCGGGGCTGCAGAAGAAAGATCGCATCCTGAGTATCAATGGCGAACCAGCTTTTTATTTCAAGCAACTGAAAGCTGTGCTCAAGGAGCACAAAGGAGAGGAAGTTGCTATGACGATCGGCCGGGATGGTCAGAAAATCGAGGAAACAGTGGAAGTCAAGGAGAATGGAAAGCTGGGCTTCTACCCCAATCTGAATGTTGCCACTAAGGTCAGGTACTATTCCCTACCTCAGTCAGTTGATCGCGGCTTTGACCGGGCTTACAACGCTTTGGCCACCAATCTCATCGGCTTTGGAAAGCTTCTGACCGGCGGGCTTGACCCGCAAAAATCCATGCAGGGGCCGATTGGCATTGCCACTATCTATGGGGGCGATATCCAATGGGCCCGCTTCTGGGAGATTACAGGCTTGCTTTCGCTGGTCATCGGGCTGGTCAATATCCTGCCTATTCCGGCTCTGGATGGCGGGCATGCCACCCTCCTAACCTATGAGATGATCGTCCGCCGGCCCATTCCTGATAATGTGTACAAGGTTATCCAGACCATTGGCGTGGTGCTTATCCTTTCGCTGATGGCTTTTGTCATCTTCAACGATATTGCAAAGCTGGTTTTCTGAGCAGGGTTAGCTGCCTGTTATAGGCAGGCAGGATTTGCTAATTTTGCCTTTTGAAGCCAATGTGGCGGAACTGGTAGACGCGCACGACTCAAAATCGTGTTCCTTCGGGAGTGTGGGTTCGAATCCCACCATTGGCACTTTCCCATACTTTTATTTCTACCTGTTTTAAGTGATCGGAGAAAGACCTGCCCTCTTGGTGCAGCTCCTGATAGTTTAGCCGCTTAAGCTCAAACCTGTCGGCCTTTACCGCAGCTAAGCCTCCCTGCCCGTCATTACCAGGGCTTACATCCTTTTAAGCAGCCATACGTACAACTTTTGATGCCTGAGGGTCATTTTAAGTTAAACCTATCTAAGCGATAACTACTATGCCCGAGAAGCATCTCTTTGTTGATACCAATGTATTCCTTGATTTCTACACGCTGACCAAAGAGGACATTGAAGAGCTCAGGAAACTGGTAACCCTGGTAAGCGAAGGTACCTTAGCCCTTTATGTCACAGAGCAGGTCAGGAATGAATTCCGCCGGAACCGCGATAAGAAGCTTCGCGATACGATCAACCAATTCAAGGAGGCCTTCCGGATTCTGGAGGTGCCGTCCCTGGCCCGGGAGTATGAGGAGTACGAACAGCTAAGCGAAGCCGTCACCAGCTACCAGTACTACTACGCGCGCATCCTGGATCAATTTATAGAAGATGCTAAGCAGCATGAGCTCAATGCCGATTACCTGATTGAGGACCTCCTCCGGGTGTGCTACTTTATCGGCCACACTGAGGATATCTACAACCGCGCAACCAAGCGCGTGTACCTGGGCGATCCGCCGGGTAAGAACTACTCAACCGGGGATGCCGTCAACTGGCTTTCCCTGCTGCAGGAAGTTCCGGATGGATCAGACCTTTACTTTATAGGGGGTGATAAGGACTTTTCCTCAGGGATCGACACCAATACCTTCAATAGCTTTCTGCTGCGTGAGTGGCAGCAGGAAAAGGGCAGTCATGTTTACTACTACTTCCGGGGGCTGGGGCGCTTCTTCAAGGATCATTACCCGCACGTTATTTACGCGGCTGATTTCCTGCGAAAGAACCTTGTCGAAGAACTGCAGCGAAGCCAGTCTTTCAGGCAGAGCCGCCGGGTACTTCAGGAGTTAAAGGACTTTGAGCGTTTTACCACTGAAGAACTGGAGGCCTTTGCCTACGCCATCCTGTTCAATGAGCATGTGCTGTGGATCCGGCAGGAGGCTGTTGTGGACGATATCATTTCCGGGATGGTCCGGCAGTATGCGCACCTCTTGGATGAGGAGACCTTGGCACAGATACGCGCTTACTACAGCTTTGAGTAGGGCGCTCAGGCCAAAGCTAATGGGGCGAAAACCTCAAGTACTGATGAAATCAAAAAGCCGGACTTTTTCAGCCCGGCTTTTTGGTGATCTTCTTCAGGTTAGGGTATGCTGTTCCTGTTCCTTAGGACGCCAGTAATCCAGCATCTGGGCAAATGTTTCAAATGCCGGCTTAGTGAAGCCATAGGGCGCCTCAAAGTGCACACTCATGGGGAAACCCAATTCACCAACCCCGTCTACTACCCGCTTGTAGACATCCAGAAGCTGCCGCTGCTTCTCTTTCAGGCTCAGGGGCGCCAGCTGTTTTACAAACGCCTGCTCCCGGTCTACTTGCTCATTACCGGGGTCCTGAATGAGCCAGTTGATCAGGCCGGCCTTTTCCTCTGCTTTCGGTACAAAACCAAACGAAAGCAGGATCTCAGGGCGGTGCGGATGGTTCTTAGCAAACTCCTTCAGGTAGTTGACCATGGCATCTGAATACAGAAGCTGACTCATACCGAAGGTGGCCCCTTGCTCACACTTAAAGTTGAAACGGCCATCCTCGCCCTCGCGGGTTGGGATCAGGATCACACCGCGGTCGTGCACTTCATTCTGGAAGTTAGCAAGGGCATCCGTAGGGGGTACACCATGGCCCTCGCCATCAGCCATAGTGCGCGGAACCCCAACAAAGACAACCCCCTTTACCCCAGCTTCAGTGAGGTTATGAAAACGCTGCGTCAGGGCATCACTATCCATAAAAGCAGTGACCTGCGTGCACATGCCGGTGGTATTGGGCAGCTCATTTGTGATATGCTGCCAGACCTCCAGCGGGTCCATCTTGGGTTTCATTTCCACCGGCCGGTCAGGATCTTCCTCGATCAGACCCGGAATCAGGATGTGATCAAGGCTCTTTTCCATGCCGAATTCCTGCGATAAGCTACTTACCTTTTGTGCCTCCTCTAAGGCTTTGGCTTTTCCTTCTTCTAAGTCAGGTGGTACAAACTCTAAAGCTACGCGACCCATAAGCAATTTTTAAATTGATGAAACTTTGAAAACCGGTTAGATGAATGCCTAAAAGGCAAGGACCCTTGCGCTGGCATTCCGTTAAAAATCGCCACAAAAATAAAACAAATCGGGTGCTTTTACTTTATACTTTAACCAATTAAAATTCAAAATTAAGGTATCTAACAGTGACTTTCCCGGCATTTTACAAGTGCTGACGAATGCTTAACAAGCGGGTTTAGAGGCCGGAAGCCGCCATTTTTTATTTTTGCCGCTTAGCTAACTAAAAGCCTCATGAAATCTTTTGATGAAACTCAGCGCATAGCCCAAAGCGTATTGGAAAACGAAGCTAGCGCTATTCAGCAGCTGAGGCCCTGCATTGATCAGGATTTTTACGAGGCGGTGACGGCTATTTATCAGAGCGAAGGGCGGGTCGTTATTACCGGCATTGGGAAGAGCGCTATTATCGCCAATAAGATTGTTGCTACCCTGAACAGCACAGGCACCCGCGCCATGTTTATGCACGCAGCTGATGCGGTACACGGGGACATTGGGATGGTGCAGGCCAGTGATGTGGTGATCGCGATTTCCAAAAGCGGCAATACGCCTGAAATCAAGGTCCTGGCACCGCTGCTCAGGCAGTCGGGCAATACATTCATAGCCATGGTCGGGCAGAAGGACTCCAACCTGGGCAGGCAGGCCGATTACTGCCTGCAGACGCCTATTGAGGCCGAGGCCTGCCCGAATAACCTGGCACCTACTACCAGTACCACAGCCCAGTTAGCCATGGGCGATGCCCTGGCCGTCAGCCTGATCGAATTCCGCTCCTTTACGGAAGAAGATTTTGCCCGCTACCATCCCGGCGGCACCCTGGGTAAGCAGCTGTACCTGAAAGCCGGTGATCTCTACCATGATGAGCTAAAACCAGCAGTTTCGCCGGATGCCAGTCTGAAGGATGTGATTGTAGAGATCTCAACCAAGCGGCTCGGGGCGACTGTGGTTATGCATCAGGAAACCATGCAGGGCGTCATCACGGATGGTGACCTGCGGCGCATGCTCAGTGAGGTATCGGACATCAGTTCCGTTAAAGCCGGAGACATCATGACCCCTGATCCCCAGACTATTCAAAAGGACGAGCTGGCTGTAAAAGCCCGGGATATCATGCGGGAAGATCAGGTATCCCAGCTAATTGTCATGGATGAGGCTCACTACCTTGGGATGCTCCATATTCACGACCTGAACCGCGAAGGGCTGTTATAAAACCCCGACCTGACTAAAAAACTTGGCTCATGGCCCAGAATCCCCATTACTACGCAATCATCATGGCAGGAGGCGAGGGTAAGCGCTTCTGGCCCCTTAGCACGCGCTCCTACCCGAAGCAGTTCCTGGATATCCTGGGGAACGGGCAGACCCTGTTCCAGGAAACCTACCAGCGCTTTAAGCAGATATGCCCTGAAGCCAATATCCTGGTTGTTACCAATGAGGATTACACAGGGCTGATCCAGGAACAGGTACCGGAGATCAGCGATGACCAGATCCTGCCCGAGCCGGTTGGCCGGAATACAGCGCCAGCCGTGGCTTATGGTGCTTTTCGCATCCAGGTCCTGGATCCGGATGGTACCATGGTGGTCGCCCCTTCTGATCACTTTATCCTGAATGAGGACCTCTTTGCTCAGCGCATTGAAGAGGGTATGCAGACAGCTGCAGCCAGCCAGAGCCTTATCACGCTGGGCATTCACCCTACCAGAGCTGATACCGGGTACGGCTACATCCAGATGGAGGACTCCGCAGCGACTGAAAGCCTTAGGCGGGTTAAAACCTTTACGGAAAAGCCTAACAAGGAGCTGGCCGAGTACTTCCTGAACAGCGGGGAGTTTCTATGGAATGCCGGTATCTTTATCTGGCATACCCAGACGGTGCTCGATAGCTTTCAGCAATACATGCCTGAGCTCTATGAAAGCCTGAAAGAAGGACGCTCCTACTTTAACACAGCGCAGGAGCCTGACTTTATCCGGGAGGTCTACCCTACCCTGCCTATGACTTCCGTTGACTACGGCATCATGGAGAAGGCTGAGCAGGTTTATGTTTTGCCGGCTAATTTCCAATGGTCAGACATCGGCACCTGGAATTCCGTGTTTGAGCTGTTAGGGAAAGACGAAAAGAACAATGCCCTTCAGGGCAAGCAGATCTTTACCCGGAACGCTAAGGACTCCCTGGTACAGATCACCCCGGATAAGCTGGTGGCCCTCAACAATGTTGACAACCTGATCGTGGTGGATACCGGAGACTGCCTGCTCATTGCTGACCGGAATGAGGAACAGGAAATCCGGCAGGTGGTGAATGAGATCAAGGCTCGCTACGGTGAGCGCTACACTTAATTTACGTCAAACCCAAAGCTAACCCTGTATGAACCAGCAGTACACCTGGTTGCTCTTGCTTATGCTGATCCCAGTCAGCGCCATCTCTCAGGAAATTGACATTAACGCCCCAACCGGAAGCGGTCGCCTTCCCAATGGCGACTACAATCCGCTAAAGGCCCCCAGTACTTATCAAAGCCCGGATAATCCGGTTTACTGGAAGAATAATGAGCGGATCGATGCTGATTACTGGCAGCAGGACGTGCACTATGAGATTCACGCCCAGCTGGATGATGAAGCCAACACCCTGAGCGGGCACGACACGCTTCATTATTACAACAATTCACCGGATACGCTGAATGAAGTGTATTTCCACCTCTATCAGAATGCCTTCCAGCCGGGGTCCTACTACCACCTTTATAACCTGGCTAACAACCGGAAACCCAGTTATGGCCCTTATGAACAGCAGAAACTGGGAACCATAGTCCGCAACCTGAAGATGAACGGCATTGAGGCCAAAACGCAGCTGGACAACACGATCCTGCGCGTGGAGCTGCCCGAACCTGTTAAGCCGGGCGATTCCTGTACGTTCACCATGCGCTTCAAAACCTTTTTTGACAATGCTGATCTGCGGCGCCGGATGAAAATGTACAAGCACCATGGCGTTAAACACTTTAACGGGGTATTGTGGTATCCCAGGATAGCCGTTTACGATCACAAAGTAGGCTGGCAGACAGATCAGCACCTTGGTAAAGAATTCTATGGCGAGTTCGGCACGTTTGACGTCCAGCTAACCCTGCCGAGGGAGTACATCGTGCAGGGCACCGGAACCCTGGTGAATAAAAGCGAGGCGCTGCCGGATGAGCTGCTGGAGCTGATCGCTATTGAAAACTATGATGACGCCACCAATGCTGAGGTCAAAGACCAACTGGATGAATACTACGCGGCTCAGGATTCCCTGCAAACCTGGCAGTACCATGCGGAGAACGTGCATGACTTTGCCTTTACCACTGATCCCACCTACCGGATGGGTGTAACCCGCACACGGGGTATCCGCTGTGTAGCGCTGGTACAGGCGCATAAGGCTAAGAACTGGCTGGAGGTCTCCGACTTTACAGCCGAGGTGGTCAATACCTATGAAGAGCAGTTCGGCCCTTATCCCTATCCTAAAGTGGTGGTAGCTGACGCGCGGGACGGCATGGAGTACCCCATGGTTACCCTTTGTGGCGGCACTACACCGGATAATTATGGCCTGATTGCCCATGAGGTCGGGCACATGTGGTTTCATAGCACTGTTGGCACCAACGAAGCCTACCGGGCTGCCATGGACGAGGGCTTTACCCAGATGCTAACGGTGCAGGGCCTGAATGCAGCGGCTGGTAAGTACCATGCCACGCCCAACCGGGACAATTGGTACCGGCGGGCTTTTACCGATTCCATTACTAACCGGGATGAGAACGTTTACGCCTGGTACTTAACCAAAGCTATTCAGGGGGATGATGCGCGTTTGAATGTCCACTCGCATAAGTATGACGCAGAAACCGGGCACGGAGGCGGCTACCGGCAGGTTTACTACAAAATGGCCACCATGCTCTACAACCTGGAGTATGTCCTGGGTGAGGAGCGCTTTACCCGCGCTATGAAGCAATACTTCCGGGAATGGCGGATTGCTCATCCCTACATGGAAGATTTCCGTCAGTCGATTGCGGAGTACAGCGGGGTCGATCTGACGTGGTTCTTTGATCAGTGGCTCACCACCAAAAAGCGGATCGATTACAGCATTAAGCAGGTGCAGAAGGGCGATGAGGAGGGTGATTACACCGTCACTTTCGAGCGGAAAGGCGCCATGGAGATGCCCATAGCCTTTAAGGTAGTAACAGATGCGGGCGAGGAAAAGCGCTACCTCATTCCTAACCGGGAATTTGTCAAGGACACTGATGCTACAGTACTTCCGGCATGGACCGGCTGGGGTACCAAATTCAACACCACTTACCGGGCAGAGCTGGAATTAGCAGGCAAGCCCATCCGCATTGAGATCGATCCCTCTGACCGGCTTGCAGACGTCAACCAGCTCGATAACAGCTGGAAGGCTACGAACCAAACTGATCTGAGCTTTGATAGCTACGTTTACAATTACCCGGATGTGCACGACTATGACCTGCGCTGGCGCCCGGCGCTTTGGTTTAACAACATCAACGGGCTTAAGCCCGGGCTGCACCTGGAAGGTGATTACATGGCCTACAAGCATCAGTTCGATTTTACCGCTTGGTATAATTCGGAAGTGCTGCAGCAGACCAGCGATTCCCGCTTTTCAGATACTGATGACCCGGACCGGCTGCCGGTCAACTTTGACGTCAATTACCGGACTCCCTTACAGGG
>CAYYUA010000007.1:49807-90081 GCA_964474835.1 uncultured Sphingobacteriales bacterium
CCGCTGTTAGCAGGATCCAGCCTGAGCCGTTTTTTCAGCCTGGATGCCTATGCCTTTGGCGATGTCGGGGTGATCAATGCCAATTCCATTTCAAGCAGTCTGGAGCTGGCTAATGTACGGGGCGATGCCGGCCTCGGAACAGCCCTGACTATTGATCAGTGGGGACCCCTGGATGAGGCCAAACCCCTCACCCTGCGGCTGGATGCTCCGCTGTACCTGAGCCATGTTCCGGCCGATGGCGGGGATAATTTTGATCTCCGGTGGCTCGTGGGCCTGGAGCGGGCCTTTTAGGGAGCTTTGGGCCTGTGGATAGAGGGCGCGGCAATTGCCTGACGAGCAAGGCAGCTGGTTTCGTCCCCCGGGCAGGACATCCCTGCCTTTAGGATAAAAGCCTACTGTTCTGAGTCTTCTTCCGCGCCTTCTTTCAGCTTCTCAGCATTTTCTGCGACCTTAAGCTTATCAATTAGCTCATCAATTTCGCCATCCATCACGCCCTGCAGGTTGTGAAGGTTCAGATTTATGCGATGGTCAGTTACACGGCTCTGCGGAAAATTGTAGGTGCGGATCTTGGCTGAGCGATCACCAGTCGAGACCATACTCCTGCGCTGCGAGTCGATTTTTTCCTGCTGCTTCTGCCGCTCGATTTCGTACAGGCGGGAGCGCAGCACCCGCATGGCCTTTTCGTGATTTTTCCACTGCGATTTTTCGTCCTGGCACATGGCAGCTATACCCGTGGGCTCATGCGTAAGGCGAACAGCTGAGTAAGTGGTATTCACAGACTGGCCACCTGGTCCGGACGCACAGAACACATCCCGCCGGATTTCACTATCATTGATCTCAATATCGATATCCTCTACTTCCGGCAGCACAGCTACTGAAGCCGCCGATGTATGAACGCGGCCCTGCGACTCGGTTTCAGGCACCCGCTGCACCCGGTGAACCCCGGACTCGTACTTCAGGGTGCCGTAAGCATGGTCCCCCTTTACGTTGAAGATGATCTCCTTAAAGCCACCAGTGGCGCCTTCTGTACTGTTCAGGATTTCGATCTGTAAGCTGCTCTGGCGGTCAATATACCGCTGGTAGAGGCGAAACAAGTCACCGGCAAATAAGCTGGCCTCATCCCCTCCGGTCCCGGCTCTGATCTCAACAATGGCATTTTTGCTGTCTTCCGGGTCCTCAGGCACAAGCATCTGCTTGATTTTTTCCTCCATCGGGCCCTTCTGGCTCTCCAGTTCTTCCAGCTCTTCCTTGGCCATATCCCGCAGTTCCTGGTCGTTGTCATTGGCCAGGATGGAGCGGTTATTCGTAATGCTATCCAGCAGACGCTTGTAGGCGTAGTACTGATTTTCCAGGGGTTCCAGGTCGCTGTACTCCTTCGAAAGCTTCCGGAAACGCTCCATGTCATTAACCACTTCCGGGTCAGCTAAGGCTTTCTCAACCTCCTGCCGCCGGGCTACGATGTCTCCTAAACGCTTAAGTAAATCCATAAGAGGGTGTCGTTTCAGTTGGCCGAAAGGCCCCTGCTGATCGTGGTAACAAAGGTAGGGCTTCACGAATCAGCACAGATCTGCCGGAAAGGGGCTGATCAGCGTTAATGCTGCTAAACGTGAGCGGCTATCAACAAGTCAACATCCTTGGAGGGGATGTTGAAGCGCTCGCCCAGCACCCGGTGGGTCAGGTTTCCCTTGTAAACGTATACCCCGTGGCGGACGCCAACTTTTTCCCACAGGTAGTTCTTAATACCGCCACTCTCTCCTATCTGTAGCAGGATAGGGGCAAATATGTTACTAAGGGCATCAGAAGCGGTACGCGCTACCCGCGAAGGAACATTTGGCACGCAGTAGTGGATCACATCGTACTTCATGAAGATCGGATCCAGATGATTGGTAACCTCCGAGGTCTCAAAGCTACCGCCGTGATCCACACTCAGATCCACCACAATAGAGCCGGGCTTCATCTGGCTCACCATTTCCTCTGTTACAACCAGCGGAGCCCGTCCTTCCTCGGCCCTGACGGCTCCAATGGCAATATCTGCCTGCTTCAGGGCATCAGTCAGAACATCCGGATGATTGATGGAGGTGTAAACATTCCCCATCTGGGAGTTCTTCATCCGGCGGAGCTTGAACAGGGAGTTATCGAAGACCTTCACCTGGGCCCCCAGGCCCAGCGCAGCCTTAGCGGCATTCTGGCCCACCGTTCCGGCACCAATGATCACCACATCAGAGGGCGGCACACCAGAGGTACCGCCCAGCATGACGCCTTTACCGTGGGTGAAGTTCGTCAGGTATTCAGCTCCGATCAGGATAGCAGCGCTACCGGCGATCTCACTCATTGACTGGACAACCGGGTACAGGTCAAAATCATCCCGCAGGAACTCGAAGGCCAGCGCTGTGATCTTTTTGTCCATCAGCTGCTTAACCTGCGAGCGCTTGAGCAGCGGCAGGTGCAGGGCAGAGATCAGGGTCTGCCCGGTTTTCATGAAATCTATCTCCTCGTCTGTCGGGAAAGCAACCTTAATGATGATATCACTCTGGTAGACCTTCCGCCGGTCATAAGCTATCTGCGCGCCGGCCTCACTGAATTGGCTGTCAGTGAATTTAGCCTCTTCCCCTGCTTTGGTTTCTACCGTTACTTCATGGCCGTTGTTAACCAGAAGATTCACAGCCTGGGGTGTTAGCCCGATCCGGTTCTCCTGGTAGGATACTTCTTTCGGGACCCCAATGCTAATGGATTTATTGCCCTCTGGGACTTCCACCATGGATTCCTGAGGCTGGGTCACGGCTTCGCGTGCCAGCTGGTAAAAGTCAGAGCGTTGCTGTTTAGCCATACGTATGTGTTACCATTTCCTGAATAACCGGGCGGTAAGCCCCATTTAGGCGCTGCGAGGGTATTTTAGACTTTTAAAGGTAAAGAAAATCCCCTAAAAGGGCAATATATCGGGCCATCAGGCAGTCTTAACCTTTCAGGACGGATAATGAACCGTCACATACCGGGTATGGCTATCCTCGTATTGGAAGTGCAGGAACAGAAAGGAAGCTGGCAGGTCAGGCTCAATAAGCTCAGGCCACTCGATGAAGACATAAGCTGCAGCTTGCTCCCAGTATTCCTCCAGCCCTGCGTCAAGGGCTTCATCGGCACTCTGTAACCGGTACAGGTCAAAGTGGTAAAGGGCCACACTTTCCGGATAGTAGATGGCAAGGAGGGTAAAGGTCGGGCTGGGCATCGGACCTCTAACTCCCAACAACGCACCGGCCTGCTGAACAAAAGCCGTCTTGCCGGCACCCAGATCCCCTTGCAGGCCGAAATGCTGATACCCTTCTTCAATCAGCCCCCGGGCCAGTTCCCTTAACTCGTTAAGCCCCTGAACACGGCGGCCGCTAACTGAAGCCATGAGCTGGCCTTATTTACTGGTCATGCTAACGACCGGGATAATCATTTCCTCCAGCGAAACCCCGCCATGCTGGAAAGTATTCTTGAAGAAATTCACGTAATAGTTGTAGTTATTGGGGTAAACAAAGTAGTGATCATCCTTGGCGAAAATAAAGGATGAGCTCACGTGCGGCTTTGGCAGGTGAGCCTGTTCCGGCCGGCTTACTTTGAACACTTCCTTCTTTTCAAAGTCCAGGCTCTTGCCCTGCTTGTAGCGAAGGTTCGTGGACGTGTTCCGGTCGCCTACGACCTTGGAGGGATGCTTGACCCTTATGGAGCCATGGTCGGTTGTCAGTACAACATTCACCTCTTTCTGAGCCAGCTCTTTAAGCATCTCATAAAGGGGTGAGTGCTCAAACCAGGAAACAGTCAGCGAGCGGTAGGCGGCCTCATCTTCAGCCAGCTCTTTCAGTACCTCCATCTCAGTCCGCACGTGGGACATCAGGTCCAGGAAGTTGTAGATAATGACATTGAGGTCATAATTCATGAACTCATTGACCTTCCCGGGCAGGGATTTGCCGGCTTCCAGGTTGGTGATCTTATTGTAGTTGTACTTCAGAGGCTGTTTCAGGCGCTTCAGGTAGTCATCCAGGAAATCGGACTCATGCAGGTTTTTGCCCCCTTTTTCCTCATCATTGACCCATTTATCGGGAAAACGCTCCTTGATCTGGCTGGGAAGCAGACCAGAGAATATAGCATTGCGGGAAAAATTGGTAGCCGTGGGCAGGATGCTGTAATAGGCAGTATCCTCCTGGACGTTGAACAAGGATCCGATCAGCGGCTGAATGGCCTTCCATTGGTCATACCGGAAGTTGTCCAGCAAGATCAGGAAAGTTGGCTTTTCACCGGAAACTTTGGGCAGGACCTTGTTCTTGAGGAGTTTGTGGGACATCAGCGGGGCATCGCTGTCGCCTTCCAGCCAGTCCAGGTAGTTGTTCTCAACAAAGCGGGAAAAATTGGCATTGGCATCCGTCTTCTGGGTAGCCAGTACCTCTTTCATGTTTTCCTCGTCTGACTTTTCGAGCTCAATATCCCAGTAGGCCAGTTTCTGGTAAACATCGATCCACTCGTCAGCTGACAGCTGCTCGTTGACCTGCATCGAGAGGTTCGTGAAGTCCTGCTGATAGGAGCGCGTCACTTTTTCGCTCACCAGACGCTTGTTGTCCACTTGCTTTTTAATGGATAGGAGGATCTGTTTGGGGTTTACCGGCTTAATCAGGTAATCCGAGATCTGAGAACCGATGGCATCCTCCATCAGGAACTCCTCCTCGCTTTTGGTGATCATGATCACCGGCAGATCAGGCTGCTGGTGCTTGATAGAGGGCAGTACCTCCAGCCCGGTCTGCCCGGGCATGTTTTCATCCAGGAAGAGCACATCAAACCCTTCGGACTGAATCGATGAGACCGCCTCATCTGCATTGGTAGCCGTTTGCACCTGATACCCCTTTTCCTCTAAGAACATGATGTGAGGCTTTAGCAGGTCTATTTCATCGTCTGCCCACAGGATTTTGATTTGCTCCATAACATCTAACTTTGAAGGGTTACGATTTTTAAACTCATAAACCCCGTTTCTATTGCGCTGGCACCTCACAAAAGTACAGCAGATCAGCGGGCGTTGAATGAAAAAGGCTAGGAACGATTGCGGCAGGTAAAGATTATCAATGACCCGGTGCACGGGTTCATAAGCATTCCTTATTCCCTTGTAGCGAGTATCATTGACCACCCTTACTTCCAGCGATTGCGGCATATCAAGCAGCTGGGCCTTACCCACCTGGTCTATCCGGGTGCGCTCCATACGCGCTTTCACCATGCGATGGGGGCTTTCCACCTGATCACCAAAGCCTTTCAGGCCCTTCGCCAGAAGGGCGTTGAGCTTTCAGATGATGACCTGGAGGCCGCCCAGATAGCGATCCTCATGCACGATATCGGGCACGGGCCCTTTTCCCATGCGCTGGAGGCAACCCTGGTCAATGATATATCCCACGAGGAGATCTCAGGGCTGCTAATGCAGCAGATCAACCAGGACCTGGATGGAAAGATCGATAAGGCGATTGCTATTTTCGAGGATCAATACGGCCCGGACCGGCATTTCCTGCACGAGCTTGTGGCCAGCCAGCTGGATATGGACCGCCTTGACTACCTGGCGCGGGATAGTTTCTACACGGGTGTCTCTGAGGGGGTTATCGGTGTGGAGCGGATCATCGAGATGCTGGCCGTGCGGGATGGGCGTCTGGCTGTAGAGCACAAGGGGATTTATTCCATAGAGAAGTTTCTGATCTCCCGGCGCCTGATGTACTGGCAGGTCTACCTTCACAAAACGGTGGTATCGGCTGAGAAGCTGCTACTCAAAATCCTGCTCAGGGCTCAGGAGCTGGCGCAGGGCGGGAAGGCTCTCTTCGCCACACCTAACCTCAAGTTCTTCCTGCACAACAGGGTAACAGGAACTGATTTTAGGGAAAATTCGGAGGTAATAGCTACCTTCGCAAGTCTGGATGATCATGACATCATGGCTGCTGTTAAGGTCTGGGCCCATGATGATGATAGAATTCTCGCTATGCTCTGTCAAAATATGCTTCAGCGGAACCTGTTTAAAACAGTTATTAGGGACGCGCCCTTTGCTGAAGCGGAAATGGATGCGCTTCGGGCGCAGGTTTCAGAGCAGTACAGTATCGGGTATGAGGAGGCATCCTACCTGGCTTTTTCGGGCTCCCTCACCAATGCCGCCTACGAACCCAACGATCCGATCAACATCAACATCCTGTTCCGCAATGGGGAGCTTACTGATATCACGCAGGCTTCGGATCAGTACAACATATCAGCCCTGAGCAGAACCGTTCAAAAACATTTCTTGTGCTATCCCAAGAGCATAGCGGAGCCTGTAGTCTCCCTAACGTAAAGGCTATGAATGTAGCATGAAAGTAACCGTAAAGCAGCTTAATACCTATATCAATGGTACAGTTCAAGGTGATGAGGATACGGTTATAGAGGGTTTTTCTCCTATAGAAGAAGCAGACGAAGGATCGATCACTTTTCTGGCAAACCCCCAATACCAGGCGCACCTGGAGCAGACAAGGGCATCTGCTATCCTGGTCAACCGGGAACTGTCTCTGGACAAAGTACCGGAGCATGCAGCCCTGATTTATGTAAATGACGTTTACTCCACCCTGTCCTTCCTGATGGAGAAGTTTCAGCAGCGGGATACGGACAAGGAGGGAATAGAAGCTTATGCCTACCAGCACGAAACCGCAACCATCGGAGCCCACACTTACCTCGGGGCCTTCAGCTATGTAGGCCGGAATGTTGAGATCGGGGATTACGTCAAGCTATATCCGCACGCTGTCGTCCTGGACAACACGCGTATTGAGGCCTACACTACGGTATACAGCGGAGCGCGGATCTGCGAAGGGATCCAGATAGGGAAGCACTGCATTGTCCATTCGGGTGCTGTAATCGGGTCTGACGGTTTCGGCTTTGCTTACCAGAACAATGGTTCCTACCGCAAAATGCCCCAGACCGGCAATGTGGTGATCAAGGATCATGTGGAGATCGGAGCCAATACCACGATTGACCGGGCAACCATGCGGTCAACCACCATTGAACGTGGCGTAAAGCTGGATAACCTGATCCAGGTGGCCCACAATGTCGAGATCGGGGAAAACACCGCCATTGCGGCTCAGGTGGGCATATCCGGAAGTACGAAAATCGGACGGAACTGTGTAATTGCCGGACAGGTGGGGATTGTCGGGCACATTACCATTGCTGATGGCTCTCACATCGGAGCTCAGAGTGGGATATCCACTTCCATAAAGGAGGCGAACCAGCAGTGGTTCGGGGCGCCGGCTGTTCAGGCCAAAGCGGGTAAAAAGCGTTACGTGCTGTACCGCATGCTCCCGGATATATACAGCCGCCTGAAAGCCCTCGAGCAGTTTGCCGATCAATTGAAATCCAAGTCCTAAGTACCATGAAGACTAAGCAATCAACCATCAAACGGGCTATCACTATTTCAGGTGTTGGCCTGCACACGGGCAGAGAGGTCAATATGACCTTTAATCCGGCTCCCGAGAATCATGGTATTAAGTTCAGGCGGACGGACCTGGATCAGGGGCCGGTGATCGAGGCGGATGTAGACAACGTGGTGGATACCTCGAGGGGCACGACCCTGGGCCGTGATAGTGAGATCCTGGTTGCCACAGTCGAGCACGTGATGGGGTCCCTTGCCGGTATGGAGATGGATAACGTCATGGTGGATCTGGATGCGCCGGAAGCTCCGATCATGGATGGCAGCGCTAAGCCGTTTATCGATGCGGTTGAAGAGGCAGGTATTGAGGAGCAGAATGCGGACCGTGAGTATTTTGAGATCCCCAATAACATCTACTATTCCGAGGAGGATCGGAACGTGGAAATGATCGCCATGCCGCTGGACGGGTATCGTTCCACAGTAATGGTAGATTACAACTCGCCCGTGCTGGGTAGTCAGCATGCCTCGATCTCAGAGATCCAGGAATTCCACAAAGAAATAGCCAGCAGCCGGACGTTCTGTTTCCTGCACGAGCTGGAAGAGTTGGTTAACAATAACCTGATCAAGGGTGGTGATCTCAACAATGCCATTGTGATCGTGGATAAGCAGATCTCCAACAACGAGATGACCAACCTTGCTAAGCTCTTTAACAAGGAGGACATCAACGTTAAGCACGAGGGGATCCTGAATAACATTGACCTTCGCTATCAGAACGAACCAGCCCGGCACAAGCTTCTGGACCTGATCGGGGACCTTGCTCTGATCGGCACCCCGATCAAAGCGCAGGTGATGGCTGCACGGCCCGGTCATGCGGCTAACATTGAGTTTGCCCGCAAAATCAAGAAGACGATGAAGAAGGTGAAGCGGAAACAGGCTTCTCCGAACATCAATACCAACAAAGAAGCAATCTACGGGCCTAAGGAAATTGCTAATTTCTTACCTCATGAGCACCCGTTTATTTATGTTGATAAGATAATTGAGCTATCAGAAAAGCACATCGTTGGGGTGAAGAATGTCACCATGACCGAGCCGTTTTTTGGCGGTCACTTCCCTAAAAACCCCGTCATGCCCGGTGTTCTGCAGATCGAAGCCATGTCGCAGGTTGGTGGTGTCATGATCCTTAGCCAGATAGACCAGCCCGAGAACTACGCGACCTATTTCATGAAAATTGAAAACGCCAAATTCCGGGAGAAGGTATTGCCCGGGGATCAACTGATCCTGAAGCTGGAGTTGATTTCACCCATCCGCAGGGGCGTCTGTAACATGAAAGGGCAAGCTTTTGTAGGTAACAAGCTTGTAACCGAGGCTGAACTGATGGCGCAAATTGTAAAAAATAACTAGATGGTCATGCATCAACCCCTGGCATACGTTCATCCTGAGGCCAAAATTGCGCAGAATGTTGTTATAGAGCCATTTGTAAGCATTCATAGCAATGTAGAGATTGATGAGGGCACCTGGATTGGCCCGCACGTGACCATCATGGAGGGTGCCAGAATTGGAAAGAATGTCAAGATCTTTCCCGGCAGCGTCATTTCAGCCATTCCGCAGGATCTTAAATACAAAGGCGAGGAATCCCTGGTCTACATCAAGGATAGTGCTGTTATCCGGGAGTACGTTACCATTAATCGCGGAACATCTGACAAGTATAAGACCACTATCGGCTCTAACTCGCTGTTAATGGCCTACACGCACATTGCGCACGATTGCTACATCGGGGATAACTGTATCATTGCCAATGCTGTTAACATAGCTGGTCATGTCTGGCTATCCGACTATGCGCTCATCGGCGGGCTGACCGCCATTCAGCAGTTTGTAAACATCGGGGAGTTTGTCATGGTCTCCGGCGGATCGCTGGTGCGTAAGGATGTGCCCCCGTACACGAAAGCTGCCCGGGAGCCGCTCTCCTATGTGGGGATCAATTCCATTGGCATGCGAAGGCGCGGGATCGATCCGGATAAGATTAAGGAAATTCAGGATATCTACCGCTATATTTACCTGAAAGGCAAGAATATCAGCCAGGCGCTTTCAGTCGTGGAGACTGAGCTGCCGGCCACCCAGGAGCGGGACGATATCATTAGCTTTATCAGAGCCTCGGAGCGGGGCATCATGCGGGGTTACCGGCCCTGAGGCCGGAAGCGCCCAATCCACGAACTGTCATGGAGGTCAGGCTTGAACGGGTCAGCAGGCACTTTTACTATCGCTGGGTTTTTAAAAACCTCTCCTATACCTTTCAGACGCCCGTCTGGTACAGCATTACCGGCCATAATGGCTCAGGCAAGTCCACGCTGCTTCAGGTTATCAGCGGTTTCTTAAGCCCGAGCAAAGGGCAGATAACTTATCATCAGAACAAGCAGGAGCTTCCGCTGGAGTCAGGCTACCAGTATGTTAGTATCGCCACGCCTTACCTTGATCTGGTAGAGGAATTCTCTCCGGAAGAGCACCTGAACTTCCACAGTACCTTCAAATCGCTGAAACCCTCCATTACCATCGATTATATCCTCCGGGCCACTGGCCTGCTGCCACACCGGAAAAAAGCTATTAAGTTTTTCTCGTCCGGTATGGTCCAGCGGCTACGGTTAGCCCAGGCTCTTTACTTTGATACGCCCCTGGTACTGCTGGATGAACCGACCTCTCACCTGGATCAGCAGGGGGTGGCCTGGTATCAGGAGCTGCTAAAAACGCGCTGTCAGGATCAGTGCGTGATCATTGCCTCGAATAACCCCGCTGATTACCAGCAGTGCAGCTTTGAGCTCTCAATCGAGACCTACAAGCCCGCTGTCAATTCATCGTAAGGCCAGCATTCTATAGGTGGCGAACTGAACACCTTTGTTTTGCAGATCGGCAGTAGCCCGCTCTACGCTGCCCTCCGGTGCGCCTACTGGCTCAGTCAGGTCTGATAGCACCACCACCTCGTATCCTTTATCGGCACCATCTGCAGCAGTGAAATAGACACAGTAGTCGTAAGCCAGTCCGCAGACCAGGATCCGCCGGACCCCGCGCCCCTTCAGATAGCCATCCAGCCCGGTCTCGGTTTGGTGATCATTTTCAAGGAAGCCAGAGTAACTATCGATCTCCCGGTTGTACCCTTTCCGGATTATGGTATCAGCTGCCCGGTCATCCAGGTCATCAGCAAAGGCGCTACCCTTTGATCCCTGCACACAGTGATCAGGCCACAGGACTGGGCCAAGACCAGGCGCCTCGTAGGGATCAAAAGGCTCCTTCCCCTCATGCATGCTTGCGAACGAGTAATGATCCGAAGGGTGCCAGTCCTGGGTAAAAACAGCCGGCAAACGCTCCTGCCGGGCTTTAGCCAGAAGCTGATTCACACCCGGGATGATCCGGTCCCCGGCCTGCGCAGCCAGGGCACCACCGGGCAGGAAGTCATGCTGCAGGTCGATAACGACAATAGCGTCCCCGTGCCGGAGGGTAAGATCGGTCAGATGGGTCGTGTTATTCAGTTCCATCGGTTTTTTCTTTTCCCAATGGTCTGGCGGTGGAAAAATGTTCTGCCTTGGTAGCTTCGCAGGATAAAAATACCAACGAAAGGTGATGGAAGGTTTTAAGCAGCGCTATCTGACGCATTTTACCCGGTACCCGCAGCAGACTACGCAATCTCCTCATCCTCAAACCTTTGTCACTGTTGTTATTCCCTGTTTGAATGAGCCTGCAATTATCCAGACGCTGGAGTCTCTCTGGAAAGGTGATCGCCCTGTGCGGCCAGCTGAAATCCTGGTAGTGCTGAACCATGCTTCTGATGCTCCTGATGAAGTCAAAGCTTACAATGCTGAGACCTTCAAAGCCATAGAGGAATGGGCGGCCAATCATTCCGATGCCAATTTCCGGGTGCTGCCCCTGTGGTTTGGCGATATCAAACCTAAGCTTGCAGGAGTGGGAACAGCCAGAAAACTGGGCATGGATGAGGCCGTTTACCGCTTTTACCAGATAAGCCAGCCTGAGGGCATTATTGCCTGTCTGGATGCCGATTGTGAGGTTGCCCCGAACTACCTGCCTGCACTGGAGCAGCATTTCCGGGAGCACCCAAAAGCAACGGGTGCCAGTATCAGCTTTTCCCACCCCCTGGATAAAGGGTACCGGCAGGCCATTCTGGACTTTGAGCTGTACCTGCGCTACTACAAGAATGCTTTGTTCTGGGCTGGCTTTCCCTATGCCTATCACACCATTGGCTCAGCCATGGCGGTACCCTGTTATACCTACCAGCGTGTTGGCGGCATGAATAAGCAGAAAGCCGGAGAGGACTTCTATTTCATCGAGAAACTGGTGTATCAGGGCTGTTTTACTGAGCTTAACCGCACAACAGTGTATCCCTCTCCCCGGCAGTCGCTGCGGGTGCCATTTGGTACCGGGCAGGCCGTAGCTGACTACATAGCTGAAGAACCGGACCAGCTAGCGGTGTTCAATCCGCAAAGCTTTCAGGAGCTGCGGAATTTTATGGAACAGCTGCCCGGGCTGTATCAGAATAGCGGAGTGCCAAAAGCTGAGCTCCCCCCTGCTATTAAGGCCTTTCTGGAAGAACGGAACTGGCAGTACTTCCTGCATGAGAGCCTTCGGTACAGCCATTCAGCACCAGGCTTTCTAAAGCGGTTTTTCCATTGGTTCGATGCTTTTAAGGCGTTGCAGTTCCTTCATCAGGCTCGTGATCAGTATTACCCCAATGTGCCTGTTGCCGAAGCTTCGCAGTGGCTCTACCGGGCAATGGGGTACATAGATCCCGCACCTGACCGCGAAGGTATGCTCTGGCAATGGCGGGCTCATGACCGGGAAGCTCACGGCAGACCTAATCCGCAGGTGCCCTTTTAGCCCTGCGGTGTGGTAGCCAATTGCCGCCATAGGGATTTTCATTAGCTTTGGTTAAGCACTAAAAAGGCTGTAAATGACAGCACACAAGTATGAGCAGGGAATTATCGGTAACTGCGCCTACCTTGCTCACATAGATACCGAAAGTGACGTCCGATGGATGTGCTGGCCCAAGTTCGATAGCAGCTTCATCTTCGGGAACTTACTGGACCATGACCATGGGGGGCATTTCTACATCAAGCCCAATCACAAGGATTTTTCCACTGAGCAGTACTACATTACCAATACCAATATCCTGTGTACGGAATTCACTGCTCCGGACGGGCGCTTTCGGGTTACCGATTTTGCGCCCCGTTTTTACCAGTACGAGCGGCATTTCCGCCCGCTGATGCTTTTCCGGAAAGTAGAGCCCCTGGAGGGCAACCCTCAGATCGTAGTGTGTTGCGAGCCGGTAGGTGATTACGGGAATGTAAAGCCGGAATCCTATATCGGGAGTAACCATATCCGGTACCTTGGCCTGAAAAAACCGGTACGCCTGACCACCGGGCTTCCGCTCAGCTATGTCATGTCTAAGCGGCCGATCTTCCTGAACCAGACCAACTACCTGTGCCTGAGCTGGGGCATCCCCCTGGAGGCACCACTGGAGTCTACTGCCGAGGATTTCCTGCGGAATACCCGCGAGTACTGGCAGAACTTCATCAACGAAGCCGCCATTGCCAACTTCCGCCAGAAGAGCATTATCCGGTCCATTCTGGCGCTAAAGCTCCATCAGTTTGAGGATACAGGTGCTATCATTGCTGCCAGCACCAGCAGCCTGCCTGAGTATCCGGGCCAGGGCCGCAACTGGGACTATCGCTATTGCTGGCTACGGGACTCCTTCTATACGCTGATGGCGCTGAACAACATCGGGCACTTTTACGAGCTGCAGCAGTACGCTTTCTACATCCAGAACCTGCTAAGCCAGAAAAACGGACTGGAGGACCTACGCCCGGTTTACACCCTGGTAGGTGATATTGATAAGCTTCCGGAGGAAAAGCTCAACCTGGCGGGCTATCAGGGCAATCAGCCTGTCAGGCGCGGCAACGCAGCTTATACCCACGTCCAGAATGACGTCTACGGCCAGGTACTGATCTCGCTGCTCCCGCTTTTTACCGATGAGCGGTTTGCTGAGAAGGATCAGCAAATGGCGCTGCAGCTAACCAAGCGCATGATCGATAAGATCGAGGAGAAGATCGAGGAACCCGATGCCGGGCTTTGGGAGTTCCGCGAAACCAATCAGATCCATTGTTATTCTTCCCTGTTTCACTGGGCTGGTAGCCAGGCTGCTATGACAATTGCCAGTCACTTCGGGGATGAGGCCATTATGGAGCAGGCACAGCGGCTGATCCAGCGGGCTGAAGAGCTCATCGAAGCCTGCTATGATCCAGAGGCTCAGGTCTACCGGCAGGCTATTGGCGGAGAAGACCTGGACGCCAGCCTCCTGCAGCTTATCACCATGAAGTACCTGGACCCGCACTCGGACAAAGCTCGTAACCACCTGGCCAAGCTGGAGGAAGAGCTTATGACCTCTGACGGGCTTTTCTACCGCTACAAGCACGCGGATGATTTCGGGGAGCCGGAGAGCACCTTCCTGGTATGTGCTTTCTGGTATGTGGATGCGCTGGCCTGTGCCGGGCGGCTGGATGACGCCCAGGATACCTTCGATCGCCTTTACAGTTACAGCAATCACTTAGGGCTGCTCAGTGAGGATGTAGACGCCAAGGATGGCAGCCAGTGGGGCAATTTCCCGCAGGCCTACAGCCATATGGGCCTGGTAAACTGCGCTTTTCGCATAGCCCATCAGCTGAATCAGCCGGATTTTCTGCCGCAGGAAGCAGCTGTTAAGGCAGGCAAGGTCTCTACCTGAAGCTAAGTAATTAGTTTTGAGGCGTTTCGGCTTCCGGAGCCTCTTCCGGAGTAGCTGGTTCAGGGTTGATATCCCCCAGCATGTAGAAGAGGCCACCGACAACAGATACCAGAATCAGAAACCCCCGGTTGATCAGCGCTACGCCAATGGCTGCTGAGTCCATTACCCCATAAATCCCCAGCAGGGTGGCGATGGTACCTTCCACAACGCCTAATCCGCCAAGGCTAATGGGTATCAGAGCGATCATAGCTGTGGCGAACAGGATAAAGACCCACGCAACCAAAGGAATCGGCTGGCTGAAAAAAACCAGCAGCAGCGCAAAACCCAGCATCCGGCAAAAATGAAACCCAGCTGCTAATGCAGTAACCAGGACGTACTCGTAAGTCCGGAGGTTATTAAAAACCCATTGACAGCTTTTCAGAAAGTCCCTGAGTTTCTGCCGGAAAATGTAACCTACCAGCAAAACCGTTCCCAGGACTCCGAGCCCGATCGTGACTTTCAAATAGGAAGCCGCAAATTCTACATTCAGCTGATCGGCTACTAAGCTCTGGACTTTATCAAAGCGAAAGAAGGTGTAGATCACACCACCGGTAAGAAGCACCAGGAAGCCAATCAACCGGTGGAAAATCAGCATCGAAAAAGGCGTTCCCCAGGTGCTGTTGCCGGATCGCTTCAGGTAAAACATGCGCACAGCATCACCCCCGATACTGCTTGGCAACAGGTTGTTGAAGAAGAAGCCGAGAAAAAAGATCTTGAGGGAATGCCCAAGGCCATAGGTCAGCGACCGAACAAGGATGTGAAGGCGGTACGCCTGCATGAAAAAACCAACAGCCAGAATTCCCAGGGCTGCCATAAAATATTTGGGATCGCCCTTTCTTACGATCCTGGTAAACTGCTCATAATCGATATCGTAAAGCAACCATGTGATGAGGGCAAGGCTGACGAGCACCTTGAGGGCGTTCCGGACTTGCTGCCACTGGATTTTCATAAGGCTAAGTACGGCCTGTGAAAGACCGGTAGCGGTTTATTACAAAGGTTCGCAATTTTAGCGGACAAACTGTAAAAAGCCCTGCTCAGCCTCAGGATATAGCTGCTTTCCGGACAAGGCTCACTGCCCTTCCTTTTCATGACGGATCAGCCATAGCGGGTAAAGTGATCATATGAGTGGGCCTCCTCATTAAAAGCAGTCAAACCCGAAGGTTGAGCTCGTAAGCACGCTTATACATGTAGGCCCGGGCCTCTTCCCGGTTGTTGTCGATCTCACCGTTCAGGATGGCTTCTTTGATCGCGTCCTTGATCAGCCCCACCTCACGGCACGGCTCAAGGTTGAAGGTCTGCATGATCTCCTCCCCGTCAATCGGGGGCTGGAAATTGCGGATCCGGTCTTTTTCCTCAACCTCCTGAATTTTGCGCCATACCTCATCAAAACGCTTCAGGAAGCGGTTTATCCGCTTTTGGTTTTTGGATGTGATATCAGCCTTGCATAAGCAGAGCAGATCGTCAATGTCATCCCCGGCATCGTAGTTAAGCCGCCGGATAGCCGAATCCGTTACTTCTTCAGTCAGGGCAATGGGACGGTGATGCAGGCGTACGAGCTTCTGCACGTAGCGCATTTTGTCATTGAGCGGCAGGCGTAGTTTCTTGAAAAGCCTGGGAACCATCTTCGCCCCTACGACTTCGTGGCCGTGGAAGGTCCATCCCTGCTCAGGGTCGAAACGCTTAGTGGCTGGCTTGCCGAAATCATGGAACAGGGCCGCCCAGCGTAACCAGAGCTTTTCGCTGAATGCGGATACATTATCCAGGACCTTCAGCGTGTGATAGAAGTTGTCCTTGTGCGACTTATCATCGATGGTTTCCACTCCGTGCAGGTTCTCCAGCTCCGGGAGCACGGATGGTAAGAGGCCGGTCTGGTGCATCAGCTTGAATCCCAGCGAAGGGACCGGAGCCGTGATCATCTTGTGTAGCTCATCGGTGATCCGCTCCTGAGAAATGATCGATAGCCGCTCATGGTTAGCGCCAATGGCCTCGAACGTGTATTCGTCAATGTAGAAGTTCAGCTGGGCTGCAAAGCGGATCGTACGCACCATCCGCAGGGGATCGTCATCAAAGGTCTGGTACGGTTCCAGGGGCGTTCGCACGATCCCCTGTTCCAGATCCGCAAGGCCATTGAAATGATCAATAACCTGACCATGCTCAGCTTTGTGGAGACCTACTGCCAGGGCATTGATGGTCAGATCGCGCCGGCGAAGGTCGTCCTCCAGCGTTCCGGCCTCTACAACAGGTTTGCGGGAGTCCCGGCTGTAGGATTCTTTCCGGGCGCCTACCACTTCCAGTTCCAGATCATGGTGCTGAATATTAGCAGTCCCGAAGTTTTTAAAAACTGTTAGCTGGGCATCGCTCCCCAGTTTCCGGGCAATGGCCTTGGCGAAGGCCACACCATCTCCGGTTGTTAGTACATCAATATCCTTAGTAGGGCGGTTGAGAAGCAGATCGCGAACATAACCCCCTACCAGGTAAGCCGGCTGATGCCGCTCATCAGCCACGGCAGCTACTGTCTGAAGGGCGGACTGGCTTAGCGATTCCTGAACCGCCTGATGATTCAGTGGGCCCGCCACGGCCGGGTTTCCTTGTGTTGTCACGGCTGTTTACTTCTTGTTTTTCTTAGCAACCTGTGGGCTTTGTTGCTTAGCCTGCTGCTGCTTAGCCATTTCCTCTAAACGTTGCTGGAAGCTGGACTTTTTAGCAGGCTTCTTCTTATTCTCTTCGATCTTAGCACGAACCTTATCCTCGCTTACAAACTGCTTGAACCCATAGGTCTGCAGGAAGGAGAAGATGTTGTAGAAAAAGTAGTAGCAGCTTAGCCCGGCTGCATAGCCGTTGAAGATGAACATGATGAAGAAAGGCATAACATAGGTCATGATCTTCATCTGCTGCCCCATCTGATCATTGCTGGTGGGGGTCATTTTCTGATTGTACCAGGAGTACAGCATCGTAGAGCCCGCCATCAGCAGGGTAAAAAGGCTAACGTGATCCCCGTAGAAGGGAATGGCAAAGTTGCCCGGGAAAGTGAATATGGAATCGTATGTTGAAAGGTCATCGGCCCACAGGAAGGATTCCTGCCGCAGCTCTATCGAGGATGGGTAGAAATGGAACATAGCAATCAGGAAAGGCAACTGAAGCAGCATTGGCAAACAACCGCCCATGGGGTTGATGCCGGCTTTACGGTAAAGCTTCATCTGCTCCATCTGCATCTTCTGCATGTCATTGCCATGCTTCTCCTTCAGCTCATCCAGCTCTGGCTTGAGGGCCCGCATCCTGGCCTGCGACATGAAGGACTTGTAGGTCAGGGGAGAAAGGGCAATCTTGATTAAAAGCGTCAGTATAATGATAATGACCCCATAGCTGGGGATGAAATTATCCAGCCCGTTGAAAACCGGGATAATGACCCACTTATTGATCCAGCCGATCGGCCCCCAGCCCAGCGATAGCTGGTCTTCCAGCTGCAGCCCCTTACTGGCAAGGGTCTGGTAGTGATTAGGCCCGATGTAGAACTGCATCCCGAAGTGCTCGAGGTTGTTATGATTGTAGGGGATGGTCAGGGAGGCCTTATCAGCTTCCACGAAGGTCATATCCTCGTTCTGGCGGGATTCGACCACGCCCCGGCTAAACTTGTCATCTGCGATCAGGGTCTGGCTGAAGAACTGCTGCTTAAATGAGACCCATTTCAGGCTGCTGGCAATATCCCGGCTACCACTACTGCGTTCACCGAGCCAGTCCACCTCATCGTTGAAGTATTTAAAGATCACACCGGACCGGTTCCGCTCCCGGCTTACACTCTCTTCCTGCTGCTGAAGCTTAGCCTTCCAGTCAAGGTTCAGATACCGGACGTTCCGGGGGATGATATCATTGAACCCATAGATATCAAGGTCATAATCCACCATGTAGTCGTCCCCCTGCAGCGTGTACTCTTGCTCCAGGTAGCGATCCTCGTCCAGCTTCATGCGCATGGTCACAGAAGCCGAATCAGCACCGGTGACCATCACATCCTCACTTGCTGACGGCTCAAAATACAGGTTCTGGGTGTTAATCTTTTGGTTATTGTAAAAGAAGCGATAGCCCAGCTGCTCATGAGAGGAATCGATCAGCACCACAGGCTCGCCATTGTAGCGATCAAATTTCTTCAGTTCAGCGTATTGGATATTGCCGCCCCGGCGAGCTAACTTAAGCTTGAGTACCTCGTTTTCAAGGGTTACGGTTGTATTTTTGCCCGAGGACACTTGATCAAAAGGAGCTGGATAAGTAGGCGTATCAGCCGAAGGTGCTGTTTGCCCGGGTTTCTGGGCTGTGGCATTACCCGGCCGGGAGGGCTGAGACTTCGCCGGACTGTCCTGCCGGTCAGCCGTATCCAGCTGCTCAGCGGTGTCCTTTTCCTGTTGCTCTTCCTTCGGAGGTGTGGGTGAGAAAATGAAGATGTAGGTCATAAAAAGAATACCTACAAGGATGAGTCCTGTCAGCTGATTCCGGTCCATTTGCGGATTGTATTATTTCATTCAAAGGTAGCAAATCAGCCAAGGCTTTTAAAAGCGCACGGCCATGCCAAAAGCTTGGGCTGTAGGATGTTAAACGCTTGTTCATCAGGAAACAACCCATGGAAACAAAAGTTGGAGCAGACATCAGCGAGGCGGCCAGCCTCCTTCGAGCGGGTCAACTGGTGGCTATTCCAACGGAAACGGTTTACGGGCTGGCTGGTAATGGCCTGGATACCCGGGCGCTGGCGTCAATATTCGCTGTTAAGGAACGCCCGGCTTTTGATCCGCTGATCCTGCACACCGATACGCTGGATAAGGTGGCCGCGCTGGTAACCGCAATACCCCTGACCGTGCGGAAACTTGCTGAGCAGTTTTCGCCCGGCCCGCTAACCTTCATCCTGCCCCGCATGCCAGCAGTACCGGATTTAGCCACGGCTGGTAAGCCAACAGTAGCCATCCGGATCCCGGACCACCCGGCCACCCTCCAGCTACTACGCAAGCTCTCCTTTCCGCTGGCCGCGCCCAGTGCCAATCCCTTTGGCTATGTAAGCCCTACCAGCCCGGCGCATGTACTGGCCCAGCTGGAAGGGGCCATCCCCTACATCCTGGATGGTGGCTCATCAGCCATTGGGGTGGAGTCCACGATCATCCAGCCGGCTGACAAAGGCATTGAGGTGCTGCGCCTGGGCGGTACGCCCGTGGAGAAGCTGGAGGCGGTCATAAAGCCGGTGACCGTTAAGCGAAGCTCGGCAGCCAATCCCACCGCCCCGGGTCAGTTGGCTAGTCACTACGCCCCGGGTACCAAAGTCAGGGTCGGTGATCCCCAGCAGTACCTGAGGAAGATCGCTGCTGATAAATTGGGTGTGATCAGCTTCCGGCATTGGCACCGGGGCATTCCGGCTGCTAACCAGTATGTGCTGTCCCCTAAAGGGGATCTGACCGAGGCGGCCCGATACCTCTTTGATGCGCTGCGGAAACTTGACAGGGCCGATCTTAAGGTTGTAGTGGCTGAGGAATTTCCGGAAGAAGGACTGGGAAGGGCCATTAACGATCGCTTAGCCCGTGCAGCTACCCGGGCTCAATAGCTCAGCTCCGCTCCTTTCTAAGGACTTCATTTTCCACAAAGGTCTTCGCATCCATATTCTTGACCACCTCCCGGCCAAAAGCCTGGTAAAGGCGCTCAATCCGCTTGCTGCCTTCCGGATGAATGACATTAATGGTGCTGATCTTATGCTTGTAGTCCAGAAACAGGCTGAGGTTATTCTGATCGGTTTTGGGAAAGCCATAACCGATGAAAACGATTTCATCACAATTATTCAGGTAGTCGATAGCTTTGGCCCAGAGGGTATTGTAGAGGGTCCCGGTCAGGAACTGAGCTTTGACATTGGTCATCGGAATATAAGTCGGGATATCGTTAGCATGAATGCTGAAGGCACTGTCTTCCTGATGCACCAGGTGAATGTTCCGGATATCATTGCCGGTACTTCCCTTAGCCCGGAACCAGTTAAAAGAGCCATGCAGCTTGAGCATCGTCAGGTATAGCAGCTCCTGTTCCGGGTTATCGATACTGCCATCCGGCTCGTATCGCTCAAACTGCAGCCCGTATTTCAGGGCGATCTGCTCTGGCCGGCTCCTGGCCATGTGTTTGAGCACATCCTCAATGATGAGATCATAATTGAAATTGAGCAGCACCTCATCCTCTGCTGCTGTAGGTGAGGCACACTGAAGGAGGAATTCGTAAAGGACTTCGGCCTTGGAGTAGTCCAGCTCCTGCTGACTGATCTCCCGGTAAATGAACTTGATAAGCTCAAAGCGCAATTTCTCATAATCCAGTTGCTCCTCAAAATCCTTGAATATGCGCTTAGAGAAAATGATGTTGGATATGTTCTCAATATCCCCGAATTCATCCAGGCGGTTACTTTTTTCATACAGCTCCTGGACGAACCCGGTAAGGTTGGCATATTCCGGACTGTTCAGCGTAAACAGCCGATCAGTCAGGTCCTGCATGGTAGGCATGCGCTCCGAGAATGACTTGGAGAAGCCTGACCCTAAAACATACAGCTTCTGATAACGCTTCATACCTCAGTTATTGCTTTTCCCTCTCTGATCCCTAAGCCAGCGTGCAGGATCCCTTAGCTTTGCAGGGGAATCTGATCAATTGCTATGTTACCATTCAAAACTATCCAGAAAAGTTGGCTTCACTTTCTGCTGATCCCCATGATGATCGTGCTGATCCTTTTTGCTCAGCACTTCAGTGCACTGGCCCTGTCCGTTTTAGGCGCCCTGACGGTGCTGCTGTTCCTGTTCCACAGCCTGATCGTAGAAATCAGCGGTACCTACCTGCGCATCAAATACGGGCCGGGCTTGGTTCAGAAAAAATTGAAGATTGGTGATATCCAGGATTGTGAGCCCGTGATCAACGATCCCTGGTTCAGTTTCGGGCTCGTTCGTTTTGGCAATGGCTTCACGCTTTACAATGTTACCGGCCGCCAGGCTGTTGAAATCACCCTTAAAAGCAAAGACCGCAAAATCCGGGTGGGAACTGATGAGCCTGAGCAGGTCTGCAAAGCCATTCAGCAGGCCATCCAGCAGAAGCAGTGATGCTACAGGGATAGGTAGCTGTGGAATAATTGTTGCCTTGCAGACAGCAAATGTGCTAATTTATGAAGGCGCGGATGCTGTTAAGCGGATTTTTGATTGTTGGCGGAGTCCTGATGACTGGCTGCCAGGAGTGTATTGACTGCCAATACACCTACGAAGATCCGGAAACCAAGGACACCCTAACCTACAACTACGATAAGTACTGCGGTAACAGCGATGACGTGGATGACTTCCAGAAGCGGGCAAAGCAGGAAGCCAGAGAGGTGGATGGCGACCTGAATTGTACCAGCAATACCAAATGGTTTTAGGTCAAGTAAACAGCCTGGTCCTTGTCCGTCAGTGTTACTGCAATGTGTTCCTGAACCGTAGTAGCGAGGGATAGCCCTGTAAAATCCGGCTGAAAGGGAAATTGCGTATGGTCACGGTTTACCAGCACTAAAACTTTGAGCTGCTTTACCAGTACCTGATGGAAAGGCTTTGTGGCATAAAAGAGGGTTTGCCCCGTGTTGATCACATCATCCACCAGAATTACTGTTTTCTGGTGCAGCGCGTCAAACGAAACATCAAGTTCTGGATTACTTTCCAGCGGATTCCGCTTATTAAAATTGAGCTGTACCAGCCGGAAATGAATGGAACCAATGCCTGAAAGCTCACGGTGCATCATCTGAGCAAGCGCGTAACCCTTGCGGCTTATACCCGCCAGAATGACTTCCGCCTCGTCAAAATGCGTTTCATACACTTCATACGCCATCCGGTTTAGCCGGTACTGAATCTGCTGGCCGTTAAGAATCTGGAGCGAGTTCATACCAAAGGTTTGGGTCAAAAATAAGCAAGGCTGCCGGTAGATTGGGGTTGATGCAGGATTATTGTACTTTTGCACAGATAAAAGCCTTTTAGCTATGAAAAATGAAGGACACCCGAATAACTACCGCTTTGTCGTTTTTAAGGACATGTCAAACGGTTCAACTTTCATAACCCGCTCCTGTGTGGACTCAAACGAGACCATCGAATGGGAAGACGGGAAAGAATACCCCCTGTATAAGCTCGAGATCTCCAACGCCTCCCACCCATTTTTCACCGGCAAGAAGATTTTTGTTGACACAGCCGGCCGTGTTGAGAAATTCAAGCGGAAGTATAACCGGAGCTAAGCCGGCATTTACCGCTTCTTGCTAATGCTATCTGTGAATTAAAGCCCATGCCCAGCGTGGGCTTTTTTTGTTTAGCGGTGCAAAACCTGCCGGATGTAGACAATCCAGAATCACCTTGTTAAATTGCTATTGAAACGAAGCAACAACCCCTATGGCTGATCAGCAGATATACCGTTTCAGTGTTACGATGCCCGATGATGAGGAGTTTGAACGGGTCATTGATATCCCTGGCGACTACACCTTCGAAGCCCTGCACCTGGCTGTTCTCAGTGCCGTTGGCTTTGATGACGCCCAGCTGGCTTCTTTTTACCTGAGCGATAACGCCTGGCAAAAAGGACAGGAGATCACCCTTATGGATATGGGCGATGAACAGGCCCCGCCAACCATGGCCTCCATCCGGCTGGACCAGAAGCTGACCCAGCCTGAAAGCCGACTGGTTTATGTGTATGATTTTATTCTGATGTGGACGTTCTACCTGGAGCTTATAGCCATTGCTGCGCCTAACCCAAGCTGGGAATACCCCATGCTGGTGGAGGAAAATGGCGCTGGGCCGGACCAGTACGGGGAACAGAGCCACTATCCGGATCCCTTGTCAGATGAGGATCAGGAAACCATTGAACAGCTCAAACAGCAGGGGCTTAACCTGGGCTTTAGCGATGACGAGCCGGGGGAAGATGATGACCGTACTGAACCCTACGATGATGACAACGCCTACTAAGCCATGACAGAGCCTGCCGCTGCCAATCAGCCCCTGGTGATTGCCGTGATGGGGCCCACGGCTGTTGGGAAAACAGCGCTGGCTATTCAGTTAGCCAGGGCCCTGGATACCTGTATCCTTTCAGCTGACGCTCGTCAGTGCTACCAGGAGTTGACCATTGGGACGGCTAAGCCCTCAGCCGATCAGCTGGCAGCAGTGGAGCATGGGTTCATCAACACCCACCGTATCCACCAACCCGTATCAGCCGCTGATTTTGAGCAGGAAGGGCTGGATTACCTTAAAAAGGTGTTGCATGATCGCCCGTATGCTGTAGTAGTGGGCGGCTCCGGCTTATACCTGAAGGCCCTGCTTGAGGGTATGGATCCGGTACCCCGGCCAGACCCCGCAGTCCGGGCTGAACTACAGCAAGCACTAGCCCGGGATGGCTTAAAAGCCCTGACCCATGAGCTAGCCGAGGCCGATCCAGAAGGGTACCGGTCCGTTGATCAGCACAACCCAGCCCGCGTCCTGAGAGCCCTTGAGGTGGTGCGAACGACCGGCTATTCCATCACTGCTTATTGGCGCAGGAATCCGGTAAAGCGGCCTTTCAGGACGTTAAAGCTCGGTTTGACCCTTTCCCGTCAGCTATTACATGACCGTATTCATGAACGCTGCGATCGTATGCTGCAGGATGGCCTTTTAGAAGAGGTGCGTGCCCTTCTGCCTTACGCACACTATCAGGTTCTGCAAACAGTTGGATATCAAGAGTTTTTCAGGTATTTAGCAGGCTATCAGTCTTACGAGACGGCCCTGGAGGAGTTCAAAGCGCATACCCGTCAGTTTGCCAAACGTCAGCTGACCTGGTTCCGCCGGGACCCGGCTATTCACTGGTTAAACCCGGATAGCTATCAGGAAGCCCTGCAGCTGATCACCCAAAGGGCTTCCCTTGAAACCGGAGCCGGGCAGCCATTAGCCAAATAAGCGTCAACTTATGTTATTCAAGTCCAGAAAAAAGCAGCAGGAAGAAGCAGAAAAGCCGGAAAACCCGGCTTACCAGACCATAACGATTGATGTTGAAAAGGAAGACCAGCGCATGGATCCCAAGCAGTTTATGCTCTGGGGATTCCTGGGTACTGTAACCCTACTGTTTACAGGGCTGCTGATGGCCCATGTGCTGCTGTTTGCCCGTGAGCAGGCAGCAGCCGCCTTTTCGATTCCCTGGGAGTTTTACCTGAGTACCGGCCTGATTCTGGGAAGCTCCTATACCCTTCACCAGTCAGCCCGCGCTGTGAAGCTGGATGAGATCCTGCAGATCAGGCCCGCCCTGCTGGTTACCCTGGGCCTTGGCACTGCTTTCCTCCTGTGCCAGGCTATGGGGTGGTATCAGCTGTTTCAGCTGGATGTCTCGCTCAGTCAGAACCCTGCTCTCGGTTTTATCTACATCATTTCCGGGATTCATGCGTTACACATTCTAGGCGGACTGATCTATTTACTCTGGATTGTGTGGCTAAACGCCAGGTTTGAGCTTCACTCCCGGAACCAAAAGCCAATGATTAATTGTACAACATACTGGCATTTTGTAGATGGGTTATGGATCTACGTTTTCCTGGTCCTGCTCCTTTTTTAATTAAACCACAATTATGAGTGCTTCTGGACGCATTTGCTCTTGCCTTTTTGGCTTACTGCTGCTAACAAGCCCCCTCCTGGCAGCGGATGCCGGGGCCGGCCAACCGGATGCGGGTCAGCAAACTAACCTGATCGTAGCTGGGCTCATGGCTTTTGTGGGGGTTAAATTCATCATTGCCGGAACGCTGGCCTACCTCTGGTACCGGAAAAGCAAATACCGTAAGCAGAAGGTCATTCTGGATGCTTGAGCTCCGGTATCTGCCTGGCGCACTAATTAGCGTATCAGCGTCACTGAGCCACTCTTACTGATGATCCCTTCTGTTCCTTTCACCCGGATCACATATTGATAAACGCCCTGCGGGGCAAGTTCCCCATTGTATTCTCCATCCCAGGGCTTCTGGCGGTCACTGCTTTCAAAGACAAGCTCCCCCCAGCGGTTGTAGATCTTTATCGAGTAGTCCAGCACATAACTGCCCTTAGGCCGGAAGACATCGTTTTCCTGATCATCATTAGGCGTAAAGGCATCCGGCACAAAAATCGCTGACTCGGAGTTCACGCAACTTTCGTTAGAAATGCTGACGATCGCTTTCGTTCCCTGCTTACGTGCCACTACCCGGTAACAGTAAGGATTACCAATCTCGCGGGTCTGGCTGTCTATAAAAGCAGTTGTATCAGTAGTACTCACGGGGCGGAAACCCTCCGAATTCGTGGTCTTCCATTGCACCTCATAATTCCGGACGCCTGCGTTCCAGCCCTGGTAGGGATTGAACGTCAGCTCCGGGTAGCGAGTAGCAGTTTCAGCCTCCAGGTTGATCGTGCGTCCGTAATTAAGGTGCGGATACCGGAGGCCACAACTGTCCTGGAAAACCAAGGTGTAGTAGTAGTCCTGCGAGTCCACGCTTGCACTTAAGTCCCTGATAACGGAATCCGCTTCCCGGTAGGAGCCAACTAAGCGGTCACGTCCACCTGCTGAGCTGGTGGAGCGGTAAAGGTCATAAACACCCGGATTCGGGCTTGGCGAAGGCGACCACTCGATACGGTTGAAGGAATCCCGGACCACCGTAGCCCGCTTCACGGCTGCACTTTCCGGGATTCCGTAGATACGGGTGGATTGGTTAGTGGTATCATCACAGCCGGTATTGGTGGTTGCAATCAGCTCGATATTGTAGACCCCGCCCGTATCATAGTCAGCCTGAGGGTTCTGAGCTGTCTTCAGGGTATCATTTCCCATTCGCCATTGCCAGCTATCAACCACTCCCTTCGGAACTTCACTGAGGTCTGCTACCTGCAGCGGGTCATTGATACAGCCATTGTCAACAGAAAAGTCGGCCTCAGGATCCGGATAGACCTGTACCAGCTGACTGTCCCGGGTTATACAGCCAAAATCTGAGGTGGCTCGCAGCCGGACCTTGTAGTCCCCGGTATCCCCAAAAGCCCGCTGATAGTCAGTTGCAGCGGTGGTATCAGCCCTTGCCGAATCCCGTTGCCGGAAGCTTTGCCAGCGGTAACGGTTGCTGCCCCACCGAATGGTGGTTTGGTTCGAAAACAGAAAGTTCTCGGATTCCAGGCACTGAGTGGTATCATTCGTGGCAAAGGCACTCTGAGGCATTGGGTAGATAACCAGCGGACGAACAGCGGTATCCCGGCAGCCATCATCTGTGGTTACAGTTAGCTGTACATCATAAGTATCTGCCGTATTGTACTGGTGGGTGACGGTATCGCCAGCCCCGGTAGTGCTATCCCCGAATTGCCAGTCCCACTGCTGCAGGGTGGCTTCCGGCACACTGGAGCTATCCTTATACAGGGCGGTATCCACCCGGCACACGTCAGCTACGCTGAACCCGGCCTTAGGCTTCGGAAAGACCTCAACAACCCTGGTTATGCTATCCACACAGCCCTTGTTAGTAGTGACCCCTAAGCTGGCTGGATATCGTCCAAAGGTGTCATGGTACTGATAGGTCGGGCTGGCCCGGGTACTGGTTCCGCCATTCCCGAATTGCCATCCGTAGGCTACAATTGAGCCTGTATCAACGGTACTGCGATCTTTGAAGGCTATGGGATTTGGCTGGCAGGTATCCGCAAAGGCAAAATCCGCCACTGGCTTCGGATTGACCCGGGCTGTATCCATGACGGTATCCTTACAGCCTTCGGCTGACGTTGCTATAAGGCGGGTTTCGTAGCTTCCATAAGGCGCATAGGCATTCTTAGGATTCTGAACAGCAGCCTTGCTGCCATCTCCGAAATCCCAAGCCCATTGCTGGATGGTACTTTTCGTTACGCGGCTTGTATCCCGGAATACCGAGGAATCGGGAAAGCAGACCGGAGCGACCCGGAAGCCGGCCTCTGGCCTGTAATGGACCACTGTGGATCGGCTTGTTGTATCAAGGCATCCCTGCGCTGACCGGACGATGAGCTGCGTGGTGTACTGCCCTCCGCCCGGGTAAGCGTTCTGCGGGTTCTGAGCTGTGGCCTGCTGCCCATCGCCAAACGACCACTGCCAGTCTGCAATAGTGCTATTACGCACTGCCGAGGAATCCGAAAAACTGGTCTTTTTCCCAAAACAAACCGTGTCGCTGCTGAAATCAGCCTCCGGCAGGAACTGCACAGTGGCTGTACGCGTGGTAGAATCAACACAACCTTTATCAGATGTAGCAATGAGCTTAGGCTGATAGGCCTGGGGCTTTCCGTATGTGTAGGTAAAGCGCTGATTGTTATTCACCGCTGTGCCATTCCCTAACTGCCACTCGCGCGAGGCGATCGTTCCGCTCTTGATATCACTGGTATCCTTAAAGGTTGTCGGGTCATTCAGGCAGGTATCATTAACGGTAAAACCGGGCGCTGGCCGGGGATTTACGGTCACTGAGCGGGTGACAGTATCCTCGCAGTTCTGATCAGTGGTTACGATTAATTGAGGATCATAGGTTCCGCCTTCAGGGAAAGTATAGGACGGATTCTGCTGAGTGGAACTACCGCTTCCCGACTCAAAATCCCAGGACCAGTCCTGAAGGCTACCCCTCGCTACGGTGGATTGATCAGTAAAAGGAGTAGCCTCAGGCCGGCAAACGACCGGAGCAGAGAAGTCAGCGGTAGGTTTGGCATAGCTGGTGACCTGCTGCTGGACCGTATCCTTACAGCCACGATTGTTGGTAACGGTCAGGGCAACGTTGTAATCCCCAAAGCTGCTATAGGCGTTGGACGGATTAGCTGTGGTGCTACCGCTGCCATCGCCAAAGTCCCAGTTGTAAGCGGTAATGCTGTTCCCTGCCGCTGTAGCGGATTGATCCTGAAAAGGAATAGGCGCTGGCTGGCACTTGTTGGTAAAGCTGTATCGGGCTGTAGGCTTTTCAAACACCGTCAGACCCTGTGTAAGGGAGTCCTGGCATCCCCGGTTGCTGGTAGCTTTCAGCTGCGGACTGTAGGAACCTGCCCTGGGGTAAACCTTAGCCGGATTCGGCCGGGTACTCTGAGTGCCATCCCCGAAGGCCCACTGATAGCTCAGGGAGCCCTGGGCTATGGTGCTGTTGTTCTGGAAGTTGTGCTGCTTGTTCAGGCAGGTATCCTGAACGGAAAAGCTAACCTGTGGAATCGGGTACGGACGCAGGGTTCCATTGGTATCATTCACGCAGCCCTGATCTGTGGTAGCAGTCAGCCCGATATTATAGGTCTGGTAATTGGCAAAGGCCTTAGCCGGGTTACTGGCAGTGCTGGATGTACCATCGCCAAAGCTCCACTGATAGGTAACCGCACCACTATCAACAGTGGTTTGATTCTGAAAGCTCACGGCCTGCCCCACACAGTTATTGGTGACGGTGTATCCCGGGTTAGCCCTGGGATAAATGGCAATGCGCTGCTCTGTGCTATCTACGCAACCGGCCGGCGTGGTGCCTTCAAGGGTTACCAGGTAGTTGCCGTTAGTGCTGTAGTCATGCGCAGGACTCATCTGGCTACTGCTACTTCCATCCCCGAAGGTCCACTGATAAGCGGTACTAGCAGGGCCTGTGGTGGTGTTGGTAAACGTTACGGTGTCTTCCTCGCAGGCATCAGCAAAACTGAAAGCAGGCTGACTGCGCGGGTTTACCACGACATCGCTGGTAGCCTTATCCGAACAGCCATTACCGGATGTGGCGGTTAATGAAACGCTGTAGGTGTTAGCTGTGGAGTAAGCCTTATTCGGGTTTGCCTGGCTGCTGCTTGTACCATCGCCCAGATCCCAGCTGTAGGACAGGCTGCCGCTACTGATCGATGACGTGTTTTGGAAGTTTATGGTGTCCTGCTCACAAGCATTCCCAGCGCTGAACCCGGCACTGGGCTGCGGGTACACCTGCAGGGATTGCTGGGCAGTATCCCGGCAGCCATTGCCTGCCGTCACCACTAGTTCCGGCTGATAGCTGCCAGCTGCAGCGTACTGATGGGCGGGATTTTTTGTTGTTGAACTGCTTCCATCGCCGAAAGACCAGCTATAACTGGTGATGCTACTGCTGCCAATGGTGCTTTGGTCGGTAAAAGCAGCCTTATTCCGCTGGCAGGTATTGCTGACCGTAAACTGGGCGCTGGGCGTTGGATCAATGCTGATGGTGCGCTGAACCGAATCTTTGCACTGGAAATTGCTGTAACCGGCTTTGGCCACCAGCTTGACCGGGTAGGAGCCGCTTTTGGCGTAAGCTTTCGCCGGAACGGCCTGACTAGCAGAGGTTCCGTCCCCGAACTGCCACTGGTAGCTCAGGGTGCCGCTATCTGTTGTGGTGGTGTTCCGGAGCTGGATATCCTGCTGGCTACAGGTTTTACCCAGGCTGAAGCGCGGCACCGGTGGACCCGGTATACTGACCTGTTGAGTTATGGTATCGCGGCAGCCGCTGGCAGAGGTTACGATCAGCCGCACCGGGTACTGCCCCGCTGTGGCGTAAGTATGCGCTGGATTTTCAACTGTTGAGGAGAATCCATCCCCGAAGTTCCACTGGCGCTGCCGGATGCTACCCTGCTTAACGGATGACTGGTCAGTAAAGCTGACCGGCTCACCAGCGCACGCCCTTTTGGTCGTGAATCCTGCATTCGGTTTAAACGGAATCTCAACGGATCTGGATACGGTATCCCGGCAGCCTGTCTTGCTGGTGGCAATCAGCCGAACATTATACGTACCAGCGCCCGGAAAGGTAAAGGAAGGATTAGTCCCGGTTGCGGTGCCGAACGAGTCAAACCGCCAGGCATACTGACTGATCGATGTGGCTGGTGTGCTGGATACGGCCTCTGTAAAAGTCACTTGACCAGTTGCGCACGAAACAGAGTCCCGAAAATCAGCTGTGGGCTGATCGCGAACCTTTACCCGCTTTTCAGGCTGCGTAGTGGTGTCCGGAAAAGTAGCGGAGCAGAATTCTTTCTGCTTGGTGACTGGATTCTGCACACTATCCCGGCCAACCAGGAACACGGCATACTCGCCCGGCTGACGGTAGGTGAAATCAACATTGGTATCAGCCCGGGTTGACAGCACGTTGTTCGATGGATTACCAAACCGCCATACATAAGAAGTAGCCTCTGACGACTGATTAGTGAAAGCGGCTGTTAGCGGCCTACAGCCCAGCGTATCTCCCTGAAGGATGCTGAATTCAGGCTTTGGCCCCGGGATTTCAAACTGCTTGGTAAGCGAATCCCGGCAGCCCTGGTTAGTAGCTGTGGTAAGGGAAACCTGGAATGTGTCATTCCGGGTGTAATTGTGGAGCGGATCCGCTACAAAGCTCTGCGGCTTGCCATCGCCAAAGCTCCACTTCCAGGTCGTGATGGTGTCGTTCGGGTGGCCCGTAAAGCTTGTACCACTATCCACCAGCGTACTGGTATCGAGGAACTGGACCTGCGGTGTACAGATCAGCTTCTGGGACTGCGTGGTAAAGTGCGTATTAACGCCATAGACCTTGATGAAATCACGCTTAGCCAAGGTGTCCCGGCAGCCAGAGCTATCCTTGATGGCCAGGCGTACATCATAGCTACCGATGGTGTCATAAACCTTTGTTGGATCGTGCTGTGGGCTACGGAACCCCTGCCCATCGCCAAAATCCCACTTCAGGGTCTCCAGCCCGGCATTGCGGCGGCTTGCCTGACCCCAGTAATCCGGCGTTCCGTTAAAATTATCGTTGTTGGTGGTGTCCCAGTACTTCACACTATCTAAAAAGGTAACCGCATTCCCTTTGCAGATCTCGCGGGTTGTCGCTTCAAAACCGCTGGTAAAGCCAATGGGATAGTCCTTGAAGCCATTGGGTTCGCTTGTGATCGTAGCCTCGCAGCCATCGGTCTGCCGGATCTTAAGCGAAACCTCGTACTCCCGGTTTTCGGTAAAGGTATAGTTAACCGGCTTTGGGCTACTGTTTACTACGGTCGTATCGCCCAGCTCCCAGGTGTAGGAGACCACACTATCCTGGTTGACCGTATCATCCACAGAAAAAGTCACATTAACCGGCGGGCAGCGGTCTACAGCCGGGCTAAAATCACTGCTGAACCGGGGGTCGACTTCATTGTGCTGGATAGCATCGGTGTACCAGGCTGTATCGTAGCAAAAATTACCACTGGAATCCCGGCCATTCTGAATGACTAAGCCAATGGTGCGGGTGCCGTCCTGTTCGCAGGGATCCTCATCATAGCCATAAGACTTGGAAATCGAACCCTTTTCCCATTGGGCACTGAAATTACCGCTCTGCTCCGCACAGGTAGAATCCCACATGACCCAGTGCTCCTGAAACTTACACTGTGGCTGAACTTCGCTGAAGTCGATCGATACATTTTTCCTGGATTCCGGCCCCAGGCACTCATTTGAAACCCGGAATTCAGCACCGTCCAGCGGCGGATCGTGGTCTGGATCGGGACCGGCTACCGGGGGCTCGAGCGCAGCCTCTACCGAAGTAGAGCTCTGGCAACCTGATACCGTGTCTGTAAAAGTCAGGGTGGTCTCGTAGCAGTCCGGCTGATCAGCTGAGTAATTGTGGTATACGCTAACGGAGTCCCTTGAGTAGCGGCACCTGCGGTTTACATTTTTGCCTTTGCTTGTATTAGTGGTACAGGCTGGTGCTGTCGTATCCCCGAAATCCCAGAGCCGCTGCCCATTCGGAACACCGTAATGTACGGACTGATAAGGGCGGGTTGACGAGTCAACAAACACCACCGAATCAGTGATATCGCACTGAAACTCGTTGATGGGACTGGCAACAACAGGTCTCACCCCAATAACTTCCACGGTATCGGGGTCCGAGATGGTATCACACTGCCCGTTGCTCACGCGTAGCTGGTAAGCGTACTGGCCCGGATTACTGTACCTATGGGTAGTGGTCCAGCCAGTCAGTTCCTGATCCTCTGAAGTTCCATCCCCGTAAAACCAGGTAAAATCAGCATTGGCAATCGAAGGCTGGCTAAGCGTCAGGGAGTTGCCCTCAAAACACAGCGTATCGGCCGAAGCCGTGATGTTAAAATTGAAAGCAACATTTTCAGCACCGTCCTTTAACGTGAAGGCCTTGGTACAGCCGTACTGGCTTGTAATTGAGATACTGGGCGAGAATGACCCATTCTGCGTGTAAGTTTGCGTAAAATCAGTCCAGTTTGTGGTATCGGTTTCCCCATTGTCAAAATCCCACTGAAAGCTTTCGGCATTGGCTGAGTCCAGGCCTGAGGTGTTGGTAAATGTCACCGGCGTTTCAAAGCACTGCGTCTGATACTGGGTCTGAAAGCTCGGCTCCCAGGACTGGCGCACAAAAATAGCTGAGTCAAACTGCTTAGAAGCCTTGCAGCCTTCTTGATTGGTAGTGGTGATCTGCACATTGTAGCTATTCCCGAACTGGCTGTAGGAGTGGCAAAACGACCGGACCCCCCTCCCGTTATCCGTGTCCTGAGCACCATCCCCGTAGATGACAGTCCGGCTGGTCAGGGTGAGGTTACTGGAAGCCGGGGTAGAATCGCGCAGGCAGACCTCATTCCCTTTGCTACACACGGTATCGGCTGTGGTGATCGAGGCATTGATAGAAGGTGTTTCCGAGACCACCACCGAATCAGTTGGAACCCGGCAGGAACTACCATCCGGATAGTTGGCAGTCAGCGCAGGCTGAAAGGCTCCAGGACTACCATAAACATGAAAAGGGTTCAGGTTACGGCTTGTAACAGATCCATCGTCAAAGTCCCATTGATACCCTGTAGCGGCTGCTGGTATGCTGCCGTTCAGGCTAACATTATCCCCTTCACACAGGGAGGTATCAGCGACAGAGGCAGTCGGTGTACGGTAAACGGTTACGCTGTCCTTAACCGAGTCCACGCACCCGCCAGCGCTGGTTACCGTTAGGCTGACCTGGTAAGTGCCCGTTGCCCCATATTGGTGTTGAGGTTGCTGCTGAGTAGCGGTGGTATTATCCCCGAAGTCCCAGCTGTACTGACTGATGGTATCCTGAAAAACCCGGCTCTGATCTGTAAAGGTGGTCGAGCGCTGGTCGCAGTTGTCCGATACCCCGAAGGCAGCTTTTGGCGGCTCAGCTACCCGAATGGTACGGAAAGCCGTGTCAGGACAGCCATTTTTATTGGTGACGATCAGCCGCGCCCGGTAAATGCCCGTATCTGTATAGGTATAACTGGGATCGGGCCTGGAGGCGGTATCTGTGGTTGTGGAGGGATCATTGAAATCCCACTGGTAGCTGAGGTTATTACCAGCTGAGCTATCAGAAAAGTTAACCGTCCCGGACTGGCAGAACCTGGCCGAGTCAACGCCGAATGCTGCCCGGGGTTCAGGCCTTACTGATACCGACTGCCGGGCCGTGTCAGTGCATCCAGTGGTATCATTTACGATGAGCTGCACCTTGTAGCTCTGCAGAGCACCACTGGCATTTGAAAAAGCATACGCTGGTGTCTGCGTAGTATCAGTGGCCAGGGTTTTTCCGGTCTTATCCAGAAAAGCCCACTGATAAGCAAGCTTTTGCCCTGTGGACTGATCAGTAATGGAAAGGGCAGTACCTGAGCAGACCGTGTCACTCGCTATGGAGAACTGGGCCTTGCATTGCCCGAAGCCGGGGTTCCAATAAGCTATTAGCGGTAGGATAAGCAAGGCATAGCTGGAAAGCCATCGGCAAGCGCGGTAAGGTAAAGGATGCATGGGCCGGGCAAAATATGATTTATTTGCCTGCTTAAGGTAAGGGTTTAAAGATGAAATTACAGGCAAAGGCCCCGGAAACACCCCTCCCAGCTGGATATTATTACGCCACGTAATAGGCGTGAACAGCCCTGAGAAAGGTTTCGACCTCTGCCACATCACTCAGGTGATACTGAGCCGCGGTAGGGCGATCCACCTCACCGACCAGAATACCAAAGCCGGATGCCGGCAGTTTTTCAAAAGCGTACTCATCGGTCAGGTCATCGCCTATGAAAATGGGAAACCGCGGCCGTGCGGATGCGTCAAGCTGCCGCATGAGCCAAAGCATGGCCTGCCCTTTATCCCACCGGACAGCTGGCTGCACTTCCAGCACTTTTTTGCCTCCGTTCAGGCTCAGGCCCGGGAACTGATCCAGAATACCCGCCACACTAGCCTGTAGAGCTCCTGTCTGGTCCGGTTTCATGTTTCGGTAATGGATGGCTAAACTGTAGCGCTTGAGTTCCAGCCGTATTCCTTCGAATCCTGTGAGTTCCTGCTGAAGGCGGTTGTAGAGCAGCTGAAGTTTGGGAACAAGAGCTCCGGCTTCCTCCAGCTCCAGCGTAATGCCTTCCGGTCCGGCTATGTCGTAGCCATGACTGCCGGCGTAGTAAACCTCCTCTAATCCCACCAAATGCTGGACGTCCTGGCGCTCCCGGCCGCTGACGATGGCCACGGGCAGGTCACGGGCTATATCGCGTACCACATCCCGCATGGACTCACTCAGGTAAGCCTGCTCCGGATTGGCCACAATCGGGGTCAGCGTGCCGTCATAATCCAGGAAGAACACGGGCCGCTGGTCCTCCGGCAGGTAGTCACCCGGATCTACATGGGCAAGCGTCTGAAGGGATTTTAGGTGATTGGCGGACATAGGGGTCAAAGGGTTGTGCTAAGTCACGGCTACCCCGGCTATCTTAAGCAGGGCTAACAGGTCTGGAATGTAAGAAGCTTTATGTTGCGAACCCAGGCAAAATTAGCATGCTTTGCTTCATACAAGCACCCCAGGCCTGACATCAGTGTTAAGGATTTTTGAAGTTACCGTTAGCGCATAGCTTTTGCAAGGGTTTAATGGAACTTTACACTTCCATATTGCCTGTCGATTTTTGCCATACGCAGGGTCAATCATTCAGCCCTGAACATTATTCAGAAAACGATTGGTTCTTTAACTTTCAGAAAAGCTTTAAAAAGCAAATACTATGGGAAAGCTGATCCTTGTAGCCAATCGGCTTCCAGTAAAGGTTCAGGATACGAAAGATGGCCTTGCCTATGAGCCGTCATCGGGGGGACTGGCTACGGGCTTATCCTGCATTAAGGAGCCGGCTGACCAGTTGTGGATCGGCTGGCCCGGTATCGCTAAGCCGGAAACCGGGAAACAGGAGCAGATCAGACAGGATCTTCAGGAATACAACATGCAGCCGATTTTCCTGGATGAGGAGCAGATCAAGCACTACTACGAGGGGTTCAGCAACGAAACGATATGGCCGCTTTTTCACTACTTTATAGAGCATACCCAGTATAAGCAGGAGTTCTGGCGCCACTATTCGGCAGTCAATAAGGCCTTTGCCAAAGCTATTCTGCAGCAGTATGAAGAGGGCGACATCATCTGGGTGCATGATTACCACCTGATGCTGCTACCAGCCATCCTGCGCGAATACCTGCCCAATGCCACCATTGGCTTTTTCCTGCATATTCCTTTTCCTTCATCAGAGGTATTCCGGCTCCTGCCCTGGCGGAAAGAACTGCTGGACGGAGTGCTGGGGGCTGACCTGATCGGTTTTCACACCTCAGATTACATGCGCCACTTCAGCAGTTCTGTCTACCAGCTCATCGGGGTGGATCAGCGCCTGGGCAAGTTTTACATCAACGACCAGCGCCCGGTAACAGTTGATGCTTTTCCGATGGGCATTGATTTCGATAAATTCCACAAGGGGGTTGAGCAACCGGCCGTGCAGGAACAAGCCCGGACCTACCAGGAGAAGTTCAGTTCTCAGCACCTGATGCTCTCAGTTGACCGCCTCGACTACAGCAAGGGCATCCTGCAGCGGTTACGGGCCTTTGACCTCATGCTGTCCCAGAACCCCGGTTACCTCGGTAAGGTGGCCCTGATCCTGACCGTGGTTCCATCACGGGAGCTAGTGGATGATTACAAAGAGCTGAAGGAGGAAATTGATGAGCTGGTGGGTAACATCAACGGCAAATACGGGAACCTGGACTGGTTGCCGATCCACTACTTTTACCGTTCGATGGATTTTGAGACGCTCCTTTCCCTGTACAAGATCGCGAACATCGGCCTGGTTACGCCTTTCCGGGACGGCATGAACCTGATTGCCAAAGAGTATATGGCCAGTAAAGTGGATGGACAGGGGGTGTTGATCCTGAGTGAAATGGCCGGGGCTGCGGCTGAGCTCTCCGAGGCCATGATCATCAACCCCAATGACCTGGACCAGATGGCCGGAGCTATGGTGGACGCCCTGGAGATGCCTGAGCAGCAACAGGTAAGCGCCAACCGCACCATGCAGCGCCGGCTTAAGCGCTATGACATCCAGAACTGGACTTCAGACTTCCTCAAGCGCCTGAACACCGCCAAGCAGGATCAGCGGGCCCTGCTTTCCAAGTACCTGGACCAGTCAGCCAGGCTCGAACTGCTGACTGCCTACTACAATGCCCCTAAGCGGCTGATCGTGCTGGACCTGGACGGGACGCTCATGCCGGTCCGGGATAATCCCCTCGAATCAAAACCTGATATCCACCTGATCAATAAACTACAGCAGCTCACGCAGGACCCGGCCAACACGGTAGTGATCACCAGCGGCCGCGATCGCGACACGCTCGAGCAGTGGTTCGGTCAGCTGGCGATTGACGTTGTGGGAGAGCATGGCGCGTGGATCCGCAAGAATGAAGAACGCTGGATCAATGAGCAATCCCGAAACCAGGAATGGAAAGCTGATATCTATGAGCTGCTCAGCCAGTATGCGGTAAAGACCCCGGGTTCCTACATTGAGGAGAAAGAGTTTTCCCTGGTCTGGAACTACCGGAAGGCTGACGCCTGGCTCTCGGAGCTGCGCCTGCGGAACCTGCACGAGGCGCTCTACTCAGCTATGAGCAACCTGGACCTCGAGATCATGGAGGGCAACAAAGTGCTGGAGATCAAGAATGCCGGTGTTAACAAAGGCCGTGGTGTGGCTAATTGGCTCGATGATAACTATGACTTCATACTGGCCATCGGGGACGATGGCACTGACGAGGAAACCTTCCGCATCATGCCCGAGGAAGCCTACACGATCAAAGTTGGGCTGGGAGATATCTCATCGGCTAAGTACAACTTCCGCTATCCGAGCGAGGTGCGGGACCTCCTGGCAGATTTCATGAACGGGGAGTACCACCAGCAGCTCACGGTTGCTGCTAAGCACTCCTCAGACTGAGCCTGCCCTTTCCTGATGCTTATGCCCCCCTGCCCGGATATTCATTAGTTTTGCCTTGCTAACGGTTAAGCAGCAAAGACCACCATGGCCGAATCCCTTGTACTGCACGACAATGGTTACTGGGTGCATCACCTGCCGCTTACCTACACGCGGCCGGTAGCTGACCTCAGAGTCGGCATTCTGACCATTGCCGAAAAATGGGAAGTGTATTTTGACCAGGACGCCAGTTACCACACGCAGCCTTACCTGCAGGAAAAATACCCCGCTCCTGAGGGATCAGAGGCGCTTGTGATCAATGCAGCCGTGCTTCCTACCCGGGAGCTGGCTAAAGCTATTCAGAAGCTCAAAGCAGGAGTCGTGCTCCAGCAGGAGGGCTACCCGATTGCTGCACGAATACCGGTGCAGGAGATGCCGTCTGCAGATCTGAGTTCCCTGCTGGAAACCCATCAGGCCAAATCCTACAACAAAACCGTCTTCAAGCTGGAGGCGAAATGGGATGTTTTCGGCTACAATCCTATTCAGCTAAACCACGACTTTGAGCTGATCACAGAGGGCCGTCCCTCAGCCATGATCACCGAAACCAACCAACAGCTGGGCACCAATCCCCTTTTCATCGAAGAAGGCGCTTCGGTAGAAGGGTGTACCATCAATACCCAGAAAGGACCAGTTTACATTGGCCATGATGCCAATATCATGGAGGGCAGTCATCTGCGAGGCCCCCTTGCTGTTGGTCACAACGCCACGGTTAAGATGGGGGCTAAGCTGTACGAGGGAACCACCATTGGCCCGTACTGCAAGGTAGCCGGTGAGCTCAGCAACTCGGTTATACAGGCTTACACCAACAAAAGCCACGATGGTTTTCTGGGGAATGCTGTTCTGGGCGAATGGTGTAACTTGGGAGCTGATACCAATAACTCCAACCTCAAGCTCGATTATAAAACCATTAAGGTCTGGGATTACGCCGAAAACCGCTTTGCAGATTCCGGCCAGCAGTTCTGCGGCCTTTTCATGGGCGACCACAGCAAAACGGGTATCAACACCATGCTGAATACCGGAACAGTAGTAGGCGTCTGCAGCAATATCTTCGGGCCGGGGTTTCCCCGCATTTTTATCCCCTCTTTTAGCTGGGGCGGCTCAGGAGGCTTTAAGACCTACCAGCTATCAAAAGCCCTGTCCACAGCCGAGATCGTCATGAACCGCCGGGAAGTAGAACTGAGCGAAGCAGACCAGCGCATCCTGACAGCCATTTTTGAGCAAACCCAAGAATACCGCCACTCCTATGCCTGACACCATTATAGCCGGTAACTGGAAGATGAACATGACCATCCCGGAGGCCAGCAGCTTCATGATGGATCTGAAAGCCAAGCTGCATGAGACACCACCTGCTAACAGCACTGTTGTTGTCCTGCCCTCCTATCCGCTGATCCCCTCCATGGCTGAAGAAGCGCGTGGATCAGCCATTCATATCGGTGCTCAGGATTGCCACCAGGCACGGGATGGCGCGTATACCGGTGAGGTCTCAGCACCGATGCTTACCTCCAGCGGGGCGCGGTACGTCATTATCGGGCATTCCGAAAGGCGGCAGTATTTTCAGGACGAGGGCGAGGTGCTGGGCCATAAGATCGATATGGCTAAGTACTACGGGCTTACGCCTATTTACTGCTGTGGCGAGAACGAAGAACAACGCAACAAAGGGGATTCGGAAAAAGTGGTGAAGGAGCAGATTGAGCAGGAGCTGTTCCACTTAGAGAAGCAGGAAATGGCCGCCGTGATCATTGGCTATGAACCCGTCTGGGCCATTGGTACGGGGCAGAATGCCTCTCCGGAGCAGGCAGAGGCTATGCATGGCACTATCCGGAAGCTGATCCGCAAAAAATACGACCAAAACACCGCTGATGCCGTGCCGATCATCTACGGAGGCAGCGTGAAGCCCGGCAATGCCCGTGATCTCTTCAGCCAGCCCAACATCAACGGGGGGCTGATCGGTGGGGCTTCGCTGAACCCTGATAACCTCATGGAGATTATCAAAGCGGCTGAATAAGCGCACAGCCTATGCCTTCCGTTGAGCAAAGGTATTACTACGAGTGTTTCATCCCGGTCTTTCCGCCCTTTCGCGATCAGCTTATCGTATTCCTGGACCGGCTTGGGTTTTCCGGCTTTCTGGAAGAAGCTGAAGGCCTGCGTGCCTATGTTGAGGAAACCAGCTTTGCGGCATCGGCTTTTTACCAGTTGCTGGATCAGCAGTTCGGCCTTTCCTCAGCAGAGGTCTCTGTAGTACGGCAGCCCCACGAGAACTGGAACCGGGAATGGGAAGCGCACTTCCAGCCACAGGTGATCGGTGAGCAGGTTCGGATAACGGCACCCTTCCACGAGGTGCAGGGCTGCTATCCTTACGAAATCATGATTGAGCCGCAGATGGCCTTTGGCACCGGCCATCACGCCACCACCCGGATGATGGTAAGGCTCATGCTGGACCTGGACCTCATGCCTGATGCGGTTTTTGATTACGGAACCGGCACAGGCCTGCTGGCTATACTAGCTGAGCAAATGGGAGCAACCCGGATCTACGGGAATGAAACGCAGGAGACGGCTTTTCAGAATGCAGCCCTCAATCTGTCCCACAACACCTGCCAGCGTATTACGCTCAGCCAGTCAGGGCTGGATCAGTTCCCACCCGGGGATCGTGCATTTGGGCTGATCCTGGCGAATATCAACCGCAACACGATCATTGATAGCCTGCCGGTTTTGCAGAAGCAGCTAAGGCCGGACGGGCTGCTGGCGGTGAGCGGCTTTTTCAGCCGCGAGGCTGAGCACCTCAGAGCGCAGTTTTACCAGCAGGGGCTGACCCGGGTTCGCCATCTGGAAGAAGGGCACTGGGCTGCCGGACTTTTCCAGCGCCATACCTCCTGAAATGTTTTGCTGCAGCACCCGCCAGCCAGGC
>CAYYUA010000008.1:0-31820 GCA_964474835.1 uncultured Sphingobacteriales bacterium
CGCTCGTCCGATAGAGGTGGTAGTTTTAACAGAGGGCTTTATGACAATGACATCCCACAAAGCCAAGCTATCTTCAATACACCTTTCGCCCTTTATGAAAACAAAAACGACCAGTTAAGCGGTGATACGATCGTATACCAAGCCAGTGGCGATACCATCCTTAGGAAAGGTGAGATAGTTGTAGCTGCTGACTCCCTGAAACCCTCCTTCATGCAGGAGCCAAGCCTCGTTCAGGTTCGCGACAGCCTGTTTCAGGCCAGCAGTAGTATCATTAAGTTGCCGGGCGATCAGCTCTCAATCGCAAGCCCGAGTGGCGTTGAATTCCAAGTAAAAGTGGACTCGGCACTGCTTCCTGAGGAAACGCTCAGGGTACAGAACCCGGTGAGGGCCCTCTTTGCCATCGCATTCCGGAATCAGATCTGGATTACCCCTGATATGCTTAATTTCAGTACATCGCCAACGTGGTATAAGGTAGCAGGCAACACGCCTAATACGCCTACTTCCATCAAGTTCTCAAAAGATGGTAAATCCCTCCTGATTGGTGGAACTTCATCCTTCAGCCCGGGAAGTGGAGAAGTTTACCGGATAGACGGTATTCGTGAAGCAACCTATTCTGATAATGTAGTAGATGGTTCAGAAAGCTTTGCTGATGCCAATGGCATAGAATCCAAGCAGGTCGGAAGTTTTGACGGTACGGTCAGTTCTGCAACGTTTGACCAGAACGACAAGGACCGCATGATCGTGACCACTGGTAGTTATGGCCTGGATAACCACGTTTATTACACGGATAATGCCATGGCCGATAACCCCTCTTTCAGGGCCCTGGATGCAGGAAGCGGTGATAACTCCCTGCCTGAAATGCCGGTTTATGATGCCATGTTCAAGCTTGATGAAAATAACCAAGTAATTATTGGCTCTGAAATGGGCACTTGGTTCTATGATCTGGATCAGGAAACACAAGGCTGGACTGAGGTCAACAATGGCATGCCAAGAGTGCCGACCCTGACGCTTCAGCAGTATGTGTCCGGGAATGAATACAAGGCTTTTGCTGGTACGTATGGTCGCGGTATCTTCGGTATCGCTGGCCAACAGGTTGGAACACCGGATAAGCTCTCGAACAATGATCAGGGTTATGAGCCGTCAATCAGTGCCTATCCTAACCCGGCCAACAGCTACACCAACTTAGAGATTGACCTTAAGGAAGGTGCTCAGGCGAGACTTCAGATGGTCAGTATGCAAGGCCAGGTTGTTAAGCAGCAATTAGTCCGCGGAACTGCCAGCGATCAGCAGATCCGCATTAACACGAATAGCCTGCAATCCGGCACCTATGTTGTAAGGCTTCGTGGGGATGCCACCAATAAAACCACAAAAGTTGTGGTGCAATAACAGGTTAGGCTCGATCAGCCTCAAGGTTTAGTCAGTTTGCTCTGAAGCGGCCATGCTACCCATAGCATGGCCGCTTTTTTTAGGGTGCCATTAGGTTACACCCTCTTACATCAGCATGATCAAAGCGGCCGCTGACCTCAAAAGTGCCATCCTCGTAAACGGTGCCAAGGTCCTGGGTTGCTAAAAAGGCGCAGGAATGCTCGTTAGCCAGATCAATGATATTCAGAGCGCCTTTGCCGGTCCTGGTTACATGAAGGGGGTCATAAGGATCCCGAACCAGAACCTGCATCCAGGGGGGCGGCTGAAAAAGCCCGTCCCTGCTTGCATAAGCTTGCGATAAGAGTTCAGTCATCCCGTATTCCGAATGGATAACTGGTAAGCCAAAAGCCTGTTTCAGCGTTTCATGCAGCTCATCACGGATCATTTCTTTTCGCCGGCCCTTCATACCCCCGGTTTCCATGACAGTAGTGTTATGCAAAGGCACCGGATAAGACTCCGCCAGATCCAGCAAAGCAAAACTGACACCGATCAGAAGTGTGGGTACCTGCTGCTCCTCCAGCCTCCTCAGGGTATCTGCAAGGCTCTTCAGGTCGTCCAGGAAAAAGCCGCTGGCGCTGTAGGCACTATGCCCTACAAAGTGCCTTACCATGCTTACCAGGGAGGCGTTGGGGTTATCGAGGTAAGACGGTAGCAAGCCGAGAATAGCCATATCACGGGGATGCCCGTAGGTGCGCTCAAAGCCCTGAAGCGCTGTCCGGTGGTAATGGTCCAGGCTTTTTACCGGATGGGCTGCTCGTTGCTGATCAGTGGTTCCGCTGCTGTAAAAAAATGTTTCCGGCTGGAAAGCTCCGGTTTGTATGGCGTGAGTTTTGAAAAACTCAACTGGCAAAAATGGCAGGGCTGTAACGTCATCAACTTCCTTAGCAGGGTAATCTAGGAGCCTTGCAAATTGCTGGTACGCTGGATTATGCTTAACTTGATACTGGAATAGCTGGATAGCGCTCTGCGCAAAATCAGGCTCTGTTTTCACCGGTAGATTGGCAAAACTATACGTCATGGCGATAACACCTTTACATGCGATTAAAACCGGGCTTTTTATACTTACCACAGCTGTTATCACAACAGCCTGTAGCCCGAACAATGATTTTGATGATGCCCCTAAAATTTCCTTTGAGGAGTACGAGAAGCTGGGGAATGACTCAGCTATAACACTCACGATCAGTTACAAGGACGGAGATGGGGACTTAGGCCTGAGGGATGAACAAACAGAGCCTCCGTTTGACACCGGTAGTAAATTCCATAACAACCTTTTCGTTAAATACTACGAAAGGTACAACGGGGAGTTCCGGATGACAACATCAGGTCCGTTTAAGCAGGATACCATCAGTTATTCCTACCGCTTTCCTAACCTGACCCCGGATAGCCGGAACAAAGCCATCGAAGGCGAGATCTCGGTCACGATTGACGGAATCCGGATTGCATCAAGGCGCTTCCCGGACCGTAACTACAACGGGCAGATACGGTTTGAAATTTATATTGTAGACCGTGAGCTACGCCAGAGTAATACGGTATCTTCGCCCCCGATTTCCTTCCAGTAACCCGAATACTGTCAGAATGCTCCAATGCTCCGTTCTGAACTGCTTTTAAGGATCCACCAGGCTCGATCATGCCTTTGCGTAGGGCTGGATACCGATCCTGCCAGGCTACCAAAGCACCTGCACGAAGAAGCGGAGCAGCCCGTGTTAGCGTTTAACCAGGCTATTATCGAGGCCACAGCGCCACACTGCGTGGCTTACAAGCTTAACACGGCCTTTTACGAAGCGCAGGGGCCCGAAGGTTGGGCTGTAATGCGGGATACCGTTGATGCCATCCCGGATGAGAAAATGGTCATAGCCGATGCTAAGCGGGGGGATATCGGGAATACGGCTACCCAGTACGCGAAAGCTTTTTTCAGCCATCTGGAATTTGATGGGATCACGCTATCGCCCTACATGGGGCGCGATGCTATTGAGCCTTTCCTAAGCTACGCTAACAAGGCTTCGTTTGTTCTGGCCCTTACCACTAATCCCAGTGCTGAAGATTTTCAGTACCTCCATACAAAGGGGAAGCCTGCTTATGAGCATGTAATGGCTACTGTAAGCAAACTAGCCTCAGCTGAATCCCTGATGTTTGTTGTAGGAGGCACACGACCAGACGAACTGAGCAGCATTCGCAGGCAGTATCCGCACCATGTTTTTCTGGTGCCGGGAGTAGGCTCACAGGGCGGTACCCTGGCTCAGGTGCTGGAGCATGGTCTTGGGCCTGATCAGGCGCTGCTGGTCAACGTTAGCCGCGATATCCTGTACCAGGATTGCTCCCGCAGTTTTGCCGATGCTGCCAAAAGTCAGGCAGCTTATTACCAGGATTTTATGCAGCAATACCTGCAGAAAGCCTGAGCCTGCTTAAACGCCCGTTCCTGCATACGAGCCCCGGCTTATTGGTGCAGGATCACGGTTGTACTAAGGTACACGCCTTGCTGATGGCTTGATATTCTTCGCAGTCAGGTTCCACATGTTTTCAGAAGGGGGATTAAGCCGGGTCAGAGCAAGCCTGTTTCAGCCAAACGCCTAATCCCTATCTGCCAAAGGGCCTGGCAAGGAAACATGCCGGGCGGCCATTAGGATAATACAGAGGTTGCATAGACCTCAGAGGTGTTGAATTGCTGATCTACAAGCAGCAGGACTTTTACTTAGCGAAAAGATACGCTTTATCATAACTATATTATTTTTGAGATAGTCATGCCTAACCATACGGCTTATGCAGGAAGCGCTTCTGCAGTTTATATGGCAATTTCAACTGTTTGACCAAAAAGCGCTGGAGACCACCGCTGACCAGCTACCAGTTCGCATCCGGAAGACAGGTTATCATAACCACGATGCAGGTCCTGATTTCAAGGATGCGCGTATACAGGTAGATGACACCCTGTGGGCCGGCCACGTGGAGATCCATGTAAAGGCAAGCGAATGGTTTCAGCATGGGCACCACCACGATCCGGCTTACGGGAATGTTATTCTGCACGTGGTGCTACAGGACGACCGCCCGGATCCGCATAGCGGAGAACTGGCCCATATTCCCTGCATTGCTTTGCAGGATCGTATCGAGCATGCCCTGCTGCAGCGCTATCAGCATCTTAGGCAGAACCGGCTCTGGATACCCTGTGCCGACCAGTTCCACAGTGTTGAAGGCTTTACCCTCCGGCACTGGCTAAACCGCCTGCAGATAGAGCGACTTGAGGAAAAGCGGCAATTGGTAGAGCGCCTCCTGAATGAAAACCACCAGGACTGGCAGGAAACCCTTTACCAGCTATTAGCCCGTAATTTCGGCTTCAAGGTGAATGCTGAGCCCTTCGAGCGCCTAACCCGTCTGACCCCTTACCGCATCATCAGCAAGCATGCCGATCAGCTTTTTCAGTTAGAAGCCTTACTGCTTGGGCAGGCCGGGCTGCTCAGCGGTGAGTTCGAGGAGGCCTACCCGCGTAGCCTAAAGCAGGAATACACTTTTCTTCAGCAAAAGTATGGCTTAACCCCTATGGAGCCCCATGAGTGGAACCGGTTACGGCTTCGCCCGGCCAATTTTCCTCCTGTGCGTATCGCTCAGTTGGCTGCCTTCCTCCACAATACGCAGGCGCTTCTCCACCTGATGCTTGAGACCGAGGGCATTCAGCCTCTGCGCCAGGCTTTCAGAACAGAAGCCTCACCATATTGGCGCTCTCATTACTGGCCCGGTAAAGTGGCCACCCAATCCCGGTCAAAGCGGCTCGGGAAAGGCAGCATTACTAACCTGCTGATCAATACCGTTGTCCCGTTTATTTTTACTTATGGTCAGGTCCGTGGGGAAGAGCACCTCACCGATCGCGCGCTTAGCTTTCTCGAGCAGCTACCACCCGAGCAGAACCATATCCTGAAGCGGTGGCAGCAACTGGGAGCACCCAATCGCCACGCTGCCCATTCGCAAGCGCTTTTGTACCTGAAAAAGCATTACTGCGATAAAAAGCAATGCCTATCCTGCGAGGTCGGGGCCTCCCTGCTGAGGAAATAATAGAACGATCGTAAAAAGCGGGCGGGACATTGGTCAGAATTTGCTAATCCTCAGAAAATTAGGAACTTGGATAATTCACTTAAAGCCCTGCTTATGAAACAAGCACTGAGCAACATTAAAGGATTCCTGGAGCTCAATGCTTTCGGGGTGTGCTCGAGGTTAGGCGAATGGATGGGCATTGCAAGCTCAAAGATCCGCCTTTTTTTCATCTACATTACCTTCATGACCATGGGCTCACCAATCCTGATCTACCTTTCACTGGCTTTCCTCATCAACATTAACAACTATATACGGTTAAGAAAGAGGAATCCTGTGCGTGATTTCTAAAAAGCTCGCACAGCATCACTGAAGGCTAAGTAATGGAGATAAAGACTGTTGAGTTTGAGGAGAACAAATGGGCATTCTTAGAAGTACCGTGGATCATCAATCAGGATGATCACAACTGGATTCCTCCTCTTAATCAAGAAGTTGAACGCATTTTTGATCCCGACCAGAATCCGCTTTTCAAGCTTGGCGAAGCCCGGCGGTGGGTGCTGTACGATGGTAGCCGCCTGCTCGGGCGGATTGCCGCCTTTGATCATCCTAAGTACCTGAGCAGTAAAAGCCCCCGTAGCGGGGGGATCGGTTTCTTTGACTGCGTGAATGACCAAAAGGCAGCCAATCAGCTGTTTGACACAGCTATTGACTGGCTTAAACAGCGAGGGGTTAGCTACATTGAAGGTCCTATAAACTTCGGGGAAAAGGATCGCTTCTGGGGCCTCCTGACAGAAGGCTTCCATGAGCCGGCCTATGGTATGAATTACAATCCTACCTACTACCGGGATCTTTTCGAAAACTACGGCTTCAAACCTCATTATCACCAATACACGTACGAGCGCCCGCTAACCAAAGAGCTCTCACCTGCTTATCAGGAGCAGGTAAAAGAGGTTCAGCGCAACCCTAACTACGAGTTTCATCCAATCGACAGCCAGAACCTGGAAACCTACGCCAAGCATTTTCAGCATATCTACAACCGGGGCTGGGAATACCAGAAAGGCTTGCATTTCATTACCGAAAAACAGGCGCTGGAGATATTCCGCTCACTGGATCCGGTTCTCATTCCGGACCTGATATGGTTCGGCTACTACCGGGGCACTCCCGTGGCTTTTTTCATTATGGTACCAGATCTCAACCAGATCTTCAAGTACTTCCGGGGCCGGTTCGGCTGGTGGGAGCGGCTCAAGCTGCGCTATCATCAGTGGCGTGGAACGGCCCGCAAAACGTTTGGCCTTACCGTAGGCGTGGATGCTGACCACCAAGAGCAGGGCGTAGAAGGTGCGCTGATGTTAGCCGCCAAATCCCACATGCAAAAGCTGGATCGCTGGGATACCATAGAAATGACCTGGATCGGAGATTTTAACCCCAGAATGATCAGCCTGGTCGAATCATTGGGAGCCGAACACGTCAAAACGCACATCACGTATTACCTACCTTTGTCCGCCTAAGACACACCACAAGCGTATGACCGGCAAAGGATCCTGCTTTTACCTGCTCCTTTCTATTCTGGCACTGGCAGGCTGTCAGGCTCCCGATTCCAATAGCAGTAATGGGGAAACACCGGAAACTGACACTGTTAAAACCGCAGATACCAGCAGCCAGAGGCGGCAGCGCATCCGCAGCCTGTCCGAGACTTTGACCAAGAACCCCAGACAGCCAGAAAAGCAATTCAGGTTAGCTAAGCTTTACACGCAGCAGGACCATTACCTCAAAGCGCGGGAAGCTATTGAAAAAGCACTAACCCTGGATTCCGCCAATGCTGACTACCATTACTGGTCAGGCAGGATATACTGGAACTTAGATGCTGCTAAGCAGGCTATTAACCGAACCAAGCGGGCCCTCGATTACGATCCTGATATGACGGGAGCTCATCTTGCCCTGGGCAAGTACTTCTTTTACGTGAAAAAGCGTAAAAAATCGTTTAACCACCTGAACGAGGCGCTTCGCCAGGATGAGCTTCAGGACGAAGCCTACCTGTACAAAGGCCTTAACTACGAGGAAATGGGGGACACGGCAGATGCCATGTCCAATTTTCAGACGGTGACAGAGATCAATCCTGATAACTACCGGGCTCACCTGCACCTGGGGAACCTGCATAGCAGCGAGCCGAAGACCGCAATTGACTACCTCAACAATGCAGTCCGGATCGCGCCTGATAACATTGCCGCCCGGTACAGCAGGGGATATACCTACCAAAAGCTCCGCAAGTACGACAAGGCCCGGAAGGATTACAAGCATATTCTGGAGCAGTCTGCCGATCATAAGCAGGCTAACTACAACATGGGTTACCTGCAGTACCTGGATACCAACTACCGCAAAGCCGTTACCCGTTTTGACAAGGTGCTGAAAAAAGATTCTGCTCACCTCAAGGCCCACCTTGGTAAGGGCCTTTGCTATCAGGAATTAGGGCAAAAGCAGGCTGCCAAACGGCACCTGAACCGGGTAGTGGATATGGCCCCTCAGAACCGGCTGGCGCGCGAAACACTCCGTGAACTGAGCGCTCAGTAAGCGAATACCCTTAGGAACAGGCAGCGGCTGCTTAAGCTGGATGCTTTTTTCGGCTTAAATTTGCGTGTTTACTGAGGCAACTGACTTCTAAATAGCCCTTACTGTCCATGATCCGATTAGAATTACCCGATGGTGCGGTTAAGTCCTTTGAAGAAGGGACCACCGGCCTAGCGGTGGCAAAATCCATTAGTAATAAGCTTGCTAAGGAGGCCCTCGGCCTTAAGATCAATGGCCGTGTGCAGGACCTCACCCTTCCAATCGAAGAGGATGGCCGCATTGCTATCCTGACCTGGGAGGATCCGGAAGGAAAGCGAGTTTTCTGGCACTCCTCGGCCCACTTACTGGCGGAGGCCCTGCAGGAGTTTTTCCCGGATGTCAAGTTTACCATTGGGCCGCCAGTAGAGCAGGGCTTTTACTATGATGTGGATCTGGGTGGGCAGCAGATATCGACTGAGCTGTTTGAGCAACTGGAGCAGCGGATGCAGGAGCTGGCCCGCACCAAAAGCCCGTTTGTTCCACAAAAGGTTTCAAAAGCCGATGCTAAGGCTTTCTATGAAAAGGCCAACAATCCCTACAAGCTCGAATTGATAGAGGAGCTGGACGAAGATAGCATAACCTTTTACCAGCAGGGTAACTTTACGGATCTGTGCCGGGGGCCGCATATTCCGGATACAGGCTATATCAAAGCGGTAAAGCTGCTGAATGTAGCTGGTGCTTATTGGCGTGGCAATGAGAACAACAAGCAGCTAACCCGGATCTACGGTATTACTTTTCCTAAACAAAAACAGCTGGACGAATACCTGGCCTGGCTGGAGGAAGCGCGCAAACGGGACCACCGGCGGATCGGCAAGGAGCTGGAGCTATTCACCTTTGATGAAGAAGTAGGAGCCGGGTTGCCCCTCTGGCTGCCGAACGGGGCTTTGATGATCGAAAAGCTCGAGGAACTGGCCAAGGGCAAGGAAGACCTGGCTGGGTATTTCCGGGTGCGCACCCCTCACATTGCTAAGGACTCCCTTTATTACAAAAGCGGGCACCTTCCTTATTACGTGGACTCCATGTTTCCGCCTATGGAACTGGAAGAAGGAACCACTTACTATGTGAAAGCCATGAATTGCCCTCACCACCATAAGATCTACCTGAACAAAAAACGTAGCTACCGGGAGCTGCCCCTGCGGCTGGCCGAATACGGCACCTGCTACCGGTACGAGCAGTCTGGCGAGCTATACGGGCTCATGCGCGTTCGCTCACTCCAGATGAACGATGCCCACATCTACTGCACACCCGGCCAGTTTGAGCAAGAGTTTCAGGGCGTGAATGACCTGTATCTGAAGTACTTCGATATTTTTGATATAAACCAGTACGTGATGCGGTTTTCCACGCACGATCCGGCTAAACTGGGCGATAAGTACGTCAACCAGCCACAGCTCTGGAACGAAACCGAAGACATGGTTCGCCGGGTGCTGGAAAATTCCGATATCCCCTACCAGGAGATTCCGGATGAGGCGGCTTTTTATGGTCCTAAGATCGATGTGCAGGTGTACAGTGCGCTGGGCCGGGAATTTACCTTAGCTACCAATCAGGTGGACTTTTCGCAGCCCCGAAGTTTCGGGCTGACCTACGTTACCGAAAACAATGATGAAGATACGCCCATCTGTATCCACCGGGCTCCGCTCGGCACGCACGAGCGCTTTATCGGCTTCCTGACGGAGCATTACGCGGGCAACTTCCCGACCTGGCTGGCGCCAACGCAATTGGCAGTCCTGCCTATTAACGATGACGTAGCCGGATACGCTGAAAAAATTGGCCAATACCTGAATAATTCAGAAATTCGCACGCATATTGATTTACGCTCGGAAAAAATCGGGCGGAAAATACGCGATGCCGAGGTCATGAAAGTTCCTTACATGGCTATTATAGGTCAGCAGGAAGCCAATAACGAAACCATTGCCATCCGGAAGCATACAGAAGGCGACTTAGGCACATTTACCTTAACGGACTTCGCCGAAAAGTTAGCCTCAGAAGCTAAGGTTCCGGTTTCGTGATCCGGTTGTTCTAGCAGGCATTGTAGAAACCAAAAAGGAGGTTGCTATAGCACCCAAAAGGCGTAAAAAAGGAGCAAAAGCAAAGGATCCAAGAGAAACGTACCGCATCAATGATGAGGTAAGGGCAGAACAGGTACGAGTAGTTGGTGATAACGTTGAAAACCAGATCGTTCCCATTGAAGAGGCAAGAGAAACTGCCCGCAAAATGGGCCTTGATCTTGTAGAAATCAATAGCCAGGGCGATCCGCCGGTTTGTAAGGTGATTGACTTTGGCAAGTTCCTGTACGAGCAGAAGAAGAAAGAGAAAGAGCAGAAACAGAAAGCTGCTAAGACCGAGCTGAAGGAAATCCGCTTCGGGCCCAATACCAGTGATCATGATTTTGAATTTAAGGCTAAGCACGGCCGGCGCTTCCTCGAAGAAGGCAATAAATTCAAAGCCTACGTCCATTTCAAAGGCCGCACGATCGTTCACAAGGAGCGGGGCGAATACCTCCTCCTTAAGCTTGCCCAGGCGCTGGAAGATGTGGGAAAAGTAGAGCAGATGCCCAAATTAGAGGGGAAACGGATGACCCTCTTCATGAGTCCTAAATCGTCCAAAAAATAGAAATAACCAGCCATGCCCAAGATGAAAGTCAATAAAGCGGCCCAGAAGCGCTTTAAAAAAACAGGCAGTGGTAAGCTCATGCGTAAGCAGGCGCTCCACAACCACTTGCTTCGGACTAAGTCCAAAAAGCGGAAGCTGCGGCTGAAAAAGTTCAAAGAACTCACAACCCAGGACCGCAAGCGTATTAACCAATTGCTGGGCGAGGGCCGGTAACCAGAATACTTCAATCCTCTTTACAAAATACCCCTGAATTATGCCAAGAGCAACCAATAAACCCGCTACGAGAGAGCGCAAACGCAAAATCCTACGCCAGGCGAAGGGCTATTACGGGCGAAAAAAGAATGTGTATAAGTTAGCGCGAATAGCGGTTGAGCGTTCCTACAACTTTGCTTACCGGGACCGCAGAGTCCGGAAGCGGGATTTCCGGCGGCTCTGGATTCAGCGCATCAATGCTGCTGTACGGCCTTACGGGTATTCGTACTCACAGTTCATCAATAAGCTTAAGCAGAGCGGCATTGAGCTGGACCGCAAGGTGCTGGCTGACATGGCTGCTAACCATCCACAGGCCTTTAAAGCCGTAGTTGACCAGCTACAATAGGGCAACTGGCAGCCCCATCGAAATGGAATACGAAGGGCGTCTTAGCTACTGCAAAGACGCCCTTTTTAGTTACAAGCACTGATATGGCTGATCTCCTAACAACCAAATATCACCGCCTGCAGCAGCGCAATACCGTTCACCAGGGCTTTTTCCGTATCGAGGCCTACGAATTGCAGCGTATAGCTGATCAGGAATCCCTGACCCGGTATGTGGTTCAGCGGCCTGACGCTACCGTAATCCTGCTTTACAACCAGGATGAAGACTGCTTCTATTTGGTCAAACAGCTCCGCGCGCCAGCCCTGCAGCGGGAGCCGGATCCCTACCTTCTGGAGCTGCCAGCTGGGGTGCTGGAGCCGGGCGAGGAAGCTGAGCAGACCATTGTCCGGGAAGCCCGGGAAGAAACCGGGTTTGCCATTCCACAACCGCAGTTTGTGAAGGCTTTTTATGCTTCTCCCGGCACTTTTTCAGAGAAGATCCATGCTTATTACAGCACTGTTACCAACGAAATGAGGGTAGAAGCAGGCGGTGGATTAGCAACTGAGGCTGAGGACATTGAACTAAAGGCTATTCCCCGGCTTACGGTCTATCAGTACATGGATGAAGGGTATCTGGTAGATGCTAAGACCCTTGTGTCCCTGTACTGGTTCAGAAGTCAGGACAACAGAGATTGAGGTGACGGTAGTCAGCGCCTTATCAACTATTGAAGGCCCCTAAGTAAAAAAGGCCGGGATGGGCTATCCCGGCCTTTTTTACTTGATAGCTAAGCAGGTATTTCGACTTTAGTCATCCCCGCTAAAGCCCATGAAGATCATGATGTAGTAAAGGAGGGTAAGCAGAGAGGCCAGAGCCGCTACCACATAAGTTTTAGCTGCAGCATTCAGGCCATCTTTGGCCATTTCATGTTCCTTCCCGGTTGTAATGTTAGCCGTTTCTAACCAGTTAAGGCCCCGCTTCGTGGCATCGAATTCCACTGGAAGGGTAACAAAAGAAAATACCGTAGAAGCGGCAAACAGGATGATACCTGCTAGCAGAATGTGAGGAATGTTGAAGAGCCATATCCCAAGGATACCGCCAATTAGTAAGTAGGGAACATATTGGTTGCTGACACTAACTACTGGTACTAACGCGCTGCGAAGTTGTAGAAAGCTGTAATTGGTAGCATGCTGAACAGCATGACCGCATTCGTGGGCTGCAATAGCAGCTGAGGCAATACTGCGGCCTTGATAGACGTCCTTGCTAAGATTAATTGTTCTGTTGCCAGGATTGTAGTGATCTGTTAAAGTCCCCTCGCTAACATTGATAGATACATCCCTTATCCCGTTTTCCTGAAGCATGCGCTCAGCCACTTCTTTGCCGGTAAGCCCGCTTGATAGCGGTGTTTCAGCATACCGCTTGAATTTCTTTTGAAAGCGCTTTTGAACGGTGTAGCTCATCAACCCGATGACCAGCATCAGGAGAATTGGTCCGAAACCTATACCTAACATAAGGGTTTATCCTTTTTTCTCTCAAAAAGTGGCAACTATTGTGCAAAAAACCCGAGTGTAGGCAATCAGAGCACAAGCTTAAAAAACATAATAACTAGCGCAATAAGGAATACGAAAATCGAAATGCGGTTTATGCCATGCATCATTTTTAGGTTAATGTTGCCTTTGGCATTGTTTTCCGATTTGTTGAAAGTCAGGTAAGCCCAGATTTTTTTAAAGACCATATCATTTTAAGTTTGATCAGAAAACAAGCATTGGCGATCGGAGTTTAAGCAAGGCTACTTAAGATAGCGAAAGCTTTGAACTCAGCAATGTTTAGCCAGTCTTGTAATCACTGATTCCAGGTAAAGCACTACCGGGCGACCCGCTAGCTGTATTTTCGTAAGTGGAAGAAAGCCACTGACCAAGCCTGATCTATTGTTATGTCGCAGCAGTCGCCCGGATCGCAGACGGGGTTGGCCTTTAATGATCCTGCCGAAGCCGCCACTAATCCGCCTGTTTTTGTGGATGTGCTCCTTCCGTTTGCGCTGGAAAAGCCCTTTACATACCGCGTAACGCGGGAGCTGGAAGGCCAGGTGGAACAAGGCAGGCGCGTTTCTGTCCAATTTGGCCGGAAAAAGCTGTATGCCGCTATTATCTGGGATGTACACCATCAGCCGCCCGAGGCTTACACGGCTAAATACATCCTTGAGCTGCTGGATACTGAGCCCGTTGTTTACAAAACGCAACTGAAGTTCTGGCAGTGGATTGCTACCTACTACTGCTCACCGCTGGGGTCAGTTATGGATGCCGCCCTGCCTGCCAACCTCAAGCTGGAGAGTGAAACCACTATTCTGCTCAAACCGGGTGTGGATATCCAGGCTGTTAAAGATGAGGTAGATGCGCAGGCCTATGAGATCCTGGAAATCCTGGAGGTGGAGCAGGAAATGCCTATCAGCAAGCTGGGCGAGCTGCTACAGGCTAAGCATGTGCTAAGGCAGGTACAGCACCTCCATGAGCGTAACCTGATAAGCTTTAAAGCCTCCCTTGGTCAGGGCTATAAACCCAAGACCGAAACCTGCCTGCAATTAACAGCCAGGTACCGTGAGCCCGGGGCTTTCCAGGAGGCGATGGAGGCTGTACAGCAGGCCCCTAAGCAGGCCGCTGTTTTAATGGCCCTTCAGATACTGAGCCGCGAGCAGACGCATGTCCGCCGGAAAGCTGTCGCTGAAAAAGCCGAGGTCACCGCTCACCCGATCAGGGCCCTGATCGACAAAGGCATCCTGGAGAGCTATGACCGGGAAGTAGAACGGCTGGAGGCGGAAGAGGCCACAAAAGCGCCCTTTACCCTTAATCAGGATCAGCAAACAGCCCTCGATCAGATACAGGAGTACTACAAGCGGAAGCCTACGGTCCTGCTCTATGGGGTAACCGGCAGTGGCAAGACGTACCTTTACATGCAGCTGATCGCTGAAGCTATCCGGGAAGGCGGACAGGCACTGTACCTGGTTCCTGAGATCGCGCTAACTGCTCAGCTGATCCGGCGGCTGCGCAGCTACTTTGGCGCTGTGATCGGGATCTACCACTCCCGCTTTAGCGGGCAGGAGCGCATGGAAACCTGGTATAAAGTGCTGAATGGGCAGTACCAGGTAGTGCTGGGTGTGCGCTCAGCGCTTTTCCTGCCTTTTCAGGATCTGAGGCAGATCATCGTGGATGAGGAGCATGAAGGCACCTTCAAGCAGCAGGACCCGGCCCCGCGCTACCACGCCCGCGATGCTGCGATCTACCTGAGCTACCTGATGCGGGGGCAGACGCTCCTGGGTACCGGTACCCCTTCTCTGGAAAGCTTCTACAATGCCAGGCAGGGCAAGTATGGGCTGGTCTACCTGCAAAGCCGCTATGGCGACCTGGCGATGCCGCAGATCAATATCGTCAACCTGAAGGATGGCCATGTCCGGCGGACCATGAAAAGTGAGTTCAGCAACCAGCTGTATCAGCGGCTAAAAGCCAACATGGAGCAGGGCTACCAGAATATCCTGTTCCAGAACAGGCGCGGATATGCGCCCTTCATCCAGTGCCAGACCTGTGGCTGGGTACCGGAGTGTGTGAACTGCGACATTAGCCTGACCTATCACAAATACTTTAAGGAGCTGCGCTGCCACCTCTGTGGGTACCGGACCGGGAATCCGAGCTATTGTTCCGACTGCGGCAGCACAGCCCTGAGCATGCGCGGCTTTGGTACGGAAAAGCTGGCTGACGAGCTAAAGACCCTTTTCCCCGAAGAACGGATCCTGCGCCTGGACCAGGATACCACAGCAAGGAAAAACGCCTACCAGCATATCATACAGGAATTCGAGAAAGGCCACGCCGGGCTACTGGTTGGGACGCAGATGGTAACCAAAGGGCTGGACTTTGAGCGCGTTCGGCTGGTAGGCATTGTAAGTGCGGATCAGATGCTGAAATTCCCGGATTTCCGCGCCCAGGAAAAGAGCTTTCAGCTGATGACACAGGTCAGCGGTCGCTCAGGCCGGAAAGCGGAGCAGGGAGAAGTACTTATCCAGACCTACTTACCCGAGCACCCGATCTTTCAGTATCTGCAGAACTACGACTTCGAAGGCTTTTACGAGCATGAGCTGAACGAGCGCTATGCCTTTGGCTACCCGCCTTTTTACCGGCTGATCCGCCTGGAGCTGAAGGCCTCCGAACTGGAAACCGTGCGGGAAGGTGCCAACGTGCTGGCCAAACAACTGAGAAGCTATTTTCAGCACCGGCTGCTCGGGCCTGAACTGCCGCCGGTCATGCGGGTAAAGAACCAATACCTCATGACCATCCTCCTGAAGCTGGAAAAGCAGAACCTGAACCTGAAAGCGGCCAAGCGGCAATTGCTTCAGACCATTGCTACTTTCCAGCAAGAGCCGCCCTACAAGCGGGTCCGGGTAAATGTAGATGTGGATCCACTAAACTGAGCGGTTACTCAGCTTTTACCAACTGATAAGTTTCTTCCTTATCCTTACCGGTCCATTTAGTCTGCAGCGTGTCTTTGTTCAGCGAATAGGCAATGGTACGCGGATACTGGGCTTCTTCATTCTGAAAGACAGCCTTTTTACTACCGATCTCAGTCAGCTCGTACCCAACGGTTGAGCGGTTGCGCTTGGTCCGCAGGTTTAGCAGGATCTTACCTTCTGTAGGTGAAATATCGATGGCCCGGATACCAGTAGTGTCATTCTGCTCAGTGATATAGCTGCTGCCGGTGATGTTCTGATCGCTCAGCTGCTTGTAGGTAGAGACAATACCTTTCTGGCCACTGCTGCCTTTCCACTGGCCTTCCAGCCAGCCAATGTCGCTGACCTGCGCATTGTTAACGGATACACCGCCGCAGCCTGTAAGCAGAAGAGCAAGCGGGGTAGTGAGCACAAACAAGTTGACAATCCTTTGGGCAAGGTGGAGCATAGAAGGTTCCTTTTGTTGGGATAGGCCAAAGATAATTAACAGAAGATAGCATCCGGCAGCGCCCTGAAAACCTTAGCTATCTGGCTGAAAAGCACTCTGAAACAAAGTGTTCAGCACTGATTGGATAACACTGAAAAGCAGTGCCCACCAGAAATTGGACACATCAAAACCCGGGATGAGCCACTCGACCAGGTAAACCATCAGCACGTTGATCACAATAAGGAACAGGCCAAGGGTTAGGACAGTAAGGGGTAGAGAGATCAGCAGTAACAAGGGGCGCAGGTAGGTATTGGCCACTCCTAACAAGAAAGCGACCAGCACCGCTATCCAGAAGCTGCTGACCGAAACGCCCCCCAGGATGTAAGCAGTGAGTAGCACCGCTACGCCACTAATCAGCAGCCGGATAATGCGGGGTATGAGTCCTTCTGGTGATGACGTTGCCATAGTGCGGAGTGGTTAAAAGGTCAGGATAACTTTACCCTGTACCTGGTTGCTGCGAAGGTACTCATGGGCCTGCTCGGCCTCAGATACTGGAAAGGTCCGGTCCACGCAGGGCACCATCTCGCCCTGCTGATACAGCAGGAGCACCTCATCTTCCAGCTGCTGCGTCAGGTAGGCCTTAAACGCCGGACTCTGGTACCGCAGTGTAGAGCCTTTTAGCATTAGGTTCTGACCCAGTATACGGGCCATGTTGAGTTCCACAGGTTGGCCACCGCCCAGGACGCCCAAAAGCAGCCAGCGTCCGTATCGCTTTAGCACGTTAGTGTGAAGGTCAGCGTAAGCCGTATTGCCAATGGGGTCAAGCACTATATCAATGCCCTCAGGCGCAATAGACAGGAGGCGCTTCTCAAGGTCGTCCTCACGGTAGTTGAGGACGTGGTCAGCACCCAGCCGCTGGCAAAAGGATACTTTGTCAGCGCTGCCCGTGGTAGCGATAACCGTATTCCCATAAGCCCTGGCTAGCTGAATAGCTGTACTGCCAATACCGCCAGCCCCTGCATGGATGACTACTGTTTCACTGGTGCCGAGCTGACCCTGATAGCATAAGTGCAGATAAGCCGTGTACAAAGCTTCCGGTACAGCGGCAGCCTCCGCATAGCTCCAGCTATTTGGCATGGGCAATAGCATACGCTGCGGAATCACGGCTTTTGACGCATACCCACCGCCGGGGAGGAGCGCCATAACGGCATCGCCAGCTTCCCACTCCTGCACGTTAGCGCCAACTGCTTCAATCACACCAGCGGCCTCCAGGCCCAGAATTTCTGAGCTACCCGAGGGTGGTGGGTACTTGCCTTTCGCCTGGGCCAGATCAGCCCGGTTGATACCCGCTGCTTTCACAGCTATTTGCACGCAGTCAGAAGCTAAAACCGGGTCGGCAACCTCCTCAAAGGCAAGGCTTTCGTCACTATGAACCTGAATGGCTTTCATAAATGCTTAAGTGAGGGTTAGAAGGGCCTGAAGGTAGGGTTCCAGCAGCCGGGCGCCATCAGTGTTGCCCACAATTGCCTCTGAGGCCCGCTCGGGGTGGGGCATAATGCCGGTAACGTTGCCTTTTTCATTGCTGATGGCAGCAATGGCATCCGCTGAGCCATTGGGATTACCATATTGGTCATCAGGCTGCGCATACTGCAGTAGTACCTGTTCTTTCTCCCATAGCTGATCAAGTGTCTGGCGATGGGCTACGTAGCGGCCCTCTCCGTGGGCTACAGGTAGGTGTAGGATTTCGTCTTGTTCTAAACCGCTGGTTAGCGTACTGTCAGGGTTGGTACACTGTACCGGCAGGTTTTTGCAGATAAAGGTCTGATGCTGGTTCTTGACCAGGGCTCCCGGCAGCAGGCGCGCTTCACAAAGCACCTGGAAGCCATTACAGATACCCAGGACCTGACCACCATTTCCAGCAAAGCGGATGACCTCCTTCATCACCGGAGAGAAGCGGGCAATGGCCCCTGCCCGCAGGTAATCCCCATGGGCAAAACCTCCGGGTAAAACCACCAGATCGCTTTGCTTCAGGTCTGCTTCCTTGTGCCAAAGGTAGCTGACCTCCAGGCCCATCACATCCTGTAAGACATGATGAGTATCGGTATCACAATTAGAGCCGGGGAAAACGACAATGCCTGCTTTCATACCCACAAAAATACGCCTATTCCGGCCTCCGGCAATCGCTCCTTCACTCGGCTGAACTATGTAATAAATTCATGAAAGCATGTCATTTTAGTCCAATAGCATGTTGAATTGACAATAATAAGCTGTCACTATTTACCCAAAATTGCCAATTAGGCATCTATAATTATTTGGCAATGGCTTTGTCAAAAGATGGGTGAATTCCAAAAAATAGAAAACTATGGCACTTGTAAAATCAAATGGTCAAGAAATCCCCCGCACTCTTACAGACGTAATGGATCAGGTTTTCAATGAAGGTACCCTGGCTGGTGGAACTGGTTTCCGCCCGGACATGGACCTTTATGAAACCAAGACAACTTACGAAGTAGAGGTAATGCTTCCGGGGTTACAGAAGTCGGATATTGATGTTGAGGTAACCGGCCAAAGCCTACGCGTCAGCGGAAGGCGCGAGTACGAGGATGAAAAAGATGTTACCTACCATCTGAGGGAAGGCTTCAATGGCTACTTTGAGCGCATCCTGGAAATTCCGCAGGATGGCCAGCTGCAAGAAGTCAGCGCCCGGTTTGACCAAGGCATCCTGTTTATCACGGTTCCGAAGCAGGAGCAGCATTCCTCTGGAAAGCAAATTGAAATCCGCTAACCTGAATACAGCGTTGTAAAACAAAAAAAAGGAGGTGAGCTATGGCATTAGTAAGAGCAAATGAACCCGGATTAGCACTGCCAACCTTAGGCGGATCTTTCTCAACCATGCTGGATCGCTTCTTCGATGAGGCCGTTCGCACCAATCAGAACTTTGTACCAACTGTTGATCTGAAGGAAACCAGCGACCGGTATGAAATTGACGTCAATGTACCTGGCCTGAACCGGGATGACATCAGCGTAGAGCTGGATGGAAACACCCTGCACATCAGCGGCCAGAAGGAACGCAGGGACGATGACAAGGACAAGACCTTCCACCGGGTAGAAACCGAGTATGGCTACTTCCATCGTTCCTTTAACCTGCCCGAAAGCGCCAAGACGGAAGACATCAACGCAGCGTATGAAAACGGGGTCCTGAAGGTTCACGTCCCGAAGGACGCTGAAAAGACCCAAACCAAGAAGATCGAAATCAAGTAAGGGGTGCCAATCCACACTGTACACCCAGCCCGCTTTCCCTGCTTGGAAAAGCGGGCTTTTTTTGTTCCATAACTAAACAGTAGAGCGCTGTTAGCTATTTTTGTACGGGTACCAACAAATCATCCGTAAATGGACATCGAAAAGGGACTAATCAAAGAAGCACTGGAAGAAGCCGCAAAGCATCATCACGAGTATGAAAGCAACATCCTGGGCGGCACGTTTGATGAGGCGTGGGCTGACTGGTACGGGGCCTTTATGATCGGGAGGCTTTCCCAGCTAACTAAGCCCTCCCTGATAACCCAATCACTACAGATGGCAGCTGATATGCACGAGCGGGATCCTAACCGCGAAATGCCGTGGAGTGAGTTTTATGCAGAATACGTCCGCGATTACTTCCAGGAAGTGCCGGATGAATCGGAAGATCTCGGAAACACGGGAAATGAGGAAGAGGGCCTGGACGGGTAGGCTATGCTTTCTGGGCGCTTACTGCCTGCTCCTCAAAATGTGCAGCTACCACTTCGTAAAACTTGTAAACCTCCTCGTAGGAATTATACAGCGGAGCCGGAGCAACCCGGATCACATTTGGCTCGCGGTAATCAACCACGATATTGTTCTCCTTCAGGGTATTGAAAAGGTCATGAGGGGCTTCATGCACCAGGATAGACAGCTGAGCGCCCCTTTTATGGTGTTCCTCAGGAGTGATGATCGTAAAGCTGGGCTTGCCTTCAGCTGACTGAACGCTGTTTAGCAGAAAAGCAAGATAACCGGTCAGGTGCTTTCGTTTTTCAAAGACCTGCTCTGGCCCGGCTTCCTGAAAAACGGCCAGTGCTGCGCGGTGGGCAGCCAGCGACAGGATTTCTGAGTTACTGAGCATCCAGCCTTCGGCTCCGTATTCCGGGCGGAACTTCGGATCCATAGCAAAACGGGCTTCTTCCTTGTGGCCCCACCAGCCCGCAAAACGGGGCAGGTCAGCTTCTGCATACCGTTCGTGGATAAAGACACCGCCAATGCCGCCCGGGCTGGAGTTCAGGTACTTGTAGGTACACCAGGCTGCAAAATCCACGTCCCAGTCATGTAAGCGCATCGGGACATTGCCAATGGCATGGGCCAGATCAAAACCTGCATAAGCCCCGATCTCATGAGCCGCCTGTGTGATAGCCGCCATGTCCAGGAACTGACCACTGTAAAACTGAACACCGGGTAGCATCACCAGCGCCAGGTCATGCCTGTGCTGCGTGATGGTTTCGATAACATCTTCATTGCGAAGGGTATATTCCCCTTCCCGCGGTGAAACGGCAATGATAGCCTCATCCGGATCAAAGCCATGGTACCGCACCTGACTCTCTACAGCATACTGGTCAGACGGAAAAGCACCAGCTTCTATCAGGATTTTATAGCGGACAGGCGTGGGCTGATAAAAGGAAACCATCATAAGGTGGAGGTTGACGGTCAGGTTATTCATAGCCACTACCTCATGATACCTGGCACCCACCAGCTCTTGCAAGACAGGCGTAGCAGGCTTATGAAAATAAAACCACGGATCCGTCCCCTCAAAGTGGCCCTCTACTGCCCGGTCCTGCCAGCTGCTAAGCTGAGCTTCCAGGTAGGCCCTGACCCGCTTTGGCTGTAAGCCGAGGGAATTGCCGCAGAAGTACACCTTAGCTGAGCCATCCTGGGCAGCCGGAATGTAGAATTCATCTCTGAAAGCCTGCAGGGGGTCTTGCTGATCAAGCATTTGTGCGTAGCTCCGGCTTGCTTTAAATGGATGCTGAGCTGACATGGAATCTGGATTTTAGAGCGTGTAGATGAATGAAAATCTTAGGGAGAAAGGGTATCCAAAGCCTGCTTTCGCTCCTCGAGATCCCGGTTGATGGAATCGTATATGGGATTGAGCACGTCCGGATTGTGAATGTAGTACTTGATGCTTCGCTTGTATTTTTTGACGCTTACATTGTGCTTATCCAGAACGGCTTGGTAGTAACCGCGAGCATAATAGGCTGTGCTATCGTCCGGAACATGTTTGGCTTTCAGAGCCCCATCGGCTATGTGAATATCCCTTAGCACGGCCCGCATCTTTGCTTCAGGCAGTATCTTACTTTTATCCCTGGCAAAGCGCCGCGGACTTGAGTCACAGCTAACCATAGCCATAAAACCTATAAAAAGCAACAGACAGGAGCATATTCGGTGTTTCGGCATTGGGGTAAAATTAACGCTTTCTCAACCCTGAAAGGGCAATGCTGGTGCCGAACTCCGCTTTTAGGGGTAGGTTAACAATCACGTCTTTCCGGAGAATGCGACCTTTGTGGGAGTTAAAATAACAATGGTCATGATCAACAGAGAGCAGTACCTGGATTTAAAAGCTTACACCGATGAGCGCAACGTTGGATTGGTAGCAGTTTCAAAGACAAAACCGGTTTCGCTCCTGCAGGAGGCTTATGACCTCGGTCAGCGGCTATTCGGGGAGAACAAGCCCCAGGAGATGGCCGAAAAGCAGCCGTACCTGCCGGGCGATGTGGAGTGGCACTTTGTAGGCCACCTGCAGCGGAACAAGGTAAAGATGATAGCTCCTTTCGTAAGCCTGATCCACTCCGTGGACAGTGAGCGCTTGCTGGATACCATCAACAAGGAAGCCGCTAAGCTGAACCGTGTCATTCCGGTTCTCTTTCAGCTGCACATCTCGCAGGATGAGAGCAAATACGGCTATACCTACGAGGGGCTCCGCCAGCAGCTGCGCGACAAAGGCCCAAAGCAATACCCCAATGTTGCCATACGCGGTCTGATGGGCATTGCCACGCTGACTGACAATGAGAACCAGATCCGGCAGGAATTCCGGCAACTGCGTGAGTTCTATGAAGAGCTTAAAGCAGCGCATTTTGCGGATGATCCGGGCTTCAGTCAGCTATCAATGGGGATGACCGGGGACTACAAGCTAGCCATTGCTGAGGGCAGTACTTTTATCCGCGTTGGCTCTTATATCTTCGGCGAACGGCAGTATGCCACAGCCTAGCAAGGCTATGGACAAATCCCCCTGATAAAGCTAATCAGTCCGGCCCATGACAACAGCTACGCCTTTCATCCAGAACCTTGTCAATGAGTTCACGCGATCGGGCAGCCGGGATTTTTCAGAGCAGTTGCTGATCTTTCCCAACCGCAGGGCAGGCATCTTTTTTAAGCAGGCGCTGAGTCAGACTTTGGACGGGCCGGTATGGGCGCCCAGTATCCAAAGCATTCAGGATTTTGTGGCTGAAAGCGCCCCATTGGTGATCCCCAGCAAGGTCAGCCTGCTCATGGAGCTCTACCAGGCTTATCGCGAACTGGGAGTTGAAGAGTCTTTTGATGCCTTTTACGCCTGGGGCGAGATCCTGCTACGGGATTTTGATGAGCTGGATAAATACCAGGTGGATGGCAGCGTCCTGTTTCAGGAGATTCTGGATATAAAGGAAATAGAAGAAGCCTTCAGCCCGGATGAGGACCAGTCAGCTGCCCTGAAGCAGTTCTGGCAAAATGTTAATGAGAACCGCAACCAGGGGGAAGTCGGGGAAGCATTCCTCCGGATCTGGCGCACAAACCGGGATGTTTACCACAAGTTCCGCGAGCGGCTGTGGCAACAGGGACGCGGCTATGAAGGCATGGCCTACCGGCTGTTGGCCGAAACACCTGAACAAGGCACTTACGGAGACTGGGCTTCTATTACGTTTGCTGGCTTTAATGCCCTGAGCCCGGCTGAAACGGCTATCATCCAGCACTGGCAGAAGCAGGGGCGGGCCAGTATCTACTGGGATGGCGATCCGTATTATTTAGACGATACGAACCAGGAAGCCGGGGCTTTCATGCGGAGCCACTTCCGCGAAGCTTTTCAGCGGCCGGGGGCCCCCTGGGTCCAGTCGCACCTGCGTCAGTCTGCCAAAACGATCCGCGAGTACGGTACACCGCTGAATATCGGCCAGGCTAAGGCTATGGGTCAGGTACTGGAGCAGCATGCCGCGGAGCTGGTGCCAGAGCGTACCGCGGTAGTGCTGCCGGATGAGCATATGCTCTTTCCAGTGCTGAATGCGCTGCCCGAGCAGTTCTCTGAGGTGAACGTCACCATGGGCTACCCCTTACGGAACACGCCCTTCTACAGCCTCTTTCAGAACCTGATCAAAATGCAGCGGGAAGCCAGTGGTGGTAGTGCTGAAAAGCAGTTCTATTACCAGGAAGTGCTGCGCGTGCTGCGGCATCCCTACATCTACCGGCTTGCCCCGGCGGTTATTCACGAGGAAGAACAGCAAATACGCAAGGCTAATGAAATCTTCATTCCGGCCGGACGGCTACAGGGCATAGCTCACAAAGCCCCGGAAGCAGCGGCCTTTGAGGTGCTCTTTCAGAGCATAGAGCAGGTTGGTGAGGCCTATGAGTACTTCCAGCAGGTGCTGATCACCCTTCAGGAGCAGCTACAGGCGGATGCTATGCCGAACAGCCGCGTAGAGCAGGAGTACCTTTACCACTTTCATACTTTGCTGAAGCAGCTGACTGAAGCGCTTCAGTCCTACGAGGTCGGCCTTAGCCTGGAGACTTTCTGGCGGCTTTTCGGGCAGATGATCCAGCAGGAGCAGCTGCCTTTCAACGGGGAGCCCCTGCGGGGCCTCCAGGTTATGGGTATCCTGGAAACCCGCAACCTGGATTTTGACCACCTGTACATCTTGTCAGCTAATGAAGGGCAGATGCCGCCGGCCCAGCAGCAGCAAACCTTCATCCCCTTTACTGTCCGGAAGGCTTTTGGGTTGCCAACGCCCGAGGATGAGAGTGCAGTGTTTGCTTATCACTTTTACCGGCTGCTCCAGCGGGCTGAGACCGTTACTTTCCTTTACGATACGGAAAGCACCAGCATGGAAAAAGGAGAAAAAAGCCGCTACCTCTCTCAGCTTGAGCTGGAGCTCTCAAGGACCAACCGGGCCATCACCTATCAGCAGGAAGTGCTGAACCCGCCACTGGAGCAAATAGCCGTACAGCCCATTACAGTGGAAAAAGACCAGAAAATCCAGCAAACCCTCCAGCAGTACCTGGGCTACAACGGTCAGCCCCCCGGGCGGGCTTTCTCAGCCTCGGCTGTACTGGCTTACCTGGCCTGTCCCCTTCAGTTTTACTTTAAGTATATCGCTGGCCTTAAGGAACCTGATACCATGCAGGAGGAGATTGCACCCGATGTGATGGGCAGCATTTTTCACGCAGCTGTAGCCAGGCTTTACAATTACTACTGGAAGCAATATGGCGCACAGGTGACGAGCGCCAACCTGGACGAGCTACTGAAGCAGATCGAACCCTGCCTGAAGGCGGCTTTTGAAGATGTGTTCACGCAGGATCTCAACAATGTGCAGGGTACCAACCAGCTGATCCGCGATGTGGTGTACCGGCAGCTGCAGAGTGTTATTGAGCGCGACAGGGAACGCACACCTTTTTACCTGAAAGGCCTGGAAAAGCATGACTACACCGCCAGCCTAAGCCTTGGCGAGCAGGACAACGCCCCCTACATCCACCTGAAGGGAACAGTGGACCGGATAGAAGCTGATGACCACGGAAATGCCCGGATTCTGGACTACAAAACAGGTAATGCTGAAATCAATGAAAGGGAGGGCATTCCAAAGTTTTTTGAAAACCCCGAGAAGAACCGGACCAGTATTCAGCTACTTTGGTACACTTACTTATACAAGCAAAGCGAAGCTGCTGCTGACGAAAGCCTTCATCCGGGGGTTTACCCTGTCAAGGGAACCAACCAGGGAATTCAGTACCTGAGGAATGAATCCGGCCTTACCAATGACCAATTCAGCCAGATGGAAGACCAGCTGCGCGAACAGCTTCAGTCGCTTTTCGATGCTACAGTACCCTTTAGCCAGACAGCTGATTTAAATACCTGTAGAAACTGCGCATTTAACCCAATCTGCTACCGGCAACACAGCTAAACACCGGTCAGGAAATGGCCCGCTGCTCGAGAAAGCTAGCCAGGTCTTCCGGCAGCTGGGCTTTGAGGTAAGGCCAACGCTCATCTTTAACGTGTTTACGCAGGGCCCTGAAAACAGCCTTCAGCGCTACAGCTGTGCTTTCTTCGGTCGGGAAGTCCCGGTGAGCGTAGGCATGGTTGATATTGATAAGCTCCCGGCGGAGGTCTGCCACTGTTCGGGCATGCTCGGCCTGATTCCGCCCGACCTGCCAGCCCCACTGGTGAACCCCTTTGGCGTAAAGCGGAACTTCGCGCAGAAAGGCAATGCTGGCGTTGAATTCCAGCATGTTGGTGACCGCATACAGCACACTGTTCAGCACCCGGGCAGCGCGTCCTGAATTCTGAGGCTCGCCCAGTTCTTCTGCAAGATCGAAAAGGAGCACCTTGCCCATGCCTTCGTGCTTTAATTCTGCCACCATAAGCCTTGTTTTTTTGATCCTGCAGAAAGTCAGAAAGCGTATTCACGATTCTAAAATCGCAATCTTGCTGTAAAAAGTCAACCTTTCATCCAAGCAGGCGATCAATCGCTTAGCTTTGAGGCAAAAGGATGCTTTGCTATGCTACTTATCGCTGAAAGTGGCTCCACTAAAACTGACTGGTGCCTGGCCATGGACCATCAGCAACAGCTGATGTACGAGACAGCCGGCTTTAACCCTTACTTCTATGGCGGTGACGTAATAGCTCAGCGCCTGCGTGCGGAGCTACCTTCAGAACTGCAACAGCAAAAGCCGGATGCCATTCATTTTTATGGAGCCGGGGCTTCCAGCGAGTCGCTGAAAGGGCGGGTTGTTCACGGACTTCAGCAGGTATTCCCGCAGAGTCAGCTGGAGGTGGAGCACGACTTGTTAGGCTCGGCCAGGGCCCTTTGTGGTAGCAGACCTGGTATTGCTACCATTCTGGGCACCGGTTCTAACGCCTGTGAGTTTGACGGCCGGGCTATCAGCGCTCAGAGCGGGGGTATTGGTTATATCCTGGGAGATGAAGGAAGCGGCACTGATCTGGGCAGGCGGTGGCTACAGCACTTTTTCTATGGCGAGCTGCCGGATGATCTGCACCAGGCTTTTCAGACGGAAGTAAGGCCTGATAAGGCCACCATCATTGATCAGGTTTACCGTCAGCCTGATGCCAATCGCTACCTCGCCAGCTATGCGGAATTTCTGGGCCGGCACCAACAACATCCCTTTGTACGGGAGCTGGTAAAAACAGCCTTTGCCACATTCCTGAAGCGTCATGTGCTCAGATTCGGGTATGCTTTTCAGTACCCGGTGCACAGCGTGGGCTCTATTGCCTACTACTTCTATGATATCTGGCAGGATGCCCTGGCTGAGCATCAACTGGAAGCCGGTCGCGTGATCACCCGGCCTATTGAAAACCTTGTTACCTATCACCTGAGCGGAGGGGAGCTTCCGGAAAGCTGAAGCATTAACCGGGGAACGAAGGGCTGGATCCGTTATCGAAGGTATTCAAGGTCAGGAACCACCCTGAAAGCTGGTATATCCAGCGTTTGGATAATATACTGGTACACCACGTCTGTGCCGCCCTGGTTCTGCGCTATAAAGGCCCGGCAAGCTTTGCTGGCCTCCACGCGCTGAGCAGGGTCTAACCACCGGTTAGCCTGAGTGCTGAACGCCTCGTAGGTATCCACGCTCAGGGCGCCCCCGCTGTCAATAAGCGCACGGCCCTCCGGGAACTTGTGGTGGTTTGGGCCAAAGAGCAGCGGAAGGCCATGTGCGGCTGGCTCCAGGATGTTGTGGATACTCTTCCGGAAACCACCGCCAATCAGCGCGAGATGCCCGTACTGGTAGAGCTCACCCAGCAAGCCAACTTTATCGATCAGGAGCACCTCGGCATCCTCTGCCTCGGATGGCTCATTTAGCTGGGTGTACCTGACGCTCCGCCCCCGGAACTGGCTCTGCAGCTGCTGAACCCGATCCGCTGATGGCTCATGGGGAGCGATGACGAGCTTCGGGGGATGGTCCAGGGAAGCCTGCCACTGCTGCAGCCAGCTTTCCTCTTCCTCGTAGGTAGAGCCGCCTATCATTACTGTACGGCCATTCCGGAAGCTCTCCAGTTCCGGCAGGGTGCCCACCTGCGCCACCAGGTTTTGAACCCGGTCGATGCGGGTATCCGGTATAACGGTGCACCCGGTAACACCCAGCTCTTTTAGCAGGCTTTGTGAATTCTGATCCTGCACAAAAAAGTGATCGAAGTACTGCAACAGCTGGCGGGCCAGGCCGGCATAACCCCTGAAAAAGAGCTGATCCCGGCGAAACCGCCCGGACACCAGTAAAGTGGGTATGTCCTCTTCGCGCAGGACCCTCAGATGGTTGTACCAGAAGTCATACTTCATGAAAATGGCCACCTTCGGCCGGAGCAGCGTTACGAACTTCCGGGCATTGGCAAGGGTGTCGATAGGCAGGTAATAGATCTCGTCTACATAATCATAGTCCTTGCACATCTCGTAACCAGAAGGGGAGAAGAACGTCACAACCAGCCGGGCGTGGGGTAACCGGCTGCGGATCTGCTCGATCAAGGGGCGGCCTTGCTCAAACTCCCCCAGCGAGGCACAGTGAAACCAGATGTAGTGCTCATTCGTGACAATATTGGTCCTCAACTCCCGGAAAAGCCCATTGCGCCCCTCCAGAAACTTCCGGGCCTTTTCATTGCGGTAGGAAGCCAGACGGATTAGTAAGCCATAGCCATACATCGCCAGGTTGTACAGAACCTCCTGAAGGCGGATTAGCAGAGTGCGATCGGGCTTAGCCACTGTTAGTCTCGGTGTTTGGGGTTAGGGCAGGGATAAAAAATGCGCTGGGGCATCACTGGTAGTAATAGCCCTCTGAAGCCTTGTCATATACAGGCCAGGACCACGTGACCCGTATACCGTAAAGCAGATCCAGGCGTTGCTCATCGGCTTTTCGTATTTCATCAAAATTCCAGGAGCGCCGGTTCTGGGTAAAGGCTTCTGTTACCTGGAAAGCAATCCGGAAGTTGATCAGCTTACTGTCTGAAAGGTTCAGGTACCCGATGCTCTGGGTAAAGGCAATGCCGTTGGTCAGGCGGTCGTACCCTTTACGGTATTCCCCGTCCAGCTGAAAGACCGAGCCACTTTCCAGGTTGTAGCGGATCTTGTGCTGCAGAAAGCCCGCACCAGCCTGCAGCAGGATCCCGGAATTGGGATTCGGACCAATAAGGGGCAGGACCTTCCCGGCCCGCGCCATAGCGCGAAAGCCACGCTGCTGATAGCGTATGGGCTCAAAAGTCCCGTTCCCGTTGATGAGGTTGCCATTATCGGCTGAGATTTCAGACAGGGGATCAACTTTGACATTACTCCCGAAAAGAAAGCCGAATCCGGCCGTTATCTTCCAGTTGTTACTGGTTTTTGTGCTGAAAGAAGGACCCAGAAAGTGCGAAGTGCCAAACCGCTCACCCATATCCGCTCCTGTTAGTTCAGCCGAGTAGTTAGCTGAGATCAGGTAGAGCTGGATGCTGGAATCCCTGATATTAGCCTGACCCTGAGCGGTGTCGCTTAGGCCGAGTAGACCAACCATCAGGATCAGGGTGCTGAGCCAGGGGCGTTGGTACCACTTAAAGGGAATGTGATGCATGAACCGTGATGGGCTTTTTTAAAGCATTTATCAAAGATAAAGAGGCACAGGCATAATACCTGATAGCACAGGGGTTACCTTTGCTGATTGCTGTATGCCTGAAGCAACCTTATGACTGCACTGAACCCCTACCAGCAATGGTGGCATTACTCCGAGCTGCCCTCCACTAACGATCAGGCAAAGCGCCTGGCTGCGGATCATTTCCTATCAGACGGGGCGGTTGTTCTGGCCGATGAGCAGACACAGGGCCGCGGGCAGCAGCACACTACCTGGTACAGCAAGAAAGGCGAAAGCTTAACCTTTTCGCTGGTTTACTTTCCACTTGAGCTAAAGGCTACCCATCAGTTCTGGCTAAACATGGCCATTGCCAATGGCCTGGCTGACGGCCTGCGCTCCAGGCTCCCTGATCCGGGAAATGAGCTGGCAATTAAATGGCCCAACGATATCCTGGTCAGGGGGCGAAAGCTGGGTGGTATCCTGATTGAAAATGTGCTGGAGGGTAGTTACCTGCAAAGGGTCATTGCAGGCATTGGGCTTAACCTGAACCAGAAAGCATTCAGGAAAGCGCTGCCTGATGCCATTGCCCTTCATCAGGTTACAGGAGAAACTTATGATCCAGTAGCAATAGCGGAGGAGTTGGTTATGCAGGTGCACCAACAGTACGAGCGGCTAAGGCAGGGCCAGTGGGCCGCCATCCGGGAGCAGTATTACCGCTGCTTGTACCGGTTTCAGCAGTGGCATGACTTCTATGATGCCCGGGGCAGGCAATTCCGGGGCTGGATCAGGGGCGTCAGTGAGCAAGGGGAGCTTTTACTCCTTGACAAACACCAGAAGGAGCATGCATTCTCCCTGAAGGAGATCACTTTTCAGGCAGATTGATCCTCCGAACGCTCGTAGTTCTCGCCCCAGCGCTCTATCTCCTCTTCAGACCACAAATCCGGAAAAAAGATCCGTTTCTGCACAGCTGGCGGCAGGTACTCATGGTAGTTAGTACCACCGGTTCCTTTGGTATTGCTATGCTCAAGGTATTGCTTAGCCGTTCCGTAGTGAGCCTTGGGCCAGCTTACATTAACAAACTTGTCAACAAACCGCATCTGCCGGATTACTTCCCGGTCCTGCTGTACAGCTTCTGGCAATGACTGGTAGCGCTCCCAGAGCGTATGCCCCTGCCAGCGCCTGACGTAGTCCAGCAGAAAATCCTCGTACTTGTCTTCAAAATGCTGAAGGGTCAGGGTCTTTTCGCCGGTTTCTTTATCGATCGCGCCCTGCTTCCAGTAGATCGCCTCAAACTGGTCCTCGATAGTGGCATCCTTAACGGTATGGTACGCCTCGCGCTGCACGAGGTTGATCAGGGGTGTGCAGGCCAGTTCGATCATCCGGTACTGGACTGATTGAAATCCGGAAGCAGGTGCCAGGGTTGGCCGGAATTTCATGAACTGATCCCCATCAATGCCTTCCCGCATAATGGAAAAGGACTGTGTTAACACCCGGAAATAGTTAATGATCCGGCCCAGATGGGTCTGCCATTGCTCGATGGTTGGACTAGCCCCCTCGCTGAGCTGGTGTAGCTCCCACAGCGTAAGCTTGAAGTACAGCTCCGTGATCTGGTGATAGCCTATGAAAACCATCTCATCCGGCTGCTCACTTCGCGGCTGTTGCAGGTTCAGCAGTACATCCAGGTTAATGTAATCCCAGTAATTAAGATGCTTCTGATACTTCAGGGCCTGCAGTTTGGTTTTGAGCTGCTCTTCATCATCTGTGTACAAGGACTTCAGCTCCTCTATCAGCTCGTCTGTATGCTCAGTGGTCATAGTTATCGTTTCTTTTCCGGAGTGGATTGGGCCATTTGCAGGCTCAAATTTCCAAAAAACAGGGAAGCGGTGGCTGAGCTTCCGCTTGTAAGCCTTTGATCACGATTTTTTAGAAAAAGAGAATTCATTGCATATTTGTTCGGATAACGGTTAAGCGCATATTAAGCCTAAAACAATGACCATGAAAAAACTTTTAACCTCCCTAGTAGCCCTGCCCTTGGCGGCCTTTTCCCAGGTCCCGCAGCAAGGCACCAATACCGAAATAGTTCCGCAAACCCTTCCTCCGGACGTTTATGAGGAGGTTGTGGGCTCCTCGTCCAACGACAACAGTGCTGCTGATGAGCCCAGACAACGCGCTAAGCGCGATCTGGAAGATACAGCCCAGGTGATCCGCCTCGGCGTTACCCGCTACGATCTGCAATCCAACTCATCGGTAGGGCGCCGGATCAAGGTTTATGAAGATGGTCGTGTTTCGGCTGTCTGGACCCAGGGAACCTCAGGCCCTCGCTACTCGGATCGCGGAACGGGGTACAACCACTTCAACGGCAATGAGTGGAAGAAGGCGCCGGGCGATGTTACGTCTATTGAAAACACACGTACAGGCTGGCCCAACATCGGCACCTTTGGCAGCGGTGATGGCGCCACTGAGTTCACCATGACCCACATTGCCGGCGATAACGAAGAAGGAACCGGCGGCTATGTATTTAGTGAAAATTCTGAGGTCGGAAAGCTGGACTTCTCGAGTGAGGTCAGGAATACAACCACTGGACCAACCGGCCCGATCTGGTACCGTTCAGCCGCATCAGGCGATACCCTTTATGCCATCGCTAACTACAACCTTCCTGATCTGGATGATAACACCGACCTAACCTTTGACCTGGCAAAAAGCCGCAACGATATTAAGGTAAGCAGTGATGTAATTACCCCCACCGTCTTTTATCGCTCCACGGATGGCGGTCAGACCTTTGATCAGGCTGATGCCCTGCTGCCAGGCTATGGAGACAGCAGCCAGCGCTTCCGTGG
>CAYYUA010000008.1:31920-74877 GCA_964474835.1 uncultured Sphingobacteriales bacterium
GCTGTTGCCCTTACAAACCCGGGCCTGCCAGAATCGAATAACAATGACTACCGCGATATTTACGCAATCTACTCAACGGATGGCGGCAGTTCCTGGTCCGAACCGCTGAACATAACAAAGAATGCGACTGACAACCGTGAGTCCGTTTACCCCAGCGTAAATAAGCGGATCGTCAACAACCAACTTCACCTTATCTGGCAGGAGGATGCCCTACCTGGCAGTGCAGTTGGACAGGTTGGAATTCAGAGCAGTGCAACTGATAATGACATCCTGTACACGAATGTAAACATTGATAACATCCTGGCAGATACCGTCAAGATATCTGATCCGACTGATCCTGGCGGATCTGATGATCCCGATGATCCTAATGATACCACCAGTGTTGTGGATCCTGCCAGAGAAAATGGTGCTGAGTTAGCGGTGTATCCCAATCCTGCTCAGAAGGGAGAGTCTGTAAAGATGTCCCTTTCGCTTGATAAACCATCTAATGTCCGGTATACCGTGGTCAATGCCGTGGGGCAGGTCCAGTATGCTGAAGAGTTAGGCAAGGTCAGCAGCGGCCAGCGCGAATGGCAGCTCCCCACTGATCAGCTCTCCTCGGGCGTTTACTTTATCCGGGTAACCGCTGATGAGACTACGCTAACCCAAAAGCTGATTCAGCCTTAAGCCTAAAATGGTTTTAGCCTGATTAGCATGGCCAAAGCCCGCTCTTGCGAGAGCGGGCTTTTTTTGTTTCCGGAAAGGCACCATCGCTGAGCTACCGGGCATCAGCAGGAAAGCGCTACCTTTGCTCCTCCAATCCGCAAAAACAGCTTAATGGAGTTACTGGATGGGAAAGCCACCGCTAAACGCTACCGCGAATCTATCAAAGAGGAAGTGCAGGTTATGGCGGAGCGGGGCGAGCGCCCACCCCATCTGGTGGCTGTGCTAGTAGGTAATGACCCGGCCAGTGATACCTACGTTCAGAACAAGGTAAGGGCTTGCGAAAAGGTGGGTATCCAGTCTACTAAGCTTCAGTACACCTCCGATATGCTGGAGAGCGACCTGCTGGAAAAAATCGATGAGCTTAACCATGACGATACCGTGGATGGCTTTATCGTTCAGCTGCCCCTGCCGCTCCATATCAATAAGTACAAAGTCATTGAGCGCATTGATTTCCGCAAGGATGTGGATGGGTTTCATCCGATTAACATCGGGCGGATGGCCAAGGATATGCCGGCCTTCCTGCCGGCAACTCCCAATGGCATCCTGAAACTGCTGGAGCACTACCAGATTCCCACTAAGGGCAAGCATTGCGTGGTGGTAGGCCGTAGTGACATCGTAGGCAAACCGATCAGTATGCTGATGGGCCGCTGGGGCTATCCAGGGGATTGTACAGTGACACTCACGCACAAATACACGGAAGGGCTAGCTTCCTACACGCGTCAGGCTGATATCGTGATCACCGCTGTAGGCCAGCCATCGCTGATCACCGGTGATATGCTGAAAAACGGAGCTGTGGGGGTTGATGTGGGTATCACGCGGGTCAACGATGAAACCCGCGAACGGGGCTATGTCCTGAAAGGCGATATTGATTACGAACAGGGCAAGGAGCGATGCTCGTACCTGACGCCCGTTCCAGGCGGGGTAGGGCCGATGACCATCGCCTCCCTGCTTCAGAACACCTTATTGGCAGCTAAAGGAGAAGTGTTTCATGAAGACCACTAAGCCGCGGACGATTGCTTTTGAGGAGCTCCCTCAGCTGGAAGCCGGCCAGATCCCGGTGATGGAGCATTTTTACACCGTCCAGGGAGAAGGGAAATACACTGGTCATGCCGCCTACTTCATCCGGCTGGCTGGCTGTGATGTGGGCTGTGTATGGTGCGATGTGAAAGAATCGTGGGGCGTGGAGCCCGAGCAGATCATGGCTACGGATACCCTGGTACAATCCGTTGCCGCCACACCCTGCTCTATTGTGGTGATTACCGGTGGTGAGCCCACCTTACACAACCTTGATAAGCTTACAGGAAAGCTGAAAGAACAGGGCTGCCGCATTCATATAGAAACGAGCGGAGCTCATGCCTTAACCGGCCATGTAGACTGGGTCTGCCTGTCACCCAAAAAGTTCAAATACCCGTTGCCGGAAGCCTATCAAAGGGCTAATGAGCTGAAAGTCGTGGTGTACAACCAGAAAGACCTGGAATGGGCGGAGGATCAGGCCCAATACGTAAGCAAGGATTGCCATCTGCTGCTGCAGCCGGAATGGAGCCGCAGGGCTGAGGCCATGGCGTGGATCGTGGATTACGTCAAACAACACCCCCGCTGGCAGATCTCCCTCCAGACGCATAACTACCTGAAGGTTCCCTGATAAGCGCTTAGGCTGCCTGAACGTGAACAAACCGGGAACATTTTACCTAATTTTAGGGATTAGCTTAGTAGTTATTCGTCTAACCCCTAAATAGCCAACGATCATGACATCGGTAGCACAAGAACCGCTGGATGTATACGCAGAAGCCACCCCGAATCCCGAAGCCCTGAAGTTTATGGTAAACCGGCAGCTGTTTACCAGCCAGGCTCTGGACTTCCGCCGGCCTGAGGATGCTGAGAAAGCCCCTCTGGCTAAGGCCCTTTTTGAGTTTGATTTCGTGGACGGGGTCTTCTTCATGAATAATTTCATCTCCATAACGAAAAAGGCTGACTACCAGTGGGTTGAGCTTATCCCTAAGCTCCGCACGTTCCTTCATGACTATATCAGCCAAGGCAACCAACTGGTAGAACCTGAGCTTCTGGAAGAGCAACAGCCGGAAGCGCAGGAAGGAAGCGACAGTGAAGGCACCCTTAAGGGAGAAGACGGCCCTGAGGCCCAGATCAAGAAGATCCTGGAGGAGCACGTAAAGCCGGCTATTGAAATGGATGGGGGCGCTATCCACTTCAAGTCGTTTGAGGATGGCGTGGTAAAGGTTGTGCTGAAGGGCTCCTGCAGCGGCTGCCCGTCTTCCACCGTAACGCTGAAGAATGGCATCGAAGGGCTGCTAAAGCAGGTCGTCCCGGGTGTTGAAGCCGTTGAAGCGGAAGAGGGCTAGCACCACGCTAACACCCGAGTGCTTTCTATACCATAACCCCTTTCAGGAAAGTGCCGATTGCAGCAGCATTGGGGACCTGAAAGGGGTTTTTAGTTTCAGGGCCTGCCGAGCGCAAATATGGCCGGCCGCTTGTGAAAAGTAGGTTGCATTTGCTGCCACTCGGCAACAGGCAGCGTCAGGATTTCTTCGGAAGAAGCTGTAAGATCAGCAGCTATGCATAACTGGGTATCCGACCGGCATGCTTTGAAAAGGGCCTCCAGAAGCTGATCATTCCGGTAAGGCGTCTCCATGAATACCTGGGTGTATCCGGAATCACGCGCATCCCGCTCCAATTGCCGGAGCTTCTGGTGGCGTTCTTTGCCTTTTACCGGTAAATAGCCATGAAACGTAAAAGCCTGCCCGCTAAGGCCGGATGCACTGATGGCAAGCGGAACGCTGGAAGGGCCTACAAGCGGCTTTACGGTCACGCCCTGCCGGTGACAAGCGGCCACCAGGGCTGCTCCGGGATCTGCTAGACCGGGAAGCCCGGCCTCTGACAGCATGCCGGCATCCTGCCCGGTCACAAGAGGCCAGAGCTGGTTAAGCTCCTCGGTTAGGTCTGTGTTCTTATCGAAAATGCTGAACGTAAGGTGGTCGTAGGGTGGCTGAACACCGCACTCCTTCAGAAAGCGCCGGGCCGTTTTGCGGTTTTCCACAAAAAACAGTTCGAGCTGCTGCAGGAGCTCAAGGTTATAGGCCGGAAGCGTTTGCTGCGCTGTACCGGGCGATAAGGTAGCAGGGATGAGGAACAGCGTTCCGCTAGTTGTCATATGCAATGTACATATCTGAAGAGGAGAGAGGACTACCTACACCTCGTACAAGCCTCGTAACTATCAGAAACCCTATCAGAAGGAATAATAAGTGATAGAATAGCGGAGGGTGTGCTGATGGTGGGATTCGAACCCACACGGGCTAAAGCCCACTACGCCCTGAACGTAGCGCGTCTACCAGTTCCGCCACATCAGCATTAAAATGCAAAACTAATGAATGTCGGTGTTCTTACAAGCTCCTTGGCCGCATTCGGGTTTTCTCTCTCAAAATCATGAAAATTGCCATCGCTTTTAAAACCTGAAAGGCCCACCTATCGATGCGAAAATTAGCGCTTCACTGGCAAATTCTCATTGGCATCCTGCTGGGCATAGGGGCAGGGCTTGCGTTTATACAAGCAGGCCTTTCAGATGTGGCGATCGATTGGATAGCCCCTTTTGGTACCATTTTTATCCGCCTTCTGAAGCTTATTGCTGTACCCCTGGTGCTGGTTTCGCTGATTAATGGCATCACCAACATGAAGGATGTTACGAGGCTTTCCAAGATCGGGTCCAAAACGCTGGCTATTTACATTCTCTCTACGGTTGTTGCTATTTCTGTTGGTTTAACCGTGGTTAATATCATTCAGCCCGGTGCTTCCTTTTCAGAAGAAAAGCAGGAGGAATTCCAGGAACGGTACTCAGAAGAATCAGCGCAGCAGCAACTCGAGGCGGGGAAAGTGCAGGAGCGGGGTCCGCTGGATTTCCTCGTGAACTTTGTTCCGGAGAACATATTCTCCGCAGCCGGGGATAACGGGGAGATGCTGAAGATCATCTTCTTTGCCCTCATTTTCGGAGTAGCCATGGTGACCCTGCCGGATAACAAGACCAATACGATAAAAAGCTTTGTATCGGGGCTCAATGAGGTGGTGCTACGGATTGTGCAGATCGTGATGAAATTTGCGCCTTTCGGGGTCTTCGGCCTTTTTGTTAAGCAGATCGTGATCAACAAAGATACCCTGGCCTCTTTGTTTCAGGCGCTGAGTGTTTACGCCTTTACCGTTGTGCTGGGGCTGTTTATCATGGTTTTTATCATATATCCCCTGGTGTTGCGGATCTTTACTAAGCTTAAGTACGGGCGGTTTTTCAGGGGCATCGGTCCGGCACAGCTTACTGCTATTTCCACGAGTTCCAGCGCTGCTACGCTGCCCATTACCATGGATCGCTGCGAAAAATCCCTCGGGGTTTCAGAGAATATCTCAAGTTTTGTCCTGCCCCTCGGAGCCACGATCAATATGGACGGAACCAGCCTCTACCAGAGCGTAGCAGCTGTCTTTATCGCGCAGGCATTCGGGTTTGACCTGTCATTTTATCAGCAGATCACGATCGTGCTCACAGCTACGCTGGCTTCCATCGGCTCAGCTGCTGTACCGGGAGCAGGCATCATAATGCTGGTTATTGTGCTGGAGTCAATAGGGCTGGATCCCTCAGGTATAGGCCTTGTGCTGGCAGTTGATCGTCCGCTGGACATGCTGCGGACATCTGTGAATATCACCGGGGATTCAACCATTGCTTCGCTTATCGCCGGCAGTGAAAACGAACTGAAACCGGCTTAGCATCGCTGCGTAAGGGAATCGTGCTGCAAAATCCGCTGTATGGATCTTTATTTCATAACAGGTACAAGCTCAGGCCTTGGGGCTGCTATCACTGAAGAGGCCCTGGAGCAAGGCCATACCGTGGTCGGTATCGGGCGGAACCACCCTTATGAAGCCAATCGTTATTTTCCGGTAAAAGCTGATCTGAGCCGGCCAGAGGTTGCCCCGTCAATCACTATGGGAAACCCGGATCCGGATCAGGAATATGACCATGTGGTGCTGATCAATAATGCTGGTATCATTGAGCCGGTTAAGCACATGGGCAATGCCAATGCTGCCACGATGCAGCAGCATTACCAGGTTAACATGGTAGCACCGGCCATTATTACGAACCAGTTTCTGGCTGAATGGAAAGACGCGCTGGCTGAAAAAGTCATTCTGAACGTTAGCAGTGGTGCAGCATTCCGCCCGATTGACGGCTGGGGCTGCTACTGCAGCGCAAAAGCCGGCCTGGCTATGCTTACCCAGGTTATTCATGAGGAAGCTACGCTTGATGGCGTCAACTGCCGGGCTTATGCCCTGGCGCCCGGTGTGGTGGATACACCAATGCAGGATACGATCCGCACAGCAGATGCTGAGAATTTTAGCCAGCTAGAGCGCTTCCGGCAGCTAAAAGCAGATGATGCTATGGTTAGCCCTGCTGCGGTAGCACGAAAATTTTTACAGGCTGTTGATAATCAGTATGAAAACCTTCAAGTCCTCGACCGATTAAACTAATAATCCTTATGCGCCTCCTGAATTGTCTTAGTCTACTAATTGTGCTTGCTTGTTTACCGCTAACCATGCCAGCTCAGAGCCAGGAACCGGTTTGCGGCACAGAGCAGTACATGGACCGGCTAAAGCAGCAAAACAGTGAGCTAAAGCAGATCGAAAAACGGGCAAACCGCCTTATCCGTGAGCAGGAAGCCCCGCGGGCTAAGCGGAACGAAGACGACAAGCGGATAATACCAGTGGTTGTGCACGTGATTCACGATGGCGGAACCGCCAAGGTCCCAGAGAGCGCAATCAGGCGTATGATCGAACGGCTGAATACCGATTTCCAGCTAAAGAATGAGGACACCACTCAGGTCCAGGAGGTCTTCAAGGACCGCCTGGCCGATATGAACTACGAGTTCCGCCTGGTAAAGAAAACCCCGGATGGCTCCTGTACCGATGGTATCACCTACACCGATGACCTCCTTACCAATGGAAGCCTTAGCCTTGGGAACCTTAGCCGTTACACCAGCATCCCTAACAGCGGCCGTATTCCTTTCTGGGATCCGGAAAGCTACCTGAATATCTGGACTGTGCAGCGAATCCGCAATGGAGGACGTGGAGCGATAGCTGGTATGGCCAATTTCCCCTTTTTTGAAAGGCTGACGGACGGTATTATGGTCAGGTCTGACCAGATAGCGGCAAACGACCGGACCCTAACGCACGAAGTGGGCCACTATATCGGTCTGTATCATCCCTTTCAGGATGGGTGTAATGGCACGGGCGACCGGGTGGATGATACGCCACCAGCCGCTGAGCGCAACGGTATCATCGGGTGTGGTGAGCGAAACACCTGCGGGGGCCAGTTACCTGATAACCTGACCAACTACATGGATTATACCACCTGCGGGAGTATGTTCACCAAAGGCCAAAAGGCCCGGGCTGACCGGTTTTTCTCTGCGCAATTCCGCGGTGAGCTGGTCTCTGATGCTAACCTCTCAGAAGTGGGGGTCAAGGTGACCAGCAGAGCCCCGAAAATTGCCACCATCGAGCCCGGAAAGCGTAACCTTTACACCTGCGAGAATGTTAGTTTCAGGTTCTCAGCCCAGGAAGGCCAATGTGAGCAGGGCACCTTTCAATATGGCGAACCCACCAGCGTCCAGTGGGAATTTGAAGGGGGCAAGCCGCAGAGCTCTAACGCTTTTTCCCCTGAAGTATCCTATGACGAACCGGGAACCTATGAGGTTTCGCTGACCGCCACCAATGAATCCGGTACGGATAAAGTTGTAAAAACCCGCTTTATCAATGTTCTGGGGGCAGATGCCGCATTGGCACCCCCATTCATTAAGGGTTTTGAGAACTCAGAGTTGGTTGAGTCAGGGGTTGCACCTGTCCGGAACAAGAATGCGCCCACCTGGAAACGAACCACCGATGCCGCCTCTTTCGGCGAAGGAGCACTATTCCTTAATAACTACAACATCCGGAGTGAAAGGATTGCCCAATTCCGCTTACCCCGTTTGGACCTCAGCGATATGAACAATCCAACGCTCAAGTACGACCTGGCCTTTGCCACCAACCCGGGCGAGGTCAGCGACCGGTTAAGGGTTTACTATTCCACCGATTGCGGCCAAACCTGGGAGGAAGCGGCTATTAATTTCCACTTTAACATGACCACCAAGGAACAGGTGGATGAGGCCTTTTACCCGGAAGACGGTGCTGAGTGGCTGACGAAGGAAGTCAACAACCTGCCGGCTAAGTCAGACCTGCTGGTACGGTTTGACTGGCAGACCAGCGCTGGCGGCAACAATGCGTTTATCGACAACATACGGATGAACTGGACTGTAGGGCGCGAGTCGGCTGTTTCAGCCAATGCTGAGCCCGATATCGGGGTTTATCCGAACCCAACTAAGGGAACCATCAACTTACAAAACAACGGAAGCAGCCTTGAAGGCCCCATTCAGGTCACAAATGCTACCGGGCAGGTTGTGTACGAGGCTTCTGAGGTCCGCCTTCCGGGCGGGGCTGATAAATCGTTTACAGCCTCGGAGCTGAACCTGAATACCAAAGGGGTCTATTACCTCTCTATCAGGGGTTCCGAAAAAACCATTACCCGCAAGATTGTTTTGGTAGAGTAATTGATAATGGATACTAAAACGTAATCTATGACTAAGAACCTCGTCATAGTTGAATCTCCTGCAAAAGCCAAGACAATCGAGAAGTTTCTGGGCGATGACTACACGGTCCGCTCGTGCTATGGCCACATCAGGGATTTAGCGCCGGATGGTATATCAGTGGACGTGGAGCGGGACTACGAGCCCAGTTACCAGATCCCTTCTGATAAAAAGTCACTGGTCAATGAGCTGAAAAAGCTGGCCAAAGATGCTGAGCAGGTCTGGCTGGCCACTGATGAGGACCGGGAAGGAGAGGCCATCAGCTGGCACCTGCAACAGGCCCTGAACCTTAATCAGGAGCGCACGCACCGGATCGTCTTTCATGAGATAACCAAGCCAGCGGTGGAGCAGGCGCTTCAGAAGCCGCGCAACATCGATAAAAACCTGGTGGATGCTCAGCAGGCCCGCCGGATACTGGATAGGCTGGTCGGCTTTGAGTTGTCGCCCATCCTCTGGCGAAAAGTGCGCCCCTCCCTGTCAGCCGGGCGGGTGCAGTCTGTCGCGGTCCGGCTTATTGTAGAGCGGGAGCGCAACATCCGCAATTTTACACCGGAAAACTTCTTCCGCGTCCGGGCCGACTTTCAGCCACTGAACGACAAGGGCCAGCCAACCGGGCATACCCTGAAAGCTGAGCTACCCAAGCGCTTTGGTAACCAAAGTGAAGCACAGGAATTCCTGGAAGCCTGCAAGGCCTCAGCCTTCCAGATTGATTCCATCGAGCAAAAGCCTACCAGCCGTAAGCCGGCTGCCCCTTTCACAACGTCAACACTACAACAGGAAGCCAGCCGTAAGCTTAGTTTCTCCGTATCCAAAACCATGACGCTGGCGCAGCGGCTGTACGAAGCCGGGCATATCACCTACATGCGGACTGATTCGGTTAACCTGTCCGAGCAAGCCCTCAATCAGGCGCAGGAGGTCATCAGCCAGAATTACGGGAACAACTACAGTCAAACCCGGCGGTTCCAGACCAAGAGTGAATCAGCTCAAGAGGCCCACGAGGCCATTCGCCCCACGAACCTGGCAGTGAAAAGCCTCAGTGTATCGGAAGACGAGCGAAAGCTGTATGACCTGATCTGGAAGCGGACTATTGCTTCCCAGATGGCCAATGCTAAGCTCGAGAAGACAACGGTTAAAATAGGCATTTCGCAGAGCAGCCAGCAATTCACCGCAACGGGTGAAGTTGTGAAGTTTGATGGTTTTCTGCGCGTCTATATTGAATCCACGGATGAAGAGCGCGAGGATAAGGAAGATGAAAGCCTGCTGCCACCCCTGCAGGAAGGCCAGCCGCTGAAGATGGACCATGTTACGGCAACCGAACGCTTCACCCGGCCGTCTGCGCGCTTCACAGAAGCCTCCCTGGTCAAAAAGCTGGAAGAGCTGGGCATCGGCCGCCCGTCCACCTACGCCCCTACCATATCCACCATCCAGAAGCGAGGGTATATTGAAAAATCAGACAGCGAAGGCCGGGAACGTCAGTTTCAGGTTTTGACCCTGAGCGGTAGTGAGATCCAGACGGTGACTAAAACGGAAACCACTGGTGCTGATAAAGGCAAGCTCATGCCGACCAACACGGGCATGGTGGTAAATGACTTCCTGCTGGCCAACTTTGAGAATATCATGGATTTCAACTTCACGGCCCGGGTGGAGGAGCAGTTCGATGAAATTGCCAAAGGCGATCAGGAGTGGCGTAAAATGATCGATGGCTTTTACAGCCAGTTCCATCCGATCGTAGAGGACACTGAAAAGAATGCCGGCAAATTCAAAGGCGAACGGTTATTAGGGCAGGATCCGGAATCCGGCCGGAATGTGTATGCTAAGATTGGGAAATACGGAGCTTTTGCGCAGATCGGTGAGCGGGAAGATGAGGATAAGCCCAGGTTTGCCAAACTGCGGGATGGCCAGCTAATCGAAAATATTACCCTTGAAGAAGCGCTGGACCTCTTCAAACTTCCACGCGAGCTGGGTAACTACGAAGAAAAGCCTGTTCAGGCCTCTATCGGACGGTTTGGCCCGTATGTCAAGCATGGTGATCAGTTCTTTTCCCTGCCCAAGACAGATGACCCGTACACGATCTCCTATGACCGTGCAATCGAGGTTATTGAAGAAAAACGGGAAGCAGAGCGGCAGCGCACGATCATTGCCTTCGAGCACGAAGGAGCCATGCTGAAGGCGCTTAGAGGCCGGTTCGGAGCTTATATCAATTACAATAAGGCCAACTATAAGATCCCAAAATCTTACGAAGCCGAAAGCCTGACGCAGGAAGACTGCATAGCTATCGTCAGCGATCCGGAAAACCTTTCCAAGAAAAAGGGCAGTAAGAAACAGGGTTCTGCTGGTTCCGGAAAAGCGGCTTCAGGTAGTAAGAACACCGGAAAGGGCAGTGGTGGTAGCGCTGGTAGCAATGGAAAAGCAGCAGCCAGCAAGAGCAGCAAGTCCACGGCGAAAAAGACTACTAAGTCTACGGCCAGCAAAAACGGGCAAAAGCAGACTACTAAGCGTAAAAGCAGTACAGGCACTAAGAATCAATCGAAAAAAGAATAGGGTACCCCCTCGTCACTTTGAGCGGCGGGGAATACTTGTTACCTGAAGAATACTTATTGACCTATGGCAGAACGAGGCGAAATTGAAGCATTGATCAACCTTCTGGATGATACCGATGCAGAGGTGGTAGAGCACGTAACGCAGCAACTGGTATCCTATGGCACGGGTATCCTGCCTGTGCTCAGCAACCTGTCTGCTGACGCGCAGAATGAGAACCAGCAGAAGCAGATCGAGGCGATCATGCGGCATATCAACTTGTCCGAGGTTCAGGATAACCTGCGGCAATGGGCCGCAAACGGAGCTCATGAGTTATTCGAGGGCGTATACTGGATAGCCCGTTACCGCCAGCCCGATCTGGATAAGGAGCAGCTTAATCAGCAAATTGAGGATATCAAACTGGATCTGTGGATTGAGCTGAACAACGACCTTACCCCCCTGGAAAAAATTAAGAAGGTTAACCACATCTTCTACAATGTTTACCACTTCCGGGGTGATGTGGAGGATTATCACTCCCCGGAAAACTCGTTCCTGCAGGAAGTAGTCACCAACCGCAAAGGCAATCCGATATCCCTGTCGATCCTGTATGCCATCCTCTGCCAGCGGGTCGGAATCCCGGTTTACGGGGTGAACCTTCCTCAGCACTACGTGCTGTCCTTCAAGGATCACGATACGTTTCCCGATGAGACTTCCACCAAAGGGTACCACTACCTGGAACCGACTCAGGAGGGAAAGACCCTGTTCTACATCAATTCCTTCAATAAGGGAACAGTCTTTAGCCAGTGGAATATTGATCAGTTTCTGAAGCAGCTGAACATTGACCCCAGCAGCACCTACTACGAGCCCTGCTCGAACATGGCCACCATCATGCGGGTCTGCCGGAACCTGATCTATGCTTACGAGAACATTGGTGAGCCCGAAAATTCCAATGATATCGGAAGCCTTCTGGCCACGCTGGAAGCCTATGACCCGGGCTGGTAACCTTCGCGGATCGGATCTGCTACCTATTCAATTCATTGAGGATAGCAGTGGCGGCACGCTGAGAAGCTCCTGCCTCACCTAAGCGCTGGCGGAGCTCGGCAAAATTCTCCAGCTGTTGCTGCCGGTAGTTGTCGTCCTCGAGCAACAGGGAGAGTTCCTGTTGTAGCCCCTTCACCGTGAAGTCCTGTTGGATAAGCTCCTTAACCGCCTCCCGGTCGAGGACGAGGTTAGCAAGGGCAATGTAATTGATGTTGACCAGTGAACGGGCGATCCAGTAAGACAACCATCCGCCCTTGTAGCACACTACTTCCGGTAATCCGTGAAGAGCTGCTTCCAGGCTTGCTGTACCGGAAGTGATCAGGCCCGCCTTGGCATTGGCCATCAGGCTGTAGCTGGCATTGGTTAGCACATGCACTTCCTGATCCGCTGGGATCAGGGATTGGTAAAAGCCCGGTTCTATGCCGGGAGCTGCCCCGATAACAGCCTGGTAACCTGTATAAGGCCTTACTGCTGCCAGCATTGGCGGGAGCATGGTGCTAATCTCCTGCTTACGGCTACCGGGGATCACGGCAATGATGGGTTTGGATGAGAGACCATGGTGCTGGTAAAAGGCAGGATCAGGCTGGAAGCGGCTGATCACATCCAGCAGCGGGTGACCGACAAAGGTGACGGGATAGCCGTACTGCTGATAGAAAGCCGCTTCGAACGGCAGGATCACCAGCATCTGGTCTACATACCGCCTGATCTGCTTCACGCGGGAAGCCTTCCAGGCCCACACCTGTGGACTGATGTAATAAACCACCCGCAGGCCAAGTGCCTTAGCATAAGAAGCGATGCGGAGGTTAAACCCTGGATAATCGATCAGGATAAGAACATCCGGCTTAGTGGCTGCCAGGTCCTGCTTACAGAAGCGGATATAGCGAAATATCGTGCGCAGGTTAGCAATGACCTCCGTAAAGCCCATGAAGGCCATTTGCTGGTAGTGTACTACCAGCTCCCCGCCCGCTTTTTCCATCTCACTGCCCCCCCAAACCCGGAAGCGGGCTTCTGTATCCTGCTCGCGGAGCGCGCGCATAAGGTTAGCCCCGTGCATATCCCCGGAAGGTTCTCCGGCTATCAGGTAATACAGCACGTCAGACCCCGAGTTTTAAGTAGATCACCAACACCACCAGGATAAAGGTGGCCAGGATAATACCCTTGACGCTCTCATACCTGGAAGTCTGAATAAACAGGTAGAATAAGGGTAGATTGGCTAATCCGCAGAGGGATACCAGGTTCTCCAGAATATGCTTGGCAATGGTATAACGGAAAAAATCAATAAACTTAAACCCCGAAAACCCCACAAAGTAGACGATCAGTAAAGTTAGTGCTGGAACCAATAGCCCCAGAACAGTGCCCAGTGCAATGTGGTCCTTACCCTTCATGCCGGGTTAAATTCCAATGGTTCAGCATGGAAAGCGCCTGGTAAGCGGTGAGGTCATACTGAATAGGCGTTACAGCTACATGGTTGTGCTTCAGGGCATATTCGTCTGTATCCTCGCCTTCATCATAGTTAACGAAATTCCCTACCAGCCAGTAGTATTTACGCCCGGTCGGGTCTTCCCGCTCATCAAAGTTTTCCTGCCATTTGGCGCTAGCCTGCCGGCAGATCTTCACACCTTCGATGGGTGCTCCGTTCGTGACCGGAAAGTTGACATTCAGCAGTACACCCATCGGGAGCCCGTTTGCCAGAACTTCCCGGGTAACGCGCCTTGCATAGGGCTTAGCAGGCTCCATATCAGCGCTGAGGGAATAGTCCAGCAGGGAAAAGGCTGCTGCCGGCACTCCTTCTATCACACCTTCCATAGCAGCAGAAACGGTGCCTGAGTAGATGGCATTGATCGAGGAGTTGGAGCCGTGGTTAATGCCACTTATCACAATATCCGGGCGCTGATGCAGAATATTGCTGACCGCCAGCTTAACGCAGTCAGCTGGGGTACCATTCGAGCGATAAGCATGGATCTCAGGGCCAAAGGCCTCTACCTCCTCCAGGCGTAAGGGTTCGCTAACCGTAATAGCATGCCCCATGCCGGACTGAGGACTGTCAGGCGCTACCACAACGATCCGTCCGAGGTCTTCCACACTGGCAACCAGCGCAGCCAGGCCCGGAGCTTCGATCCCATCATCGTTGGAGATGAGGATTACAGGTTGTTCAGCCAATAGCGGAGCTTTTCGGCAAAGTTAGGATTTTGCGTGTTCCAGCGGCCCGCCTGCCTTATCGGGGGGTGTCGGACACCAGTTCCAGCAATCGCTGCACAACAACATACATGACGGGCACAATAACCAGGGTCAGGAAAGTGGCGAAGATCAGCCCCATAATGACGGTGTAGGCCATAGGGCCCCAGAACAGCGCATTGTTACCACCCCAGTAAATATCCGGACTAAAACTGGCCAGAAGGCCGTAAAAATCAATATTCAGCCCGATAGCCAGCGGAATAAGGCCCAACACGGTTGTTAGGGCGGTTAGTAGCACTGGCCGTAACCGCACCTTACCGCCATAGACCACAGCCTCCCGGTAATCCGGAAGCGGGAGGCTCTCGTGCGCTGCAAGGCCGAGCTCCTGCCGCCGGCGCTCCCGGGTCAGGTCGATATAGTCGATCAGAACAATGGCATTGTTTACCACAATGCCCGCCAGCGAAATGATCCCGATCCCGGTCATAACCACGACAAACTGCAGGTTAAAGACTACTAACCCCAGGAAAACCCCGATCGTGCTGAAGAGCACAGAGATGATAATGATGACCGGTTTCAAAAGGGAATTGAACTGCGAAACCAGGATTAGCAGAATCGTGAAGACGGCAATGAGCATGGCCCGCAGCAGGAAGCTGGAGGACTCAGCTTGCTCTTCCTGCTCACCGGCAAACTTGTACTGGTAGCCGCTGGGCATTTTAAAGTCCTGCAGCAGTTCCTTAATCTGGTCATTGATAGCATTGGCGTTGTAATCCTCCTTTACATTTGAGGATAGGGTGATCACCCGGTCCAGGTCTTTTCGCTCAATAGAGCCGTACGTAGTGCCGTAGTCCACGTCCGCCACAGCTGAAATAGGAACCTGCTGCACAGAGCCGCCACGGCGGACGGAGATAGTGTGATTGAGCAGAGCACTGACATTATAGCGGAACTCATCGGCAAGCTTCAGCCGGATTTCGTACTCATCCTCACCTGCCTGAAACTGATCGATCTCTTTCCCAAAAAGAGCGGTGCGCAGTTCACTGGCTACCCGCTGCGTGGAAAAGCCCAGCCGCTGTGCCTTACTGCGGTCCACATCCACAACCAGCTGCGGCTTCTGGGTAACCAGGTCGCTCTGAAGGTCCTCGATGCCCTTAATGTTACTGGTCTGGATGCGCTGCTGCATCCGGTTGGTTACCGAGATAAGCTTATTGATATCCTGCCCGGATACCTCAATACTGATAGGCTTCCCGACCGGTGGGCCCATCGAGTTCTTTTCAACGGTGATCTTAGGGCCGGGTATGCCCGAAACGGCCGTGCGGATTTTCTCAAGGATCTCCGAAGTATTGATACCATTGCGCTCCGAGAACTCGACAAAAGCCACGGTTATCCGGCTGCGGTTCGGGGTGGCCTGGCCGCCCCCTCTGAAGCTCTCCTGGGGGTTTTGCGCGCCTTTGCCCACATTGGTTTTGACCGATTCAATGATCTCATCATACGGCTCCAGTACTTCGTAGACGGCCTTACTTACGCGCTTGGTTACGGAATCAGTGGTCCGAACGCTGGACCCCACCGGATTTTCAGTGTAGACGAAAATGTTATCCGGCTGATTTTCCGGGAAAAAGAGAACCTTGGGCGCCTGACTGACAAACAGGGCTATGGAGCCGATAAGCAATGCCACTGTTCCCAAAAAGAAGCCATAGGGCTTACGGCCGCGGATGGCATAGTTCAGCACTTTTTCGTACCGCTGTTCAAGGACTGGCAGAAAACGCTGCTGGAACCACTGAGAGGAAGGCGTTAGCAGGAAAACATTGAGCAGGGTGATCAGGGCAAAAACGAGCAGCAGCCCGCCCAGGAAATTCAGCGAAACCCCGCCAATACTACCCTTCACAAGGTACAGCAGTACACTTAGCGCGATCAGAACCCCTGAGTAGATACTGAAACGGCCGCGGCTTGGCTTTTCTGTATCAGCATTGGCACGCATAAAGCCGGATGTGATCACCGGATTGATCACCAGCGCTACAAAAAGGGAGGAAGCCAGCACAATGATGAGCGTGATCGGCAGGTACTTCATAAACTCCCCAACAGTCCCCTGCCAGAATACCAGGGGGAAGAAGGCCGCCAGGGTGGTGGCTGTGGAGGCAATGATCGGAATGGCGACCTCACCAGCCCCCTGCCGGGCTGCCTGCAGGCTTGACTGGCCTTCCTGCATCAGGCGGTAAATGTTCTCAACTACCACAATACCATTGTCCACCAACAGACCCAGCGCCAGAATCAGGGAAAAGAGCACTACCAGGTTCAGGGTAACGCCTGATGAATCCAGCGCCAGAAAAGCAATGAACATCGAAAGGGGGATGGCCAGCCCCACAAAAAGGGCATTCCGCAGCCCCATGAAGAAGAGCAGGGTAAGGGTGACCAGGATAACACCAGATATGATGCTGTTCTCCAGGTTGCTGACCTGATTCTTGGTATAGCGCGAATTGTCGTTGGTGATGGTGATATCAAGGCCATCCGGAAAACGGTTCTGCTCCACCTCATTAACCACCTCCTTGATCTTACGGGAAGCGGCCAGCAGGTTCTCACCGCTCCGCTTAATAACCTGCAGGGAGATAACCGGCAGGCGATTGGCCCGGGAAAAGCTCTTCCGCTCTTCAAAGCCATCCTGAACCTGCGCTACATCCCGCAGTTTAATGGTTTTGCCGTCATGCTCCTTAATGATGACATTGCTGATGGAAGAAACCTCTTCAAATTCAGCAATGATCCGCATGCTCCGGTTGAAGCCCCGGTTCTTGATCTCACCGGTAGAGACTGATACATTCTCGCCACTTACTGCATTTTCAATATCCCGGAAAGTGACGCCTGCCGCTTCCATCTTCGGCAGGTTTGCCTTGATGTTGATCTGCCGCTCCAGGTCACCTGTGATGTTGGCCTGCGAGATCTCATTGATTTCCTCGATCTCATCCTGAAGGTTTTCCGTATAGCTTTTGAGCTCCCGCTGCGGGTAGTCTCCGGAAAGGTTTACCGTCATGATGGGCATGTCCGAAAAATCCAGCTCCCGGACATTCGGCTCCTCGGGCAGGTCACCGGGGAGTTCTCCCTGCGCCTCATCCACGGCATCCTTGACGTCCTGCAGGCCGGCACTGATGTCCACTCCCGTGTTGAACTCCACAATGATCGAGGAAAAATCCTGCTGGGAGGTTGAGCGGATCTCCTTAATCCCATCAATACCCTGGATCTCCTTCTCGATAGGGCGGGTTACCAGGTTCTCGATATCAGCTGGTGAATTGCCCGGGTAGGGGGTGCCTACATAAACAGTTGGAATGACGATCTCCGGGAAAGCCTCCTTTGGCATGGTCGTATAGGAGTAGACGCCCATAACCGCCAACAGGATGGCCAGGATGTAGATACTTATGCGGTTGCGTAAGGCCAGGTTCGTCAGGCCAAAACTGCGGGTTGCTTGCTCTTGGTTATCAGCCATACAACGTTTGCACTAAGGGGTTATGACAGTCTCATTGTGGCTCACTTCCCGGAAGCCGTCCGTGACCAGCTGCTGGCCGGGCTCCAGCCCTCGTTTGACCTCAGTGATCCCCTGATTAGAGCGCCCGGGCTCTATAAAAGTCTGTTTTACGATCTGCCGATCGCCCCTGGGCTTTGCCGTGTAAACGAAGTCCCCCGTATCAGCTGACTGGATAAGTTTGGTGGGGACGGTCAGGGCCTTCTCAAGGCTGTAATCGGCAAACCGGACCTGCGCCAGCACATTTGGCTTGATCAGCTGGTCTTTATTGGCAATCTTCACCGCAATCTCAAAGGTGCGGGTATCAGGATCGATGTAGGAGCTAACGTGCGTGACCGGCCGCTTGCGCTGGATATTGAGGTTTGGGAAGTTTACAATAACGGAGTCGCCCGTCCGCACATCATCCAGATACGCTTCAGAAGGATTAGCAGTAACCTCCATCTGGCGGAGGTTGATGATACGAAGCAGTTTGGAGGCGGGGCTGGCCATTTCCCCGGGATTGCTGAAGATGGCATCTACTTTTCCGTCAATCGGGGCTGTGATGGTGGTGTTAGCCAGGCGGCTTCGGGCAGCTTCCAGTTCTTTTTCCAGGTTTTCCACCCGGTTTTTGGCCTGCAGGTATTTCACCTCTGAGCCGATCTCCTGCTCCCAAAGGTTGGCCTGCCGCTCATAGAGGTTACGCGCATGCGCCAGGTTGGTCTGGATCTGGTCGATGTTCCGCTCGATGGTTTCACTGTCCAGTCTTACCAGTAATTCGCCCTGCTGTACCTGATCGCCCTCTTCGCAGGTGATGGTTTCGATCCGGCCGCTGCGCTCAGGGCTTACGGCCACGTTCCGGTCCGTATTGGCCTTTCCCCTGATCTCCACATAATGCTGAAAGGGACCTTCTGTGATGCGTTCAAGGCTGACCAGCTGGTAATCGCGTGCCTTTGTGGTGTCTTTTTCAGCAACAGTAGCCTCCAGCTCACTGATCTTTTTCTGCAGCTTTTGCTCCTGCTGGCGGTACTCCTGGAGTTTGGCTTTTTGCTCCTCGAGGGTTTTGGGTTTTTCGCTACTACAACTCATCAGGCCGGCTACGGCCATGAGCGAAATAAATGCTAGGCGCATGGGATACTTGGGTTTGATTAATAGTCTCCTAATGCTTTCTTCAGGTCAATCTCAGCTACGAGGTAATCCTGAACGGCATTGATGTAGGCCGTCTGGGCCTCAAAAAGCTGATTCTGGGCCGTGGTGAGCTCCAGGCTCGAGCCGACCCCTTCTTCATACTTGACCTTGCTCTGATCGTAGATTTTCCGGGCCAGATCCAGGTTCTGCTGCTGTTTCCGGGCTCGTTCCAGGGCATTGTTGTAAGTCCGCCGGGAGCGGGATACCTGCAGGCGGATCTGCTGCTGCAGCGCGTCCTGCTGGTTCTGGATCTTCTTCAGGTCAATTTTGGCCTTCTGCACCCGGGCTGATTTCTGGAAACCGCTGAAGATGGGGACGCTCAATGAAAGCCCGGCGTAGGTTGAGGGGAACCAGGGCTCGCTGCCTTCCAGGAAATTGAAGTTATCGCGCTGAGCCAGCTGCAGGTGGGTGGCAAAGGCATCCAGCTTAGGCAGGTAGGCTGCCTGGTAGCGCTTTTTATCCAGCACAGCCAGCCGCTCCCGGACTGCCAGTTCCTGATACTTGAGCCGCTGCTCGGGTTTAAAGTCTTTGGGAACCTGTTTTTGCTCTTTTGTGCTGGGTAGCTGCGTCTGCAGGCTCTCATTGAGCACTAAGGTGTCATTAATGGGATAACCCATCTGGAACTTCAGAAGACGCCGGGCTATCCGGGTTTCGCGGGTTACTTTGCTAAGCTGGTTCTGGAGGTTCTGAAGGGTAAGGCGCTGACGGTCCACATCCAGTTCCTCAACCATGCCGTTCTGGTAGCGCTGACGGGTTTCATACAGGTTCTGCTCAACCTGCTTAACGTTCTGCTGAAGCGTCCGGCGGTTGCGGTCGGTTACCAGACAGCTGTAATAGGCTTTGGCCACTTTCGCACGGGTATCCCGCCGGGATTGCTGGTACTGCTTTTTGGAGAGGTTCACATAGACCTTAGAGGCTTTCAGGCCCAGGAAGAAGGTCCCGTCAAAGATCATCTGCGATGCGTTAACGCTGGCCTGAGCGCGGTAATTGGTACCAAAGCGCACTTCTGATTTCTGGGGTTCCTGGCCGGGCAGGCCGAATGTGATCACGTTGGTTCGGATATCGAAGTTCCGCCGGGCGCGCGCTTCCGCGCTGATTTGCGGAAAGCCTTGTGACAGGGTTTCGGTAACATCCTTCTCAGCCCTGACCTTATTCAGCTCCTTGTTTTGCAGGGACTGCTTGTGGTCGAGGGCATAACTTTGTGCTTCTGCGATGGTAAAAGCCGGCACTTCTTCATCCCCGTTGTTCTGAGCGGCAGCTGGCTGCATAGCCATAAAAAGCAATAAGCTCCCGAGGAGCCCTAGAGGTTGCATAATCATCAAAGGTTTAGTGATTCCTTTTCTTCGAGGTAGGCAATGCCCTTGTAGGAGCCGATCCCCCGGATGTGGTACTTGAAAAGTTCCGCCAGGATCTGGTTATAGGAATACTGCTCCGGAGAAAAAAGGCTATTGTCTGTGAAGATATCGATCCGGGCCACGTAGTAGGTCGTTATGATGTGATGATCGAAATCAGACCGGTAAAGGCCTTCCTGGATTCCCTTGTTCAGGTTTCTGAGGGAGTGTTGGTAAATGAAGTTGTGCTTGTAATCCACAAACAGCTCCCAGGTTTCCGGATAGTACTTCTTTAGCTCAAGGTCAACATTGCGGTTAATACCCTGTAGCTGCTTACAGGTTTGCTGATAGATCTTTAGCAGTTCATCAATGGCATTCAGGTTTTCCCTGTGGATCTGGTTAACATGGGATCGCTGCTGCTCTATGAAGTACTGGAAGGTTTGATAAACCAGATCGCCTTTATTCCGGACGTGCTGGTACAGTGTTTTTTTGGAGATCCCCTGCTGCGCTGCCAGTTCGTCCATAGTGAGCGAACGGATCCCATACGTAAAAAAGAGCCCGAGGGTGCGGGCAAAGATGGACTGCGCCTGTTGTTCCAATCAGAAAGCCTTGCGAAAAAAGCTGTTTTTGTTTGACAGCAAAGTTACACTGTCTCCATTAGAAACAAATAAAATGCAAAATGTTTCCTTTAAACAGCTTAAACAAGGGCTATCTAAGCGTATCCTGCTGAAAATCAGGGCTTACAGGCAGTCATTTATACAGGTAGGCCAACCCATTCTGGGTAGGACCGGCATAACGGCTGAGTGAGACTGAAGCTAGTACCTTGTACCACAGAAGGATCAGGCCGACTTCGAGCGCCCGAGCAGGCGTTTGAAGAAGGAGGGTCTGGGCTTTTGATCCTCTTCGTAATAGCCATAGCCGTAGCCGTACCCGTAGCCATAACCGTAACCATAGCCATAGCCATAACGCGACCGCTCGGTGCGCAGGTCATTCAGCATGAGGTATATGTTACGGAACTGCATATCCTGCCGCAGATCCTCGATGGACTGGACATACTCCTGCTTACTGTAGTCCTGCCGCAGCACAAACAGGTTAAGGTCTGCATAGCCCATCAGGATGGAGGCATCCGTAACAAGGCCAAAGGGCGGGGAGTCCAGGATGATATAGTCAAACTGCTCCTGTAGCTCTTTCAGGAGCGCCGGCATGTAGTCATTAAGGATCAGCTCGGAAGGATTCGGCGGAGTAGGACCGGAAGCGATAAAAGAGAGGTTATCCACGCCTGTATCCTTGATGATATCGTTGGCGCTAGCATTCCCTACAAGGTAATTGCTGACCCCCACATCATTGTCCGAATCAAACTCTAGGTGCAGCCGGGGCTTACGCAGGTCAAGACCCAGGAGTACTACCTTTTTGCTGGTCATAGCCAGAACAGCACCTAAGTTGACCGATGAAAAGGATTTGCCCTCGCTCCCCACAACTGAATTGATCAGGATGATCTGGTTGGTATTGGTCTGCGAACCTAAGTATTGCAGGTTCGTCCGGATACTGCGGAATCCTTCAGACACCATTGATTTCGGATGATTCGGTACAATTAAGTTGGTATCCCGGTTATTATGGCCAATGACCCCGATAACCGGAATATCCGTCAATGACTCAAGGTGGGCTTTATCCTTGATGGTGTCATCCATGTAATACCGCAGGAAAACGATACCAGATGGGAAAGCAAGTCCAATAAAAAGTGAAATCAGGTAATTCCTGCGTTTGTTTGGACTTATAGGGTCATCGGAGGTCGCATTCTCAATTACCGTACTGTTGGAAACCGTGGCTGCCTTTGCAATCTCAGCCTCCGACTTTTTCTGTAGTAAATAAAGGTAAATCTCCTGTCGCACCGAAAACTTACGCTGAAGGTTGAGAAGCCTGATCTCTTTTTGCGGCAGAACCGACATTTTCTGCTGTACTTCCCTCAGGCGCTTCTGGTATTCATTTCGCTGAATTTTCAGGCTTTCTTTGTTAGAGCGAATCGAATTCAAAATCGTCCGCTTGGTAGCCCTGATCTTAGAGTTTAGCTCCTCCATAGAGGGACTGCCGGGATAGGCAAAGGTATCCAGAGCTTTCTTTTTAGTAATCAGCTCAGTCCACTTGCTTAAAGAGCTATTCAGGCTACTTTGGTCCTCTGTAACGAGGGAAGGTGCGTAGTTGTTAAGGTCTTGGTCCTTTTCAATTTTTGATTTGAGATGGTTTAAGCTTTTAATCTGAAGCTTGATCTTTTCCAGCTCTGACTGGATTTGCGTCATTTTGCCAAAGAAATTCCCCTGGCTGCCGCCCGGAGAACCTCCACCACTGCCATCACTACCGGTGGATAGGGACCCCCCGCTAATGTTAAGTTCCGCATTCTTGACCTGAAATTGTTGCAGGGAATCTTCCGCTCTTGCTAGCGACTTGGACATCGAGTTAATCTGCCCATCAATGAACTCGATGGTATTGGAAGCCTTCCGGCTTTTCTGGTTTAGCTCATTATCGATGTAAACCTGCATGAGCGCATTGATAAAATCTTCTGCCCTTTCTTTAACAGGTGATTTGATAGAAACGGATAGTACAGTGGATTCTTCGCCCACGGTCTCAGTTTCTACACGGTTTTTAAAACTGTTGACTAAGTTACTACGCTTGTTGAAGTGAAACTTAAACGGCTTGTCTTTAATCTCGCTAATGTCATTGAATGGGAATCGGTCTTTTTGCCTTAGGATCTTAAACCTCAGGTGCTCGTTGCTAAAGGCCTCGCCGAAGCGGAGCTTTTTGCTGAAGTTAAAGCGCTCTTCATCCTCTACTGAGAGAGAAACCTTAACACGATTTTTATCCAGGACTTTGAGGTCAATATCCTTCTCATAAAGTTTATCATTTTTTACCTCCCCGATTACTTTAAACGAGGCTTTTTTATATTGTACAGCGTTCTTGACCTCTCCAACCCCGATATAGGTAACCGGTAGGTTAAGCCTGTCAACAGCTTTTCCAACTATTTTGGATGACTTTAGGAAGATTTGTTCATTTTCAACATTTGGCCGCTGATCCATCATTGGAATATCCTTGAGCAATTGCTCCGGGCTCGTGGCGCTCCCGGATTGTTCTGAGATCAGTAACTGCCCGCTTATTTCATATATAGATTGGGAATAGCGGTTCACGAGGTAGCTTACGAATAAGGCCGCTATTACGAAAAGCAGAAATAACAGCAGGTTTTTGCGAACCAGCTGTAAGATTAAAAAGAGGTTAATCTGGCCCTCGTTCTCTTGCTGCGTTCGTTCCTCAGCCATAGATCCTAAGCTAGTTGCTGTTTAGTTATTGGATAAGAAAATAAATAAAAAGCTCAAAGAGGTATTCAGAATCCCAACTATCGCATTAATCGTATTAACATTAGAAAGCACTGTCTTCCGTCTTAGCGGCTCTACGTATATGATATCGTACGGCTTAAGGTAATAGCCGGGCGAATCCATAGAGCTAACGCTGGTTAAGTCCATTTCGTGAGCCACAAAATTATCAGTAGGACCGCGGAATACCCTTACATTCTCGCGCCTGGCGAAAAGCCCAAGACCTCCGGCATTGGCAATAGCCTCCATCACCGTAGCGGATTCGTTGTTAATTGTGATAAGACCAGGCTGTTTCACTTCTCCCAGAACAAAAATCTTATAGTTGAGGAATTTAGCCTGAATAAACGGATCCCGCACATACTCACTCAGCTGGTCTTCAATGAGCTGCTCAGCTTCTGGGATGGTAAGGTTGAGTACGTTGACTTCGCCTACAAGCGGAAGCTTAACGCTACCGTCTTTTTGTACCGAAAACCCCTGACCATAGGCGCCGGCAATTCTTGCGTTTTGGTTACCACCCCTTTGCCCACCACCAATGTTGTTAAACATCTGGTTAGTCTTTTCATCCGGTGAGCTCAGCCTTATATCCAGAATGTCATAAGGCTGGATTCGTATTCGCTCTATCCGCCGTTGTTGGGCCTGCTTCATCTCCTCAGTAACGGTATCCGCAACTTTGGCATCCTGGAAGTATACCAGGTTTTTACGGGATACGCAGCTGCTTAACAAGAAAAGGAGGAAGAGGTATAAACTAACATTTTTGAGAAACCTGAATGAGGAAAAGGAGCGCGGGATAGCTTTCATGAAGTAGGCGGTTCGGAGGGCAGGGCACTAATTTTGACAGCGCGAACTTAGCCAATATCAGGGAAGACAGCAATTTTATAAAACAAGCTGTTACAACATGTTATACCGCATACTCGTGAATAGCGTACTTGATAATAGGCGCTAACAGGAATAAGATAAGCGCTTTACAATTACCCTTATCTCGCTTAACAAAACAAAAAAGGGCAGAAACAGTCTACTACACTGTTCTGCCCCTAATGGTCTTCAGGATCAGTTACGGTTCAGGAACTGGCGGAGTACGTAGTTCAGAATGCCGCCATTGCGGTAGTAGGCAACCTCAATGTCAGAGTCCAGCCGGGCCTGGGCCTGGAAGTGAATAGGCGCTTGCCCGTCCCTGACAGCTTCCACGTCCACAAGCTTACCGGGCACCATGTTATCCGCAATACCGGTGATGTTAAATGCTTCGGTCCCGGTCAGGCCAAGGGTTTCGGCATTCTCGCCCTCCAGGAACTGGAGGGGCAGCACGCCCATGCCTACCAGGTTACTGCGGTGGATGCGCTCATAGGTATCAGCAATAACAGCCCTTACGCCTAAGAGCTTGGTACCCTTAGCCGCCCAGTCGCGGGAGGAGCCGGTGCCGTACTCCTTACCGGCCAGCACCACCAGCGGGGTGTTCTCTTCCCGGTAGCGCATAGCCGCATCATACACGTACATTTCCTCACCAGTTGGGATGTGCGTGGTGTATCCGCCTTCCTGGCTGGCCAGCTGGTTCTTGATGCGCACATTGGCAAAAGTTCCCCGCACCATGACCTCATGGTTACCACGGCGGGAGCCGTAGGAGTTGAAATCCTTAAGGGCCACGCCATTGGCCTCGAGGTAGCGCCCGGCCGGGGAGTCATGCTTGATGGCACCGGCAGGCGAGATATGGTCAGTGGTGACCGAATCCCCGACCTTAAGGAGTGCTCTGGCACCCTTGATATCAGTTATTGGTTCGGGCTCGCGGGAAATATGCTTAAAGAAAGGCGCCTCCTTGATATAGGTTGAATCATCGCCCCATTGGTAATCCTTGGTGTTCGGGGCTTCCAGCTGCTGCCATTGCTCTTCCCCTTCGAAGATATGGGCGTAGGTTTCCTGGTAATCCTTCTGATCGACAGCGCGCTGGATCATCTGGTTGATCTCAGCCTGACTGGGCCAGATGTCCTTCAGGTAAACAGCCTGACCGTTCGGGTCATGGGCGACCGGTTCTTCCAGAAGGTTGATATCGACCCGGCCGGCAATCGCGTAAGCCACCACCAGCATAGGGGAAGCCAGGAAATTCATCTTAACCTGCGGATGAACCCGGGCCTCAAAGTTCCGGTTACCCGAAAGCACTGAAGAAAGCACCAGATCACCATCTGACGCGGCCTTTTCCATCTCAGGCGGCAGCGGACCGCTGTTACCAATGCAGGTAGTGCAGCCATAACCTACCAGGTGAAACCGCAGCGCCTGCAGATCCTCCAAAAGGCCGGAGCGCTGCAGGTAATCGGTCACCACCTGCGAACCGGGCGCTAGGCTGGTCTTGACCCACGGCTTAACGTCCAGGCCATGCTGAATGGCTTTTTGGGCCACCAGCCCGGCTCCCAGCATAACGGACGGGTTGGAAGTGTTGGTGCAACTGGTAATGGCAGCAATGGCTACAGCACCGTCACTGACCTTGTACTCCGCATCCTGTGTGGTGACTTTTATGGTTTTCTGTTGCCTGGTTTCAACCTGAACACCGGTTTCATCGATCTCGCCATCCCTGGGCTCGTAGGTGTACTCGGTGCCTGAGCCGCCTTCGTAGAGCCAGGCGTCTTCAGTCCGCTCGTCTTCATTCACAAAGGAGCGGTCGTGCTCTTTTTCCAGCAGGCGCTTGAAGCTATCCTTCAGGTCCTTGATCTCGATCTTGTCCTGTGGCCGCTTAGGACCGGCAACAGCGGGTTCGATCTCGGAAAGGTTCAGCTCCAGCACATCGGTGTATTCGATGGCGTCTTCATTTTCACGCCACAGCATGTTTTCCTTGCAGTACTGCTCCGTAAAGTCTATCTGTTCCTGAGAACGGCTGGTCCGCTTCATGTAATCCAGCGTCTGGTCATCAATGGGGAAGTAGGTGACGGTACACCCAAACTCCGGAGACATGTTAGAGATCGTGGCCCTGTCCGGAACGGTCAGGTTATCCAGCCCATCGCCAAAGACCTCTACAAACTTACCGACCACTCCATACTCACGAAGAAGCTTGGTAATGGTCAGCACCATGTCCGTGGCAGTTACGCCTTCCTGTAGTTTTCCGGTCACCCTGAGGCCGATCACTTGTGGGCAGAGGAAGTAGATCGGCTGGCCGAGGATCGCGGCCTCTGCCTCAATACCGCCAACGCCCCAGCCAAGGACGCCAATCCCGTTCACCATGGGCGTGTGGGAGTCTGTACCGACCAGGGTGTCCGGGAAAGCCCAGCCCTCGCGCTCGGTAACGCCCTGAGCGAGATACTCCAGGTTTACCTGGTGGCAAATGCCCATGCCCGGCGGAACTACCGTAAAGTTGTCCATGAATTGCTGGCCCCACTTCAGCAGCTGGTAGCGTTCTTTGTTGCGCTCATATTCACGGGCTACGTTTTTCTTGTAGGCGTCCTCTGTTCCGAAATAGTCTACCTGAACAGAGTGGTCAGTTACCAGGTCAACCGGAATAGAGGGGTTGATCTTCTCCCCGTCCTTGCCCTGCCGGATGACCTCCGACCGAATGGAAGCCACATCCACAATAGCCGGTACACCCGTAAAATCCTGCATCAGGACCCGGGAGGGCTTGTACGGAACATCATTGCCGCTGCCGTTGGGGTTCCACTGACGAAGGGTATCGATATGCTGCTGGGTAACGGCAAAGTCATCGTGGTGGCGAAGTGCGTTTTCCAGCAGGATACGGATCGTAAAGGGTAGTTTTTCAATGGCGTATCCCTTTTTCTGCTGTTCTGGTAAAGAGGCTATTTGCTGCTTCATAAATAAGGTGTTTAAACGGTCATAGTTATTATTACAAAAGTACAATCTGCATTATCAACAGCAGTATTTGCTTTTCCGGGAAAACCTGAATCTATTAACCCTAACCCGCCCATATGCTTCATGGTTCAGGCAGCCTGTCGCCTGTTGAGTAAGACCACGGGCCATCCTGCGCATAAGCGCTCCCTTAGAACTGTAGAAGCGTCCCGGCCTTGATCGGCCTCCCCTCCCTGCTCACGATCTGGTAGAAATAAAGGCTGCCGGCCTGATCAGGACACCGGATAGTCTGACGAGCCTGATGAAGGCGCTGTTGCTGAACAATCCGTCCCCTGAGGTCCACGACTTTTATGCGCACCAGTTGCTGTTGGGCCAGTTGAGGTGACAGTCGCACATTGAGCTGACCCTTCACCGGGTTGTGGCGCACTGTAACAGCGCTTGCCGGTATGTTCAGCCGGCTGGTTTCTGTTTTGACGTCATTAAGCAACGCCTGCAGGGAGTCAATGGGCTCCACGCCGGTAGGTGTTTGCGTCACTGCCAGGTCCAGGGTGAGCTGTTCGCGGGTATCGCCGGGCTTGGCTACCCGCAGAAAGGCCGACTGTGAGGAAACACCCTCCTCCAGGCACCGGCGGTCAGCGCCCGGCATATTGGCTCCCTGAAGCGCTGCCATCAGGCGGGCACCCAATGAGCCCCCTGTACGAAGAAAAGCGGCTCGCATGGAGTCAAGGACCTCCGGACCTTTCAGGATATTTCCCTGGATCGCGTAGGTTTTTCCGGTGTAGTGCCCTTTGAAGGAATCGGTGTTTTCCCCGGTAAAAGCGGCCGTTTGAACCTGAGAGGCTCCGCCCTCCGTCAGCAGGGCAATGCCATACTGCCGGACCTCTGGGGTGAAGAAGACATCATTGGCCTTCAGCCACTGGATTACGCTGTCAGCTGAAAGCCCTTCCTGTACCCGCTCGCGGGCCCTCCGCTGATTACCCGCCCGGTAGCTGGCCTGGGTGTGAATAGCTCCCCGACCCGGTAGCACATCACTGATGATGGTAGCACCCCCTTCTACATCCTGGTCATCTAAGCAGGAAGCGCCCGCGCTGCCCACTTCCCCTGTAATGGTATCTACAGCTACAATGGAAAAAGTCTCCTGTGCCGTAGCAGGTGTTAGCAGGCTTAGGCAAGCGCTCACCAATAAGGGTAGACCAATCCGCATAAGCTCAGTTTTCTTGAGAAAGGTAACCAATGTTGCCCAAAAGCCCTTGATCAGGATTGATGAGCCACCGTCAGGGGCTGCGTGAGCTGCTGTGTGGTGATATCGTGCGCACAGCGGTAATGACCCAGCGGACAGGCGGGCCTGCCGTGGGTTGTGCAGGGACGGCAGCTTAGCGCTGTTGGGGCCTCTACGACATAGCGCTGATCAGACAAGGGGCCGAAGCCAAAGGCCGGGATGGTAGAGCAGAAAATAGCTGTTACAGGCGCATTGGTGGCTGAAGCCATATGCAGCGGAGCCGAGTCATTGCAGTAGGTCATTGTAGCTCCGGCTATCAGGGCTGCGGTCTGAAGGAAGGATAGCTGCCCGGCAAGGTTAACAATGGCTGAATGCTCAGCCTGTGCGCTTATGCGCTCACACAAGGCGTGATCCCCGGGTCCGCCAATCAGGTAAACCGGATAGGGCTGCAGGGCTTCAGTGGCCAGGAGATCGAGCCAGCCCTCCTTGGGGTATTGCTTGGTATACCACACAGAAGCCGGGGCTATTACCACGTATGGCTGCTGCTGGTAGGCTTCTACAGCCTGGTGATCCGCTTTAGAGGGATAGAGCGCTGGGCGCAGGGTGTGCCGATCGTTCCACTCAGGCAGGAGGGAAAGGTTGCGATCCACCTCGTGCGGACTGCCGGGTTCTGTGCCCAGCTGGTGCGGGGCGCGGTGACTGAATAGCCCGGAAAAGGGATTTTTCCGGAATCCAGCTGTCCATCGTGCCCCGGAAAGAGCCGTCAGAAGGCCCGTAGCGGCAAACCGCTGAATGTTGATCACTGCCTCGTACTGCTGCTGCCGGATAAGGCTAACCAACCGCCGGAGCTCGCGCAGCTTTGGCTGATCCTTGTCCAGGGTCAGCACCTGCTGAGCGCCGGGATGGTTGTGCAACAGCCCCTCATGCCCTTTACGAACCAGTACATCCACCTGCGCATCCGGGTGTAGCTGGCGTAATGCCTCCAGCACCGGTGTAGCCAGGATTACATCGCCCAGAAAGGCTGTCTGGATCACCAATATGCGCCTCAATGCCCGGAGCTGTTTTAAGTGGCCACCTCAAAGGCCCGAAGCGTCTCATTCAGGGAAGTCTTCTCATCGGTAGAAGCTTTCCGTTCTCCGATGATCAGAGCACAGGGCACATTGTAGGTTCCGGCTGCAAAGGATTTGGGATAACTGCCGGGTATTACCACTGAGCGAGGCGGAACATAACCCTGGTAGTAAACGGGTTCATGCTGGGTCACATCAATGATACGCGTGGAGCCTGTCAGGGTCACATTAGCGCCGAGCACTGCTTCCCGGCCGATCTGCACGCCCTCCACCAGCACGCAGCGGGAGCCAATGAACGCATGATCCTCTACGATCACCGGTTTGGCCTGCAGGGGCTCCAGTACACCTCCGATGCCAACACCGCCACTCAGGTGTACCTTTTGCCCGATCTGAGCGCAGGAGCCCACCGTTGCCCAGGTATCCACCATTGTGCCCTGGTCCACATAAGCACCGATATTGACATAAGAAGGCATCATGACCACACTGCTCCCCAGGAAAGCCCCATAGCGGGCCAGGGCATGCGGCACCACGCGCACGCCCAGATCCGCATAGCCTGCTTTTAGCGGGATTTTATCGTGATACTCAAAGATGCCGGTCTCAAGTGTCTGCATGGTGGTCAGTGGAAAGTACAGGATAACTGCCTTCTTTACCCACTCGTTTACCTGCCAGCCATCCGCAACAGGTTCAGCAGTGCGGACGCGGCCTTTGTCAAGGTCCTCCAGGGTATCCAGGACCGCTTGTTTGTAAGTATCCTGTTCCAGCAGGGAGCGGTCCTCCCACGCAGCTTCAATGTACGGTTGGTTTGCCATTGCTAATTATCGTTATCACTGAATTTGGTACATCATCACATGGCGCGGACGGCCTCCGGTGATCAGCTCTTTTCTGCCATCCTGGTTCATATCAGCTATCCGGAAAAGGGTGTTGCCTTTGAGCGGGAAGCCTTTGTAGGGCTTGCCGGTCCGCCAGTCGATCAGGAAAATCCGGTCTGTCTCAGCTGAGCCGTAGCCCAGGTAAGGTTCGCCCTTAAGCCTGTACACCGCTGGTCCGGAAGCAATGCTATCCTGCAGGGTGACCGAGAATTGCTTCACACCATCCGGCAGGTACCCCTCTATTTTCCGGCCCTGTGCAAATATCAGGGATTCTGCCCCATCCGCGTTCAGATCCGCTAACAAAAAGTGATGGCTATTGCCGAAATCCCCGAAGGTTTTGGTGGCAGCCTGCCCATTCAGGTACAGCAAATGGGCTTTCCCGGCAGTATCGGTGCTGACCAGATAAGTGGTAGAATCGGTAGCCCCGAAGTGCATGGAGAAGTTATGGGTAAATGCTGTTTGAAAGGCGTGACGCTGCTGAAGGATGCCAGCACTGTTCCACAGGTAAAGCGTTCCCTGTTCGGTAACCCCAAAAAGCCGCAGCTTGCCGCGATAACGGAAGTACTGAACCGGAAACGCCAGGGGGGCATCCAGCCTCACCGGGCTCCAGCCAGCCAGCGGGCTGCCATTGCCCTGATAGCCGTAGATCCGGTTGTTCTGGCACCCCACGAAATACCGGTAATCGCCCATGCCGGCATACGTGTAGGTGCGGACCTCTGTAACGGCCGGTGCACTGAGGGAAAGGGGAAAGCCCGGCATTTCCTGCCCATCATGATTCAGCAGATGCAAGCGCCCGCGGGTGGCAAAAAGGTACTGCTGCCCGCCACTCTGATACAGGTCTATGGTATCCGCTGCTCCCATCTTCTCCGTCAGCAGGGACTTTTTCCAGCGAATCGCTCCGTCTTCGTCCATCCGGTATAGCTGCTGTTGCTTATCGGTCAGTAGCAGTTCCGGATTGCCGGTTTCCGGATGCCTTATTACCTCAGGAGCCCGGCTGAGGGTCGTGTCCAGGGCCTGCTTCCAGATTCGCTCAGCAAACGCACCCGGGTTGGTCCGTCCCAGTAGCGTGGCCCGGGAGCGAATGCTGTTGCTGTCCCTTCTCATCGCAAAGGTCAGGGCGCTGAATTGGGCATAGTATTCATAGCCATCCCGGTAAGGTTCCTCCAGCTCTGGTGAAAGGTAGGAGAGGGGTAGCTGACGAGCCCGCCCCGGATGCAGATAGGTAAAGTGCTGGCTGCGGACCATGCCCGCTTTTTCCAATCGAGCGTAGGACTTCGTGTGCTCCAGGGTCTGCCGGGCTTCATAGCCGTCAACCAAGCGCTTTAGCAGAGCGGGCTCACGGGCCAGCACTACACAATCTTCAATAACCGTGAAAAAAGGGTCCTCCAGGTAATGGAAGAGCGGCCCGAACAGGAGCCGGAATGTTCTGCCGATAGAAAGGTGACGGAGCTCGTGCCCCCGGTAGCTCATCTTTTGGATAGTTGGCCCGATCCGGGGATACGGAACCTTGCGCTCTGTAAATGCCCTGAGCCGCCTGAATGCCTTAGTCGTATCCGGGTAATGGATGATCCCGAAGGTCTGCTTCCGGAAATCAGCTCCAAAAGGTTCGTTCACGCCAATGGCTAACTGATCGCCAAGCAGCGGCAGGAAATCAGCCCGAAGCTCAAAACCATACCGGGCTTCCAGGCTATCTATCTGCTTTTGATACGAAAGCGAGTCCTTCAGCTGGCTGGACATGGCCGTTATACCAGCTGCTGTTCCCGGCAGGGCAAAAGCGTGCAGGAAAGCAGTTTGAGCCGGCGCAACCTTCGCAAAGTGGCGGGGCTCAGGCGATGGTTTCCGGGCGGAATCCCAGTAGGCTGAGGAGTCCACAAGCTCAAGATCACCGGTTAGCTGGAGGTTATTTTCCCGGATATTAACATGATAGCGGGCGTATCCGGGCAGGGTTGTGGTCTGCTGCAGGTTTTTACGCCCCTGGTTATTGGCAAAGGCTCCGAAGAGGGAAGGCAGCGCCCGGAAATTCACGAACAGCGCATCGGCCGTATCCCTGCGCGCCAGTGCCTGGTTAAGTGGGGGCTGCTGTTGCTGGCTGAACTGGCGAAGCCCATCCTCCACCAGAACAGCGTGGGAACTTGCGATCAATACGCCCCTGACAGCACTCAGGCTAAAGACTGGCTGATCCCGGAGCATGATATCCAATACCGTATGACTCCGAAACTGGCGACTGCGGGTATTCAGCGATGGGTAGCCACCGTCAAGGTGCTGCTGAATATTTAATAAGGGATCGCTGAATCCGGATTGCCAGGCAAAGAGCAATCCCAGCTCATCAACACTGGTATTGTGAAGGCTGGCATACAGCGGGTGTGCCCGCGTTGGCCGGAACAGCTCACGCTCATTGCTCAGCAGCGAATCGATCAGGCGGAAGTCCCTATTGAAATCCTGAAATGCGCGCGCCGGCTTAAAGGCCTTAGCGATATTGGAGCCCTGGAAGTGCTTATACGTCTTCCGGAGGTTAGTGCCCTTGTAGGTGGCTATTGCATCTGATGGGATGGCTCTGGCAGCTGAAGGGGCTTCGGAGGACCACCAGCTCCAGCTGAGCCAAAGGAGGCCAGTTGCCAAAACCCCGATTAAGCTGCCGGTTACCCATTGCTTCATGTCCGCAGATCCTGATTGCAGGGAAGCTCAAAGGTAGCAAATCTCCTGACAGCAGGCCGGTGCTTCGCATGGGCGGAATTATACCTTTGCGCTGTTCCAAACCAGGTAAGTTGGTGCCACCACGCTTTGCTATTCTGGGCTTAGGCAATATCGGACAGCGGCATGCACACATCCTGCATCACATGCCGGAAGCTGAGCTGGTAGCGATCATAGAGCCTGATAACCCCACACAAAAGACGACTGCGGAGCTGGAAGGCTACCCGGTTTTTGATGCCTTACAGGACTTTTTAGACCAAGGGCCGGAAGCTGATGTAATGAATGTATGCACACCCAATGGGTGGCACTATACCCACGCCAGCCTGGCGCTCTCAGCAGGCATGCACGTGCTGGTGGAAAAACCGCTAACCCTCACTGCCGAAGCCTCTTATCAACTGACTGCGCAAGCAAGGGCAAAGGGGTTAAACCTGTTTGGCGTCCTGCAGAACCGCTACAGTCCGCCGGCCCAGTGGCTGAAAACGGTGATCGAGGAGAACCGCCTGGGGCAGCTATTCATGGTGTCAGTCAACTGCTACTGGAACCGGGGAGTGCAGTACTATGAGCAGCGCAGCTGGCGTGGCACCGCAGCGCTGGATGGCGGACCCCTTTATACGCAGTTCAGCCACTTTGTGGATCTCTTACCGTGGGTGTTCGGGGAGCTGGAGATGCAGGACGGGCAGTTTTACAACTTTAGCCATCAGGATACCACAGCCTTTGAGGACAGCGGGTTGCTATCGATGCGTTTATCGTCAGGCGCGCCAGTCATGCTGACCTACTCCACAGCTGCCTATGAGGGGAACCTGGAGAGCAGTATCACCGTGCTCGGGGCTCAGGGGGCCCTGAAGATCGGAGGGCAGTACATGGACCAAATCGTGCACTGCCGCATTGCGGATTACGAAGCACCCGCAATGCCGCCTACCAATCCGCCTAACCAGTATGGCCCTTTTCAGGGCAGTGCTGCCAATCACCATCAGGTGATAACCAATGTGGTTAAAGCGCTGAAGAACGAGCCCTGCGAAGTGGCTGAAGGAACAGAGGCCGCGGAGAGCATCAGCCTGATAGAGCAGGCTTACCAGATCCGGCAAAAAAAGGGCATTCAGCTCCTGAATGCCCCTTACTGATAGTCTGTGTACTTACCTGGCTGCTTAGATGACCATCGCAGCGGCCACCGTGTTATTTGTGGTTTCATCAATGATGATCATGCTGCCCGTACCCTTGTTCTTGGTGTAGGGATCTACAAAAAGGGGCTGGGAAGTGCGGACTTTAACACGCCCGATATCGTTCAGGCCGATCTCCGTGTCATTTTCAACCCGGTGAAGGGTGTTGACGTCCACTTTATACAGCACTTCCTTGACGATGGCCCGGACCTCATGCGTATTGTGCTTGATGGCATAGCGGCCATTCGGGACCAGCGTTTCACTGTTCATCCAGCAGATCATCAGGTCTATATCCTGCTTGGCCTCTGGCTGGTTATGCTCTTTTACAAGGGTATTACCCCGGCTGATGTCAATGTCATCGTTTAGCTCCATAGCGACTGACATAGGCGGATAGGCTTCTTCCAGGCTCTGGTCAGCCAGATGGATGTTCTTGATCGTGGTCTTGAAGCCGGAAGGCAGGGCTACTACCTCATCGCCCGGCTTAAAAACGCCTCCTTCTACCCGGCCGGCATAGCCCCGGTAGTCATGGTACTCATCCTTTTGCGGGCGGATCACATTCTGAACAGGAAAACGGGAGTCTACAAAGTCATAATCAGCGGTTACAGGGACTGTTTCCAGGTTGTAGAGCAGAGAGGCGCCATGATACCAGTCCATGTGCTCAGAAGCATCCACTACATTGTCCCCGTTCAGGGCACTGATCGGGATGAATTCCAGATCCGGGATGTTGATCTTAGAGACAAACGAGAGGTAGTCTTCTTTGATCTGCTCGTAAACTTCCTGGCTGTAATCCACCAGATCCATCTTATTGATGCACACAAAGAGGTGATTGATGCCAAGCAGGTTAGTAATGAAGGTGTGCCGGCGGGTTTGCTCAGTAACGCCTTTCCGGGCATCGATCAGGATGATCGCCAGTTCTGAATTAGAGGCACCGGTCACCATGTTCCGGGTGTACTGAACGTGCCCGGGCGTATCGGCAAGGATAAACTTCCGCTTAGGCGTGGCAAAGTAGCGGTAGGCCACATCAATGGTAATACCCTGTTCCCGCTCAGCTTTAAGGCCATCGGTTACCAGCGCCAGGTTGGTGTTCTCATCACCGCGCCGGCGGCTGCTTTCCTCAACAGCCTCCAGCTGATCCTGGAAAATGGTCTTCGAATCGTAGAGTAAACGCCCGATCAGGGTGCTTTTACCATCATCCACACTTCCAGCTGTGGCAAATCGCAGAAGATCCATAAAGGTCTGGCTTAAGCCTTTTTTAAAAGTCGTTTAGAAATAGCCTTCTTTTTTCCGCTCCTCCATAGAGGCCTCCGAGCGCTTATCATCGGCACGGCCAGCGCGCTCCGTAACGCGCTCCGTGGAAACCTCACGGATCACTTCCTCGAGGTTACTGGCCTTGGACTCAAATGCACCGGTACAGGTCATATCCCCAACGGTCCGGAATCGCACATCCAGTTCCTTCACTTCCTCGCCCTCCTGCGGCTGCACAAATTCCGAAACAGCCAGATACACGCCATTGCGCTCCACGACTTCCCGCTTGTGCGAGAAGTAAAGCGCGGGCAGCGGGATCTGCTCCTCCTGGATGTAGTGCCAGACGTCCATCTCCGTCCAGTTACTGATCGGGAATACCCGGAAGTGCTCGCCCGGCTCTTTGCGGCCGTTGAAGGTGTTCCAGAGTTCCGGACGCTGCTGACGCGGATCCCATTGGCCAAATTCATCGCGGTGACTGAAGAAACGCTCTTTCGCGCGGGCTTTTTCCTCATCCCGGCGGGCACCGCCGAGGGCAGCGTCAAACTGATGTTTTTCGATCGCGTCCATCAGCGTAACCGACTGCAGCTTATTGCGGCTGGCGTTCGGTCCTTTTTCCTCCTTCACACGGCCTTTATCAATAGACTCCTGCACGCGCTCAACCACAAGCTTGGCCTGATACTGCTCCAGCACCCGGTCCCGGTAGTCCAGGGTTTCCTGGAAATTGTGCCCGGTGTCCACGTGCATGACCGTAAAGGGTATCTTAGAGGGGTAAAACGCCTTGTAGGCTAAGTGGAGCACCAGAATAGAGTCCTTTCCACCAGAGAAAAGGATCATGGGATTCTCGAACTGTCCTGCTACTTCCCGGATCACGTAAATGGACTCGGACTCGAGCTCCTGAAGGTGGGATAGCGTATAATCTTTCATATATACCGCTTATGACGTTTGTAGTGGATGGAAGGCTGCGCTTTTGCAGAGCAGGGCAAAAATAAAGAATTTCAGGCCATTCCATGCGCTGGCCGGAATCGTGAGAACTTAGCCCTGGTAGCGGATATGCGGCAGGACGGCCTGATACAGCAGATCCACACTCTCAGCTGGTTCATGCTGCGTGGTATCCAGCTCGGAATCGGGCTTCCGTGGTTCCTCGAATGGCGTGTGGATCCCGGTGAAGTCCGGTATCTCGCCAGCGCGGGCTTTCTCGTAAAGCCCTTTGACGTCCCGCTCCTCACAAGTAGAGAGGGGGCAATTGACGTACACCTCAAAAAAGGCATCCGCCCCGATGATCTGACGGGCCTGATCACGGATCGTGCGGGTGGGACTGATGAAGGAATTGATCACGATCAGGCCGGCATCCACAAACAACCGTGATACTTCTGAGACCCTGCGGATATTTTCAGCCCGGTCGCTTGCTGAAAAGCCAAGGTTGTTGCACAGCCCCGAGCGAACATTATCCCCGTCCAGTAGCTTAGTCAGGTACCCTTCCCGGTACAGGCGTTGCTCCAGCCCCTTGGCGATGGTGCTTTTGCCGGAGCCCGAAAGCCCGGTCATCCAGATGCCCAGGCCCTTTTGCTGCAGCAGGGCCTCTTTATCCCTGCGCTGGAGCATCTGATCAAAAATGGGATGAATGTGCTCGGCCATGCTCAGTTTTTATGCAAAGCTATAATGGCTGAGGGATAATTGCATTGAGGCGTAAGAAGGGTACCCCGTTTAAAAGCGGGGCTTAGAAGACGGATCATCCAGGTATTTGGGCCGGTTGACCACCTCTGAGTAGATAACAGCCTGAACGGGGTCAAATTGCTTTAGCTGCTTCCTGCGCAGGCGCTGCTGCAGCTTAGCCTTCCCCTTTTTGGCAGCCTTGCGCCGTTTGTACGCCTGGCTGCGCTTTCGCTGGTAGCTGGTTCCTGCCTGCTTCTGGTAGGGTGCTTCTCTGGAGCGGCTGTATCCTTCTCCGGCCTCCCGCTGATAAGGCTGTGCCTCGCGCTTCTCCTGCTCAGTGGTGCGGGAAGTCTCCCGGTCCAACAACTCCCGCGGATAAGGACCGCCTGGATCGTATGGCGGTTGCTGTTCGCCGGCTTCCCCGGGGGCTTCCGGTGCTGAAGGATCCCGCTCCTCCTCAGCAGGCTCAGCTGGCTGCCGGCGGGTTTCGCTGAAGGGATCATCCGGAAAGGGAAAACCGGAGTCATCATCCGTTCTGTCCTGGCCGGGCCGTTGTTCCCTGTAAGCTCTGGCATTCTGCACAATTGAATAGATGAAACTGCCTACCAGAATCAGAATGGTGATGATCGTACCAAAATCCATAAGGCTTCTTTAGCGGTCTGGAGTCCCTTTTAGTACAAGATTAACAAACCCTTTGAATATCCGGTTTTTCGGTAATGGCAATATTTTCCCTTTACATTTGCACCTCATTTCAAAAAAGACATAACCACGGTATGACAAGTGTCCATAATTTCAGTGCCGGACCGGCTGTACTCCCGCGAGAAGCTATCGAGGAATCAATTAGTGGACTACGTAGTTTCAAAGATTCTGAACTCTCCGTCTTAGAAATTTCTCACCGCAGCAGCTGGTGGGGCGAAACCATGGAAGCCGCCGAGGAGCAGGTTCGCAAGCTGCTGAACGTACCGGACAATTACTCCGTGCTCTTTCTGCAGGGCGGGGCCAACATGCAGTTCGGCATGGTGCCCTACAACCTGCTGCCCTCCAACGAAACAGCCGTGTACGTTAATACCGGCACCTGGGCTGATAAAGCCATTAAGGATGCCAAGATCTTTGGGCATGTGAATGAAGTTGCTTCCTCCAAGGAATCCAACTTTAACTATATCCCGAAGGATTACACCCTGCCGGAAAAGGCGGCTTACCTGCACATCACGCCGAATAATACCATTTTCGGAACCCAGATGAAGGCCTTCCCCAATCCTGACTATCCGGTAGTAGCTGATATGTCATCTGAGCTGTTCAGCCGCCCTATTGATGTATCGCAGTTTGACCTGATCTACGGGGGCGCTCAGAAGAACATGGGGCCGGCCGGTGTTACAGTGGTGATCGTTAATAAGGATATCCTTGGCCGCGTGGACCGCGAGATCCCGGGCTTTTTTGATTACCGCAATCACGTTAAAAAAGAATCCCTCTACAATACCCCGCCGGTCTATCCGATCTACATGAGCTACCTGACCATGCGCTGGGTTGAAGAGCAGGGCGGTGTTAAGGCCATGAAGGACCGCAATGACGAAAAGGCCCGCATGATGTACGAGGAAATTGACCGCAACTCGCTGTTCGAGGGAACGGCTGCCAAGGAGGACCGCTCTGTGATCAATGCCACCTTCGTAGCGAAGGATGAGGAATACGAGCGGAAATTCCTGAAGGAAGCCGCTGAAAACAACTTTGTAGGGCTGAAAGGCCACCGCTCCGTGGGCGGTTTCCGGGCTTCCATGTACAATGCCCTGCCCCGGGAAAGCGTAGAAGCGCTGGTTGGGCTGATGCAGGACTTTGAAAGCCGCGTAGGCTAAGGGCTTTCCAACACCAGATCATTTGCTGACTAAACGAAATAACCTATGACAAAAATCCTGGCTAATGATGGCATTGCCGACAATGGCAAACAGATCCTGGAAAATGCCGGCATTGAAGTCCACACCACCAATATCCCACAGGATCAGCTGAAAGATGAGCTGAAGGCCTACGATGCGATCATTGTACGCAGTGCAACCAAGATCACCAAGGATATCATTGATGCCAATACGCACCTGTCCATGATCGGCCGGGCTGGTGTTGGCGTAGACAACATCGAGGTAAAGCATGCTGAAAACCAGGGCATACGGGTGATCAATACTCCCGCAGCGGCCTCCCTGTCGGTGGCTGAGCTCACCTTTGCCCACATGGCCGGGGGGGTTCGCTTTCTGCACCAAGCCAATAAGGAAATGCCGGAAACCGGGCACGATTCCTTCAAAACCCTGAAAAAGCAGTATGCGGACGGGACCGAGCTGCGCGGCAAAACCCTGGGGCTGATCGGTATCGGCCGTATTGGTCAGGAAACGGCTAAAATAGCCATGGGGGCCGGCATGCATGTGCTGATCTCCGACCCGATGTACAATGAGATCACTTTGGAGCTGGATCAGATCCCGGTGGAGCCGAAGCCACAGGCCCGTTTCGAAACGGTCTCCAACGAAGCCATTTTCCAGCAGGCTGATTTCATTTCCCTGCACGTGCCGGCCATGGATAAGCCCCTGATCGATGAGGGTGCCTTCCAGCAGATGAAAGCCGGGGTTGGGCTCATCAACTGCTCCAGAGGCGGTATTATTGATGAAAATGCATTGCTGGATAACCTGAACACCGGCCACGTAGGCTTTGCTGGCCTGGATGTTTTCGAGAATGAGCCAAAGCCCAACGATCAGCTGCTTAAGCATCCGCGCGTGTCAGCCACTCCGCACATCGGGGCCTCCTCGGTAGAAGGCCAGGCCCGCGTAGCTGTGGAAATGGCTGAAAAGACCATTGAGCAGCTGCAGGGCAAAGCATAGCGCTCCGGCCGGCACTCAAGGCTGAACAGGAAAAACCAAAGCCCTGGCTGTAAAACTGGTCAGGGCTTTTTTTGTGACCTTACAGGCCGGGTGTTGTTCCTTTGCAGAAAGGTTTTCAGCTCCCCGGATATGGTCCAATTCACACCGCTCCGGCCGTACCGGCCGGCCATTACTTTTGCCACGGCTATCACCACTCAGGCCTTCGAGAAACCTCTGGAGGCTGAGTATCCGCATATCCCGCCATCACCGGATTACAGCTTCCAGCACGTTCTGCAGCCGGAATCCTTTGCGGTAAGACGCCTGCCGGAAAACGAACGCCTGACCATCGCCCGCCGGGAGCTGGAGGCTTTTATTGAGCAGGAACTGCTGGAGCGCGAGGAACAGCCAGCAGCCTATGTGTATCAGCAGCAGAGCGGGCCAAATCTGCACACTGGTATTGTGGGCGGGCTGAGCCGGCAGGACTACGACATGGGGCATATCCGGGAGCACGAGCAGGTGCACCGGGCCCGGGCGGCCATGCTGCTGGATTTTTACCGGGAAGTAGGCGTTAACGGCACCCCAGTCCTGATGGCCCATCCGGACAACCGGGAGCTGGAAGCCTGGAAAGCCGAGGTGATGGCCGGCCTGCGGCTCTACAACTTCACCACAAAAGATGGGACTCAGCACGCGGTCTGGCGCACCATGGAGCATGAGCAGTTAGCGCAACTGGAAGCTATTTTTCAGCGGATCCCTACCCTGTATATTGCCGATGGGCATCACCGCTCTTCAGCCTTTAGTAGCTATGCCCGGGAAAAATCCGGCCGTGGAGCCCCCGATCCGGCCCTGATGGCCTACACGCTGCCAGCCAGTCAGCTTAACATCGCCAGTTTCCACCGCCTGCTGCATTCGCTGCCGGTGAGGGATGTTCAGACTTTCCTGGAACAGGCCTCGCACTTATTCCTGATCGAAAAACTGGAGGAGGCGCGCCTACCCAACCGCGAAGGCGAATTGGTCGTATGTATTGGTAAACAATGGTACAGCTGGACTGTACGCTCAGCGGCCTACGAAGCGGATACGCACTGTGCAAAACTGGATGTTTACATTCTGGATCAGGCTTTCCTCAAAGGTACGCTGGGCATGGATGTGAATGAAGAAAACGCCAATATGCGATTTGTAGAGGGTACTATGCGGCTGGCAAGATTGCGCGAACGAGCAGAAGCAGAGGGCGTGGAAGTCGTTTTCCTGCTGCACCCCATCGGCATGCAGACGCTGATGGAACTATCGGATGCCGGCGAAACCCTGCCGCCTAAGTCCACCTGGATTGAGCCTAAGCTGCGCAGCGGGCTGTTCGTTCAGCCTTTGGCGGAACCAGACCCCGCGAATTGGTAGAATGGTAAAAACTGCTATTTTTGATAACTATAAAGCCACGTCCTATGATCAAGCAGCTAAGTATTACGCTAACCTTCCTGCTCACCCTTGGATTTGTCCTGAACAGTTGTGACGACAAAAACCCAAGCTTTCAGAATCCCGATCCATTAGATACTAGCGTTAATCCCGTTGATACGGTCCTGGATCCCTCCGATACCGGTGGAGACGGTCAAAATCCGCCGCCAGGCGGTGGTGATCCCAGCAACCCTGAAGATACAGCTGATATTACAGATACCCTGCGATTAGCGGTAACCGGGGAATACGATTCAGCACGCCAGGGTGGTACTTCAAAGGAGGATATCAATCCAGCAGGTTATACAATTGAGCTTTATGAAACGGAAGCGCTAAACAACAAGCTTGGCGAAGAACAGGTGAAATTCCTGGACCCGGTTCCCGCGGGATTTGAAAGTGCTCCCGGAATCAGGTATCCTGAGTTTGAGAACTGGGCCACTTTCCGGAATAAGGACGAGGCTATTGAGCAAGGGAAGCAGTACTGGATAAAAGTGGAACCCTTTGAGTACGGCGAAGGAACGCTGGGCCTCGAAACTTCAGATGGGGGTGATTCCACAGCTATCAATGTGGATAGTGGCCCGCCATGGGATGCGGCTACCCCTGAGCTGGAAGAGCGATAGCTTTGGTGTTATCGGCACTTTCTTTTGGTACTAAAATCCGCCTTCGGGCGGATTTTTTTGCTTTGAGCCTTAGCTGCATTGCACAGGCAGCTGTTGGTGCGTACGTTTGCAACAGTTATCAATAGTGCCGGCAACCTCCGGCTTAAAAGGGAATCCGGTGTGAATCCGGAGCAGTCCCCGCTGCTGTAAGCCTTTCCTCTGAAGCAAGAGGAAGCCTTTTCTACAGGGCAGGAGTGATCCCGCCTCTAAACCACTGTTCCCCAAAGGAACGGGAAGGTTATCACTCCCGGGCAAGCCAGAAGACCTGCTATTGCTAACCCTGAGTCCGGGCTTCCGGGGTAGGAGCCACAGGATCAAACTTGCTAGCGGTTTATCCTTTCGTTTCCTCACCCCACGTATACCCTCCTCAGGTTTTTGTTTAACCTAATTTTCAATCCCGTATGCGTTTTCTTAATCTCCTATGCGTTTTCTTAACAATGATGGTATCCACAACAGCTTTTAGCCAGGATCAAAGCCTTGACAAAGCGGTTATCCTGAGTGGTGGTGAAAGTGAATTTGCACCCCCGTTCGATGATTTTGCCAGCATTGGTTACTACAACCCTCGCTCCGGTAATTACACTTTTCAGGATTCGATCTATTCCCAAAGCGTACAAGATGCTATTATCCGTCAAAACACCATCATCTTCGGGGCTCAGGATTCGGTGATCCAGTATAACATTGAGAACCAAGAGCGGGTAAAGCAATTCAGCTTTCCCCAAGTATCACTTCAAAATACCATTAGTACAGGTGGTGGACGTCTAGCAGTTGGGAATTACAGTTTTCCTCCCAATCCTGGTCCTGGCTTTCCTTATGTCTCTTTTTATGATACCACAGATTTCAGCCCCATTGATACCATTGGCAATGACTCCTTGAGAGGGGCAGCAGATGTTGCCT
>CAYYUA010000008.1:74977-80721 GCA_964474835.1 uncultured Sphingobacteriales bacterium
AATGACTCCTTGAGAGGGGCAGCAGATGTTGCCTTCTTGCAGGATAAGGCCTATGTCGGCTTTAACATTTCAAAAGCCAACTCCAGCGCTGATTCCCTTGGGCGAGTAGCTGTTTACAATTTCAACACGAACATCCGCGAAGCCAACATTGACCTCGGCTCGCAGGGAGCCGGGATCTCCAAGGTGTTCGTTTACAACAACCAGGTGCATGCCGTATGTGAAACCCAGGGGCAGCTAGCTACCATCGACCCCCAATCCGGTACGGTTACTTACCAGGCGCTGGATTTCTCCGGCACTATTAAGGGTCCTCTGAACGACCGGCTCTACACCATCAATGCTAACCGGGAAGTAGCTGCCTTTAACCTTCAGACTGGAGCTACAAATACAACTGGCATAACCATAGATGAGCCTCCTCAACTGGGCCAATTCGGAGGTATCAACGCGTTTAACTATGATACGGTTAATCAACAGGCATACGTAGGCCTTACTGACTTTTCAGACACAGGCTTTGTAGAGGTGTACGACCAGTCCGGCCGGATCGACAGTTTTGAGACCAATGTGTCAGTGGCCAATATCCTGCTGGATTATGATGCCTTTACCGCTGATGGTGGAACGGTAGCTACTGAAGGAGGAGCTGATACGGCCTACGCCTTTATCGATGGTCAGGCGGATATTGTCAGTTTTGATAGCAATACCTCAGCTGATGGTAAGTACCGGTATGTGATCACAGATGCGAACGAGGACATCCTGAATGTCAAGCGCGCTGATCAGCAGAACTTTGAGCCTGCCGGTACCGGTACCTGCTACGTATACGGGGTTTCGTTCAGTGGCACCCTGCAGAACACCAGTCGCGGCACCCCGCTTTCTGACCTTTCTTCCACCAGCAGTCTGGATCAATCCGCCAACCGCATAACCGTGATCCGGGATACGTTGGATGGCGGTCGAGTGCAGGTTGCCGGCACAGGTGCCGACACGGCTAATGTGACCATCAATGACAGCGCCTCAGTGGTTGAGTTCAGCACAACTTCGGCCACGCAGGAGTTGAACTACACTTACGTTGTAACCAATGCCCGGGATACCATCCTGAATGGCGATGCCGGAACCAGTCAGGACTTCAATGGAGCCGGTGTAGGCACTTGCTATGTCTACGGTTTTGCCCACGCGGGCTCCCTGACCGCTACGCCGGACAGCAGTATTGCAAGCGTTACGGCTGAGCAGTGCATCGATCAGTCCGAAAACCGGATCACGGTGATCCGTGACTCAGCCACGGTGGGTATAGCTGACGAAGAGGGCTTTCAGGCACAGGCCCGGGTCTTCCCGAATCCAACCGAAAGTGCGGTTAATATCGAGCTGGAAACGGCCCAAGGCGGAGAAGCCCTTATTACCGTGAGAAACCTGTCCGGTAAGCTTATCCAGCGCAAGCAGGCAGCCGTAGAGCAGGGCGTGAACCAGCTTAGCCTCTCCCTGAATGAAGCCAGAAAGGGAATGTACCTGATCGCTATTCAGCAGAACGATAAGCGTTACGCCACTAAGCTACTGGTTAAATAAGCCCTGAGTAATGTCCAGCAGCGCAGCCCTCGCTTCAGCCAGAGTGGGGCTGTGCTGCTTTTTATTAAGCGCACGATGAGGCCGAAGGAGTTGCTTACCGCATGCGTTACCACCCTCTGATAAGAGATTGCTTTTATCAGAAAAAGCCTTTTCAGTTCTGTAAAGGGGGCATTTCAGCTTAGCAAGAAAGCATTCACGACAAATACAACTGTTAACCTGATGGCGCTACAGCCCTGCTTTTATGCAATACCAGCCATGGAGTCATACCCTAAGCTATAAGCTTCTGCTAATAGCGCTTTTTGCGCTCCTGCTAAGCCCGGCACTTTCTGCCAACAACCTGCAGGTAAAAAACTTAGCGCTAACAGATAGTCAGCACGTAGCGGCTACCCTTAGCTGGGAACATGCCTGGAACCTGACAGACGAGCAGCCGCCCTACAACCACGATGCGGTCTGGCTCTTTCTGAAATACCGAAGCACTGACGACCATCAATGGCAGCATGCCCGTATCAGCGCTCAGTCTGCTAACCACCGAATAACGGAAAGCCCGAATAACAAAGTCCGGCTGGAAGGCGTAGCAGACCAGATGGGCCTGTGGGTAAAGCGGCAGCAGCGCGGCTCAGGGCCTGTTCCTGACACGCGAATCCGCCTCCAGCTGGCTGAGGCGCTTCCCCAGGGCCGTTACCAATTCCGGGCCTTTGGCATTGAGATGGTGCACGTGCCCACGGATAGCTTCTACCTGGGCGATGGCGCCAGCAATAACACCCTGGAAGTAGCCAGCTCAGGTAAGCCCTATCTGGTTACAGACGATGGGCCTCTTGCAGTGGATAGTAGTGGCAATAACCTCACCAGCGCGGGGGAATTTGCCCCTGGTGCTGACATTCCTGAGGGTTATCCATTGGGATACGAGGGCTTTTACGCCATGAAGTATGAGATCACGCAGGCGCAGTATATTGATTTCCTGAACACCCTGACCCAGGCCCAGCAAGCCAACCGCATAGCGGCTGATCCAGCTGCTGAGCAGGGAACGCTGGCGTTCCCCAATAGCCGTGGCAACCGCAATGGCATTGTGATCCAGAAGCCGGCCACAGCAGGCCAGCCAGCCGTTTTTGCTGCCGATGCCAACCCGGAGTCCGCTGTTGGCGCAGCCGATGACGGGCAGAACCGGGCCTGCAACTTCCTGATCTGGGCCGATGTGGCTGCCTACCTGGACTGGGCGGGTTTAGCGCCTATGACTGAAACGGCCTTTGAGAAGCTCTGCCGTGGCCCGGCTGATCCGGTGGCTAAGGAATTTGCCTGGGGAACGGCCGCAATAACGGATGCGAATGACATCGTTAATGACGGCACACCCCGCGAAACCGTGGATGAAACGCTGGAACCCAATAGTGGCCTGGCCAGTCATGGCTACCGCGGGCCTAAAGGACCACTGCGGGCTGGTTTTGCCGGGGCGGATACCAGCACCCGGCGCAGCATCGGGGCCAGCTACTACGGAGCGCTGGAACTGAGCGGCAACCTGTGGGAGCTGGTCGTCACCCTGAGTAGTGAAGGGCTGACTTTTGAAGGGAAAACCGGGGATGGTGCGCTTACAGCAGACGGATCAGCCAATGAACCGAACTGGCCGGCTGACAATGGCAAGGGCGCCGGCTTCCGGGGAGGGGGCTGGAACAGCGGCATCCTACCGGACTTCCGTGATCTGGCCATTTCCGACCGTTTCTACGGCTACGATGATCCTACTAACCGGCGGGGAACTGTTGGCGGACGAGGCGTCCGTTACAGCCGCTGAAATTGTTTGTTATGAAGCGCTACCTGTTGTGTTTTTACCTGACGATCGCTGCCTGGAGCCTCTCCATAACCCCTGGCTTCGGCCAATCTGCCTACCATGGCGGTAAGGGCGATGGCTACGCTATGGCGGAAACCTCAAGCGCTCAGGTGGGCCTTGAAAAGGCCAGCGCCCCATCTCAGTTAGCAGTCTATCCACAGCCCTTATCAGCTGGGGATCGGTTGCATATTCAGTTGCCTGATGATCAGCAAAAGCCTGTTCAGTATCAATTCTACACGGTCCGGGGTCAGCTGCTGCAAAGCGGGCAGTGGCCAGCCGGCACTGCTAAAGCCAGCCTACTCCTCCCGGAATCGATCCAAGCCGGGGTCTATGCGTTAAAAGTAACCACGCCAGAGGCTACTTACACCAAGCGCCTGACGCTGATAAAGCCCTGAGGCTTATGAAGGCTGGGATGATCGATCTGCGCTGTATACTGCTGCCGTGTATACTCTTACTGGGAAATACAGCTTCCAGCTATGCCCAGTTCTGGGGCGATACGCTGGAGCTCCCGCCTTTTCACTATCAGGAAGACCGGGCTAACAGCCGGCCCGGCACCAAGCAAAAGCCCCTGAGCCAAGGGGAGCTTAAGCATTATCAGAACCAGAACCTGTCAGATGCCATGGCCTATGAAACGCCGGCCTATATCAAATCCTACGGGCCCGGTGGCCTGGCCACGCCCAGCTTCCGCGGCACGGGTGCCGGGCATACGCAGGTCAGCTGGAATGGCATCCCGCTGAATTCCCCGATGAACGGGCAGGTGGATCTGAACCTGATCCCCATGGCGCTGATGGACGGGGCCAGCGTTCAGTACGGAGCCGGCAGTGTAGCTGACCGCCCGGGCGGCCTGGGCGGCCGCATCAATCTGCAGCAGTATCCGCAGTGGTCAGCTACGCCAAAGTTCGAGCTGAGCCAGCAGCTTGGCAGCTTCCACCGCCAGCAAACGCGGGCCAGCGTCCAGCTTGGGGATCAGCATTGGCATAGCCAGACGCAGCTTTTCTTCCGGGACTATGAGAATGACTTTGAGTACCGCGATATCACGGAACGAGGTAAGCCCCTCAAAGAGCAATCCCATGCGGCTCAGCAGCAATATGGCCTGATGCAGGAAACCTATTACCGGCCGGATACCAGTAACCTGTTTAGCCTGCATGCCTGGCTACAGGACAGTGACCGCGAGATCCCACCCCCGATGACGGTAGCGAATAAGCAACAGGAGCAGGCTGATCAGCAGGGCCGTTTTGTAGGGAAGTGGCAGCATTACGGGCCAAACAGCCTCCTGGAAGTGCGCTCTGCTTTCCTCAGTCACGAGCTGCACTACACCGATGACAAGGTGGGCATTGACGCCCTGCACCGCTCCCGCAGCTGGATGAACAGTGCGACCTACACGCACTACCTTTCCGCCAATCAGCAACTGAAAGGCGGGCTGACCTACGATTACCACTGGGCCGATTCGGATGGCTTTAAGGGGAACAAGACGCAGCTGCGGGCTTCCGCTTATGCCAGCTACCGGCAGCAGTGGGCCGACTGGCTGAAGGTCCGTCTGCGCCTGCAGCAGGAGCGCGTCAACAACCGTTTTACCCCCCTGATGCCGACAGCCGGCTTCACCCTTCAGCCCTTTGATCAACCAGACCTCCGGCTCAAGGCTTCGGTGTACCGCAACTACAAAGTGCCTACCCTCAATGACCTGTACTGGGCTTCAGGCGGTAATCCTGATTTGAAGCCCGAGAACGGCTGGGGACAGGAAGCCGGGATCCACTACGGCTGGTCTAACGGTCAGAATGGGCTTTTCCAGGAACTGGAAGCCAGTGTAACGGCTTACCACGGGCTGTACGATCAGTGGATCCAGTGGACGCCCAATCCGGCCGGCCTGTGGGAGGCGCGGAATATTCAGCAGGTCCGCACGCAGGGGTTGGAGACGGACCTCACTACCTCCTGGAGAATGGGTACGGTAACCGCTGAGCTGGGTGGGGCCTACAGCTATACCAGCTCCCGTAACCTGAATAGCAAAAGCGTGGCTGATGAGGCGGCTGGCCGGCAGCTGATCTACGTCCCCTTCCACAAAGTGCGGGCTCATGGGCAGCTACAGTGGCAGGAGGTTATCCTGCGTTACCGGCACCGGGTGGTTGGCAGGCGTTACGTCACCCGCGATCACTCGCGTTCCTTAGCCCCTTATGACCGCGCCAATGTAAGCCTGCGCAAGCCTTTTGAGCTGGAGCCTGTCACCCTCACCGCACAGGTAAAAGTGCAGAACCTGTTCGATGAGCAATACCAGGAAATGGCCTGGCGCCCGATGCCGGGCCGCTCTTTTTTCCTCTCGTTGAACCTGGCTTACCAGCCGGATTCCTAATCAATGCCCTATGCGCCATTTTCTCCATCCCCTGTT
>CAYYUA010000008.1:80821-82899 GCA_964474835.1 uncultured Sphingobacteriales bacterium
CTGGGCGATGTTTTTCAGTCCATGCGTTTTGCCCGGCAGAAAGGCTTTTTGGTGATCAACAATTCCGGGAAAATCGAAGTGGTGGATAGCGCCACGCTCGAGAGTGTCGGGGTTATTCGCGATCTGCCCTCGCCTCGCTACCTGCAGCCAACCGGGGATGGCCGGGGTTATGTGAGCAATTTTACCCAGGCTGATTCGTCCGAACTGTCTATTGTTAGCCTGAACGGCCTGCAGAAAACCGGCAGCATCCGTACCGGGGGCTGGACCGGAAACATGACCCGGGCCGCCGGCCGCATCTGGGTACCTGAGGTAAAGGCTGGCTGGTTGCTGGCTGTTGATCCGGCTACCGATGCGGTTACCGATACGGTCAAGCTTCGGGTGGAAGTGCAACAGGTCGTGCGCGATGCGGAGGATCAGTTGTGGGCGCTTGGCAATGGAGGCATTGATGATTCGGTAGTGCCGGCCCTGTACCGCATTGATCCCGAGGCTGGCAAGGTCACGCAGACGCTCTCCTTTAGTAGTAAAGATGAGTCGCCCGGTAACCTGACCCTGAACGGTAGCCGGGATACGCTCTACTACACCAACCAGGGCATCTACCGCATGCCCATTCAGCGGACGCAGCTGCCGCAGACACCGGTAGTAGAAGCGCAGAACCGCAGCTTTTACGGGCTGAGTATTGATCCGGAACAAGGGGATATTTACGCCTCGGACGCCCTGGATTTTGTGCAGAACGGGGAGGTGTACCGGTTTGAACAGGCAGATGGCCAGCTGATCCATCAGTTTGAAGGCGGGATCATCCCCCGGGATTTTGTGTTTCCATAGGGAGACCATAGCTTCTCAAATCCAAAAAAACAGCACCTATGCGGATCCTAGTCTTTCTGGCCATAAGCCTGTTTACAGCACAATTAGGATATGCCCAGATTCAGAATGATACTGACAGTGCCAAGCTTATCATTGAGTTTACCGACACCGAGCAGAATCCGCTTACCAACCGCATGCTGGTCGTAACCAACCAGGGCAGCGATGATCAGGAATTCAAGGGCAAGACCGATGAAAACGGCAAGGTGGTGATCCGCGTGCCGAAAGGCAACAAGTACCAGGTGGTCTACCGCGCAGTGGATGGCCCGGTGGAATTTCAGGCTTTTAAGATCCCGGATAGGCGGGGACGCCTAACGTTTACCTTCAATCCGCAGTACGAGCGGGTCAAGGACCGGATATACACGCTGCAGGATGTCTACTTCAATACCGATAAAGCCACCCTCCGTGAGTCTTCCTACGATGCGCTGAATGACCTGCTATCAGCCATGCAGACCAATAAGGCCATGCGGGTGGAGATCGCCGGCCACACGGATGACCGGGCCAGTGCGGAGTACAACAAGGACCTGTCGCAACGCAGGGCTGAGTCGGTAAAGGCCTACCTCGTGGAGAATGGCATTGCCAAAGACCGGATCCGGGCCAAAGGCTATGGCGAGTCTGAGCCAGTGGCGAGCAATGAAACCGAAGAAGGTCGCCAGCAAAACAGGCGGGTGGAGGTTCGTGTGTTAAAGCAGTAGAGGTGACAACTTGTTCAGGTGCGATTTTAACGCATGCGTTTAAGCCAACAAGCAAGGAATGGAGCGAGAGACGTTAGTAGCGGATATCAGGCGACTGGCCAATCAGGTACTGCCACCCCAGAGTACCTGGGCCGATATGCCCGTGTGCCGGAATCACTGCTTTATGCGCATTGCCTACGACAATGCGGTTGGCCAAAAGTGGGACACGGTAGTTAAAGCCCCTTTCCTGAAAAACGCCACGATGCAACAGCTTTCAGATGCCAGGGCTATCCTGTACCGGATTGCTGATGATCCGTCTGCTTCCCATTCCCTGAACGATTTCTCGCTCTTCTGCCGCCAAAAAGGTGGCTACCGAAAAGCGAGAAGTTAAAATCCTGCGGTAAGTCTGCTGATTTCTTCCTGTCAGCCATAAAAAAAGCATCTACCGCTGATAGATGCTTGTAAAATAGCTTGGAAGGAAAAATTGGTTTGAGTAGCCCGTAGGGGAATTGAACCCCTGTTTCCAGGATGAAAACCTGGCGTCCT
>CAYYUA010000009.1:0-27822 GCA_964474835.1 uncultured Sphingobacteriales bacterium
CCTATGCGCGCCCTGATCCAGAAAGTGAAAGAAGCCACTGTTAAGCCGGAAAACGTGGAGGCATCGGGCATTGGCCGCGGCCTGGTGGTGTTCCTGGGCATCGGGCAGGAGGATGAGGAAGCGGACGGAGCCTGGCTGGTGAAGAAGCTGGTGAACATGCGGATCTTCGAAGATGAGGCGGGCAAAATGAACCAGGATCTGAAGGCTGTGGATGGCGAACTGATGGTGGTCAGCCAGTTTACCCTGCACGCCAGCACCAAAAAGGGCAACCGCCCGTCCTTCATCCGGGCTGCTGAGCCGGATACGGCTATTCCGCTCTACGAGGCCTTCATCCGGGAGTGCGGGCAGGCTACGGGTAAAACGGTGGCCACTGGCGTATTCGGGGCGCAGATGGAGGTGTCACTGATCAATGAAGGCCCGGTGACCATCTGGCTGGATTCCCGCAATAAGGAATAGCCATACCTAAGCCGGGAAATATTCGCTGAGCTTACTGAGCAGGACTTCCAGGTTTACGGGCTTAGCCAGGTAATCACTGCATCCAGCCTCCATGGCTGCTTGCTGGTCGCCCTCCACTGCGTAGGCTGTCTGGGCAAAAATGGGGATATCCGCATCAAACGTGCGGATCTGCCGCGTGGCCTCCAGCCCGTCCATCTCAGGCATGCGGATATCCATCATCACCAGGTCCAGCTGAGGGTGCTCACGCACCTGCTGAACAGCCGCTTTCCCATTCTCAGCACGGTAAACGGTAGCATCGCGGTTCTCAAGCGCTCGCTTCAGCACCAGGTAGCTAAGCTCATCATCTTCAGCTATCAGTACAGCTAAAGCCCGGCCCGGGCCTGAACTTTGGGCGGTATCCTGGTCATCAACAGCAGCCGTCTGCTCAGCGGAGGCAGGCTGGCTGCCCTCTGTATGGGCAGGGATGGTGATGTAAAAGTCGGACCCCTCGCCTTCGGCCGAGTCCACCTCAATATGGCCGCCAAGCATCTCCGCTTTGGCTTCAGCAATGGCCAGGCCAAGCCCCGAGCCCTCATTCACCTCCTTGTCAGTAAAACTTACCTGCTCAAACCGGTTAAAGATCAGGTTCTGGTTGCCGGGCGAAATGCCACGCCCCGTATCGCTAACGTAGATGATCAGGTTTTTGGCCTGTTGGTAGGCCCCGACATACACATGGCCTTCATCCGTGTATCGAATAGCATTTTTGATAAGGTTGGTGATCGCAGACTCAAGTTTGGCCCGGTCACTCTGAATTTGCTGACAAACCGGAGGTAGCGGGTGCCTGAGTGTGAGGGTCAGGCCTTTTTCAGTAGCCCGGGTGCTGTAAAACTTAACCAGATCTTCCAGGATCTTGTGGAGGTCTATATCCGCTATGTTCAGGGTCTGGCTACCAGCCTCGATAGCGGCTATATCCACCAGGTCATCAATGGTGGCCATCAGGCGCTCCCCGCTTTTCCGGATCAGATCCAGGTACTCATCCTGCTCCCGCGTCCGGGACTCGCCCTCCATCAGTATATCGGTAAACCCGAGGATCCCGTTCAGCGGGGTCCGGATCTCATGGCTAAGGTTAGCCAGAAAGGCGGTTTTCAGCCGGTTGCTGCGCTCCGCCTCTCGTTTGGCCTCCACCAGGCCGCTTTCCATCGATGCGCGCTGATAGGCATTCACGATCATATCCCCGTAAACCTCCAGCACCTCGGTTTCCTGAGTTGTGAAATAGTGATGCTGCTGCACCATGTCAAAGCCCACAAAGCCCAGGCACTGGCCATTGCTCATCAGGGGCAGGGTTAGCAGGCTTTTGATATCCTGCATCTGAAGCATATCCTTCAGACTACCGTCCGGCAGGTTGTTAACATCCGGAATGTGGATCTGCTCGCCTTTCTGGTGGGTCTCAGCCCACAGCGGCACCTCACTGATGGGGATCTCCTGCAGGTTATCGATCTCCGGTGCAGTGCCCCCGGCGCAGTATTCATAGGTATTGCTGGTGACCCCATGCTCAAAGTCATAGTCAAAAATATACGCCCGGTCAGCGCCTACAAACTGCCCGATCGTGGCCAGCGAGTCGTTAATAGCCCGGGAAAGGGCATTAGCGCTGACATTGATAAAGCTGGAGGATAACTGGTTCAGCAGCTTCCGGAAATCAGCCTCTTCCTGCAGCTGTTGCTTGGCTTCTTTCCGCTCGGTAATGTCCTGCTTTACCCCGATAAAGTGCGTGATGAAGCCTTCGCTATCCTGGATCGGGGACAGGATCACGTACTCCCAGTATTCCTCCCCACACTTCCGTTGATTGTTGACTTCTCCCTGCCAGGGTTTGCCCGCCATCAGGGTCTGCCAGAGTTCCTGCACCTCATGGTTGTTCATGCGGGGCGTTTGAAGCGTGAAGAGGTTGGTCTGCTTGATTTCTTCTGCTGAATACCCGGTTACACCTTCAAAAGCGCTGTTTACAAAAGAGATCTGCCCATCCGGATTGGCAATCACAAGGGGAACCGGGTTCTGATCGATGGCATAGCCCAGTAGCTGCAGCTGCTTTTCGGCTTCCTTGTTCTGGGTGATGTCTTTATCCACCCCACGGTAACCCGTCACCCAGCCTGTTTCATCCTTAATGGGAACTGCGCTGCTCTGGGTATGGATGAAGGAGCCATCCTTGGTGATCCGGGTGCTTTCGATGCCCGATAAAACCTGCTCTTCAGCAATCGCGGTCTGGTGGATCAGGGCCAGGCGGTCAGCCTCTTTTTCCGGTACAAAATCATAGATACTCTGGCCTAAAAGCTCGGAGGCCTTGTAGCCCAGCGATGGCGCTACATTGCCTGCTGTAAACGTGAAAACGCCATCGCGGTCGATCTCCCACACCAGATCCCCGGAGCTAAGGGCCATATCCTGGAATCGCTTTTCGGAAAGGGCCAGCCGCTGTTCAGCAGCTTTTTCTGCTGTAACATCCCGGAGGGATACCAGGTAAGACAGCGGGTTCCCCTTTTGATCCTTAATGAGGCTGCCGGACACGCGGGCTGTGAACGTAGACCCATCCTTCCGGATCGCCTGAAATTCGCTGATGGCTGATTTCTCCGTTGCCAGCAGGTCGGCCTTGGCCTGATCCGCTTTGGGCAGGTCTTCTTTGGCCATCAGGTTCTGCTTGGTCATGCCAATCATCTCATCCAGCTCCGCATAGCCGAACAGGGCCAGAAAGGCAGGATTGGCATAGGTCAGCCGGCTTTTCAGGTCTATAAAGGCTATCCCGTCTTCCGCTGATTCAATGGCATGCTGACTAAAGCGCAGCGAATCCTGAACCTGCTTGAATTCAGTAATATCGCGGAAAGTGGCATATACCTGGTAAGGATAGGTTTCGCCCTGACGGAACTGCGGAATGGCATCCACCCTTACCCACCTTAGCTCATGGCTGGCCTTAGGGCCCCGAATGCCCATGACGAAATTGTAAACGGGCTGATGGGTGCGCAGTGCCACCATTGTGGGATGCTGACGGCCCGGCAGGGCATTGCCGTCTGCATCAATGGCATATTGCTCAAGGTCAGTAGAGGTTTTACCCACTAAAGTGTCGCGGCTAAAGCCCAGGATCTGCTCAGCCGCCGGATTCAGCTCTGTAATACAGCCCTCGGGCGCTGTTTTGTAAAGGATACCGAGCGGCATGGTGGTAAAGAGGTCCTGATACTGCTGACCGGTAAATCGCAACTGTTCAAGCTCTTCGAGGGAATCCAGGTGGTTAGTTAGCGCTGAGCCAAACGCCTCCAGGAAGGCCTCATCAGCTTTCACCTGTGTTGCTGCATCCATTCCTGCAGTGTCCCCCGGAAAGTAGGCGCGAAGGGTACCGTAAGCTTCCGCTGACACCCGGAAAGCTATAGAACGCGAAATCGTGGTCTCGCGGCATCCGCGGGTCTTATAGGTCTGGCCCTCCATCTCGATACACACGTGCGGTTCTGGATGGGGCGTCCATCCAGTAGATAGCAGGTTAGCCAGGGCTTCCATCCACTCAGCCCGGGTGCTGAAGTGATCGGGCCTGAGGGCCGTCAACTGGTAAAGGATTTTAACGCGCTGGCAGTGCTGCTTCAGCGCCTCTGGCGTAGCTTCTTCAAAAGTGGAATAGGTAGCTAAAGCATCCAGGGCTTCATCCAGGTCCACCTGCTCACTCAGGGCTTTCATGCTTTGCGTCATATAAGGAACATTACAGTAGTGATTTATAGCTATGGCACGCTTTAACCAGAAGTAGAACACAGACGGCTACTACCGTTCATTGGGCAGCCTGTACTTCGTTTTATTGAAGCTCCGGCCTGCTTATCAGTTCAGTAAAAATAATGAATCTTTTGCCTCATTGTCCCACGAATAACCCGTGGTTGTTGGATTACGCTTCCGGTGCATGATAAGCGACAGAGTCAATTAGTTGTTTAAACAAATATATAGGTATTCAAATACTTATCAGGGCTGGCTTTGATACATGCGTTTCCCGGAAATTTGTATTTTTGCCAAGCAATTGTTCTTTGACAACAGATAAGGTTCTCTTTTTGTAAGAAGAGATTAAAAAGGAATCAGGTGATCTGCCTTAGCCGCAGAAATTCCTGAGCTGACGCGCAACTGTGATTAACCCGATTTCCGGTCCTACTCCCCATGCCACTGTCCGCTGGCAAGCGGACGGGAAGGCCGGCCGGAAAGGTTAAGAGCCAGGAGACTTGCCTTATCTGGATTAACGGTGCTTTCGCGGGTTGAGGCAGCGTTAAGGAAGCCCACTTGCTGATGTAGGGATAGCCTTTTGCGCTATTCGTGCATAGTTTGTAGCCCTCTCCTTATCGCTTTTCCCTTACCATCGCGAAGCTTTTTTTGATTGATTGTTGAATTAAAACAAGGGATGTATGATTACGCACAATCTCGGTTATCCGCGTATTGGTCCTAAGCGCGAGCTAAAGAAAGCCGCGGAAAAGTACTGGAAGGGCAAGACCAACCTTTCAGACCTCCTGAACACCGGTCAGCAGATCCGCCACATCAACTGGGACAGCCAGTACAAGGCCGGACTGGACCTGGTATCAGTGAATGACTTTTCTTACTACGATCATGTGCTGGATATGGCCTACACCGTAGGAGCCATTCCCAAGCGGTATGAAGACCTGGCCCAGGAGCTGGGACTTTCGGCCCATGATCAGTATTTCGCCATGGCCCGTGGGTATCAGGATGCTACCCATGATGTGATCGCCATGGAAATGACCAAGTGGTTTGATAGCAACTACCACTACATTGTTCCTGAGTTTACCAATGACCAGGATTTTCAGTTAAACGATCAGAAGATTTTTGAAGAATTCAAGGAAGCCAAGGAGGCCGGCTACAAAGCCAAGCCCGTATTGGTTGGTCCGGTTAGTTTCTTATTACTTGGAAAGGGTCGGGACGAAGATTTCGACCGTCTTGCTTTATTAGATCGCTTACTACCTGTTTATCAGCAGATCCTGGATCAGCTGAAGGAACTCGGGGCTGAGTGGGTACAGCTGGATGAGCCCTACCTCACCCTGAACCTGGATCAGCGCACCAAGGATGCCTTCACGAAGGCTTATCAGCAATTAGGCCAGCAGGATCAGCTGAAGCTGCTCGTGGCTACCTACTTTGAAGGTATCCGCGACAATGCTGAGCTGGCTGCTAACCTGAACGTAGACGCCCTTCACCTGGACCTGGTGCGGGCCCCTGAGCAGCTGGAAACCGTCCTGCCCAAGGTTCCGGCTAACCTCAGCCTGTCACTGGGCGTGGTGAACGGCCGCAACGTCTGGAAGAACGACTACGATCATTCCCTGAACCTGATCAACAAGGCTGTGGATCAGCTCGGGCTGGACCGGGTGCTGATCGGTTCTTCCTGCTCTCTGCTGCTAAGCCCGTACGATCTGGATCTGGAAACCAACGAAAAGGCCCTGACCCCGGAGATCAAGAACTGGCTGGCCTTTGCTAAGCAAAAAGTGGGTGAAATCGCCACCCTCGGTAAGCTGGCTGATCCGCAACAGCGGCCGCAGTACGAAAGCCACTTAGCCGAGAACCAGAAGGCCATCCAGAGCCGGCGCGAAAGCGAGCTCATTCACAACAACCGCGTGAAGGAGCGCGTGAAGAACGTGAAGGACGATGATTACAACCGGAAGAGTCCGTTCTCCGAGCGCCGGCAATACCAGGACGACAACCTGAACCTGCCCAAGTTCCCGACCACCACGATCGGCTCCTTCCCGCAAACGCAGGAGATCCGTAAGCTCCGCCGGCAACTGCGCAAGCAGGAGATCAAGCAGGAGGAGTACGATGAGCAGATCAAGGAGGCCACCAAGCGTGCCATCAAGTGGCAGGAAGACATTGGCCTGGATGTGCTCGTTCACGGGGAGTTTGAACGGAACGACATGGTCGAGTACTTTGGCGAGCAACTGGAAGGCTTCGCCTTTACTGAGTTCGGCTGGGTTCAGAGCTTTGGTACCCGCTGCGTCAAGCCACCCATTATCTATGGGGATGTCGAGCGCAAGGCTCCGATGACCACCGGCTGGATCAGCTATGGTCAGGAACAAACCAATAAGCCCGTGAAAGGGATGCTGACCGGGCCGGTGACCATGCTCGAGTGGTCATTTGTGCGGGACGACCAGCATCGCTCCCAAACAGCTCAGCAGGTAGGCCTGGCGATCCGGGGCGAAGTGCAGGACCTGGAAAGCGAAGGCATCAAGGTCATCCAGATCGATGAGCCCGCCCTGCGGGAAGGCCTGCCGCTGCGTCAGGAAGACTGGAGCGAGTACCTGAACTGGGCTGTGAATGCCTTCCGCCTGGCCTCCACAGGCGTGAAGGACGAAACCCAGATCCACACGCACATGTGCTATGCGGAGTTCAATGACATCATTGAAAGCATCGGCAACATGGATGCGGACGTGATCACCATCGAAACGTCCCGCTCCCAGATGGAGCTGCTGGATGCGTTTGTCGAATACCAGTACCCGAACCAGATCGGCCCTGGTGTCTACGACATCCACTCCCCGCGGATCCCGTCCAAGGAGGAGATGGAACAGCTCATCCAGAAGGCAGCCTCGCTGTTGCCGGCTGAAAACCTCTGGGTCAACCCGGATTGCGGCCTGAAGACCCGTAACTGGGAAGAAACCGAGGCAGCCCTGCGCAACATGGTGGATGCTGCTAAGGAGCTCCGCGCAGCTGAAGTTGTCGAAGGCTAATAAGCTCCTGTATCTCCCCCTTCTGGTGGTGGCTTCGGCTATCCGCCGGAAGGGGTTATTTTTATCCAGTATGTGCTGAAAAGCTTTTTCCCTTTAGAAAACAGCTTCCCGATTGCCTGCCAACTGCCTAACAGCTGGATAAGCGAACTTTCTAAAACCAGCGGCTGTGACTAGAGAACAGTTTGATCGCCTTCCTACCCGCACCAAGTGCTATCACACGCCACAAGTTGCGGATCATTTAATGACCATTAAGGAATACTACTATGGCATCGCTTTATATGCCCTGAATGGTTTTTATGTGGAGCTATGGTACCACCTGCAATGGGAGACGATCATGAAAATCCGCAGTTTTGACCAGCTATCGCCCGATAGCCCATACCTGCAGCGTATCAGTGTCTATCAGGCCCTGGTTAAAGCTGATCAATAGCACTGGAGCTGGCAGACTAATCAGCTCATTAACAACAATCCTGAAAAATGCGCAAAAGCCCTTTGCTACCCGGTAAAGGGCTTTTTTTAGCTACCACAGAGCGCCTACGGCATGCTTGGCTAAGGTTTGAAAGTTGATACCCAGCAGGCTAACGCTACCGATCAGCAGCAGCGACCATCCCAGAAAAGCCATACCCATCTGCAGGGCGATCTGCTTTTTATTGCTGGTCAGCGATGCCGCCATGAAGGCACCAACCGGCACGGTCAGGAAAACCGGGGTGAGGACGGCAATGCCGGGCAGGCCATAGGACTGCCGGATCTTTACCAGCGTGCGGCTAAAGCGCGAAAAGGCGGGGATTTGCCGGTAAATCCGCCATTGCCGGTGCCACCGCCAGAACGTATGGCTAAACGCCCAGAAAACGGCAAAACCACTGATACCCCCAAAGAAGGTCAGCACGAAAGCCGGCCAGAAGCTGTAGGCCATGCCCAGGCACAGGGCCACGCCCATCAGGAATTTGGTTCCGGCCAGCCCTATGACGCTCAGGGCTTTCAGTAGTGCTAATCCCACGCTGTGCTTCCTGCTTATAGCTTATCCCCGAAGGCCAGATCCCCCGCATCGCCCAGGCCGGGATAGATGAAGGACTGAGCCGTAAGCTCCGGATCCAGGCCAGCCAGGTAGATATCAGCCTCCGGGATCTGTTCCTGTACATGATCAATTCCAGCTTGAGCCCCCAGCAGCCCGGCAATGAAGGTGCGGGCCGGCAGGCCATTGTGGCGGGTCAGGGCTTGATAGCTGATCACCATGCTCTGCCCGGTAGCGATCATCGGGTCGATCATGATCAGCGTCTTGCCCTCCAGCCGCGGAGCAGCCAGGTACTCTACGTGGATATCGAACGCTTCATCATCCTTGTAATCGCGGTAAGCGGAAATAAAAGCATTGCTGGCCTGGTCAAACAAATGCTGAAACCCCTGATGCATGGGCAGGGCCGCCCGCAGGATGGCTCCGATGACCAGCTCATCGGTGGGCAGCGCAGTGGCTGAGGGGCCCAGCGGAGTCTGCACCGTTGCTGACCGATAGGTGAACTGCCGGCTTATTTCGTAAGCCAGGAGCTCCCCGGCCTTCTGAAGGTTTTGCCGGAAGCGGAGCTGATCCTTTTGGATGTCCTGATCCCGGATCTCACGCAGGATCTGGTTAAGGTAGCTAGCTGCTTCGTTTAATACCCGAACATGGCCCATAAGCGCCTCAAAGGTAGCTGATTTCGGTAAACCCGCAGATAAGGAACAGGCCGCGCCCCGAACCCGCGGAAGAAGTGCTCAATGCCCGGGTGCATCGAGCCCTCAAAGTCAAAAGTGCTGCAGAACGCTGCCGCATGCTGAATCCCCTGCCAGAGCAGCAGGCTGAGCGCCCCCTGCCGCCGGGCCTCAGGCTCAGCAGCGCCCATCAGGTAGTAGGTGGTGGTATCGTCCCGCCCCAGCAGCACTCCAGCCCGCATGCGACCATCCTGATCGTGGCAGGCCCAGAGGGTACCGAGGCAACGGGTCAGCAACTGGTCACTGACCGCCGAAGCGCGCTGCAGGGCCTCCGGACCTCCAAGCATCGCTGGATGGGACTGCTCTATCAACCCGGTAAAAGCAGCGGTATCGCGGCTGATCGCTGCTGTCCACCCGGCCTTTGTGGCCTTTTGGATGTTCCGCTGGAGGTTGGTGCGCAGCTGCCGGAAAGCAGGCATGGCTGCCAGGTCCAGCTGGTAGGTGTAGCGGTTGGTAAGGGTGTAGCCACGCCAGATGAAGGGCAGCGGGTAATCGAAGGCAGGCGGAAACTGCCCGCTGAAAAGGCGGTAGGACGGCAGGTTATTCAGCAGCGCTTCGATCAGCGTTTTTTGTTGCTCGTAATAGGAGAGGGGCTGCGCCTTATCGAGCGGCTTCAGCAGGATGCCCGTGTACTGGCTGAAAAGTGGCTGCCAGTGCAGGCGAAGGCCATAGCGCTGCTTCGGGAAAAGCGGGAAAACAGCCTGCCATTCTCCCTTATCAGAAGCGATCAGCGCCTCCCAGGGCGGGTGCGTGGCACAGAGGTAAGCGTGCCGGCTGTACAGGCTACCCTGTGGCGACTGCCTGACGAACGCATCCCAGCTATGGGCATCGATGGTCTTGCCGGTTATCCGCTCGATCTGCATGCGGGGTTCAGCTTTCAGGTAGCTGCGCCAGCCAGCTCAGCAGGGGCTCCTGCCAGCCTGCCCATTCGTGGCGGTTGCTAAGCGTTTCGTTGTGCAGCAGCACGGTAAACACGCCCCCTGCGGCCCGGCTGCGCTCCTGCAGTTGCCGGAGCTCATCAACAGCCGCCTCTGGGGTCAGGCGCTGGTACTGCTGCAGGCTGCGATCCATTGCCATGGTTGGTTGCAAGATAAGGGTGGATGGCTGGTTCTCTGCAAGGTCAAACCACGGGAAAGGCCGGGCCATGCCCATCAGAAAGCCGGTGCTCCTCACCGGGCAGAGGGAGGCGTCCTGCTGGATACCCGCTTCTGCCAGGGCCCGGAAGGTATCGGGGAACTGGTAGCGCAGGAAGTGCTGCCGGGAATGCGTGACCGGTTGCTGAAGGACGCCCTCCAGCTGGGCCTTTTCCTGCTGCAGCAGGGCTGGTTTCAGCATGGTCTGGTAGGAAGGATGCAGTCCTATGGAAAAACCTGCCTCCCGGAGGTCCAGGATCAGCTTCTGGTAGGCCTCGTGCTGTGCTGAGTAAAGGCTGTCGTAGCGCGTCTGCCCATTGATCAGGAAAAAGCAGGTGGTTTTGGCAGGCGGACTGTACTGCCGGATCAGCGCATAGGTGTAAAACGGATCCAGCCGGAAGCCGGCCAGTGTCTGCCAGCGCTCCAGCATGGTAGCAATGCCGGAATGCCGTAAGTCCCCGAGGGAGCCTTTTAGCTGCCGGAAGAGGCCCTGATGCCGGTAGGCCCACGGGCGATCAATGTCCCACGTCAGGTTATGGTCCGGGGCTGGTAACTGAAGCCGGCGTCCAGTAATGACGGCCAGCTGCCGGGCCAGGTAATCAGCATAGTGGTGTACCCAGGGATGCGTGTGGAGCTCCTGCTGCACGGGAAACAAGGCCTGCTCGTCATAGCGGCCGTGGTCGTCCTTGGCTTCCGTCTGATAGAAAGCGTAGCCGCTGGCCAGGTAAAAAGCAGCGCTCAGGACATCAAAACCCAGGCTATCCAGCCGCTCCAGCGGGAAGAGCCGCGGAAAGCCCTCCACCCAGGCCAGCGGTGGCGGCTCTTCCCGGATGTGCGTTTCTGCCAGCAGGCCTTCCGGCGGAATGTGCAGCAGGGCCTCCGGCATCGGTTCATCGGTGTAGTTAAGCACCCACGCATCAGCCGGCAGAGCCTGTCGTTCATCCGCAGGAACCGCCTGGGCAGGCTGCTGGAGCAATGCCTCAAACAGGAGGCTGATCGTATAGGTGAGCCTGGACGTTACAACCCGGCTGACCACATAAAGGGGCGAAAGGTTCGTCATGGCAGCACCGGAAGAATGGGTACCAAAGGCATGCAGCAGGCGTTTAGCGGGCACCAGCTATGCCGGCAAAAATGGTTAATTTTAACAGCTTTTTCAATTAAGCAGCACATTCGGATGAGCAGCGGATCACCGCTTTTTCTGATCAACATCGCTCAGCGGATCAGGCGCTTGTTAACCCCGCCTCAGCAGCGGCAGGCTGTGGGGGTCATGGGGCTAAGCTTCCTGGGCAACCTGGCCGAGGTGATCGGCCTGGCATCGGTGGTGCCGTATGTGCTGATGATCGTGGATCAGGATTTCTTTGAGAACAACCCATACGTCCGCGCCCTCTACGAGGTGCTGCCCGTGACCTCGAAAGTCAGCTTTTTGCTGGTGGTGCTGATCGGCATCCTGCTGCTCTTTATCGGGAAGAACGCCATTGCGCTGGGCATTGACTACCGGCAGGCCCGTTTTGCCTACGATATGGCCACGGATTTTTCCCGCCGGCAGGCTAAGTACTTCCTGAGCCGGGACTGGCCCTTCCATCAGCAGTTCAGCGGCCACCGCGTGCTGAATGAAGCCAAGACCATCCCGTTCATGTTCGGCACCAATGTGCTGCTGCGGGGCATTGGCGTGGTGAGTGACGGGCTGCTGGGGCTCCTGATCCTGGGTGTGGTGCTGGCTGTCGATCCGTGGATCGGGGTGGCCCTGGCGGTGATCCTGGTGCCGCTGGTCATCACGGGCTACCAGCGCATGAAAGAACAGATCAAACAGCTGGGCACGCAGCGGAACGCCCTGCAGCCTTACGCCAGCAATGCGGCCTTCCAGATGAACCAGGCCTACCCGGTCATTAAGCTCTACCAGAAGGAGCCGCATTTTCTGGATCAGTTTGTGAGCTATCAACGCCAGCTGCATAATATCCAGACGTGGATCACCACCTACAGCGCTTTCACCCGGAAATTCATGGAGGTAAATGCCCTGATGGGGATCCTGATCATTGCCGCCTACACTGCCCTGATGGGGTACTCCGGGCAGCAGCTGTTCCTGTTCCTCAGTGTTTATGCCACGGCTTCCTACAAGCTCATGCCCTCGATCAGCCGCGTGTTCGATAGCATCCTGACCATCCGTAGCACTACTTACGCGCTGGATAACCTGGAAGCCCATCTGACTGCTGAACAGGAGCAGGCTGACTGGCAGGCGCCTGTACGGCCAATCCCTTTCCGGGACGCCATTCAGCTGCAGGATATCCGGTTTACCTATCCCGAGCATACCAAACCCACACTTGACGGGGTGTCCCTGACCATCCGGAAAGGCGAAGCCGTAGGCATCATGGGGCCGTCCGGGGAGGGGAAATCTACCCTGCTTTATGTGCTGATGCAGCTGCTGCAACCAGATAGCGGCTCAATTGCGGTGGACGGGCAAGCCCTGACCCCTGAGCGGCAGCGCGCCTGGCAGCAGCACCTGGGCCTGGTCTGGCACCAGAATTTTGTCATGAGCGGGACGCTGCGTGAGAACATCGCATTTGCCGAGCACCCGGAATCGGTGGATGAAGACCGCTTGCATCAGGTAGTGCAGGAAGCCAGTCTGCAGGAGCTGGTGAGAAGCTGGCCCGGTGGCCTGGATGCGCCCATTGCTGAAAGCGGCCGCTCCCTGTCCGAAGGGCAGCGGCAGCGCATTGCCCTGGCGCGGGCCCTGTACCGCGATGTCTCCGTTCTGCTGCTCGATGAAGCCACCAATGCCCTGGATGCCCATACCGAAGCCCTCATCAGGCAGACGCTGGCGGATCAGAAAGCCGCCGGCAAAACGTTGATCATGGTGAGCCACCGGTCGCAGAGCCTGGGCATCTGTGATGTGGTTTATGAGATGCAAAACGGGCAACTGCTAACGCCAGCGGACAACCAGGGACCGGATGAGCGCATCTCTAGCGGGGCCTTGACGTTATCAAACCACAACCTTTCATGAACCTGATACCTAACCTCTTTAAGCGTAAAACAAAAGTCGAATACCAACTTAGCGATATTCCCCTCACAACGGATATGCATTCCCATCTACTACCCGGCATTGATGACGGGGCGCAGGACCTGGAAGAGTCCCTGAGCCTGATCCGTCAGCTAACAGCACTGGGCTATGAAAAACTGATCACCACGCCTCATATCATGGGGGATTTTTACCAAAATACCCCGGCCATCATTGAAGAGCGGTTAAGTACCGTCCGGGAGGCGGTAGCGGCTGAGGGCCTGTCCGTTACACTAGAAGCCGGGGCTGAGTACTACCTGGATGAATGGTTTCCCGAAAAGCTGGAGCGCGGGGAAATCCAATCATTCGGGGATCATTACCTCCTGTTTGAAACGGCCTTCATGACGCAGCCTCAGCAGCTCTTCAAAAGTATCTTTGACATGAAGCTGAACGCCTACAAGCCGGTCTTTGCCCACCCTGAGCGGTACCTGTACTTACAATCTGATTACGAAAAAGCCCAAACCATTTACAACCAAGGGGCTTACTTTCAACTTAACCTCAATTCCCTGAGTGGCTACTACGGTCCTGGTGCCAAGGAGTTGGCGCTGCACCTGTTGCAGGAAGGCATGGTGGATTTCGTAGGCACGGATACCCATGGTCAGCGTCATATCAACGGATTACAAAAGGTGTTGAAGAGCTCGGAATTTGGCCGATTAGCTGATACAGCCCTCTGCAATAACAGCCTTTAGCCGAGATAGGCGTTACCGCCAAAAGCCAAACTAATGCGCATTGATATCATTACCCTGTTCCCGGCCATGTTTGAGGGCTTCCTGGAGCAATCCATCCTGAAGCGAGCCCAGGAAAAAGGCCTTGTGCAGATCGCCCTGCATGACCTGCGCGATTACGGGGTGCCCAAGGGCAAGCGCCTGGAAGTGGATGATTACGCGTATGGCGGAGGGGCTGGCATGGTGCTCCTGGCTGAACCCCTGGCAGCCATCCTGGATGCCTTACAAGGTGAACGCGCTTACGATGAGGTCATCTTCCTGACCCCGGATGGCGCCCCTATTCAGCAGGAAACGGTGAATGCGCTCTCCTTGAATCAAAACCTGGTCCTGATCTGCGGGCGCTACAAGGGCATTGATCAGCGCATTCGGGATACGTATGTGACCAAGGAGCTCTCCTTGGGCGATTTTGTGCTTTCCGGTGGGGAGATTGCGGCAGCGGCGCTTACGGATGCCATTGCTCGTGTGATACCGGGTGTGTTGTCGGATGCCTCTTCTGCTTTATCAGATTCCTTTCAGGCCGGTATGCTGGATGCGCCGGCTTACTCCCGCCCGGCTGAGTTTCGGGGTCAGCAAGTGCCTCCCGTGCTAATGTCCGGTAACCATCAGCAGATCGAGGAATGGCGTTACCAGCAAGCCCTGGCCAAAACCCGTGAAAGACGGCCTGACCTCCTGGATGATGGGAATAGTGGTGAGAAATGAGTGTTTAGCACGAGCACGAGCGAAAAGTGGGATGGCACCTATCGCGGAGAGCTGGTACCGCAAGGGGTCTATCACTACCAGATCGTGGTCAGGAGTGAGGATGGGAGTCGAGAGACGTATAGTGGGGAGTTGATGGTTGTGCGGTAACCCTGAATGAGCAGCGTGGGCTTGAATTGAAAAAGTCTACCAAAAAGCTATATTTGCAGTTCGTTTTTACAGGAAAAGCTACCAGCCATGCAGGAATTTTTCAGGGAGCTACAGCAGGAGCAGCTACGCGATGATTTACCGAGCTTTACGCCAGGCGACACGGTTACGGTCCAATACCTGATCCGCGAAGGCGGTAAGGAACGCAGCCAGCCCTTTAAGGGTGTTGTGATCAAAGAAGCCGGGTCAGGTCTGAATTACACCTTTACCGTTCGCAAGGTGTCTGACGGGATCGGTGTTGAGCGGATTTTCCATTACCACGGTCCGCGTATCAAGACCATTGAAGTTAACAAGCGTGGTAAGGTCAGACGCGCTGACCTGGGTTACATCCGCAACCGCAGTAGCAAGAAGGCACGCATTAAGGAGCGCAGGTTGTAAAGCTACTGCCACAGCTTCCTGAGCAGCAGTTTGCTGAACAATTGCCGGCCCGTTGGTTTTCCTGCTTTAAAAAATGGTGAAGCAATACACCCTTTTAGCGCTTATTACAGGTATCAGCTTAGTTGTGTTACCTGATCTTGCCAATGCCCAGGAAGAGTGGGAAATACTGGCTCAGGACCGCGCCCGGGTTAATAGAACTGGCATGCAAGTCTTGCTGGGCTGGTCCGCCCTTAATATGGCAGGCGGCACAGTTGGATATTGTCAAACCTCCGGTAAGAACCGTTATTTCCATCAGATGAATGCCATCTGGAATGTGGTCAATGCCGGGATAGCTGTGAGTGCCCTCTCGGGAATGGGCGCTGATTCCCTGGCTAGCCTGCCTATGGCCTACAAGGAAGGCCTGACCATGGAAAAGGTTCTGCTGGCCAATGCTGGCCTTGATGTAGCCTATATCGCAACTGGTGGCTACATGATGGAACGGGGCATGCGAAAAGACCAGGTCCGGTTCCGCGGGTATGGCCAGTCCCTGTTGATCCAGGGCGGATTCTTACTGGCATTCGATACAGTGTTATTCATTCTTAATAACAATCATAATCAGGAGCTCTATAACATACTTTCCAATGTTAGCGTAAGCAGTCAGGGAGTAGGCATGGCTTTCACTTTCTAATTCCGGCCCTGAGCCGGCATTCTGACCTTTGAACGGGCGTTTTGCCGTTTTCGCATAACCATTATTTTTGATGAATGATCCGATTTAAACGAGGGGAACCGCATCATGCAGGATTACCTGTCACAACTTAATGAATCCCAGCAAAAGGCTGTTCAGCATATCGAAGGGCCGCTGATGATCATTGCCGGAGCAGGCTCTGGCAAAACCCGGGTCATTACTTACCGGATAGCCCATCTGCTGGAACAAGGAATAGACCCCTTCAATATTCTGGCACTGACCTTCACCAACAAGGCCTCCCGCGAGATGCGGGAACGGATCGAAGGCATCGTAGGCAACGAGGCGCGGAACATCTGGATGGGTACCTTCCACTCCGTTTTTGCCAAGATTCTGCGGTTTGACGGTCACAAGCTGGGTTACCCCTCCAGTTTTACCATTTACGATACCGATGACTCCAAGAGCCTGATCAAGACCCTGGTTAAGGAAGAGGAACTGGACCCGAAGCTCTACAAGCCCAATGTAGTCTATAGCCGGATCTCCTATGCCAAGAACAACTTTATCACCCCGGAAGCCTACAACGCTGATGATGACCGGGTCGCTGAGGACATGGCAGCCGGTCGCCCCAAGCTGGGCCGGCTCTATGAGCTCTACACCAAGCGCTGCTTCCGGTCAGGCGCTATGGATTTTGATGATATCCTGATCAATACCTACCGGTTATTTGAAAACTACCCGGATACCCTGAATAAATACCAGCAGAAGTTCCGGTTTGTGCTGGTGGACGAGTATCAGGATACCAACTACGTGCAGTACCTGATCGTAAAGAAGCTGGCGGCCGTGAACCGTAACCTCTGCGTGGTGGGTGATGATGCACAGAGCATCTACGCCTTCCGGGGAGCCAATATTCAGAACATCCTGAATTTCGAGTACGATTACCCGGAGTTGTCGGTTTACAAGCTGGAAAAGAATTACCGCTCCACTAAGAACATTGTTGCGGCCTCCTCCCATCTGATCCGGTACAACCAGGAACAGCTGGAAAAGCACCTGTACACCGATAACCAGGAAGGGCCGAAGATTAAGGTCTTCAAAGCCAACTCAGACTCCGAAGAGGCAAGGCTGGTAGCCCAGTCCATCTTTGAGGAGCGGATGCAGCACCAGCTCAGCAATGACAATTTCGCGATCCTCTACCGCACCAATGCCCAGTCCCGGGCTTTTGAGGAAGCCCTGCGCCGGCTGAGCATCCCCTACCAGATCATTGGCGGCTTATCGTTCTACCAACGCAAAGAGATCAAAGACCTGCTGGCCTACTACCGCCTTGCCCTCAATCCGGATGATGAGGAAGCCCTGAAGCGGGTGATCAACTTTCCGGCTCGCGGTATTGGTAAAACAACACAGGATGCGCTTATCGCACGGGCCAGTGACGAAGGCATCAGCCTGTGGCAGGTGGTGAGTAACAGCAAGCAGTACATCAAATCCGCCCGCGTTCAGAAGGCTGTAGACCGCTTTGCGGACATGATCAAAACCTTTGGTAGTGAGATCAAGGGCAAAGATGCCTACGAAGCCGGGATGTTCATTGCCAAGAATAGCGGTATCCTGAAAGCAGTGGATGAGGAAAAAGATACCCCGGAAGGCAAGGCCCGGAAAGAGAATGTAGAGGAACTGATCAGTGCCATGAAGGCTTTCACTGAAGAGCCGGATTATGAGGATGTGAGCCTGAGCGCTTTCATGGCTGATGTAGCCCTGATCACGGATATGGATAACAAAGACACCAATCAGGATGCGGTAACCCTGATGACGGTGCACGGGGCTAAGGGGCTGGAGTTTCCTTACGTCTACATCGTAGGGCTTGAAGAAAACCTGTTCCCATCCCAGATGGCCCTGCAGGACCGATCTGACCTGGAGGAAGAGCGCCGGCTGTTTTATGTAGCCGTCACACGGGCCCAGCAGAAGCTCTATCTTGCTTACGCCACCTCGCGCTTTCGCTATGGCAAGCTGGTGTACGCGGAGCCCAGCCGTTTTATAGAGGAAATTGATCCGCAGTACCTGGATTACGACATCGCTACTGCTGAAGCCCAGCAGGCCTCCCGGCAGTTCAATGATCAGGCTGGCGGAGCCATCAACGGGGTGAGCATGAAAGGCAAATCCTCCCCGAAGCAGGCCAGTCATCAGCCCTCTGCTGACTTCTCACCGGATGATCTCCAAGAGCTGGCAGAGGGCATGGAGGTGGAGCACAACCGCTTCGGGTATGGCACGGTGGCCCAGATCGAGGGCGAAGGCGACAACCGGAAAGGAGTGGTCAACTTCCGGAACCTCGGCGAAAAGCGCATCCTCCTGAAATACGCCAAAATGAAAATCCTGCGCAAGCATTGATGCTTCTATGTAATTTTTGCTGCGCTTTTATAAGCTTTTTTGTATGGAATACAACAGTCAAAGACCAGCCTTAACCCTGCCGGAGCATGGCCGGAGCGTCCACAGAATGGTAGAGCATGCCAAGAACCTGGAGACGCGCGAGGAGCGGACCAGGGCCATTGTGACCATCGTTAACATCATTGCCCAGATGAACCCTTCTATGAAGGACCAGACCGAATTTCAGCATAAGCTCTGGGATCACATGTTCATCATCGCCGGGTATGACCTGGATGTCGATTCGCCCTTTCCCCCGCCCAAGCGCGAAGAGATCGAAAAAAAGCCTGACCGCTTGCCCTACCCGGTTCACCGGATCCGGTATAAGCACTACGGGAAAAACGTAGAGCTGATGATCCAGAAGGCTATTGAAATGGAGTCCGGCCAGGAAAAGGACTATTACGTCAACGCCATTGCCAGCTACATGAAGATGGCCTACCGCAAGTGGAATGATGAAAAGGTGGCTGACCAGGTAATTCTGGATCACCTGGAAGAACTGAGCAATGGCTACCTGAAACTGGATAAGATTGTTGACCTCCACCGGAGTAACGATAACAGTAACGGTCCCAAATCCGCCTACAAGAAAAACAGCGGCAAAACGCCCTATAAGCAGCAGGGGCGGAATGGCAATCCCAGCCGTAACAACCCGAAGTACCCCAACAAACGCAACCGCCGGAACTAAGCAGCCCACATGGAGGCCTTCGAGATCAACGGCCCGGTCTGCCTGAATGGCGCCATTGAACCTATTGGCGCCAAGAATGAAGCCCTGCAGGTGATCTGTGCCAGCCTGCTAACACCACGCCCGGTCACCATTCACAACATCCCGCTGATCCAGGATGTCCTGCACCTTATCGAGATCCTTAAGGAGTTGGGCGTGCATGCAGAGCAGATCGGTGTGCGGAGTTACCGCTTCCAGGCTGCGGAGGTTGAGCTGGACCGGCTCGAGGGCGATTCGTTCTTTCAGCTGGGTAGTGCGCTCCGGGGGAGCGTTATGCTGCTGGGTCCCTTGTTGGGCCGCTACGGCCGGGGTATCGTACCACGCCCCGGGGGCGATAAGATCGGCCGCCGGCGCCTGGATACGCACATCATGGCGCTGGAGGGGCTTGGGGCTGTTTTTCAGTACGACCAGGAGCGGTCCTGCTTTGATGTTCAGACCAGGAGTGGCCTCCGGGGAGCCTCGATCTTTCTGGATGAGCCCTCGGTAACGGGAACGGCCAATGCCCTGATGGCTGCAGTGATGGCTCAGGGAACGACAGTCATTTACAATGCGGCCTGCGAACCTTACCTGCAGCAGCTAGCACGTCTACTCAATGCGATGGGTGCGCAGGTTGAAGGTGTTGGAACGAACCAGCTGGTCATCAAAGGGCAACCAGGCCTTCAGGGTACTGAGCACACCTGCCTGCCTGATATGATCGAAGTCGGTAGCTTCATCGGGCTGGCTGCTATGACCGGTTCCAGCCTGCGGATCCAGCAAGCCGGGGTTGCTCACCTGGGGCAGACTGTGCGCATGTTCCGGCAGCTGGGGATAGCCATTGAGCAGGAGCAGGATGACCTGATCGTGGATCAGCGCTCCTGCTACGAGATTGATACGTATCTGGATGGTTCTATCCTGACGGTGGCTGATGGCCCGTGGCCCATGATATCGCCTGACCTGCTGAGCATTGCCCTGGTCGTAGCTACGCAGGCCAAGGGTAATGTCCTGATACATCAGAAAATGTTCGAAAGCCGGCTTTTTTTTGTAGACGAGCTGATCGAAATGGGCGCTCAGGTTATCCTGTGTGATCCGCACCGGGCTACAGTCATGGGGCTGGGGCGCCAGCATCCGCTGCGGGGGATAAAGGTCCGCTCCCCGGATATCCGGGCCGGGGTTGCCCTGCTGATCGCTGCCTTGTCTGCCGAGGGGCGTAGCATCATTTTCAATGTGGATCAGATCGACCGGGGCTACGAACGAATCGATTCCCGGCTCAATCAGCTTGGCGCAGGAATCCAGCGCTATTCGGCTGACTTTAACTGGCGAACCTGAGGGCTTAGCCGTCTCTCCGCCCGGTACAGCTTCCATTCCCCACAGGGTATTTTTGCTACTTTTGCACTTTCGCAATACCAGGGGTATGACCTTCAGAACTTTAGCCTGCGTTATCCTAGTCTTCATCCTTAGCTGTTCAATAGCGCTTAGCGAAAATGGCGGGATTGCTAAGGGGGATACCATCCCCAGCCTGACCATGACAAACCTGAAGGGTAATGCTCACACGCTTCAAAAACCCGATAACCAACTGACTCTGGTATACTTCTGGGCTTCCTGGTGCAAGCCCTGTCAGCAGACGCTACCAGCGTACATGCAGCTATACCGGAAGTATAAAAATGCCAGCTTTGAAGGCGGGGCCAACGGCTTTACCCTGTACGCCATATCCCTGGATAAGCGCCGGAAAGCCTGGAAGCATGCGGCTGAGCAGCACCGGATGCCTAAGCGGCTAACGGTTAGCGATCTGAAGGGCTGGGAGTCAAAGGCGGTTGAAAAATTCGGAATTGGAGCAATTCCATCATCTTTTGTTGTTGATGAGAATGGCGTGGTTAAAGCCACGAATGTCAGCAAGACGCTAGCTGATTTATTGCAGGAGCAGAAGCAGTGAAATGTGCGTGAGCTAAGCAGATTGCCAATATGACAGGCCGGGCATTGGCAATAAATTTGTGAAACAGGTAAAAAACAAGCTGCTATGACAGACAACCAAAACCATAAAGCTGGAATGAACGGTAATCAGGAATCCGCAGACCAGCAATCCAACACCCAACAAGCAGAGGATCAGCAGGGCCAGACAACGGATAAGGCCCAGCAAGCTGACCAGGCAGAGGAGCAGGAAGCAAACCAGAACGATCAGGAAGCAACTGACACTTCCAGTGAGCAGGAAGAACAAGAAGCTGAAGAGCAGAAAAATCCGCTTCAGCAGAAGCAGGAAGAGTATCAGGAGCTATACGATAAGCATCTCCGGCTTTATTCGGAGTTTGAAAATTTCCGCAGACGCTCGCGTAAAGAAACAGCTGACGCCAAGGAGAAAGGCCGGTCCGATATGGTACTGGCCGTACTGCCCGTCATTGATGATTTTGAGCGGGCTCTGAGCTCAATCAATGAAAGCACCGAGTCGAAGGATGTGTATGAGGGAGTTGAGCTGATTTACAACAAGTTCAAGAACATCCTCAGTGAGCAGGGCCTGCAGGAAATGCAGCCTGTTGGCGAAACCTTCGATCCCGATTACCATGAGGCCATGACCAAAATGCAGGCCCCTTCAGAAGACCAGAAGGGTAAAGTGATCGATGTGGTGGAGAAGGGTTACATGTTGAATGATCGAATTGTCAGACACGCAAAAGTTGTAGTGGGAGAATAGCAGCTATGAGCCAGAAAGACTACTATGCAATCCTTGGCGTATCACGCGATGCCAGCCAGAGCGATATCAAAAAAGCTTACCGGAAATTAGCCATCAAATATCACCCTGATAAGAACCCGGATGACCCGGAAGCAGAGTCTAAGTTCAAAGAAGCGGCTGAGGCTTATGAGGTTCTGGGTGACGAAGACAAGCGGTCTAACTACGACCGCTATGGTCACAGTGAGGGAGCAGCCAGTGGCGGTTTCGGCGGTGCTCAGGGCATGAGCATGGAAGATATCTTCGAACAGTTCGGGGATATTTTTGGCGGAGGCGGCCGTGGCGATCCGTTTGATTCCTTTTTTGGTGGTGGCCGCAGTGGCGGATTCCGTAAGGAAAAAGGCTCTGATCTCCGGGTTCGCCTGACCCTGTCACTAAAAGAAATGGCTCAGGGCGTTAAGAAAACCATTAAGGTGCGCCGCTACGTGGGCTGTGAAGCATGTGACGGCAGCGGAGCAGAAGAAGGCAGTAAGAAGAGCACCTGCACAACCTGTATGGGGCAGGGTCAGGTCAAGCAGGTTACCAATACGTTCTTAGGCCAGATGTACACAGCCACGACCTGCCCGACCTGCCATGGCGAAGGCAAGATCATAGAAAAGAAGTGTAAGCAGTGCGGTGGCGATGGCCGCAACAGCAAGGATGATGAGATAGAAGTTGATATACCAGCTGGCGTCCGGGAAGGCGTTCAGCTAACGGTCAATGGCCGCGGCAATGCCGCCCGGAAAGGAGGCATTCCCGGCGACCTGCTGATCGAGGTGGAAGAAGAAAAAGATGACCACCTTCAGCGCGAAGGCGATAACCTGATCTACGACCTTCAGATCAGTTTTATCGATGCAGTGCTGGGTACTGAGCTGGAAGTACCCACTGTGGATGGCAAGGCCAAGATCACCATACCAGCAGGCACACAGGGCGGTAAGATCTTCCGGCTACGAAACAAGGGCCTGCCAAGCCTGCAGGGCGCTGGCACGGGTGATCAGCTAATCCATGTTAACATCTTTGTGCCCCAGCAGGTCTCTAAGCAGGAGCGCGAAACCCTGGAATCCTTAAAGGAATCTGAAAACTTCCACCCAGACCCGGGAGATGATGGCAAGACCTTCTTTGAAAAGGTTAAGGAGATCTTTAGCTAAATAGTAGCAGGAAGTCCCTGCGTACGAATAAGATCGGCAAAGCCCGGCTGTTCAGAGCCGGGCTTTTGCATGTTAGCGGAGCCTGTGTGAGCCTTAACGGCCAGTACTCCATGTATACCCTGGCAATCGATATTGGTAACGCCCGCATCAAAGCAGGCCACTTCCGGCAGGAGCAGCTGATAAAAGTAGATACCTTTACAGCCTACGATACGCTGGAGCGGACCGTTTCCGGCGGGGATCGCCCGGATGCCATTATGCTGGCGGCCGTAGCTCCTGTTCCTGAACGGACCAGGCAATGCCTGGGCAAAGTAGGAGAGTTGTGGGAACTGAATCCGGGCCTTCCGCTGCCCATCGGCTACGCCTACGATACCCCGGAAACTTTGGGACATGACCGGTTAGCGGCAGCCGCTGCAAGCTGGGCCATTTTCCCTCAACAGCCCAGCTTGGTTGTAGATTGTGGTTCGTGCATCACCTACGATTATGTTTCACCGCAAGGCGTGTTCGAGGGGGGTAGCATCAGCCCCGGGCTGCAGATGCGGCTGACCGCCATGGGCACGTTCACAGCAGCCCTGCCAACGGTAGAGCTGCACGAGCAGGAGGCCGTGCCGCTAACCGGCAAATCCACCCGTGGTGCACTGCTATCCGGGGCATTTTACGGGGTTTTAAGGGAAATAGAGGGGTTCGTTCAGGCCTACCAGCAGCGGCAACCTGATCTGCGGACTGTACTAAGTGGCGGCAGTGCCGCGTTCTTTGAAAGTAACCTTAAAACAGCCATTTTTGTAGAGCCTCACCTGGTACTAAAGGGGCTGAACCAAATCCTTCTATTCAATGCTTAGAATACTACTGCTCCTGGCTATTGCAGGGAGTCTGCCCCACGCCTTGTCAGCCCAGGATTTCAACGATCCCTACTCCACCTATGGTGTCGGCAGGATACAGGATAATGAGTTCGCTCACCGCTCAGGGGCCAAACCGCTGGGGCTAGTGCATCAGGAAAATTCCTCTTACTCGCTGCAGAATCCGGCTTCCTACGCCTTCCTGGAGTACACTACCTTCAACATGGGCCTGGGGGGAAAGCTGTACGAGCAACAGCGGCAGGACTCCAGCTACCAGGACAATCGCATTGGCTTTGGCTATCTGAGCCTGGGCTTTCCCATTATGAAGGACATTGGCTGGGGGGCAAGCTTTGGCGTCACCCCGTTCAGCCATTTAGGATACCGGCAGGCCAGGCGGGACTTTGATCCGGAAATAGAACAGGATTACCAGATCCGGCGGACCGGTGATGGGGGCATCAGCAAATTTTACCTGGGCAACGGATTCCAGATCACACCCAGGCTGAGCCTGGGCTTTAATGTAGGCTATTTGTTTGGCGAGCTGGAACGCTCCCTGATCTATGACTACCAAGCCCTGCGCGGGCGCAGTTCCCGCTCAATCACCAGCCGTCAGGTGGGTGACTTCATTTTTGAAGGGGGTGTGCAGTATTCCCGCGACCTTCAGGAAGATCTGGAACTATTGGTTGGCGCCAATGCCCGTATCCCCCGCAACATCAATTACACTATAAATCAGACAACCCTGACCTACCAGAGCCTGAATGATCCGCGGCTTTCCTTTGAAGATATAGAGAACACGATCCTGGTGGATACCACTGATCAAACAGCGGATAAGACCCGAAGCATGAAACTGCCCGGTAGCTACCAGACCACAGTAGCCCTGCAAAAAGCCAATGACTGGCAGGTCGGGCTGGGATTCAGCTACGAGCAATGGTCAACAATGGAAATCGGCAGTATTGATCAAGAACTGGGTGACCGGACTGAAGTAAGCCTCTCTGGGGAACTATTACCATCCCAGGAAAGCCTGAGTACCTATATCGAGCGCATGAGTTTTCGTTTTGGTATTAAGTATGCTAATAGTTACCTGCAGCCAACAGGTGAACAGTTAAATCGTTATACTTTAAGTTTTGGCACAAGTTTTCCAGTATCGCAACAGCAGTCCACTGTAAACCTCGGCCTTGTTGCAGGGCAGCTAGGTAAAGATGAAGACCAATTATACCGTGAGCGTTTCCTCCGGTTTAAAGTGGGCCTGAACCTGAATGAACGATGGTTCCGGTCCCGAAAAGTTAGGTAGTTGTTTCACTAAATTAAACCACCATGCATAAACGCAGTATTCTACTACTAGGGAGTTTGCTTCTCAGTACATCACTGATGGCTTGTGGCCTGTTGGGCGGAAGCCAGGAAAGCACATCCGGTGATCTTAGCAAACAGGAATCAGTGGTCCTGAACGAGACCCTCGATGATCGCCTGGGTGAACCTGAGCCGGAGCGACAGTCAAAAGAAAATGATACCATAACCTCGAAGTGGGGGCCGGATAGCGCTACGGCTGTCCGCAAGTACAGCCTCTACAAAGTCTACTATAAGCAGAATAACTACCAGTCAGCTTACAAGCCCTGGAAGTGGATGATCCGGAACGCACCCCGCCAGAGTGTTAACCTGTACATCCGCGGAGTTAACATCCTCGAATTCAAGATCACCAAGGCACCCATGGGGGAGAAAGATGCGTACATCGACTCGCTGATGGCCCTGTACGACCAGCGTATCAAATACTTTGGCGAAAAAGGCTATGTATTGGGCAGGAAGGGAAGGAACCTGCTCCAGCTTGACCCAGGCCAGGCCCAGAAAGCCCACAATATCCTGGAAAAGGCAATCGACCTGCAGGGAGAAGAAGCTGAGCCGTACGTTCCGTACTATTACGTTTATGCGGCTACCCAACTGCGTGAACAGGAAAAACTACCCCGCGAACAGCTGTTGGCTTCCAACAGGAAAGCTATGGATGTCCTGAAAGCTAATCTGGATACCAATCCTGAGTACAAAAAGATGAAGAATAAAGTTGAAGGTCTGATGAGTGACTACCTGTCCTGCTCAGACCTGATCAGCCGGTACCGGCCTAAGCTTGAAAACAAGAGTGTGGGCATGAGTAAGCTGAAGGAGTTCCGCTCATCCCTTCAGGGGAAAGGCTGCACCAATGACCCCTTTTTCCTGAAGATCAATGAAAAGCTGTTCGAGAAAGAGCCCTCCCCGGATGTAGCGGCCAGCCTGGGCAGCAAGTGGAAAGCAAAAAAGAATACCGACAAGGCTATTAAGTATTACAAAAAAGCCATTGAGCTGGAGGAAAAAGGAGCTGAAAGTGCTACGCACGCCCTTAGCATTGCCTCGCTGTACAAGGAGCAGAAATCCAATCTACCCAAAGCAGCCGAGTATGCTAAGAAAGCTATCAGTATGAACGAGGATTATGGCAAGGCTTACCTGCTTCTGGGTGATATCTATGTATCCGGTAAAGACCAGTGTAGTGATGATTTCCAGCAAAAAGCTGTGCACTGGCTGGCTGTGGATTATTACCAAAAGGCTAAGGAAGCTGACGAAAGCATAGCCGAAAAAGCTGATAAGCGTATCAAGAGCTACCGGCGGGGATTCCCGGGCAAAGAGAAAATTTTCTTCAAAGAGCTACAGGAAGGCGATTCCTTTACAGTGGAATGCTGGATCAATGAAACTACTACCGTCCGCATTCCGGGCAATTAAAGTCATAGCTGCCGCAGGCCTGCTCAGCAGCTGCGGCAGTAGTGACCTCAACGAAGCTGAGCGCATCACACTGGACCAGCAGGAAGTACCGGTAGAGACTGGTAAGGATATTACAGTTATCTACACTGATTCAGCCAGGCTTCAGGCCGAGGTGATGGCCAATACCATGAACCGGTACAAGAAGGAAAATGAGGCTTACCTTGAAATGCCGGACGGGGTGATCGCCTACTTTTACAACGATAAGGAAGAGCGCAGCAGCACGCTGACAGCCAATCACGGAGTCCGGTACACCGGAAAAGGAAAGACTGTTGTTCGCGACAGTGTGGTAGTGGTCAACAGAAAAGGAGACACCCTGCGCACTGAGCGAATGGTATGGAATGAGCGGAAAAACTTTATCCGGTCAGAAAAGGAAGTAACGGTCAAAACCTCAGAGGAGATTATCAATGCCCGCGGTTTCCGCTCCAATCCCAGTTTTACTGAGTACGAGTTCTACAACATTCAGGGCACCGTAGCCGTGGAAGAATAAGCCTGCTCAGGCGATCTACTCATCAATTGCCCAGACCTTCACGGTCTTGTCATCACTGGCCGATACCAGATAGCCACCGTAAGTAAGCCATAGCATATCGTTGACCGAGTGCTTATGACCAGCCAGCTTTTTAAAGTCGATCACTTTGAAAAGCGCAAACCGCTCCAGGTCCCAGACCTTGATGGTCTTATCGCGGCTACCGGTAGCCATCCACTGCTGGCAGGGACTGATGACGATATCATTGATGGTGAAGTAATGGGCTGGAATGGTCTGGTAATGCTGGCAGCCAAAGGCCGTCCGCTTCCAGATCCGGAGCTGCGCATCCCGCCCGCCGGACATCAGAAAGCGCTCATCGGGCGAGTAGGCAACGGAAAAGGCTGAGTACTGATGGCCCCAGAACTTCTCTTCCAGCTCAAAGGTCTCGGCATTGAACAAGCGGATCTGTTCATCGCTAAAGCCAATGGCAAATTGCTTCCCATCCGGGCTGACGTTCACTTTCCGCGCATTGCTGCTGCTAACCTGAAAAGCGGCAACTTCCTCAAAGCTCTCAGCATCCACAATGTGCACATGGCCCTTCGCACCGGCCACTATCATTCTTGAGGTGCCCGGAATCATCCGGAAATCAAAAATGCCGTGTTCCTTGTAAAAGTTAGCCACCCGGGTTTTCTCGGTCAGATCCAGCAGGTAAAAACCTCCTTTGGACAGCCCTACCATCATGCGGTTAGTAGCCGGAAAATAGGTCATGGAGAAGATACTGGTCGGAAAGGTGGCGATCAGCTGCCCCTGGGCCCCTTCCGTCAGGTTCCAGTAAACAACCCAGCCATCCCCGCCACCAGTGTAGAACTCATAAGGCTGAGCACCGTGTGCCAGGGCATATATGCAGTCTTTATGGCCTTCCAATTCCACCATCTTGGATACATTAAGCGTGGCCATGTTCGTGTATTTTTGCCTCGTTGTTGAACAGGATGAGTGCAGGATAGTCGCCTGACGCTCTTACGCAGGCTAAACATAAGCTGCAAAAATACAGTGCAA
>CAYYUA010000009.1:27922-38827 GCA_964474835.1 uncultured Sphingobacteriales bacterium
CTCACCATCGAGCACGGGGTTTTTATTCCCCGTCCTGAAACAGAGGAGCTGGCTCATCAGCTCACGCAGCAGGGTGGTAAGCCTTCCGGACCGGTTCTGGATATCGGGGCCGGCAGTGGATGCCTGGCCATTGCCCTGGCTTCAGCATTCCCTGAAGTGCCGGTTCAGGCGCTGGAGAACAGTGAGCGGGCCCTGCCCGTGCTAAGGGCTAACATTGCTCAGAATGACACCTCAGTGCAGGTGATAGCGGGCAGTATCTTAAAGCCCGAGGCGCTGCCGGTATCCCTGGAGCCCGCCTTTGCCCTGATCGTCAGCAATCCCCCGTATGTAACGCAGCAGGAGCAGAAACAAATGGCTGAGCGCATCACTGGCCACGAGCCTGCAGAAGCCCTCTATGTTCCGGATGCTGATCCCCTGAAGTATTACCGTGCCATTGCACACTTCGCTGCTGCTTATCTTTGTGGAAATGGACAGCTCGCCCTGGAGGTCAATGCTGCCTATGCTCAGCAAGTGGCAGGCTTGCTTCAGCAGCAGGGCTTTGCTGATGTGTCAGTTATGCCGGATCTGCAGGGGGCTGATCGTTTTGTGTACGCTTTTCAACCAAACCAATAACCGTTAACCAATCGCTTAACATGGAACTCAACAACCAATTAGCCATCATCACCGGCGTAAGCCGTGGAATCGGTTATCATGTAGCCCATCAGCTTCTGGAACAGGGCGCCAAGGTAGCTGGCTGGGGCCGGACCGAACCTGAAGGCCTGAACTACGAGCAGTTTAAATTCTACAAGGCGGATGTGAAGGATTATAATTCTCTGGAAGGGGCCTATAACCTGACCAAGCGGGACTTCGGGCAATCCCCGGCTATGCTGATCAACAATGCCGGCTATGGCAATTTCAAGCCGGTAGAGGAATTCACGGTGGAGGAATGGCACGACATCTTTCAGACCAACGTCCACGGCCCTTTCTACACCACTAAGCTCACAGTGCCTGACATGAAGGAGCAGCAGTACGGGCATATCATCAACATTGGCTCTATAGCAGGTATTCAGGGGCAGCCGCAGGGTACCGCTTACAATGGGACCAAATACGCCCTGCGCGGTTTTTCGGACTGCCTGTTTAAAGAGGTGCGCGATTATGGCGTGAAAGTAACCTGCGTCTTCCCGGGCTCTGTTCAGACCAACTTTTTTGACAATGCCCCCGGTATGGAGCCCAATCCCAACATGATGCGGCCGGAGGATGTGGCACTGGAACTCGTCCGGCTGTTCCAGACCCACGATAACTTCCTGATCAATGAAATGACCTTCCGGCCCTTGATGCCGAAAGGGCCGCCCCAGTAAGTACAGGATCTCTGTTTTCTGCGGATAGCTGTTTGAAAGGTGGCTTCTGAACTTAGAGGTCACCTTTTTTATTTGATAGGTGTTCTTTGTCGGTAAGTAAACATTGCAATGGCATACCTCAGCGCTGGCCCTCCCAAACCATGAATACCCGATACCTTTTCGCAGAAATATGAGCTCTAGGGCAAACAAGACCGATGCGTACAGCTCCGGATGGCTTCTGGATTTGTTGTGGAACTATAAGTACTTGCTACTCATCCTGGGAATTGTAGCGGCTGTAGGGGGATGGGCAGCAGCCAGCCTGCAGCCCCGGCAGTATGAATCAACCGTTAAGCTGTACGCCACTAACCCGAAAAACAATGCGGACATTCTGGATTTTCAGGAGTTTGGCTATGATGTGGATGCCGACCGGTTTATGGAGGTTCTGCGTTCCAATCGCATCCGGGACTCCCTGATTGCCGGGTTTAACCTGATCCGGCACTACGGGATCGATACCAGTAAGCCGGAATGGCGCCAGAAGCTTTATAGCCAGTATCAGCAAAATGTTAACCTGGATCGCACCGAGTTCATGTCGATCGAAGCCACCGTGCGGGATCAGGATCCAAAAGTGGCTGCTGAAATGGCCAATGCGCTGATCGACCACGGAGATCAGCTGAAGGCCCGCCTGCTCAAGCAGAACGTCAGGCGCTTACTAACCTCTATTGAAAAGCAGTACCGATCGAAACAGCGGGAAGTAGATAGCCTGATGGCCAGCCTGATGCGACTGAAGCAGCAGAGCGCTGACAGAGCCGTGAACGAGCTCAGGGCTAAGATCGACCGGAAGAATGCAGAAATTGATGGCCTCCAAACGCAACTGCAGGATCTGCGGGAGCAGGCCAATGCCTACAACCTTCCGAACCGTATTCAGGCACTCAGGAAACAGCTATCTGAGGCCAATGCCAAAAGGCAGCGCTCAAAAGCTCAGCTGGAGGTTTTCCGGGAACAGCTGCCCCCTGATGACACCCTGCGCCTGAAGGCTAAAGCCCGTGCAAAAGGCTATGCCCAAAGCCAGAAGGTTTACCGGGAAAAACTAAAACCCTTGTTTCCCCTTCAGCAGCAATACCGCGAGCTTAAGAATGCTATGGACATCCAGGTGGAGCTGCTGAATGATCTTAAGCGCCGGATCCAAAATATTACTGCAGCCTATGAGTCCAGCGCACCCAGCACGCGGCTCAGGCGTAAGCGAAAAGCATTTGAGGCCGAGCTCAACCGGCTCAATGCGGTGAAAACCAAATACGAAAAGGCGCTTCAGGAGTACCGCAAGCCAATTGCTGAGTCCTATGTCATTAGTCCGGCCGAGCCTGATCCTAAACCGGTAGCCCCCAGACAAGGGCTTACAGCTGGTGCTACTGGTCTCCTGACCATTGGCTTTGCGGCTAGCCTGCTCGTCATTCGCGAACGCTTCCGGCAAGCCTAGTTCCCTGATGGAGAAGCTCAAGCAGCAATTACCCGACAGTTGGCTGATCCTGGCCTTTCTGGGATACCTGGCCCTTGCCATGGGGGCGATAGCAATGGGCCAGATCTGGGGTATCCTGGCTATTGCCGGGCTCTCAGCAAGTGTAGTACTGGTTTACCTGGCAATTTACCAGCTAAGCATCTTTTACCTGGTACTGCTAGCCCTGCTGCCCTGGTCTGTTAAAGTGGAGAACCTGCTTGGCAGTGTCGGGCTCTCGCTACCCGGCGAATTATTGGTGGCCGGAATCGGGGGGCTGGCACTGCTTAATTTCCTAAGAGGTGGTTTTTTACAATCTGCTGTCTATCAGCATCCGGTTAGCCTGTGGCTCCTGGCCTATATGCTCTGGCTAACCATTACTACCCTGACCAGCACCATGCTGCTGGTTTCTGCGAAATTCTGGCTGATCCAACTCCTGTTCCTGTTAGTCTTTTACCTGGTGGCAGCTGATCTGCTCCGGCGGCCGGCTGACCTGCGGCAAGCAGCCTGGGCCTATGGCCTTTCGGTTTTGGGTGTCATTGTCTATGCCCTTGTTCAGCACAGCGAATACAACTTTCATCAGCAGGCTAGCAAGGTAGCGGTCGACCCTTTTTTTCGCGACCATACCATGTATGGCGCCACTCTGGCATTTCTACTGCCTGTCATCGGAGGGCTGGCGCTGCTTAGCAGGCGGTTGAAGGGCCAGCTTCCACGAATAGTCATCATCGGGGCTTCAGGTCTGTTACTGGTTGGTGTACTGTTTTCCTACTCCCGGGCAGCCTGGCTTAGTGTTTTGGTGCTGACGGCAGCCCTGGCCTACCTGCAGTTGCGATTTCGCTTGCGGTATGCTTTGCTTGGCCTGTCTGGGTTGCTTATATTAGTTGGCATCTATCAATCAAGCTTGCGGACGCAGATGAGGGGAAATGAGGCCACGCGGAGTTCTGATTTTGGTAAGCACCTCCGCTCCACTACCAATATTACCACCAGCGTTTCGAACAAAGAGCGCCTGAACCGTTGGTTCTGTGCCTTCCGCATGACGGCTGATAAGCCGGTTCTGGGCTTCGGGCCTGGTACGTATATGTTTCAGTACGGGCCTTACCAAATGCCTCAGGATCTTACGCGGATCTCTTCTTACCATGGGGAGCGGGGTGGCGCTCATTCAGAATACCTGAAAGTGCTGACCGAAAGTGGGCTTCCCGGCCTTTTTACCTGGCTTGGAGCCATTATCACAGCTATCATCAGTGGCACCCGCGTAGTTTACAATGCAGCATCCCGGGATCTGCGGTGGATGGCCACGCTGGTCATTGCGGGCCTGGTCGGCTATCTGGCACACGGGGTTGTGAACAACTTTTCGCATACGGCCAAAATCGCTGTGCTGCTATGGGGGGCAGTGGCGTTTCTGGTGGCCATGGATACCCGCCTTCGCCCCTACTACCAGACCCTGAAAGCTGAAGGGCGCTACCGTCAGCCCCTCTGAGGAAGCCAGAAGCCTGTATATGATTGAATCCTGCCTATGAATGAAGTAGCCGAACCAGCAACCGGGCAATGCCTGTCCCGGGCAGAGCAGCACATCCTGAAAATGCTCCTCTATTACGACATTTTCAGCTTTCCCCTGACCGCCCCTGAACTACAGGAGGGCCTGAGTGACCGGGCTAGCCAAACAGAAAGACAGCAGGCCCTGGCCAGCCTGATGAGCCGGGGCTTTATTCGCGAACATCAGGGGTATTACTACATGGGGCGTGAGGCCCGGAAAGTCACTAACCGCCAGGCTGATACAACACGCGGCAACCGTTACTGGCGCTGGGCCCGCTGGTTTTCCTGGCTCATCGGGCGCTTTCCCTACGTGAAGGGCGTCATGATCTCCGGCTCCCTCTCGAAGGGTATCATGAAAAAAGACGGGGATATTGACTATTTCATCGTTACCAGCCCGGGCCGGCTCTGGATCTGCCGTACGCTGCTGATCCTTTTTAAGAAAGTTTTCCTGCTGAATTCGCGCAAGTTCTTCTGCCTGAACCACTTCATTGATGCCGATCACCTGGAGATCCAGGATCAGAACATTTTCACGGCAACGGAGATCGTTACCGCTAAGCCGGTGTACAACCGTCAGCTCTACTGGGAGTTCCTGCACCAGAACCAATGGGTCAGCACCTATTATCCCCAGCACCAGCAGCAAAATACGGATCGGACGAATCCTTCCCGTACCGGTATCCTGAAGCCTCTGGCCGAAAAGCTGCTCGATGGTAAACTGGGAGAGAAGCTGGACAACTGGTGCATGCAGCGAACCGCAACTTACTGGCAGCAAAAGTTTAACACAGCAGACCCGGAAGCGGACAATGCTTCTCACCAAACGGATAAGCACCTCTCTAAGCAAAATGACTTCGACTTCCAGACCTATGTACTTGAGCAGTATCAGCACAAGGTGAGCGCCTTTGAAGCCCGCCATCAAGTCTCCTTAACCTGACTCGCCTCTCCCTTTTACCAGAAATCCTGACCTATGTCTCATATCCTGTTTTCACACTCCTATTTCCTTCGCTTTGATAAAAAGCAGTGGGAGGCCCAGCAGCCTTTCCCTCCACTCATGACCATCACAGCAGCTTCCCTGATGCGGGGAGGCGGCCATACGGTTGATCTGTTTGACAGTATGCTGGCTGAAGGCCCGCACCAGGTAGAGGCTTACCTGGCTGAAGCGCAGCCTTCCTACTTCGTGGTCTTTGATGATGGGTTTAACTACCTTACCAAGATGTGCCTGACCCGGATGCGCCACGCTGCTTTTGACATGGCTCAGCGGGCCCGGCAGCACGGGGCTACTGTGATCGTCTGCAGTTCCGATTCTACCGACCACTACGACCAATACCTGCAGAATGGGGCTGATTACGTGATCCTGGGCGAGGGCGAAATGACCCTCAAAGCGCTGATCGACAACCTGAACAGCGCTGCCCCGCAGCCCGGGGATATTGCAGGCCTGGCTTTTTACGAAAATGAGCAGCTGCGTCATACAGGCGGCAAAGAGCCCCTCAAGCAGCTGGACCTGCTGCCAATGGCCGCCTGGGATCTGATCGATATGCCGGCCTACCAGGAACGCTGGTACCAGCACCACGGCTACTTTGCCCTGAATGTGTCCACCACCCGCGGATGCCCTTTTAAGTGTAACTGGTGTGCCAAGCCTATCTATGGCAACCGGTACAACTCCCGCTCTCCGGCCTTAGTGGCTGATGAGATCGCTTACCTGATAGCCCATTACAGCCCGGACCGGCTCTGGATCACGGATGACATCTTCGGGCTAAAGCCTAACTGGGTGCAGGAGTTCAATGAGGCCATCCAGGCGCGCAACCTGACGATCCGTTACACCATCCAGTCGCGCGCTGACCTGCTGCTGAAAGGCGATACCACAGAAGCCCTTGCCGCCTCTGGTTGCGAGGAGGTCTGGATCGGGGCAGAGTCCGGCTCTCAGAAGATCCTGGACGCCATGGAGAAGGGTACAAAGGTGGAGCAGATCTACCGGGCCTGCGAGCGGGTTAAGGCCAACAACATGCGGATGGCCTTCTTCCTGCAGTTCGGCTACCTGGGCGAAGAGCGCGAGGATATTGACGCCACTATCCGCATGCTGCTGGACTGTATGCCGCACGACATTGGCGTTTCGATCTCCTATCCACTGCCTGGCACGAAGTTCTACGAAAAGGTGAAGGATGACCTGCAGGAGAAAGCGAACTGGGCCGAGTCCGATGACCTGGCCATGATGTTCCGCAGCACCTATTCCCAGGCTTTTTACCGGGAGCTGCACCGCTACGTTCACCGGCTGTACCGCAGTAAGCAAAGCGGCCAGGAGCTCAGGGAAGGCTTGCAGCAGCCTGCTAAGGTTTCTGCGCAATGGGTAAAGCAGGCCGCCCGGATGCCCCTGTACCGGTTAGCTGCCTGGTATCACAGCCTCCAGCTGAAGCGCCTGGCCAAGGCAGCTTAAGCTTTAGAACCGCGAAACCCGTAATGGCAAGGGAAACCCTGGAACAGGAAGCCATCAGCTATTGGTCAACTCCCGGTAGCCAGGCATTTGAAGCCGAGTACACGGCTGTACGCTCAGCTGAGCAGCGCCTGCTAACCGATGCTGAGGTAAAGCAGCTTCCTTTTCTGCCCCTAGCACACTCCCGGGCTTCGGAATGGCGCTACCGGGCTGACACGTTCAAGAGGCTGTATCCCTACCTTCAAGCCTGTGACCCCAGCCGGATCCTCGATCTTGGCTGCGGCAATGGCTGGCTGGCACCCCACCTTACCCAGCTTGGCCACACTTACATTGGGGCAGATATCAACCAGACCGAACTACAGCAAGCAGCCCGCCTCTTTCATGGTGCTACTGCCTCCTTCATTTACTGGGATGTCATGGCGGATGAAGCGCCTGAAAACTTTACGGTAGATACGGTGCTCATACAGGCCAGTATCCCGTATTTCCGGGATCCGGGGCAGTTGCTGAACCGGCTGCAGCCATTGCTGACCCCCAATGGCGCCATTCACATTCTGGATAGCCCGGTTTACCCGGGCTCAGCCTCAGCAGCCCGGGCCCATGAGCGTTCGAAACGTTACTACAGGGAACAGGGCCACCCTGCCATGCACGCCTTTTACCATCACCATAGCTGGGCATCGCTCGCTCCTTTTAGGTACGAAGTGCTTTACCAGCCGGATACCTTTTGGCCCAGATTCAAGCGTTTGATAGGCAAAAAGGCTTCCCCGTTCCCCTGGATCCGGATTCCCAGGCAGCCTTAGGTTAAGCGGTACAGGGTCCACCCTTCCGGAAAGCCTTTGACCGGCTTCAGCTCAAATTCCTGATTCAGTTGCTTCCAGTGCTCCATTACCGGCTGCCCCTGCCATTGGTCAGCCAGCGCTGGCTCATTAAAGAGTACCCAATCCCCTTTTGCAGCAGCACCGATGCTATCGTGCTGAAGGTTAATAAGCTTCTGGGGGACTTTGTAGGTGGTGAGCGCTACATCCAGGCTAAAGGTGTAAAGGCGGTCAGGAGACCGCTCCTGCAAGTGCTGGGCTATTTGCTGTTCCAGTTGGCTGCGCTCAAGGAAAGGGTTGAGCACCCGGGCAAAAAGGCCGATCTGCACGAGTAGGGCCAGGCTCAGCAGCCACACGGGCTTCAGGCGTAGCCACTGTTCAGCCCAGTTTAATCCCCGGTTAAAAGCCGGAAAAGCAACGACAAGCCAAAAGGGGAAATTGAGCAGTAGAAATCGCTTATTCTGAAAGGGCAGGCCTGCCAGAAAAAGGGCGTAGAGCGCAAAAGCAGCCAGAAGGATTTTGACCGTAAACGGCCTGAAATCAGCTTTCCGCACAAAGAAAAGCACCGGAATCCCGAAAAACAGATAAGCTGGATGCCCGGTGTTGAAAAGCGCGTAAACCAGGTTGAAAACGGCATAATCGAATTCTCCATTGCTGTTTTCAAAGGATGACCGGAACAGGTTCAGCAGGGACCACTGCTGGCTAAAGCCGTGCTGCCCGAGGTCAGTCTGGAAGACCCCTTCCAGCAGAAACTGGGGAAGCATGCCACTGGCAACCCCGGCCAACCCCGCCAGCCAGAACAGCGCCTGCTTCTGTCTGATCAGATTGACGAGCATAACGAGGGCAGGCATGAGCAGCACCAATCCTGCCGCATACCGGGTAAATACCGCCAATCCGCCCAAAAAGCCTGCGATCAGCACATGAAACCACACCGGATGCTGGCGAAACTGAAACGTATGATAAACGGCTCCAAGGCTCAGGAATAGGGCCGGGATATCCGCCATGGCGACTAACCCGGCTCTTAGCACGTAAGGCGCCATCAGGAAGGCCAGCAGGCTGTAGACCACGATCCGCCATCCTGTTTTTGGATAAGCGTACTGAAGCAATAGCTGAAAGTAGACAAGACTCCCGGCAAGCGCTAACATGGTGAACAGCTGTGTCCCCGGGATCCCGGGCACCAGGATTCCAGTGGCTGCGCCCATCACCGGGTAGCCAATAGGCCAGAAAAACGAGGGCAGCGGTTTGCCGGTGAGCCAGAAGGCCTGAATCTTCTGCGCATGCTGCGTGTAGGCGTGCGCATCCTGGCCGTAAAGCCCGTTAAACCCCGTCAGGCTACAAATTCCCGCCATCAGGATAAGGGCTATCAGCCCGGTGAGCAAAAAGTGCGGGAGTCTGGGCTTTTCCATACCTTTCAAGCAAGGAAAAAGTTAGCTTGAACGAAAGCAAAACAACAACAGCCGAAGCTGCGGATAAGGATCAAGAGAAAACTGGTGCAGTGCGGCACGTGGCCCTGATCACACCAGGCTTCCCGGCAGATGAGGAAGACACCACTTGCATACCAGCCCTGCAGGACTGGGTATATGCGCAAGCTCGGTCCGAGGATACGGCTCTGACTATCGTCAGTCTGCACTATCCGTTTATAAGGGGCTTTTATAAATGGTACGGCATCCCGGTTTATGCCCTGGGAGGCGGTAATCGTAGGCTGCCCGGGCGCCTACGCACGTGGTACCGGCTGTGGCGCTTGCTCAGAAGCCTGCAGCCGCTCAGATGCCTGCATGCCTGCTGGTACACCGAAGCCGCCTGGCTGGCCAGCTGGATGGGATACCTGCTGCAGCTCCCGGTGCTCACCACGCTTATGGGGAAAGAACTGGAAGAGTGCAACTGGTATAAGCCCTTCATCCGGAAACATCCGGTAATTGCGGTGAGTGAGCGGCAGGCCACTGACGCGCACCATTGCGGGCTTGCTGTGCAGGAAATGGTGCCCTGGGGGCTGGGTAAAACCCTGTCAACTGATGAGTACGACAGAAGCCTCGATATCCTCGGGGTAGGCAACCTGACGGCCAATAAACAGTTTGAGGTGCTGCTTCGCCTGGCCGCAGCGCTGGTGCCGGATTTTCCGCAGCTCAGGGTCGTACTGATCGGGGATGGGGATCAGAAGCCATACCTCTGGAAGCTTGCAGGGCAGCTCGGTATTAGCACTCACGTTACCTTCTACGGCCACTGCAGCCGTACAGCGGTTCACGAGGCTATGGCACAGGCCCGCGTACTGGTTCACCCTGCCCGGTATGAGGCCTTCGGGCTGGTGTACCTCGAAGCCCTGGCTCATGGCCTGGGCATTGCTTCTTTTGCCACCGGAATAGCTGAGCCCTCTGGGCAGTGGCACGTAGCCTCAGATGAAAAAGGCCTCCGGCAAGCAACCGCTAAGCTGCTACAGGAGGCGCCTTTTCCACCTGCTACCCCGTATCCGGTCCGCCATACAGTAGCTGACTACACCAGGATCTATCAGCGTTTTGCACCGGTCAGTGTTCACCAAAGCCCCGCATGATGCCCCGGAATACAGCCACCGAAGCGTTCACACGGCAAAGCCCGCATTTTGAGGAAGAAGAGGAAGCCAACCCGATCATCCGTTATATCCGGCAGCGCGTGCGGCAACAGCTTCTGCACGCTACACAACCTGGTCAGCAGGTGCTTGAGCTCAATGCAGGTACAGGAATGGATGCCGCCTTCCTGGCCCGGCAGGAGCGAAGTGTGACAGCCACCGAGCTGGCAGAGGGGATGTGCCGGGAACTAAAAGCGAAAGCCCGGCAGCCGGAGTTGCAAGGCCGGCTATCGGCTGTGCAGCTGGACTTCCATCAGCTGGAGCAGCTTGACGCGGGCCCTTTTGACCTGGTCTTTTCCAACTTCGGTGGGCTGAACTGCACGCCGGACCTGGCGCAAGTGTTTCAGCCGCTGGCACACCTGCTGAAGCCCGGTGGAAGGGCTGTTCTGGTTATTATGCCACCCGTATGCCCATGGGAACTGAGCTACCTGCTGCGCGGCCAGGGCCGCCTGGCCCTCAGGCGCCTTGGTGGAAAAGCTCCTGCGCACCTCGAGGGGACCTTTTTTGATACCTGGTACTACACGCCCCGTCAGGTGCGAAAAGCCTTTCCCGCTGGCTTCCGGCAGGTGGGGCTTTCAGCCCTGGGTAGCCTGGTGCCACAGCCTCACATGACCCGATTCCCGAAGAAGTTGCCGAGGCTGTACGCAGCCCTGCGCCAAATAGAAGAACGCGTGGCGCACTGGCCGCTGATCCGCCAATGGGCTGATCACTACATGATAACCCTGCAAAAGCAT
>CAYYUA010000009.1:38927-79386 GCA_964474835.1 uncultured Sphingobacteriales bacterium
GTGCGGTGATGATCAGGTTTTTAGCCATGAGCCCTTTGCGGTGGTTTATTGGAATAAAAACAGCTGAACAATGCGAGTGATAAAGTACGAATAGAGCCACGCTGGTAAGCCCACATTGGGAATTTCCTAATTTTGCACGCACGCCAAAAAGCCCTGTCGTTGCTAAAAATCGAGCCCTATATCCCGAATGCCTTAACCTTTGGCAACCTCTTCTGCGGCTTCGTGGGGCTTTTGAATGTGGCTTACGGGGATCTGGCGCTGGCCGGCTGGCTGTTGCTGGCGGCTGCCGGCTTTGACCTGATCGATGGCCTGGCTGCCCGTCTGCTACGGGTAGAGAGCCCAAAAGGGCAGCAGCTGGACTCCCTCTCTGATCTGGTCAGCTTTGGCGTGTTGCCCGGGCTGATTCTGGTAATTCTGGTATTTAAGACTAACAGCAACTGGGCCACAGCTTTTTACTTCCTGAATTCCCCCTGGCTCGGGCTTTTAGCCTTCCTAATGCCGATGGCTGCGGCTTATCGGCTGGCCCGGTTCAACCTATCGGGTGCTGAAGAAAAAGGCTTCCGGGGCCTACCAGCCCCGGCTGCAGGTATTCTGATCGGAACACTGCCGCTAATCATAGAGTATGACCTGCTGGTGATCGGTTATCGTTCCATTTACCTGAGCACCTACATCCTGAACCCGTGGGCACTACTGGGCGTGATGACGATCATTCCGTTGCTGATGGTGAGTAACCTGGCCTTTTTTAACCTGAAGTTCGAGCACTATGGGTGGCAGGGCAATCAGGTGAAATGGGCCTTTCTGGGCGTCAGTGCTATTCTGGTGACTTTGCTGTTTTTTGCAGCGGTTCCCCTGCTCATAGGTTTGTATATCGTGGTTTCAATGACGATGAAAAATACCGCTACATGAAGTTCCGCGCTGAAATAGACGTCATGCCCCTGGATGAGCTACTCGATCCGGAAGGCAAAGCCGTGACCAATGGGCTTCACGACCTTTCCCTGCAAGCGATCGAGCAGGTGCGGGTGGGTAAGCACATGACCCTCAGCCTGGAAGCTGAGGATAAAGCTGAGGCTGAATCTATGGTAGAAAAAGCATGTAAGGAGCTATTGGTTAATCCGGTTATTGAAAGGTATCAGTATCATGTGCTGGAAGTGTGATCTGCATCAGCAGCTTAAGCTTTCCCTTATCCTGTTGATAGGGTTATCGGGGGCAAGCTGCCAGAAGCAAGAGCTGGCCGCCCAGGAGGCAGCCATGCAAAGTGCCCGGCGGATCGTGGATACGCTGTGTTCTCCGGCAATGGAGGGACGTGGGTATGTTAACAATGGCACGCAGAAGGCCGCTAACTACCTGAAAGCCAAGTTCCGGGATTATGGGGTTAGGCGGTTTAAGTATCAGGGCAGGCGAACCTACGAGCAGTCCTTTCGCTTTGAGGTCAATAAGTTCCCCGGAGCTATGTTTCTGAAGATGGATGGGCGCGAGTTAGACCCCGGCATTGATTACCTTGTGAAACCAGAGTCCGGCGGTACCGAAACAAAGCGCTTCATGGGCGCTGTAAGCCTGAAGCCGCGGCTTTTCAGCAATGCGGAAGCCTTTGACTCCCTGGCGGATCTGGACCTCTCCAACAAGTGTGCTATCGTTAATAAAGATACTTTCCAGCATTATGAGGACAGCGCCAATTACGAGGCCATTCGTGGCAATGAAATGGAAGCTGGCGCGCTGATCTATCTGAAATCGGGCAAGCTATCGTGGGGTAAAGGTACCTCGGCTAAAAGCTACCCAGTGCTGGAAGTCCGGAAAGAAGCAGCACCCCGGAAACCACAGATGGTGCACCTGGAAGTAGAGCAGCAGTACGAAACCTTCCAGCCCACTCAGAACGTCATCGGCTACATTGAAGGGAAGAAGAAACCCGGTCAGTTCATTGCTTTTTCCGCTCACTACGACCATCTGGGCCGGATGGGCGGGAAAACCTATTTTCCCGGTGCTAATGACAATGCCAGTGGCGTGTCCATGATGCTGAACCTGGCCCGCTACTTCTCCAGGCCCGGCAACAAGCCCGAGTACTCCCTTGCCTTCATGGCCTTTACCGGGGAAGAAGCGGGCCTGCTGGGATCCCGCCACTATACTCAGAATCCGTTCTTCCCGCTGAATAAGATCAAATTCCTGCTGAACCTGGATCTGTTCGGCTCAGGCGAAAAAGGGATGATGGCCGTGAATGGCCGGGTTCACGAGAAAGCTTTTCAGCGCCTGCAGCGGGTAAACCAGGCCCATGGTTACCTTCCGGAGCTCAAAGCCCGGGGGCGCGCTGCCAACAGTGATCACTACTTCTTTTCGCAGAAAGGAGTGCCGGCATTTTTCTGCTACCTGATGGCTGATTATCCGCATTACCACGATCCGAAAGATGATGCGGAGGCCCTTCCTTACCAGAACTACCAGGAGGCTTTTCAGCTTTTAGTTGATTACACCGAGGGGTTCTGAAAGACCCACCAACCTTGTGTTATTTGCATCGTTTAAACCTAAAAACAGCGTAACTATGAGCGACTGGAAAGAAGAAGATAACAAGCTAAAGAAGACCTTTAAGTTCAACAACTTCACCGAAGCCTGGGGCTTCATGAGCAGCTGCGCCATTGAAGCTGAAAAAATGGAGCACCACCCGGAATGGAAGAACGTGTACAACACGGTACATGTGGAACTAACCACCCACGATGAGGGTGGCGTGGTAACGGATAAGGACCGGAAGCTGGCTGAGAAGATGGATGCGCACGCCGGAAGCTAATGCCTCCTCAGAACAGCTGGCCTCTGGTACCAGTCAGGATAAGGGGATGCTGCTAACAGGCGGCATCCCCTTTTTAATGGTTTAAAAGCAGACGAGCATGGCAGGCAAACAGCCTGAGGTATTTCATTTAGCCAACGGGATGCGGGTACTGTATCACCGCTTACCACACTCCCGGCTGGTGCACTGCGGGGTGATGGTCAATGTGGGGAGCCGCCACGAGCAGCCCTCAGAAAACGGGGTGGCACACCTGGTGGAGCATGGGGTGTTCAAGGGCACGCAGCAGCGGAGGCCTTATCATATCCTTACCAGGATGGAGAATGTAGGGGGAGAGGTGGATGCTTACACCAGCCGCGATAAAACAGGTTACACCACCTCTGCGCCCAGCCGTTATGCCGGGCGGGCCCTGGAGCTGCTGACCGATATGCTTTTTCAGCCAACCTTTCCAGAAGCTGAAATGCAAAAAGAAAAGCAGGTGGTCCGGGAGGAGCTGGAAATGTATGAGGATACCCCTGAAGAGAGCCTGATGGATGAGTTTCACCGGCTCCAGTATCCTGAGCAGCCGCTCGGCCACAACATCCTGGGTACACGCGAATCCCTCGAAGGCCTTAGGCCTGCGGATCTTCAACGCTTTCATCAGCAGTATTACAGACCTGAAAACATGGTCGTGGCTATTGTAGGAAAGGTGACGCCCAGGCGCTTAGCGCAGCTAATCCGTCAGTACCTGGAACCAATACCCGCTAGCACAGCTCAGAGTCAGTCCAGCCAGCAACAGGTGCCATTAGCTCCGCAACCGGGCTTTCAGGAGTGCGTTAGCAAAGATTTTCAGCAGACCTACTGCATGCTTGGCGTACAGGCATACGCCCGTAATGACCCCCGCTATTACGCCCTTCATGTGCTCAATGCCCTGCTTGGCGGCACTGACATGAGCGCCCGCCTGAACCTGCGCCTGCGCGAGCAGCACGGCTACGTTTACCAGATCGATACGGCCTATTTACCGTATGCTGATACCGGACTCTTTACAATCGATTTCTCCACTGAGCGGAAAAACTACAAGCGCTGCCTGACCCTTATTCATCAGGAGCTGGAAAAGGTCCGCCAGCAGCCGCCGGGCAAGGTCCAGCTTAACCGTGCCAAGCGGCAGTTGCTCGGGCAGGCCTCCATGCTGGAGGAAGACCCGCCGGCCCTTATGCAGGACATGGCGCGCGGCCTGCTTAACCACGGACAAGTGCAGAACTACGAAACCTATGCGGCTAATATCAATGCCGTGCGGGCGGACGACCTGTCCGGAATTGCTACCGAGCTTTTTGAGCCGGATGGGATCAGTCAGCTCACCTATATGCCAGGTGCTGAGTAAGCCCTATCGTAAGCGGCCAGTATTTCGTAGCTTTATGAATGTTCAAAAATGATCAGCCTATGAGCTTACTGCTAAACGGGTTAGCTTCATACATTGATGAGCATACCACATCTGAGGATGAGGTGCGTTACGAGCTCAACCGGACCACCAAGCTGAAAGTCTCTAAGCCCCAGATGCTATCCGGGCGTGTTCAGGGCCAGCTACTGCGTATGCTGAGCACCATGCAGCGACCAAGGCGTATCCTGGAAGTCGGGACGTACACAGGGTATGCCACTATCTGCCTGACGGAGGGGCTGACAGCGGATGGCCTCATCCATACCATTGACCGCAGTGAGGATCTGGCGCCCTATGTGCACCATTACTGGGAAAAAGCAGGTGTGCAGTCCAGGATCCAGTGGCACGTGGGCGATGCGCGGGAAATCATCCCGGAGCTGGATGAGACGTTTGACCTGGTCTTTATCGATGCTGATAAGGTCAATTATACTACATACTATGAGCAGGCGTTGGCAAAGGTCCCGCAGGACGGGATCATTGTTGCTGACAATGTGCTGTATGGCGGGCAGGTTGTTGCGGACAACCCTTCAAAATCCGGAAGCGCTATGCAGGCCTTCAATGACTACGTTCAGGCAGATGAACGGGTGGAGAACACAATCCTCTCAGTAAGGGATGGCCTAATGATGATCCGCAAGGTCAGTGACTAAGCCAAGTTGGTATATTTGCTGATATGTGTCAATGCATGCCTTGTCTTTTGCCTTCCTGCCGCCTGAAGAAGGTTCAGCTAACCGGCACCCTGGGCGTAGCTTTCCTGATGGTGTTACTGCAGGGCTGCGGGAGCAGCAATTCCGCGCAGAAGGCGGAAGCCCCAAGTGATTATCCGGACTACGATATCCCGGAAGAAGCCACCGAAGTATCAGAAGAGCTGGAGCCTTTTACGCCCAAATGGTATGTTGAGCGCTATAAGGTCTATGCGATCAAAGAGATGAAGCGTACCGGGATTCCAGCCAGTATCACCCTGGCTCAGGGAATGCTGGAGTCCAGCTATGGGAAGAGTAAACTTTCCAAAGAAGGTAATAACCATTTCGGGATTAAGTGCCACCGCGATAACTGGGAGGGAGGCGAAATGTACATGGCCGATGACAGGCCCAATGAATGCTTTCGTACCTATCCTACACCCCTGCAGTCATTTCAGGACCATTCCCGCTTCCTGGTAAAAGGGCAGCGTTATTCGGAGCTCTTCGAGCTAAAGCCGAACGATTACAAAAACTGGGCTGAAGGGCTGAAAGAGGCGGGTTATGCAACCAACCCGCGGTATGATCAGCTTCTGATCAAGCTTATTAAAGAGCACAACCTCCATTACTTTGATCAGTTCTACAACAAGCCGTACAAGGACGGAAAGCTGGCCGCTGATAAGCGGGAAACTCCGGAAAAGGACAGCAGGATAGGCAAGCAGAACAGCCTGAGGGCTTATCAGCTATCCGGTGATGAGACCCTGAAAGAAGTGGCCCGCCAGACCGGCACCTCCATGGGCAAGCTGAAGGCCTACAATGACTTCCAGGATCCCTACGCCACCATGGATAAGGCTTTGCCCCTGTATCTGGAGCCAAAAAAAGCTAAGCCGGCTCGCTCTTACCACGTGGTGGAAGAGAAGGAATCCCTCTGGGATATTGCCCAGCAGTATGGGGTAAAGGTGAAAAAGCTGTACAAGCGGAACCGCCTTCAGCCACCGGCTCAGCCGCCAGTCGGGGCACGGATCTTCCTGCAGAAAGTGCGCTATGATAAGCTGACTGAGCGGGACGAACCCCTGCCCGAGCCCGATCAATCCTCAGCTACCGTCAATCAAACCACCTACAATAGCTCAGAAGAGCGCCCCCGCTATCATCCTGTGCAGCCCGGTGAGACGATGGAGGATATTGCCCGGCGGTACAACATTGCCACGGATAAGCTGTACAAAATGAACCGCCTGAGCCGCGATCAGCAGCCGGCAGTAGGCGCTGAAATCCACCTGAAAGAAACACGCTACATCAAACCGGAGGTGCGGGAAACGCCCGTCAAAACCACGCAGTCAAAGGCTGAATTACCAGCCCAGCCTGGCAAGCCTGAGGCTTCCACCGCTGAACAAGCGCCTCAGCCCTCCCCTGCAAGCCGGAACGATCAATCCAGTACCACTGACCAAAAGCGCGAGGCCAGCCCATCGGGATCAGAAAAGCGCACGCCAGATACGCTGACCGAGCCCGATAATGACCCTGATGCTAAAGAGGAGTCCAGCCCACGCACCGCCAGGGCTACCAAATCAGCGTCATCTGCTACCGGCAACAGCAAGCAGCACAGTGTGAAGGCCGGCGAAACGCTTTACCAGATTGCCACCCAGTACAAGGTGACGGTTGAGCAGCTAAAGCAGTGGAACAAGCTGGATAATGCCACTATCCAAAAAGGACAGGAATTGAGGGTAGCAGCTCCGGCTGACAGGGCTGACAGTCAGGCTCAGGCCTCAGCTGGCCAGCAAGCCGCTGTTTACCATACCGTGGCAAAAGGCGAAACCCTGTTTAGCATTGCTCAGGAGTATAACCTGTCTACTGCTCAGCTAAAAGCCCGGAATGATCTGACGAACAACCAGCTAACTCCCGGCCAGCGGCTAAAGATCAGAACTAAGCAGGCAGGTGACGCGGAGGAAGGGCAGGCGAAAAAAGCCAGCGATACCAGTCAGGCGCGAACGCATACGGTAAAGAAAGGCGACACCCTGTACAGTATTGCTCAGCAGTATGATAGCTCAGTGAAGGTGATTAAAAAAGCCAATGACCTGCGTAATCCAACCCTGAATCCCGGGCAAAAGCTTCTTGTTCCTGAGCATAACTAATGCTTTCGGGGATCAGGGCATAAAAGCAATCAAATGGAAGGGCCGGGCAGCAAATCAGTACTTATAGCACTTTGGATTGCCATAAGCGGACTAGTAACGGGTCAGCTTAACGGACAGCATACGACACGTCCGCTGGCTCAGCAGAAAGCCAGGCAGCTGGAAAAGCAGAAGCAGGCAGCCAGCCGGATTGCGGATTACCGCTATGAGGTAACCTACCACCGCCTTAACCTACGGGTAAAGCCGGATCAGGACACCCTGTTCGGTCAGGTTCACACCCAGCTCAGGGCTACCGAAAAGTCCGTGCAGGCAATCCGCTTTGACTTTGCTGCGAATATGACGGTGGATAGCGTATACCAGCGCGGGCAACGCCTGAGCTACCAGCAGAAGGCTAACGACCAGCTGGTTATCCAGTTACGGAACCCACTTGATCGCAATGACCGCGACTCCTTGACTGTCGCTTACCACCGGATCAGGCAAGCCGGCCGGACCGAGGGGTACTACCAGTCTACCCATGCTAATGTGCCAGCGTTGTGGACATTGTCTCAACCTTATTCAGCCAAGAACTGGTGGCCCTGCAAGCAAAGCCTGACTGATAAGATAGACTCGCTGGACGTCTATGCGAAAACCCCGGCAACCTATCGTGCAGTGAGCAACGGACAGCTTGTTAGCCGCTCCGTTACCAATGGTAAAGCTGTGCACCACTGGCGGCATCGCTACCCCATTGCCCCCTATCTGGTAGCAGTAGCAGTAACCAACTACAGCCGTAATGTTACCGCTGTATCCGCTCTTGAGCGGGACAGTCTGCCCCTTGTGAACTATGTTTACCCCGAAACGGAAGAGACCGACCTGAAGGACCTGGCCTTTACTGAGCAGGTCCTGCCCTATTTTGAGAAGTTGCTTGGGCCCTATCCCTTCTCCAGAGAACAATATGGCCATGTAAAAACACCAATGGCGGGTGCAATGGAGCACCAGACGATGAGCTTTATGGGCCGGCTGAGTAAGGTTTTTATAGCCCATGAGCTCGCCCACCAGTGGTTCGGCAATAAGGTTACCTGCGGTACCTGGCGCGATATCTGGCTTAATGAAGGGTTTGCCACCTACTTTGAAGGGCTGGCCATTAAACGGTTTGAAGACCCTGAAACCTGGCAGAGCTGGCGGAACAACATCCTGGAGGCTGCCAAGGGTGAGGGTGGTGGAAAGGTTTACACGCCTGCTGATCCCAGCTCAGGGCGGATCTTCAATTATGGGCTCTCCTATGCCAAGGGGGCCTATGTGCTGCGAACACTACGGCTGCAGCTGGGAGACTCAACCTTTTTCAGGGGGATCCGCCGTTACCTGAAACAGCGCACCTATACCTCAGCAACGACTGAAGGCTTCTACAACCTGATGCAGGATGTTGCAGATCGGGACCTTTCCGGGTATTTTGAGGACTGGGTTTACGAAGGCGGTTTCCCGGTGTACGATGTCGAATGGGCCAGCCAGAACGCCCGGTCAGTAAGGATCCGGGTTAAGCAAAGGCGCTTTGGGGCTGAGGGTGGCCCTTTTCAGCTGGAACGGGTGCCTTTCCAGCTAAGCGGAGCAGTGGGCAGGGACACCACGGTTTACTTACCTGTTAAAGAAGCCGTGGAGCAATTCAGCCTGGAGGATCTCCCGTTTCAGCGTGTGGAAGCAATTACAGTAGATCCGGACCAATACCTCATCAGCAGCAGCACTGTCGATCAGGTAGATGAGTTCATCCGTAAGGATACAGCTGAGCAGCAGCTATCGGTTAAGCTGTATCCCAATCCGGCTAAGCAAGCTGTAACTGTTAAAATTCAGGCGGAGGCTGCACCAACTATAGCACTTTACAACCTCCAAGGGCAGAAAGTGAGGGAACACACCGTGGCTGCCTCCACTAGGAAGCAACAGATGCTCGAGTTATCAACTGGCGCGCTCCAGTCCGGTATTTACCTGCTGAAAGTGCAGACTAAACAGGCCAAAAAGGTGCGCCAGTTAGTGGTTGTGAATGAGTAGCCTGACCCAATTGCTTCTGCATCTCGCGGTGAGGAATGTGAGCCTTTATGAAAGTTTCACTGGTTATCGCATAGCCCAGTCGCTTGTAGAAAGGAAGGGCTGGCTCCCGCGCATCAAGAAGGAGTAAACGGTATCCCTGGCTTTCAGCCAGTTTTTCTACAGCCCTGACGATTTTCCTGCCGATCCCACAGGTCTGGTAGGCAGGCGCCACGGCCATCTGCCGCATCCGCAGTACCCCTGAGGCTTTGGGCGTCAGGCTGACCCCACCTACTAAGTGGCCGGCCGCGCAGGCTCCTAAATGCCAGTCAGTATGGTCGGTCCGGGTCTGGTCAAATTCCAGTGTTTGGCCAAGGGGCGTTCGTAATACATCCTGCCTTAACTGTACCAGATCCGCGTAAAAAAGACTGCTGAAGGGAATAAGGTGATATTTGACGGGCATCATGGGCTGAGGAAGCTGCGCTCAGGCAGAGCGGTTGTCATGTGCTTCTCCGAAAAGGGCTTGGTAGAGCCATTCACCGCTTACGGCCTGCACTGAACCCAGCGGAATTTCATCAAAATCCAGCGTCAGCCCGGCAATCCGCTTTCTGATCAGGCGCAGGGTTGGTAAACCAACCATAGCGGTCATCTTACGGGCCTGGCGGTATTTACCTTCAGTCAGAATGAGCTGGATCCATGGGGTTGGATAAGGTCCGCGCGCACTAAGGGGTTTACCCCTTGGCGGCAGTGTGGGCTGTGGATCCAGAACAGCAGCTTTGGCCGGGCGCGTGTGAAAGGTTGTCCCCTCAATACTGATAGTAACGCCTGCCTGAAGCGCCTCGAGTGCTGCAGCCGTGGGCTGGCCGTGCACCTGAGCCCAGTACTCCCGCTCATGCCCATGGCTTGGATCGAGTAGCCGGTGATGCAGTGCACCATCATTAGTAAGCACTAAAAGGCCTTCGCTATCCTTATCCAGGCGCCCCACTGGCTGAACTGACCGTGGAAAGGGATACAGTTCGCCAAGCTTCCGGTTTTTGCGGTGCGGACTGGTAAACTGGGAAATATAACCGTAGGGCTTATTCAGAAGAAAGTAGCGATACCCCAGCTCGTCAGCGTCTGTTTCCGCCATTGAGTTCAGGAGCTCACAGCAGGTCAAGGGCCGTATAACCCATAATCAAAGACCTGCTGTGAATCTTTACAGATTACTGCTGACCACCACCGTCTGAACTGCCGTCACCGGATTGCTTCTGCTGCTGCTCCTCCAGCTTCTTCTTCAGCTTTTCTTTCAGCTGCTGCTGGCGCTGGCCGCCACCCTGGGGTGACTGACCACCTTGGCCGCCCTGACCCTGCCTGCGCTGCTGCATTTGCTCGCGGCGCTTTTGCATTACCTTTTGCTGAAACTGCTGCATCAGGGGCTTAGCTTTTTCTTCAGCTATAAGGGTGTCCCGCTCATTGGCTGCATCCTTCAGCGCTTTAGCTACCAGTTCTTCATTGATCTCGATGCCCTGCTGACTGAAATTCTCATGCATGTTCTTACCAAGAACATAGCTCATGCTGTCAGTAGTGGATTCAATGCTGATATCCTCGGAAGTACTACTGTTGCCGCCGCTGTTACCAGACGACTGGCAGCCGGTGAAGGTAAAAGCAAGGATGGTAAGGCTAAAAGCCGAGAGCTTGAAGATTGTCATAAAATAGGTTTTGAGCTAAGCCGCAAAGGTAGCAAAAATCGCAGGCTGCTCTGGTATTGCCTGAAGGCGCAACAGTTATGTAGTTGCACCCTGACAGCTGGAGCCGGCCCCGGCCGTGCAGCCAAAGCAATGCTGATTGGTCTGGATCTCCCGGTTGTTGAGGGCATCCAGGTCAAAGGTGTCCAGCGTCTGGGGAGCCTCCTTGTCCACACCAATGGCCAGCATCTGGTTAAAATCACAATCATAGAGCCGCCCGTCCCAGTCTACTGAAATGGTATTCCGGCACATAACACCCTTAACGGCTGCGGGATTGAAGGCACTAACCAGCTTTTCCATGTACGCCTCGTAGTTATCGCTGGCCAGCAGGAACGCGAGGAAGCGACTGATCGGGAGGTTGGTGATGGTAAAGAGGTTATTGAAGCGGATACCATGGTCCTGGTAGAGGTTGCGCTTAAATTCCTGCTCCAGGCTCTCCTGATTACCCGGCAGAAAAGCACCAGCTGGGTTGTAGACCAGATCCAGCATCAGGGAGCTATCAGGCTGACCGTAGCCCACAGCATTCAGCATCTGCAGCGCCCGGACCGATTGATCAAAGACGCCCTTGCCACGCTGGCGGTCCGTTTTATCCGGCTGGTAGTAGGGCAGCGATGCCACTACCCGGCATCCATGCTCCCTGAAAAATTCAGGCAGGTCATGGTACTGCTTATTGGCCAGGATAATGGTCAGGTTAGAGCGGACGATCACCTCCTGAACGCCTGCTGCCTTGGCTTCCCGCACGAACCAGCGAAAGTGCGGATGCATCTCCGGAGCACCGCCGGTCAGGTCAAGCGTTGGAATCCGGTAGCGCTCCAGGATAGCAAGGCATTGCTTCAGGTGGTCGGTATCCATCATCTCTTTCCGGTCCGGGCCGGCATCCACGTGGCAGTGCTTGCAGGTCTGATTGCACATGTAGCCCAGGTTGAGCTGGAAGATCTCGATACCCGTGGGTTTTAATGGATAATCATCCTGCTCGCTGATCTTCTGCTGAAAGGTGGAGAGCTTTCCTGCCTCAAAAGGCCCTCCGTTCAGAACAGAGAGCTGGTAATCCGTATCCGCCACCACACTATCCTGGGCTTTCAGGGATTTCTTCTCATTCATAAGCTTGCTTTTAGGGGCACTTCCACATTCCCGGATTCGCCTACATCGATAGCTTCTTACCCTTGTTCATCATCTGGACGCCATGTACCAGCGAGGCACCACCCCTGATGGCTGTAGCTACATGCACTGCTTCCATCATCTCTTCCTCATTAGAGCCTTTTTCTAAGGACGCTTCTGAATAAGCATCAATGCAGTAGGGGCACTGAATGGTATGCGAAACCGCAAGGGCGATCAGGGCTTTTTCGCGCTCGGTAAGGCTGCCTTCCTTAAAAACTGCTTCGTAGTAACTAAAGAACTGGTCTGCCAACTCCTTATTCCACTCTGATACTTCTCCGAACTTCTTCAGATCTTCCGGATCATAATACGTTTTGCTCATAGTCCGTCCTTTTTTTCTCCAGGTTAAATCAACGGAAAATATACGGGAGAAGCAAAACCAGGCACTACCGGAGTGGTTTCCTAAGTCAGGGAATCGCTGCATTTTTGCGATAGAGATGTGAAGCGGCTTTCATGGGCAAGCTATTCCTGGTTCCCACCCCGGTGGGCAATCTGGCTGATATGACGTACCGGGGTGTTACCACCCTGCAGGAGGTTGATCTGGTCTTAGCAGAGGATACTCGGCAGACCAGGAAGCTGATGGCGCACTATGACATCAGCAATAGCCTGAAAGCTTACCATCAGAACAATGAACACCAGCTGACGCCCAAACTGGTGGAAGAGCTACAGCACTCTTACAAGCTCATGGCCCTGTGCTCGGATGCCGGTACGCCCGGGATTTCAGATCCGGGCTTTCTGCTGGCCAGGGCCTGCATTCAGGAAGGTATTCCCGTAGAGGCTCTGCCGGGCGCTACGGCCTTTTTGCCGGCACTGCTGCAAGCAGGCCTGCCGGCTGATCGTTTTCTGTTTGAAGGCTTCCTGCCGCATAAGAAGGGCCGGCAAAAGCGTTTAACCTATCTTGCTGAGCTGAACGAGACCGTTATCCTGTATGTCTCTCCGCACCGCCTGGTCAGGACCCTTCAGCAATGTGCTGAGCACTTCGGGGAGGAGCGCCCGGCATCCCTGAGCCGCGAGCTTACGAAATACTATGAAACAACGGTACGTGGCACCCTCGGTAGCTTAGCTGAGGCTTATGCCGCGACCTCAAAAATCAAGGGCGAGATCGTCCTGATCATTCATGGCAAGGCATAACCTTACCCGCGTTTTTCTGCTGGCGCTAACAGGGGCACTCGGGCTCTGGCTGGCGTGGCCCTCTCTTTCAGTGACGCCTCTGATCTTTTTAGGCTTTGTGCCCTTTTTACTGATTGAGGAACTGTTCTATCAGGATAAAAGCGCATCTGGTCGGCTGTACCTGGGCGTTACCTACACCGGGCTGCTGCTCTGGAACACCTTCACCACCTACTGGGTCATGAAGGCTACTGTTGGAGGGGGGTTAATGGCTATCATAGCTAACTCAGCCCTGATGACCCTGCCTTTTGCGGCCTTTCACGGGTGCCGCTCACGGCTTCGCTGGCCGTGGGCCCTGGCATTCAGTATTTTGGTCGTGTCGTGGCTGAGCTTAGAGCTGCTACACCTGAACTGGCAGCTGGCCTGGCCCTGGCTGAATCTGGGGAATAGTTTTGCCAGCCGTCCGGACTGGATCCAGTGGTACGAGTACACGGGGGCCCTGGGCGGAACGCTCTGGATCTGGCTGGTGAACGGACTGCTTTTCCTGCTGATCAACGGCTGGTTCAGGAAGAGGCAGCTACCCTGGAATACAGGCCTGCGCGGAGTGGCGACAGGCCTTGGGCTGGTGCTGTTTGTTCCATTGGTGTGGTCAGCAGCTATACCCACAACTACGGAAGGTGACGGAAAGGTACAGGCAGTAGCTGTGCAGCCCAATGTAGATCCTTATGAGGATAAATTCCGGAAGGAAGCCTATGACCAGCAGCTGGCAAGCCTGATGAACCTGTCAAAATCAGCCATGACGGATGAGACCGATCTTATCCTCTGGCCTGAGACCTCCCTGCCCGGAAATTACCGGGAAAGCCGTTTTTTAAACCAGTCCCGGGCAAAAGCGGTCTATCAATTCGTGGACTCCCACGCTAGCCTTTCCCTGCTGACCGGCCTCAACAGCTATGTGACCTACCAGGAACCGGCAACCCCCACGGCCCGCAACAACAATGGTAGGTATTATGATGTCTTTAACGCAGCTGTAGCCTTGGATGGCAGCCGCGGCCCGGTTTTTTACCACAAATCCAAACTAGTGCCCGGTGTTGAGCGGATGCCGTATCCCTCCGTCTTCGGTTTTCTGGAGAATCTGGCTATCGAAATGGGAGGCACATCCGGGAGCCTGGGTAGCCAGGAAGAGGCCTCTGTCATGCAGCTGGAAGAGCACCTGACAGTGGCACCGGTTATTTGTTATGAGTCGATCTTTGGGGATTACGTAGGAGATTATGTGCAAAAAGGCGCTAACCTGATTACGATCGTTACCAACGATGGCTGGTGGGGCGATACGGATGGCTACCGGCAGCACTTTACCTACAGCGTTTTACGTGCCATCGAAATGCGTAAAAGCATTGCCCGCTCAGCTAACACCGGCATTTCCGGCTTCATTCTTCCGGATGGTGAGGTGATCCAGCGGACGCCCTATTGGGAAAAGGCTGCTATCCGGGAGACCTTACCACTCAACAGTGAGGTGACGTTTTACGCCCGGTATGGCGATTACCTTGGTTACCTGGCGGTAGGTTTGATGGTATTGGGCACTGGAGTAGCGCTTTTACAGCGCTTCAGGATTATTTCGCGTTTCTGATCAATTGGAAAGCTTCTTGCTGTACGTGTAGGGGAAATGCAATGATGTAAGTGGAATTTTGTTATTTTTGGAAAACGCAGCAAAAAAGTGAAAGCTATGCAAGTCAAACAACTCTTTAACGCAGGTCTGGCAGTGTTGGTAGCGCTCCTGATTCAGCCAGTACAGGGACAGGTGACCAGCGAGGCAGGTAATGAAGGTGGATCACCGGGAATTGAGTTTGAGAAGAAGACTCATGATTTCGGTAAAATTCCACAGGGCCAGAATGCCGGCTACAGCTTTAAATTCACTAATACCGGAGATGCGCCCCTCACCCTTAAGGATGTAAAGCCATCCTGTGGTTGCACTACGCCCAAGTGGCCGCGCAAGCCTATCCGGCCCGGGGAAACGGCCAACATCAAAGCCGTTTATGACGCAGGATCAACAGGGCGCTTTCAGAAGTCGATCACTGTGAAGACGAACATCAAGGATAATAGCCGGGTCGTCCTGAGCATTAAGGGACGTGTTCAGCAAAGTAACTAAGCCGGATCCTTACACTGAACAACCAAAGGGCTGATGACGCTAAGTGTGTTATCAGCCCTTTTTTATGTATGGTATTACCAGTAAATAGCAGATTCCGGCAGTTAACCTTTCCTACGCTGTTGGGTATGCTGATGGTTACCGCTACCCCTGCCTCCGGGCAGCAATCGGACTCCGCAGTTGTCCGGTTCTTTGAGCAAAAGCATCAGTTCGATACCCTTGAGCAAGGCCCCGGTTACGACCACACCTTCCGGTTTGCAAACACAGGAAGTGAGCCATTGCTAATAAACCGTGTGCGGACGCCCTGCCGATGCCTTACGCCTGAATGGCCGCAGGAGGCAATAGACCCCGGGGATACCGGTACCATTAAAGTAACATACTTTTCCGATAACAGGCCCGGCCCTTTTTTCAAATCCATACAAGTCTATACCAGCACAGTAAGTGGCCCGCTCCGGCTGCTCTATGTTGAAGGCTATGTCCGTAAGGAAGAGTAGTGATTTATACCCTTGGGGGCAGCCTTATCCCGCTTACGCTACTGATGGGCCAGCAGGTTCTGGCCGTCTTTCCCTTCGATGTAGAAAATATTGAGGTACAGGTCCTCAACCGGCTTCGCCTGAATCCAGGTCCGGTACTTGAAGATCCATCTGAGGCGCAGCGAAATAAGTCCGCAGGTCAGGTATGCGTAAAGAAAAGGGTGGAGCTTAAGAAGCAAGTAGCGGTGGTTATCCTCTTTGATCAGGTTAGCTACTTCATGTTCTAACTGCTCAATGAGCAGAATAGTGGGGTTAACCTCGCCTTTTCCTTTACAAACAGGGCAGCTTTCTGCTGTGGATATCGAGATCTCCGGTCGTACTCGCTGACGGGTAATCTGCATGATGCCGAACTTGGATATCGGCAGGATACTGTGCTTTGCCCGGTCCCGCTTCAGCAGGCTCTGCATGTGCTCGTATACCTGCTTGCGGTTTTCCGCATCCTTCATATCGATGAAGTCCAGCACAATGATGCCGCCCATATCCCGTAAGCGCAGCTGACGTGCGATCTCATCTGCTGCTTCCATATTGGTTTTGACGGCATTGTCTTCCTGACTGACATTCTTAGTACGCTTGCTCCCGCTGTTCACGTCAATGACGTGCATAGCCTCAGTATGCTCAATTACCAGGTAAGCACCACCTCCGATGTTAACCGTCTTACCAAACAGGGACTTGATTTGCCGGTCAATAGCATAGTTGTGAAAAACCGGATCGCTGCCCTTGTAATGAGTCAGGATATCAATGTGCTTGGGGTCGATCTGGTTAATGTAGCGCTTAAGCTGCGAATAGGTCTTGTTATCATCCACCACGATCTTATTGAAGGACTCGTTGAGCAAGTCCCTCAGCATGGTAGAAGCCCGGTCTGCCTCTCCGTAGAGCTTTTGCTTGTGCTGCTTAAGATTGACAAAAAGCTCATCCCACTTGCTAAGCAGATGGCTGAGGTCATCCTCCAGCTCCTGGACGCTCTTATTGCTGGCTACGGTCCTTACGATTACACCGAAGTTCTTCGGCTTAATCCCCCCGATAACCTTGCGAAGTCGTTCCCGTTCCTTCTTATCGCGGATTTGCTTGGATATAGAGATACTGTCCTTAAAGGGGATCAGGATGATCAGGCGGCCTGCGATGGTCAGCTCAGAACTCATACGGGGCCCCTTGGTCGAGATAGGCTCCTTCATCAGCTGCACCACGATAGGCTGCTGTGGCTGCAGCACATCAGTGATTTTGCCGTTTTTATCAAGCTCATCCTTGAATTTAAAACGGGCAAGCCGGCTGGTATTCAGCCGCTGGCGATAGGCCTTGTCCACAAAATCGATCAGTGTGGGAAAATTAGGGCCCAGATCAAGGTAGTGCAGGAACGCATCCTTCTCATGACCGATGTCAACAAAAGCTGCATTAAGGCCCTGTAAGGTTTTTCTAACCTTCCCAAGGTATATATCACCTACGAGGAAACCTTCATTCATGGTCTCCTCGTGGAATTCTGTTAAGCGTTGCTCTTCAAGCAGGGCTATTTGTGAGCCGCTGGAAGAGGACTGGATAAGTAGTTCCCGGTTCAAAACCACCTCCCTCTTTTAACGTTGGCGGCTGCAGGTACACACGTGGGGTAAAGTCCATACAGCAGAACATAAGTAAAGAGCAGGGATCGTCCTGTCCGATACAGGACTCGGCCTTTTCAGGTCAAACGAGCGTTAAACCCGACACGAACTCCGTACTTCTTTCAAATAAAAACCTTCAGCACAGGGGTGAAAAGGCGCGACTACTTACGCTTCTTGTGGCGGTTTTGGCGTAGACGCTTCTTACGCTTATGGGTATTGATCTTTTGCTTCTTTCTTTTCTTACCGCTTGGCATAGGATTAATTTTTTTGCGATTGCTTTAGCGCATTGATTTTTTCCTCCGCATTGGCCTTCAGCTTCGGCTGGTTCACCAGCTTCTGATACTTGCGGAATTCCTGCAGGGCAGCTTCTTTGTTACCAAGCTGCTCTTGAACATTACCTAAATAAAGGTGATTAAATGGGTTTTGCGGTTGGATCTCCACCAACTTTTGAAAACGGGTACGGGCTTTCTTGTACTGCCCTGACCGGATCGATAGCATTCCCAGGTAAAACAGGGCCTTCCGGTGCCGGGGATTCACTTCAATAATCTCCTTCAGCAGACTAACTCCCTGCATCACCTGCTGCTTGCCCTCAATGTAGGTTAAGGCTAAACCAGCTTTGGCTTCAAGGCTTTTAGGCTTTCGGTTAAGGGCAGTTTTGAAGCAGGTCATGGCCTGGTTGATAGCAACCTGCTTCACAACGGAATCCGTGACTTCCTTCTGAGCTTGCTGAAAGAAGTTACCAGCCCTGGTCCACGCCTGAGGGCCGCCTGCTTTTTGTGCCAACTGCTTCTGGAAATAACCGGCTAGTGCTGGATAAGACTCCCCTTTCCAGAACTGAACCCGGTTGTGCACCTCTGCTGTATCAGCGGTGCCGGAGCCTGATTCACTCAGGTTCAGATAAGCTTTTTGGGCGGAGTCGGAGAGGGCATTCAGGCGCTTTTGCTTATAGCTTTCAAAGTCAAAGTCGGCTGTAGAGGTGGTGCTGGCCTGCTGTTGTGCTGCAGCCTGGCGCTGCGGGTTATCAAGGTCGTTCTCCTTCTTCGTCACCGTAGAGGAGCTCTCATTCCCCCGCAGGAAGATCAAAAAGGTGAGCCCCACAATAGCCACAACCAGTACTACCTGAATAACCTTGAAGGTAGTTTTCATACCCTTACCTTTTAATCCTGCTGACTGCCGTCATCGGATACGTTCTGTTTTACCCGCTCTGCAAAAGACTTGGAAGGCTTAAAGCTGGGCACATAATGCGGTGGAATAACTTTGGATCGGTTCCGGGCAATGTCCCGTCCGATTTTCTGAGCCCGCCGCTTTACCACAAAGCTGCCAAAACCCCTGAAATAGATGTTATTTCCCTGGCTCATGTTATCCTTCAGTACACTGAAAAAACTCTCAATGACCTCCTGAACATCTACCTTCTCTAAACCTGTTTGAGAAGCGACTTCGGAAACAACATCTGCTTTCGTCAAAGCGTATAGTTTTAAATTCCACAATCCTTGTTAAAGGCGTGACAAATATAGGCCTTTGCGTGCGAACAGAAAACCTGCCTACCTTAGCCCAACTCCTCAAATCCTCTATTTGGTGCGGGATTTGGACTCCAGAAGCGCTGCTCAACACCTGCCTTCATACTCAGCAAACTAACGATACATGAAAGCGCAACAGATAAAAGAAAAACTGGTATCCTGGTTCCAGACCTTTAAGCGGGACCTGCCATGGCGCCAGACGCACGATCCCTATTTCATCTGGCTTTCAGAGGTGATCCTGCAGCAGACCCGGATCGATCAGGGCATGCCGTATTACAAGCGCTTTGTCGCCCGGTTTCCTACGGTGTTTGATCTGGCAGCAGCCTCCGAAGAGGAAGTGCTGAACCTGTGGCAAGGCCTGGGCTATTACAACCGCGCCCGTAACCTTCATCATACAGCTCAGGTTATTGCTGAGGAGTATGGCGGGCAGTTCCCTACCGACTACGCGCAAATTCGCCAGCTAAAAGGGATTGGCGAGTATACCGCAGCAGCGATTGCCTCTATGGCGTTTGATATGCCCTATGCCGTAGTGGATGGCAACGTTAACCGGGTGATGGCGCGGCTTTTCGGTATCCAGGAGGCCGTTAACACCACCCCCGGCAAAAAGGCTGTCAGAGCACGAGCGCAGGAGGTCCTGGACCATGAAGCGCCCGGTGCTTTTAACGAAGCCCTGATGGACTTCGGGGCTATTCAGTGTACAGCCACGCAGCCCAAGTGCGGTATATGTCCGCTGCAGTCGGAGTGCTACGCCTTCAACCATAACCAAACTGCCGTCCTGCCCCGTAAGGAAAAAAAGCTCAAGCGCCGGACCCGCTATTTTTATTACCTAGTGCCGGCCAATGAGCAGGGTATTGTGGTTAAGCAGCGTGGTACAAGTGATGTTTGGCAGCGGCTGTTCGATTTCCCACTGGTGGAGCGTAAAACTGGCGAGACTTTTTCAAGCGATGAGCTACAATCCCTGATTGCCTTTACCGATGCTGAAGCCGCTTATGTAGGGCAGTATAAGCATGTGTTAACGCATCAGGATATCATTGCAAATTTTTATTGCGTTAATAATTTTGATTTAGGCAGGTTAAGCAATAATTTCATATTTGTTGCATGGAACGAGCTCGAGAATTATGCATTACCACGGCTAATCGATCGTTTCCTAAAGGATAACCTGGAAGCTTTGATACCAGAATCGTAGAACCTAAACCCAGTCGCTTATGGCAGTTGATCGCAATTCCCTGAACAAAGCAATGATTGTCGGACACGTAGGAGCTGATCCGGAAATCCGCTACACCAGTAACCAAACCCCCGTGGTTAACCTTAGCGTGGCTACGAATACCTCCACTCAGGATCAGGAGGGAAACCGCCAGGATCAGACAGAGTGGCACCGGGCTAACCTTTTTGGCCGCTTAGCGGAAATAGCGCAGAATTACGTCAGAAAAGGCAGCATGGTCTACGTAGAGGGACGCCTCCAGACACGGGAGTACACAGACCGGGACGGGAATACCCGCTACAGCACCGAGATCCTGGCCGCTACCATGACGCTGCTGGGCGGCCGCGGCTCTGGGGACGATAGCGGGCAGTCCGCAGCCGCTGGTGCAGCCACCCAGTCGAGCTCAGCCACAAATCAGGCTCCGGCCGGACAAACCCAGCAGGCGCAGCAATCTGACGCCAGCGAACCGGATGATGACCTGCCGTTCTAGAGACAGGGATCAGGGCCTGACTATCATGCAGTCCGCTCCGGAAAGCCTTGCCAAAATTTGGGCACCTTTGCGCCTGAGATTTGGTAAGGCTTTTTAGCATATGCGCAGGCAACTCTATTTCGTGGCATTCATCCTTATGCTGATCCTGGGGGTCTATGCCTCCTATTATTACAGCAACTACAAGGTGCAAAACCTGCCGGTCCGGGCTACCTTTCCTGAGATGCCGGATACCCGGCTACTTGATGAGCTGGACAGAAAGCCCACGAAAGGAGCTAACCTCGTGTACGCCCCTCTGAGTCCTGATTACACCGGGAGCCCCTTTCAGCCCGATATACCAGGAAATGAAATGCCGGATACAACCTTCACTAACAATAACTTAGTGATCCGAACCGGGAAGTACAACGACAGCACAATGGGATATATCCGGCGGATGGAGGCAAAAAATTTTGAGGATAACTACCAGCATACCACTGGCTTTACCAAAAACAGCCCATTCATTTTTACCCACTACCGCCTGGAGCAGGTATTCAGGAATAACTTCCGTTACTACCAGGAGTACCTGCCGTTCGGGGAGGCCCGCGTGAAAGCGATTACCAATATCCCCGGTGAGCCATCACCTGATCGCTATCGGGTATACCACTATCACACAGATACCTTTTTCCGCCAGTTGGTCGTCATCAAGCGCTCAGCTAAAGACCACATCACCTTTGCTATGCCAAAGGGGGAGGACAAATCGCTTAAGGTGCTTTACCAAAGGGCTGAGAGGCTTATACAGGAAAAGCGGGGTGATACGTTAGGAATAGGTGATCAATTGGTCTTACCGTTGATGGACTTCCAGCTCAGGAACACCTATGCCAGGGCTGATTCAGCATCTGCCCGCGAGGCTGTGCAGGGCTATACTAAGTTTACGACCATCATGAATACCCAGTACAACGTGCTGAAAAAGCCCGAATCCGAACGGTCAGCCGCTCACCGCATGGTTTTTAATGAGCCCTTTTTGTTCTACCATAAACACCCGATGAGAACAGAGGGGCCATCATTCCTGGCATGGATTGGGAATGGCCGGCTGCTACTGGATAAAAACCGCGACAGCGAAAGGCAGAGCTCAGCCAGCGTAAGCCCCTGAGCCTAAGCTGAGCGCTCACGCCTTCTAATTATTTTCCGTTAAATTTAGTCTTCTTATAAAATCGACAGGGTATGAGTGAACCATATATGGATGAGCAGGCCCAGGCCAAATGGGACCAGCTACTTGAGCAGATGAGCGAACAATTCGGGATGGAGCCGGATCTGAAAGGCGTCCTTTTTCTGATCGGTCTGCGGGAAACCGGATGCGGTAAAAAGGATTACACCAAAGAGCAGAAAGAAGACTTCATGAACCTGGCGATCTGCCGCATTCTGAGCCTTTCAGGGTACTTTAGTTACCACGGGCTGGATAGCTACGGATGGCCTGAGTGGAAGCAGGAAAAAGCCTTTCCAAGGCTGGAGCTGAACCAGCAGGAGGAAATGCTCAAGGCTCATATTGTTCAGTACTTTGAACATGAGTCCCTGCTGTCTTCTTAGGTAAGCATGCTCAAGCGCCTGAACGTTTTGCTAAGATAGAGACACACGGAACAGCATAAGCTATTGGTTAACCGACTTTTCTCACATGCGAAGGCACGCCCCTCAAGGCAAGCCCTGTATGCCATTCTGGGCCTGGGGATGGGCTTGCTCACAAGCCTTTCCGGGGTGCAGGCGCAGACCGTGATCAAAGGGCGTGTGACAGACCAGGAGAGCGGCGAAGCCATTAGCTATGCCAATATCGCCCTGGTAAGCGAGCCAACCGTAGGCACCACTACCGACTTTGAAGGATTCTACCGCCTCAAGACCAGCAAAGCAGGGATCGATAGCCTGCGGATCTCACAAATGGGCTACGACAACCGGGTTGTTCCGATCCGGGAGGGGCAGAAACAGCAGATCAATGTAAAACTCAGGCCCAGCACCTACGACATGGAAGAGGTGGTCGTTCAGCCGGGTAAGCCTGAGTACCTGAAAATCCTTGAAAAGGTCTGGAAGAACCGGGATAGTAACAACCGTGAGAGCCTGAAGGCCTATAACTATGAGAGCTATGCCCGCACTGAGCTGTCGGTCAGTAACATGAGCGAAAAGTTCAAGAACCGGAGCTTCATGAAGCCCTTCAGGTCTATTTTCGATAGCATGCAGGTGGCTGCCGGGGAAGACGGGGAAGAGGTATTACCGGTTTTTGTATCTGAGACCCTTTCCCGCATGTATCACCGGAATGATCCACAGGCGCAGAAGGAGGTGATCAAGGCAAGTGATGTAACAGGTGTTGGACTGGAAGACGGGAGCTTCATCAGCCAGTTTGTCGGGGCCTCTTTCCAGCAGTACAACTTCTACAATGATTGGCTTACCATCATCAATAAGCACTTTGTCTCACCCATTGGCAAAGAGGGGCCCAACTTCTACGAGTACCGGGTGGTGGATACCCAAGCGCTGGAAGGGTTCCGGTCTTTCCAGGTGCGGTACCGGCCGAAGCGGGAAGGAGACCTGGCTTTTTCCGGCAGTTTCTGGATAACAGACAGCACTTACGCACTGAAGCGGATAACGGCTGAAACAGATGACGAGGTTAACGTCAACTTTATCGATCGCTTCAAGATCGAGCAAAACCTGAAACCCACTGCCGGAGGGCCCTGGCTACCCGGCAAAACGCGTGTTCTGGTAGATGCCACGAAGGTTACCAAGAACTCCTTTAACCTGATGGGTAAGTTCTACGTGTCTAATGAAGATATCACCCTGAGCCAGCCCCGTTCCTCCAGTTTTTACGAGCAGGACATCAAAAAAGAAGACAAAACACAGGGTGAACCTGATAGCTTCTGGATCAAGAACCGTCACAGCAAGCTGACGGATATGGAGCAGAAGGTCTATAAAACCGTTGACTCGGTCCGGAACATGCCAGTGGTCAAGTCTTACACGGAAGTGATCGAAACCATTGTCAATGGCTACTATGACCTCGGGCAGGTCGAGCTCGGATCTTATCCCCTGCTGTACGGCTACAATGTGGTAGAGGGCCATCGCTTCCGGGTAGGCGCCCGGACCGATGAGGACTTCAGTAAGGTGTGGATGTTCAGCGGGTACATAGCGTATGGCACCAAAGACGAACAATTCAAATACAACCTGCAGGCTGAACGCTTCCTGTCGCGCGAATCCTGGACCAAAGTGGGCTTCCAGCATAAGTATGACCTGGAAGGCCTTGGCCTTTACGAGAACTTTTTCAAGACCAACACCCTTTTTCAGTTCTCGAGCCAGATCGGCCTGATCGAGCGATTCAACTGGATCGAACTCAACCGGTTCTGGGTTGAGACTGATCTGTTTGATGGTTTTACGCAGCGCGCTTACCTGGTTACCCGCGACTACGAACCCAAGGGTAACTACACATTTGCTTACAGGCGCCCGTCAGCTGATGGTCAGCAAGCTAGCAGTAAGTTCAAGACGACTGCCTTAACGCTTGAGTCCCGCTATGCCCCCAAAGAGAAGATAGCGATCAATGGGAATCAACGCACGCGCCTGCGCTCGGAAGAAGCCCCGGTGTTAAGCCTCAGCTATACGGCTGGTCTGAAAGGGTTTCTGGGAAGTGATTTCGAGTATCACAAGGGGGCTGTTGAGGTTCACCAGCACCTGAACATGGGGGCTATTGGCCGGGGGCGGTACGAGGTAGAGGGCAAGAAAATTTTTAACCGGCTACCCTACCCGCTGCTTAACCTGCTGCCCGGGAATGAAACCATCATCAGTAACAATGATACCTACAACATGATGGACTTTTATGAATTTGTAGCAGATGAAACCGTTTCGTTCTCTTATACCCATCACTTTGACGGGCTGCTGCTGAACCGCGTGCCCCTGCTACGCCAAACTGACTGGCGCCTGATGAGCAGGGGAAAGGCTGTTTTCGGGGACTTCAATGCCCAGAACGACAACTATATTCCCAAAGCAGACAATCCTGATATTGACTACGACTTCAGAAAGCTTAGCCCGGGGCGTCCATACGCAGAGATCAGCTATGGCATTGAGAATATCCTACGGGTAATCCGGATTGAAGGAATTCACCGCCTGACCTACCTGGATGAGGGTGCAGCTCCGTTTGGCGTTAAGGGCAGCCTGTATTTCAGCTTCTGATAGCCTCAGCCATACAGGCCACCAGCCACATGATCCTGGCTGGCCCCGGTTACACTGGCTAAGCAGTTAGTGCGATTATGCCAGCGTAACCATCCCATAAAAGCAAAAATCACGGCCTCTTTGAATTCAACCAGCTGAGCATCCGGAACCACTACCTCACCCGGGAAGTGCTGCTGTATCCGCTGTACGAGATGCCGGTTAAAAGCGCCGCCACCTGTTATCAACATGCGGCTCTGCGGACTAGCCGGAGCGGCAGCTATAGCTTCTGCAATTTGTTCGGCCAGATGAGCATGAAAGGTCGCCAGCTTCTGGGCAATGGTGCCCTCATGCTTATCCATAAGCGGCAGCCAGGTGTGCTCAATGTCTGACCGGTCCAGGGAGCGTGGGCCGGTCTGCTGGTAAAAAGGCAGGGCATTAAGGGTATCCAGGAGACCCTGTTCAGGGGCTCCCTCCATGGCAAGTCTCCCATCCTGATCGTAAGACAAACCAGCCTGACCGGAAAGGTGATTCAGTACCTGATTACAAGGGGCAACATCCAATGCTACTCGTTTCCCGGAAGGTGCTGTGAAAGAAATATTGGCGATCCCCCCTAAGTTGAGGCAGTACTGATAAGCATGAAACAAGCGCTCATCACCGACAGGAGTAAGGGGTGCTCCCTGCCCGCCCAGATGCAGGTCACCCTGACGGAAATCGCTAACTACGGGTATCCGGGTTTTTGCCTGAATAGCAGCGCCAGCTCCAAGCTGTACCGACAAACGCTCTTCAGCATTATGATGAATGGTGTGCCCGTGCGAGCTGATCAGGCTCGCGGTAAGCTTTTTCCGCTTCTGGAAATCCTGCACCAGGTCACCAAGGTACGCTCCATATTCCTGATCCAGGCTTAGCCCTGCCAAGAGGCTGGCTGATCGTGCCTGCTGAAGGTCAGCCACCCAACGCTCGCTGTACGGGATCGTCTCAGCCGCTTCGATCTGGTAGCTATAACGCCCGTTTGAGTCCTCAAAAAAGCGACAGGCTGCCAGGTCTACCCCATCCAGCGATGAGCCTGACATCACACCAATGACCATGAGCTCACGCATAATCAGCAGGCTTAGTTGCCTTAAGCTGCTGCATTGCCTGCGGCAGAAAATCAATGATATCGCGGGCTAACAAACCCTCCTGGCCCCGCTGCTCAGCTGCCTGATCACCGGCCAATCCATGCCAGTGTACCCCGAGCTGTGCTGCGCTGAGAGGCTCATAGCCCTGCCCCAGCAGGCTTGTTAGAATGCCCGTTAGCGTATCTCCGCTCCCGGCGGTACCCATGCCCGGATTGCCGCTGCTATTGAAAAACACCGATCCATCAGGCGAAGCAATGGCCGTGTATCCGCCTTTCAGGATGACAATAACCTGCTGCTCAGCAGCAAGCTTCTGAAGGGTGTGAAGCCGCTCCAGGCTGGTAGTGTGTTTCCCCGTCAGGCGATCGAACTCACCCGGGTGCGGAGTCAGCAGGGTGTAAGGCGGGAGCTTTTTCCACAATTCCGGATTCTGGCTCAGAAGGTTCAGGGCATCCGCATCCATAACCAAAGGTTGCTCAACCTGGTCCAGCAGACGCTCGAGCACCGCCCCGGTGTCAGCATGCTTCCCGATGCCTGGTCCGATCCCGATCGCATGGTAAGAAGCCAGATCGGGAATTGCTGTCAGATGCGTCTCGTGTGGATCCGGTTTAAGCATGGCTTCCGGAACAGCAGTCTGCAGCGGGGTATAGCCACACTGCGGGGACGCTATTGTTAGCAACCCCGCACCGGCCCTGAGCGCAGCATAGGCAGTAAGCTGCACAGCCCCGATTGTTCCATAAGCCCCTGCCATCAGCAAGGTATGCCCAAAGTCTCCTTTATGCTGGAAGGGGGTTCGCGCTCTTAAATAAGCCGCAACCTCTGCTGACTCCAGGAAATGATAACTGGCAGGGGCATCTGCTATGAACGTCCCGGATAAGCCTATGGGCAGACGCTCAAACCGGCCTACGAACGGATAGGCCTCAGGTAGCATAAAGCTTAGCTTGGGCATCTGAAAGGTGAGGGTGTGGGTGGCCTTGACCTTCACAGGCTCCGGATTCAGTTCATCACAGTAAACCCCGGTCGGAATATCCACGGCTACCGTGGTTACAGTCTGCTTATTCAGCTGTACAACGAGGTCATAGATCAGCCCCTTTAGCGGGCGATTCAGGCCGCTACCCAGCATGGCATCTATAACAACAGCGTGGCTGGGAAAAACCGGCAGCTCTCCGGCATCCGTGACCAGCTGAAGCGCAACCAGCTTATGACGTGGCAGGCGTTCCCAGTTTTGCTGAAAGTCGGCTGTCGGCTCGCCAGAGCCCTTGATCGCATAGGTGGAAACCAGATAGCCGTGGTCAGCTAACAGGCGGCTGATCACCAGTCCGTCTCCGCCATTGTTACCGCTGCCAGCCAGGATATAAACCGGGCGGTTCTGAGGGAAGCGCTGCCTGAAAGCCTGAACAAAAGCTGTGGATGCCCGCTCCATGAGGTTGATAGAAGCAATGGGCTCATGTGCCATGGTGTAGGCATCGGCCTCCTGTATTTGCTCCCGGTTCAGAATTTTCATAGCAAAGGTTTCTGGAGTGGTTTTTTCAAGCCAGCGTAGGGAATATTAAAAACAATCCCCTGGCTATCAGCCTTGAAGTACAGAAAGGTATAACCGCCTCAGGGCTGATTTTCCCGTAAATTTGAAAATGAAAAGCATAAATACATGAAAGAACAAGTCCGCGTCCGGTTTGCTCCGAGTCCCACCGGCTATTTACACATTGGTGGTGTTCGTACAGCCTTGTACAACTACCTGTTTGCCCGTCAGAACAAAGGCAAGTTTGTTCTGCGGATCGAAGATACGGACCAGACCCGCACCGTACCCGGGGCGGAGGCGTATATAACAGAAGCGCTGAACTGGGCTGGTATCGAGTACGATGAGGGGCCTGACAAAGAAGGGCCTTATGGGCCTTACCGTCAGTCAGAGCGCAAGGATATCTACCAGCAGTATGCTGATCAGCTGGTTTCCGAGGATAAGGCCTACTACGCCTTTGATAATGCAGAAGAGCTGGAGGCCATGCGCGAGCGCATGAAGAAAGCTGGTAAGGCCTCACCCAAGTACGACCATGTAACCCGGGAGTACATGCAGAACTCCCTGACCCTCCCACAGGATGAAGTTCAGCAGCGGTTTGATGAAGGCCAGCCTTATGTTATCCGTCTGAAGGTCCCGCGGAAAGAAGAGGTCAAATTGTACGACCGCATTCGCGGCTGGGTTTCCGTACAAAGTGAGCAGATCGATGATAAAGTGCTCATCAAGGCCGATGGCATGCCAACCTACCACATGGCTAACGTTGTCGATGATCACCTTATGCGCATCACGCATGTGATCAGGGGAGAGGAGTGGCTACCATCAGCCCCGCTGCACGTCCTGCTGTATCAGTTCCTGGGCTGGGGAGAGGAAGTACCGGAATTCGCCCACCTGCCACTTATCATGAAACCGGATGGTACGGGTAAGCTCAGCAAGCGTGACGGAGAAAAAGGAGGCTTCCCGGTAGCCCCCCTCCGCTGGCAGGATGAGGAAGGAGAGGTGGTAGAAGGCTACCGTGAGCAAGGGTATTTCCCGGAATCTTTCCTCAATATCCTGGCTGTACTGGGCTGGAGCCCGCATGACAACCGGGAGGTCTTCACCCTGGATGAACTTGTTCACAAGTTTGAGCTGGAGCGTGTAGGTAAGGCCGGTGCTAAGTTTGATCCGGACAAGGCGCGGTGGTACAACCAGCACTACCTCCGGCAGAAGCCCGGAGAAGAATTAGCGGAGTACTTCCTGCCTGAACTCCACGAAAAGGGCCTGAACCCGGATAAGCAGTACGTAGCCCAGATCTGCGACCTGGTAAAGGAAAAAGTTTCCTTTATCACCGAGTTTTACGATTTGTCCTTTTACTTCTTTCAAAAGCCTGCCGGATATGATGAAAACGTTATCCGGAAGAAGTGGGACGAGCAGGCACCGGAATTCTTCAGCCAGCTCAGGACCAGGCTTAGTCAGGTAAATGATTTCTCACCGGATACCATTGAAGAGCAGTTCAAGTCACTGGCTAAAGATGAATTTGGCGAAAAACCCGGTAAGTTCATGCAGCTGTTCCGGGTGATGGCTACCGGCATGAGCTATGGGCCTGCTATTTTCGATACGCTGAGCCTGATCGGGCAGCAAGAGGTGCTGGAACGGCTGGATGAAGCCATGCAGCGCATCCCGGCTATGGAGGTGTAGGTTGTTGTGAGGCCTACGCCCGCCTTTTTCTGCCAGCGTAGGTCAAAGCATTTGCTAATCCCCCAGCCGCTGGTCAATATCAAGGTTGTTCCGGCGGCTGGTATCTTTCGCGATGTCATAGCCAGCATCTGCATGCCGGATTACACCGGTTGCCGGATCGTTGGTGAGCACACGCTTCAGGCGCTGATCAGCTTCCTCTGTGCCATCAGCCAAGATGACCATGCCTGCGTGAATAGAGTTGCCAATGCCTACACCACCGCCATGGTGAACCGAAACCCACGTTGCGCCTGAGGCTGCATTCATCAGAGCATTCAGAATGGGCCAATCCGCTACAGCATCCGAGCCATCCGCCATTGATTCCGTTTCACGGTTCGGCGAGGCCACGGAGCCGGTATCCAGGTGATCCCGACCGATGGCGATCGGAGCCTTAACGCGGCCTTCTTTCACGAGCTCATTGAACAGCATTCCGGCTTTTGCACGCTCCTCAACGTCCAGCCAGCAGATGCGGGCGGGCAGGCCCTGAAAAGCTACCCGGTCCTGCGCCATCTTCAGCCACTTAACCAGGCGGTGATTCTCAGGGAAAAGCTCCATCAGGGCTTTATCGGTTTCGTATATATCCTGCGGATCCCCGGAGAGGGCGGCCCAGCGGAACGGGCCATTGCCCCTGGAGAACTCGGGCCGGATGTAGGCCGGCACAAACCCGGGGAAATCAAAAGCGTTGGCAACTCCGTAATCTTTAGCCTGGCCGCGGAGGTTGTTCCCGTAATCAAAGGTGACTGTCCCTTTTTGCTGAAAGTTCAGCATCAGCTGAACATGGTGCGCCATGGTCTGCTTGGAGTAGTGGATATAGGTTTCCCGGTCCTGCTCTCTCAGTTGCCGGGCCTCCTCCACAGACATGCCCTCTGGAATATAGCCGTACAGCGGATCATGGGCTGATGTTTGGTCAGTCAGGGTGTCAGGAGCGATGCCGCGCTCCTGCAGGCGCTTCAGGAGCTCTATGGCGTTACCGACATAGGCTACCGAGTAGGCCTCTTCGTTAGCGCTGGCTTCCAGGGCTTTGTCAATTGCAGTATCCAGGTTGCGACTATAGTCATCCAGATAGCGCGTGTCGATCCGGCGCTGAACGTGGTGCTCCTCCACTTCCGCTGCCAGGCAAACGCCATCATTCATGGTAATAGCCAGGGGCTGGGCACCGCCCATACCGCCAAGGCCGGCAGTAACGTTAAGCCTCCCTTTTAGTGAAGTCCCATAATGCTGAGCAGCCAGTGCCCCAAAGGTCTCGTAGGTGCCCTGCAGAATGCCCTGCGTGCCAATGTAAATCCAGGAGCCAGCGGTCATCTGGCCATACATCATCAGGTCCTGCTTTTCCAGTTCGGAAAAGTAATCGTAAGTCGCCCAGCGCGGCACCAGCAGAGCGTTAGCAATCAGCACGCGCGGGGCATCCTCATGGGTTTTCAGGATGCCGACCGGCTTTCCCGATTGGATCATCAGGGTCTCGCTCGGCCCGAGGTCTTTCAGGGCTTTAAGGATATTGTCCAGCGCCTCAGGGTTACGGGCTGCCTTGCCATTGCCCCCGTACACAATCAGTTCTTCAGGGTTTTCAGCTACTTCGGGGTCCAGGTTGTTCAGGAGCATGCGATAGGGCGCTTCCTGTAGCCACCCTTTACAGTTAAGAGCTGCGCCTGTGGGAGCCCCCTGCAGGTGCTGCGTATTGGTGTCTTCCTTTTTCGTGCTCATGAAAGGCTGCTTTGGTTATTGTCAGGAAGTTAGCGCTTTTCCTTTGTATCCGTGAGCAAGAGCGATGCGCTTCATGTTATCTCAATAGCCTCAGGGCTAACCGGTTCAGATTGAAAAATAAGTATAGCGCTTAGCCCTGAACAACCATATGACCAATAATGCCAACAAGGAAGCCACCTACTGCGCCTAAAGGAGGCGCCCAGTGTTTTGCCAGCGGCACCTGTGGCGATATATCCTGAAAGACCAAATATAAAATACCACCTGAGGCCATGAGCATGATACCACCTAACCATGCCTCTGCCTCTGCCAGTAATTGCATCCCTAATAGCGCGCTAAGCGGACCTAAAAGGGCAATCAGGAGGAAGATACCGATGAGCTTCCAGGACCTTAGTTTGCTGGTGGCCCTTATTTCACAATAGGCGTTGAAAGCTTCAGGCAGGTTCTGGAATGTTATCAAAAGGGAAAGCAGCACTGCTGTTTCATGCTGATCGGTGAACAGGGCTCCGAGGGCCATGGCTTCCGGTACAAAATCCAGAAGCAAAGCCATAAGCTGGGAGGTGGAGCCTCCTTTCCCGGCAAGCCATCGGTCAATTAAAAGGAAAATAAGCCCCCCGCCTACAAAAGTGCTTATAACCAGGGCCAAAGGCAGCACTTCCATGCCGCGGGGCACTAGTACTAAAGCAACAGCAGCCATCAGGATCCCGGCTCCAAAAGCCATGATACTATGGCGGAATTCACTACCGATCCAGGAGTTGTGGAATGGCTGAATAAGTGCCAGCAACCCGCCAAGCGGAATTGCAAATCCTGCAAGGGTCGCTAATAGCAGGGGTTGCAGCAGTGCAGGGCCTTCCATGCTCAGGTCATTGGTCTGTGGTTTCTGAGCCCAAAAATAAGCCCGATAGCCTTAGGCAGCCGTGCTTGCGCTTTAGAAACTCCTTAGCCACTGAGCCTGCTCTTCCAGCACACCCTGGTAAAAGTCATCTGTCATAGCTGGCTCAAACTTATCCAGGTAGCGCTCGATCTGCGGAATCTTGACCCGCTGGGGCAGGACGTACATGCCCAGGTGGCTCAGGATGTCTGCCATGTGGCTTAGGCCCAGGGCACAGCCCTGTACACTTGAGGAAAAGCCTACGAGAGCACCTTTTTTATAGGTCAGGGTGTCCGGGTAGCGCAGTCCGTCAATAAAAGCCTTCAGCGCTCCGGGAAAAGTGCCGTTGTATTCGGAGATGACAAAAACGATCTTTTCGGTGTTATCGATCTTCTCCTGAAGCTTATTGAATTCGGGGTGCTTAAGGGCATTCTCGTAAAGCGCACTGAAGATAAAGTCACGCGGCAGGATATTCAGATCCAGCACTTCTGCGGTATCACCGCCGGATTCCAGAATACCTGCATAAATATCAGCGATAGCCCGGGAGCGCGAGTTTTTGCGGTTAGTCCCCGCTATTACAAGGGTCATAAAATGTTTTTGCCTCCTTCAATTGCCTGAGCGTTGAAATGTTTACAAAACCAAAGGTAAGGGCTTATGTGGCAGGCGAAGCCCCTCTCACAAGCCCGTTTGCATTCAGCTTCAAACTGCTATATTTGCATCGCTTTTTCGAGATGTAAAAACAGCTGATAATGCCAAATAACAAAGGTCGGATAGCTCAGGTCATAGGTCCTGTTGTGGATGTGAGCTTTGATGATGAGCAGGCAAAGATCCCAAAGATCATGAACGCCCTTCACGTACACCGTGAAGATGGCTCAACGCTGGTGCTGGAAGTACAGCAACACCTGGGCGAGGATATCGTCCGGACAGTTGCTATGGATTCCACCGAGGGTTTGGTCCGCAACATGGAAGTCAATGATACTGAAGCTCCGATCCGGGTTCCTATTGGTGAAAATATCCGGGGCCGGCTCTTCAATGTTGTGGGCAATAACATAGACGGTATCCAGCAAGTGGAAACAGAAGATAACCGTCCTATCCACCAAACACCACCCCGGTATGAGGACCTCTCAACTTCTGATGAGCCTCTGTGGACCGGGATTAAAGTGATCGACCTCCTGGAGCCCTACTCCAAGGGCGGAAAGATCGGCCTGTTCGGTGGTGCTGGTGTTGGCAAGACCGTCCTTATCATGGAGCTTATTAACAACATTGCCAAGGCGTATGAAGGCATCTCGGTCTTTGCCGGTGTAGGTGAGCGGACCCGCGAGGGCAATGACCTGCTTCGGGAAATGCTCGAGGCCGGGGTTATTGATTATGGTCCGGCATTCCGTGAATCCATGGATGCCGGCGGCTGGGATCTATCCAAGGTCGATTCTGCCGCAGTCCAGAACTCACAGGCTACGCTGGTCTTTGGCCAGATGAACGAGCCGCCAGGAGCGCGCGCCCGCGTTGCCCTGACCGGCCTCAGCATTGCGGAATACTTCCGCGATGGTGGCGACTCAGAAGATGAAGGCGGTCGCGATATCCTGTTGTTCATCGATAACATTTTCCGCTTCACCCAGGCCGGTTCGGAAGTGTCAGCATTGCTGGGCCGTATGCCCTCAGCTGTTGGATACCAGCCAACACTGGCTACAGAAATGGGTGAGATGCAGGAACGCATTACCTCCACTAAGAATGGCTCTATTACATCTGTTCAGGCTGTGTATGTACCAGCTGACGACCTGACGGACCCTGCGCCAGCCACTACGTTCGCCCACCTGGATGCGACCACGGTACTGAGCCGTAAGATCGCTGAGCAGGGCATCTATCCGGCAGTTGACCCGCTGGACTCAACCTCCCGGATTCTCGAACCTTCAGTGGTCGGGGAAGCTCACTACAAGACCGCTCAGCGGGTAAAGGAGATCCTGCAGCGTTACAACGAGCTTCAGGATATTATTGCCATTCTCGGTATGGAGGAGCTATCAGAAGAGGATAAGACGGTTGTGCACCGGGCCCGCCGGGTACAGCGTTTCCTTTCTCAGCCCTTCTTTGTTGCTGAGCAGTTTACCAACATTCCGGGCAAGCTCGTATCAATTGAAGATACCATTAAAGGCTTCAACAAGATCCTGGACGGTGAGATAGACCAATATCCGGAAAATGCTTTTAACCTCGTAGGGACGATCGAAGAAGCGGTGGAAAAAGGCGAGCAGATGCTGGCCGAAACCAAGGAAGAAGCTTAACGACCTAAAGCCGTACAACCCTTATGAGGTTAGAGATCATCACACCTGAGCAGGTAATTTTTGATGGAGAAATCTCGCGCGTGCAGTTTCCCGGTAACAGTGGCTCTTTTGAGGTGCTCCGTAACCACGCGCCCATGATCGCTACTGTTAAAGAAGGCGCCATAAAAGTCGTCAACACGAACGGAGAAACCCAGGAATTTCAGACCAGTGCCGGGTTTGTAGAAGTTCGCGATAATCAGGTGACGGCTCTGGTCTAACCACACTTCCAGGCCAATAATTCACAGGAAAGGGCGTTGCCAGTGCTGGCAGCGCCTTTTTTTATGGCTGCGAAGACGAGGACCGGGCAGGTTTGCTGAACTTATAGTGACCGAACAGGCTTTTGATGCGCATTTCCACAACGCCTAACAAAGCTTCCCGGAATATGCCTTTTGACATTTTGGATTCACCGCGCGACCGGTCCGTGAAAATAATGGGGATTTCTTTGATCCGGAAGCCATTCGCCCAGGCTGCGAATTTCATCTCGATCTGAAAGGCGTACCCCTTAAACTTGATCTTATCCATATCAATGGTCTCCAGGACCGATCGGCGGATACAAACAAACCCGGCGGTGGTATCCTTCAGCGGAATGCCGGTTACAAAGCCCACATACTTAGAGGCAAGGTAGGAGAGGAGCACCCGCCCCATTGGCCAGTTGACCACATTAACCCCTTTTACATAGCGAGACCCGATTACCAGATCCTGGTTCTCCGTCTTACAGGTATGGTAGAGCGCTTCCAGATCCTTTGGGTTGTGCGAGAAATCGGCATCCATCTCAAAGATATACTCATACTCCCGCTGCAGGGCCCAGCGGAAGCCAGCAATGTAGGCGGTCCCCAGTCCCTGTTTCCCGGCCCGCTTCAGCAGGTGCAGATGACCGGGATGGCTGCGCTGCAGCTCCTCAACGATAGGTTGGGTCTGATCGGGCGAGTTGTCATCGACAACAAGGACCTCCAGCTCCAGGTCCAGATCAAAAATCCGGTCCAGCAGCTCGCGGATGTTAGCTTCTTCATTGAAGGTAGGGATGACAACGACTGCTTCAGACAAAGGTCAGGGCGCTTTTCAGGGATAATTTCGCTGATACAACGAAATAGTAACCCGCAAAATTGGCTTTTTTCGCAGAAACATTGGCTGCGTACAGCCAGCGCGTTGTTAGTTTAGGTGCTGAAAACGCCACTCCATGACAAAAGCTGTTTTCCTGGACCGGGATGGCATTATCATTCGTGAGCGGGGCGCTTACTCGTCCCTGCTGAGGCATGTTCAGCTTGTTGAGGGGATTGGGGACTTTCTGAAGCGGCTGCGGGAAGCAGGCTTTCTCCTGATCGTTGTTTCAAATCAGGGCGGCATTGCCAGGGGGTATTACAGCCATGATCATGTATATGTGATTCATCAGCATATCGTTGCCCGATTAGCAGCGTATGGGGTGCAAATGACCGATTGGTTTTATTGCCCCCACCACGAAAAGATCGGCCATTGCCTGTGCCGCAAACCCGGATCCCTGATGCTGGAAAAGGCCATTGCCCTGTACCGTATTGCCCCTGAGCAATCCTACCTGATTGGGGATAAGGAAACTGATGTGGAGGCAGGCCAGCGAGTAGGGGTTACCGCTATTCAGGTGCCGTCCAATACCAATCTGGCTGAATATCCGCCTATCAGTGGTATTTAGAACGCCTTAGTCACCGCGAACGTAAGGGTTATCAGCCTTTACCTGCTCAAAGTTGTTCTCCCAGTTGGGCGGCAGTGCCATGACATGCCCACAATGATCGCAGGTGCGGCGCTCAAGGGATGAGTAGAAATTGTTCATGACAATCGGGAACTGCTTAACAATATCCTCCAGAAAGAAGTACTCTTCGTACAGCTGGTGCCCGCAGTTATCACAGAAATAAACAAAACCATCCCGATCGCCGGGCTCGCGGTGCTTCTCAATGATCAGTCCAACAGTATCCTCATACCGTTGCGGGGAATGCAGCACCTTAGGCGGGCAAAGGAACATCTCGCCTTCTTTGATGGGGATATCGCGGAATTGGCCCTCATCTACGATCGTAACATTGATATCGCCCCGGACCTGGTAGAAAAGTTCCTCGCTTTCATTGTAGTGGAAGTCCTTCCGCGTGTTGGGGCCACCGGATACCATCACAATAAAATCATCATTGCCCTTGTAGATGGTTTCATTGCTGACCGGTGGCTGAAGTTCCTCCTGGTGTTCCTCAATCCACTGATGAAAATTGAATGGGCCTTGTATCGCCATATTTCAGGAATTTTTTAAAGGTGGTTTTAACAGTATCTGGCAGGCTTTTACCGTTGGTAACGATACTAAAAACGAAAAGATTGAAAAATTCCGGCCAGGATACCCTTGTTAAGGGAGTGCTTTGCCCAGTGAAACCTGTAGATTCGCTTAAGAACGCTAAGCAAAACGGCTTATGGCAATGCTCCTGTGGTCGGAGGACCGGTTTCAGATCACCATTGAACGCCTGGCGCGCCAGCTGGTGGAGCAGCATGAGGATTTTGCCAGCTCTGCTGTGATCGGCCTGCAGCCGCGGGGTGTGTACCTGGCCCGTCAGTTGAGGAGGCGCCTGGCTACCCTGCTGAACAGCGATGCTGTTCCATACGGAGAGCTGGATGCCACCTTTTACCGGGACGATTTTCGCAGGCGCGAGGTGCCCCTTAAGCCGCAGGAGAGTACGATCAATTTCCAGCTTGAAGGCAAGCATGTAATCCTGGTAGATGACGTCCTCTACACAGGGCGCACTGTAAGAGCAGGCCTGGATGCCCTGCACGACTACGGCCGGCCGGCTACTGTGGAGTTTCTGGTGCTGGTAGACCGGCGCTTCAGCCGCCATCTGCCTATTGATTCCGACTATGTGGGAATCCAGGTGGATACTCGTTCCTCCCAGAATGTGACCGTGGAGTGGGCTGAGCTGGACGGGGCTGATCGCATCTGGTTGCTGGATGAAGCCTGATCCGCTTAGCATTCCCATAACCCTTTACTTTGTACCAGCTAAGACGCCCTACCCTGCGCTATGACCTCCCTGAGTGTGTCTAACCTGATCGGGATTCAGGACCTGACGCTTGACGACATTAACCTTATTTTCGATACCACAGACAGTTTTAAGGAGGTCATTAGCCGCCCTGTTAAGAAAGTCCCTTCTCTGAGGGATGTCACCATTGCCAATATCTTTTTTGAGAGTTCTACCCGCACGCGGGTGTCTTTCGAGCTGGCTGAAAAGCGCCTCTCAGCCGATAACATCAATTTCAGTGCTTCTACCTCGTCCGTTTCCAAAGGGGAGACGCTCCTGGATACTGTGAATAACATCCTGGCCATGAAGGTGGATATGGTGGTCATGCGGCATCCGCACTCCGGAGCAGCCAACTTTCTGGCTAATAAGGTGGATGCCCAGGTCGTGAATGCCGGGGATGGCCGGCATGAGCATCCCACACAGGCCCTGCTGGATGCCTACTCGCTACGCTACCAGCTGGGCGACCTGAAGGGAAAGCGGGTAGCCCTGATCGGGGATATTATGCACTCACGGGTATCCTTGTCCAATATCTTTTGCCTGCAGCAATTAGGAGCTGATGTTGCTGTATGTGGCCCGCCTACGCTTATTCCGCCACACATGGCCTCTATGGGTGTTCGCGTAAGCTATGACCTGGAAGATACCCTGGCCTGGTGCGATGCGGCCAATGTCCTGCGGGTACAGCTGGAACGCCAGCAGCACGGGTACCTGCCCAGCCTGCGTGAGTATGCCTACGCGTATGGCGTCAAGCAAAGGCACCTGGCTAAGCTCAATGACCGGATCGTCATTATGCATCCGGGACCAATGAACCGGGGTGTTGAGATTGAAAGTGCTGTAGCTGATTCCGAGAACGCCATCATCCTGGATCAGGTAGAAAATGGTGTAGCAGTGCGCATGGCTGTGCTGTATCTACTGGCAGGTAAGGTCAAGCAGGATGAGCCAGCCTAAGGGGCTGACGAACGGGGCTCCTTCTGATCAAGGTAGAATTCCTTAAGCCCTGCGTTCAGCTTCCGTACCATCTTAGCTACGTTTTTATCCAGGTCCAGAAAGCTAAAGGTCTTCGTGTTGGGGTACTTAGCCGGAAAAGGCTCCTTTAGGCTCATGAGGCTGGTATCACGCACGACCATCCCGCTGAAACGCTGGTTCTCCCGCTTGAGGTAGCTACTACCCAGATCCAGCACATACCGTGGCTGCTCAGGGTCCGGCTGATAAGCATCAGCCTGGCCTGGCTTCCTGAAGCTAACTTCCGGCCATTGCCTGCCCAGCACAGAGTCGGTCTGATAATCGTAGAAAAAGGCATAGGCTGAAAACCGGAATTCCTCCTCAAATGCCTCAATGATCCGCTGATGGCGCTGCTTTCTTTCCTTTTTCAGATCGCTTATCTGGTCTTGCAGACGATAGTACTGCCTGGTCCCGGGGGCGGGGGCTTGTTTTTTCAGGGCGTCCTGTAACTCCTTAAGCTTCTTACGCTCACTGTTTAAGCGCACGAGCAAGATCCCGTTTTTAAGCCTGCGGATATGCCTGTTGGCTGTTTTATTCACGGTAGGCTGGATCTGTTCTTCCTGCTGCTGGCGCTTTATCGCCCGGCTCAGCTCATAGGTGAGGCCAAGCTGAAGCCCTGCGAGCCTGAAGCCCTCAGAAAGCCCTTGCAGGCTCCGCCGGTAAGCCAGGCGCAGGTTCAGGTTATCGCTGATAGGCGCTTCAATGCCTGCTGTCCCCATCGTGTGAAAACGCTCAGGGTTGTTCAGCGGGAGCTTGTCCGGGTCGGTACGGTTTTTCTGGCGGAAGTCCGTAATCAGGAAAGCGCCCGAAGCCCCGATAAAGGCATCAAAAGCGCTAAAAACCTGAACCCTGGCATGCAGGGGCACGGAAAAGAAATGGAACTTATGGATATACCGGTCGGGGTCATTAAAGTCAGCACCGGCCACCAGGTAATGAGGCTCAGCACTTAGCCTGAACGCATTGACGGTGCTGGCCGAGTCAGCTGACACCAAAGCGGGCGAAACAAACGTCAAGCCGCCGTAGAGGTTATTGATCGCTGAACCGACTTTCTGCCCGTCATTCCGGATGTTGGTGTTATGAAACCCGGCTGACAGGTTAACCTTCAGGTCATCATGCTGAGCCTTTAGCGGGGTAAGGCCACCGGTGAGGCTTATTAGTACACTGAGCAAAGACAGGCGAATAACACTGCTAAAACCTGACATGCAGACCACTGATTTTTAAAAGGAACAAACGCTTGTGCCGTTGTTTTAGCTGAAGGGCAGCATTTCCAATTTTTTACAACGTCCTCCAAGTAACACTTATGACTACGCAATACCAAGGCGATACCATTGTAGCCATAGCAACGCCTGCCGGGCAGGGGGCTATTGGCGTTATCCGGTGCTCCGGGCCGGAGGCTATTACCAAAGTGAACCAGGTGTTCAAAGGCCGGAACCTGGAAAAAGTCAGCACCCACACAGCCCACTACGGCTCCATCAGGGATGGGGAAGCCACCCTGGACGAAGGGGTGGCAACGGTTTTCCGGGCGCCTCGGTCCTACACGGGCGAGAATGTTGTAGAGCTTTCCTGCCACGGTTCTCCGTATGTACTGCGGAATGTTATGGAGGTGCTATTGCGCCTTGGAATCCGTCACGCAGATGCCGGGGAGTTTACCCTGCGCGCCTTTCTGAACGGGAAAATGGACCTCTCGCAGGCAGAGGGGGTTGCTGATCTCATTGCCTCTGAGTCAGCCACCTCACGGGATGCAGCCATTAATCAGCTCAGGGGGGGCTTCTCTGAAAAGATCAAGGAACTGCGGGAACGGCTGCTCAACTTCTCATCCCTGTTGGAGCTGGAGCTCGATTTTTCGGAAGAAGATGTGGAATTTGCGAACCGGGAAGCGCTTCAGCATACCCTCGATGAGATCTACCAGACCGTCAAGAACCTGGCTGACTCCTACCAGATGGGCAATGTGGTCAAGCAGGGCGTTTCGGTGGTGATCGCCGGCCGCCCCAATGCCGGCAAATCCACTCTCCTGAATGCCCTGTTGAACGATGAGCGGGCTATCGTATCGGATATCCCCGGAACGACCCGCGATGTGGTGGAAGATACCCTGCAGATACAGGGTGTGAACTTCCGGTTCAGCGATACGGCCGGCATCCGGACCTCGGACGACACCATTGAGCGGATCGGGGTAGAGCGAACCATGCAGAACCTCGAAAAGGCTAATCTGATCATCTACATTTTTGATGTAGAAGCCGTGAATCCGGAAGAGGTCAGGGCAGACCTGGCTGAGCTGAACATGCAAAAGCCTTATTTCCTGGTGGCCAATAAGATCGACCGCGGGCTGACGAGGGAACAGGAAGAAGCCTTTCAGCGCATTGGCGATGTGGTGTTTGTCTCTTCTGAAAAGCGGGAAAACCTGGATGCGCTGCGAAGCAAGCTGATGGAGGTCATGGAGCTGAATGATGAGCTGACCGATAAAACAATGGTAACCAACCTTCGGCATTACCAGGCACTGAATGAAACCCTGGAAGCGATCAGTGATATCCGGGATAATTTCCAGCAGGGGATATCAACGGACTTTATCACCATCGATATCCGGAAGGCCTTGCATGCTATGGGCGAAATCACGGGCGAGATCACCAATGATGAGATCCTGGGCAATATTTTCCAGAAGTT
>CAYYUA010000010.1:0-7714 GCA_964474835.1 uncultured Sphingobacteriales bacterium
TGATCGTGAGTGTAGAGCGGGCGAAAGCTTTCAAGGCCTGGCTGGAAGGGGCTGCATTGTAGGGCTTCAACCGCCCGCTGCTTTTTCCAGCTGTAGCTGCATTTTTTCTATATGCTTTAAAGCAAGAGCCAGAGGTTTTTAACTTTTATCCAACTACATTACATTTCCAAGAATGAATCTACAGGGAAAACTTTGTATTTTTGAACGGTTGAGTCACTTATTGTTCATAATTGAAATTCCCCTGAAAATCAATTGACAATATTTGATACAAGTCATTAAGGGGCTGTTTAGAGCCAAAGGACTAAAACCCGGCTAAATTAACGCAAAAAGGTAGTTCTAAGTCAATTAGCAACTTGTCTGAACCGGTAGTAAACGTATTGTTTAAAAAGTAAACCTGAATGAAGGAAGCGCATAAAGAGCGCTCATGGATGGAGTAGCTAATTTAGTAACCCTTTTATTTGGGTACAAGGCTAATGGCCCTTGATACCAATTCTGCTCAAAAAAGAGCGTTCCCATATATCCAACTTCAATGCTAAGGTTGATTTCGGGTTTGGATGACTTGTCAAAATCAATAAAATCATGAGAGAAAGTAAGCCCAATTTTTCCAAAACTCCGTTTTACACCAGGGCCAGGAGAAGATAAATAGCGTAAAGTAACTGCGTTACCCGAATTTTGCAAAACACTCTTAACGTTACTTGCTGTCGAAGAATTTCTTTGCACTAATTCCAAACTGTAAACTTTTGCTCCTATACCTGCATTAATGGCGATACTAAATCCTGAATTTTGATATAAGCCTTTTCTTGCCCCTAATAGAGAATAAGTACCGCTAAAAGCAGTTAGTTTACCCCTAACTTGATTATAGTTAAAGAGATATTGAAATTGAAGAGTAAGAGCAATTTGTTTATGCTCATTTGCAACTATTCCATTTTTTACTCCAAGAATGTAAGTGGGTCCGTTTAAGGGGGGTTGACCCAACTTTTGAAGATCACTATTTAAATTGGAGAATCCCACGTTCCAGAGACCAAAATCGAAAGTAGAAACAAAATGGGAACTCCTTGAAGAGTCGCTTGACGGGAATAATAACTTAGGAATTAAAAATACAAAAATAAATGCCCACTTTGTATTTTTCATAACAATCTGTTAAGACAATAAAATCCAAGTCAGTCTCATTTGTTTCTTACAAGAGACTGACTTGGATAATGATAAATGTCCTATTCTTAAATCCAATCATAAATCAAAATCCCGAGATCAAGAAATGCTTTTCCTACGCCAAACCAAACTGCATTTCCAGGATTTTGAAGAATCGCAAGTCCATAAATAAATCCTTGAACGAATCCTTTCACCACAGTTACTACGACATCAGTTGCCTTGTCCCATAAATCTCCGAAAAATCCTTGAGGAGCCACATCTCTATTGATATCATAGCATTCTATTACTTTGTCAACCCAATTTTCAACGATTGGAAAAAACTCAAATAAAGCATTTAAAGATGCTACTAAATTCTCTTTTTCTTTATTAGAAAGATTGGGATCATTAATTATGTCATTCTTTACCCCTTCAAGTCCATTTTCAAGACTGTCTAGCAAGTTTGTGACATCACCCCCTTTCTTTTCCCGAAAATGATCAACAATATTAGATGTTTTTGTTTGGATTATATTATAATATGTTTCGTAAGCCCCATTAAACTTTAGTGTGTCTTCATTTCTGATTGTTTTCAGTTTTTGATTGAATTCATCTAGTGTAATATCAGGAATTCCAGGATAATTTTCTGCATAATAATTTAAAACATTTTTCTTCATTTCGGTCGTGTCAATACAATCAAATAGAGATTCTTGAGATTTAATAGTTTTTTGAACTTCGTTAGACTTGGTAGAATTTGGAGTTAGATTCTGTTGATCCTTGGTACAAGAGATCGAGGCAGATGATGCTAAAAGGATGAAAAAAGCTAACTTCAAAAGTCTAATGACAATTAAATTTTTATTCGACAATAAATTTTCATTCTATAAACGAAAACACCCTAAAGATTGGACAATTTCTTCGTAAAATATTCAAAGTCAGGTTTTTATACGTCATACCTCCCCCCTTCTTTAATTCTTCTTTAAGGTCCTTAATCAACCTTTGATACCGTTTATACAGGGTCTTGGCTTTTTCATTAGTATATGGAGCCAATTCTTTGATCTTTTTCAAGTTTCTCTTTTTCATCTCATAAATGATATAGCCATATTTGTGGCCCTCTAAACAGTCACTCACTTTTTTAAGTAAAGCCTTATCTTCAATACTATCAGGGAGGAAGTCAGCCATTTTCATAATTTCTGCATCTTCCATCAGGGTAGGTTGCCACCTTCTTCTATTATCAATAAAATGGTTTTTAGCCATACGTCTCAAATAAGGCCTGAAAGTCACTGAACCTATTTGTTTAAATTGCTTTTCATAGGCTTTTAACAAGACATGTTGTGTGATGTCCTCGGCTTCGTCTTTTGCTGCTCCTTTTTGAACCAAATAGCCAATTAAGTCTTCCCGGATTCTTTCAAAGCTATCTTTTGACATCATAAGTCAGCAACACTTGTAAAGATACCAAATTGATTAGTAATTTAAACCAAATTTACATACTATACAATTTTTAAGGATTTATTTTTTATTTCTTATCTACCGCTAGAGTGGTAAGCGGGCCTGAGAAACCCTTCCTATAAATGGCCCCTTGGCTTCTCGTAGTGTTCAAAAAACCGTATGACTTTTTGAACACTAAAAAGCATCCCAACTATTACGTTAATAAAAGTATGGGAATGGCCTGCGGTTTCTTATTAACAGCCATTCACAATGCCGGCCTGGCAGCTGTCACTCATACGCCAAGCCCGATGGACTTCCTAAAACACGTGTTGAACCACCCGTCCAATAAACGGCTCTTTTTGCTGATACCGGTCGGCAACCCAGATGAGAATGCCGAAGTACCTGACCTGGAGCGGAAAATTTTAGAGGAAGTGTGTAAGTTTTAGTAGATACGTCGGTTTATGAAAATTCCGTCAGTTCTCTAACGGAATCTAGCTAAATAGCATCAAATTGTTGACTGTATTTAGGTAATGAAATCTAGGTAATTTTCCTGTTAGATGACCTCAAAATTAGCATCGGAGTAAGTATTTTCCCAGCCTTAAGGGAGTTTGGCTTTTTTGCCGGACCATTTGAATTCGTAGCCATACACCCGACCGTTAGGTCCCTCCAATCAATCGACCTCCTATTATAAGTTCACCAAAAATAATTGTTGAAGATCATGTTGTGGTAGTATTGAGGTTTGATTCGCTCCGAAACCATGTAATTTTCCCGTAGCATTCCAGTTTCTTCCCTTTTTTCAGGTCTTTGAGGTTAGCAATCAAGGTGTTCCGACTTACAAAAAGCGCCTGCTCATTCAGCTGGGCGAAAAGCTGAAGGCCATTCCCACGGCTGATATCGCCTATGCTTATGCCCGGCAAAAAGCGGTATGGCTGCGCCTTTTTGATGGTTTTGAGTACCCCGTCAGTTACTCCCTAACAGAACTGGCCGAGCTGCTGGACCCGCAGCAGTTTTTCCGGATCAACCGGCAGTTCATGCTGAATTTTGAGGCCATCACTCAAATGCACCAATACCCCAAGGGCCGCGTCAAGATCGACCTTGATCCTCAGCCGGATGACCTGGTGATCGTGAGTGTGGAGCGGGCGAAAGCTTTCAAGGCCTGGCTGGAAGGGGCTTCCTTGTAGGGCTTCAACCGCTCGCTGCTTTCTCCAGCTGTAGCTGCATTTTTTCGATGCGGTCCATCAGCTTTTCATTGCTCATGCGCTCCCGCAGGCGGTCTACCATGATGGGAAAGGCAAAAGGCGTGGGCCGGGGCGGGCGGGTCACCACCACGTGCTGGCCCTGAATACGCTGAAGCGCCTGCCGCAGGCGGATCTCCTCCAGCTGGAACTGCCGCACTTCCTCATAGGCCTGCTGGATCAGCGGATTGTTGGGATCATAATCCTGAAAGACATCGAACAGCAGCTGCGAGGAGGACTGCAGGTGCTTATCGGAAGCCGGCTTGCCGGGGTAGCCCTTGAAGATCAGCCCGCTGATGGTGGCAATATCCCGGAAGCGCCGCTTGGCCATTTCGGTGCCATTCAGCGTTTCATTGATATCGCTGATCAGGTTTTCTTCAGAGAACAGATCCTGCCTCAGGGCTTCCTCGATCGGGATCTCCTGATCGGACAGCAGCTCAAAGCCATAGTCATTCATAGCCATGGAGACCGTGATGCGCTTGATCCGCGAGACGCGATGCGCCACCAGCCCGGCCATGCCTTCGTGCACGTAGCGCCCCTCAAACGGGTAGATCAGCACATGCCAGCCTTCGCGGGACTTGAACTTCTCGATCAGCAGGTTATCGGTATGCGGCAGTTCAGACCACTCGGCCTGCAGGGCAAACAGGGGCTTGAGCAGTTGCAGCTCCGGCTCCTCCGGCTCACCGTGAGCGGCTTTGTAGAGCTTTTCCCGGATGAGATCAGCCAGCTGGGATGACAAAGGCAGGCGGCCGCCCAGCCAGCTGGGCACCTTGCCACTCTTCTGCTTGCGGGACTGCCGCACATAGGCGGTCATGCCCTGAATCCGCACCAGTTCCAGGTTCCGCCCGCTGAACCAGAAGGGCTCGCCTTCCTGCAGGCGCGCCAGAAAGGCTTCCTCGATGGTACCCAAGGGTTTGCCTTTCAGGAATTTGACGGTGAGTGCTGTATCGGAAACGATCGTGCCCACATTCAGGCGTTGCCGGGTGGCCTTGCGCTTGTCGCAGATCTGGTAGTAGCCCTCTTCCGTTACCGTCACCTTGTTGTACTCATCGTACTGCTGCAGGGCCTGACCCCCATGCTCAATGAAATCCAGGATCCATTGGTACTCATCGCGGGTCAGCTCATAGAAGGCGTAGGTGCGGATCACCTCCTCGTAGATCTGCCAGGGGCGGAAGCCCTCAGCCACCGCGAGGGTCAGCAGGTACTGGATCAAGGTATCGTACGGATTGATATAGGGCACGCGTTCCTCGTAGATCTCCCGCTGCAGGGCATCTTTCAGGGCGGCCCCTTCGATCAGCTCCAGCGAGTTGGTAGGCACAAAGTAGATCGCACTGACCGCACCCGGCTGGTGGCCACTGCGCCCGGCCCGCTGCGAGAAGCGCGCCACGCCTTTCGGGCTACCCACCTGAATGACCGTTTCCACCGGCCGGAAATCCACCCCCAGATCCAGGCTGCTGGTGCACACCACTACTTTCAGGCGCTCTTCGTGCAGGGCATTTTCCACCCAGTAGCGCAGTTCCTGGTTCAGCGAGCCGTGGTGCAGGGCCATCTGCCCGGCCAGTTCGGGATAGAAAACCAGCAGGTTCTGGTACCAGATCTCTGCCTGCGAGCGGGTGTTGGTAAAGAGCAGGGTGGTTTTGCTGCGCGCTATGACCGGGATGATGTGCTCGATCAGCTTAATGCCGAGGTGGCCGGACCACGGGAACTTCTCGATGGTTTCGGGCAGGATGGTTTCCACATAGGTCTGCTTAGGGGCTTCGCCCTTGATGATCACGGCCTTGTCTGGGTTGTGCTCCGGGCCCAGCAGGATCTCCCGGGATTCCTCCATGTTGCCGATGGTAGCGGAGAGCCCCCACGTTTTCAGCTCAGGCCTGAGCGCCCGCAGGCGGGACAGGGCCAGTTCCACCTGCACGCCCCGCTTCGTGCCTACCAGCTCGTGCCATTCATCCGCTACCACTACCTCCAGGTGCTCAAACAGCTTGTGGTAGTTTTTCATGGCCAGCATCAGCTGCAGGCTTTCGGGGGTGATCACCATCACTTCGGGCATGGTGCGCTTTTGCCGCTCGCGTTCCTTGGTAGGCGTATCGCCCGTGCGCTTGCCCACCTGCCAGGCTACCTGCAGCGTAGCTGTCATCTCGGCTAACGATTCCTCAATGTCCTTGGCCAGCGCCCGCAGCGGGGTGATCCACAGTAAGCGCAGGCCGTTCTTGCGCTGCTTATGGTAGGTTTCCGGATAGCGGTACATCCAGGAGGCCATCACCGGCAGGTAGAGGGCAGCCGTTTTGCCCATGCCGGTGGCCGCATTCACAATGCCCTCGTGGCCCTCCAGGAAGTACTGCATGGTGCGCTCCTGATAGGGAAAGGGCTGCCAGCCCAGCTGCTGGTACCATTCGCTGGCTGACTGTGCCTGGCTTTTAATTTCCATGCTGAGTAGTTCACAATTAGGCTATGAAATCATGCTGTAATTTAAGGTGTAAAAAGCAACCAAGCTTAGCGCTTGCGGTCTGAAGATGGCTTAGCAATTACGCTAAGCCATCCTAAAAACGGGTCACGAAGCACTTTTCCTCAGAAAATGGCTGATATTCCCTGCTTTGCAAATCTTATGAGGCAAAATGCTTTTAACCCATTGCTTATGGCCTTTTCAAGCTAAAATTTCAACTTTAAAATCTTAAAATAAAGGACATTTTATGCATAAATCCCTGTATGGCTTCCTCAGTTTATGCCTGATGGCTTTTAGCGGCCTTCATGCCCAGGTTACCCATGAGCAAACCTATGATCAATACACGCAGGTGGTCACCTATCCGGGTGAGCTGGTGCCCAAGTACTTCCAGCTGGATGCTGGTCAGCAGCAGGCCCGGTTTTATAATCCCGATCATTCGCTGTTCAAGACCATTGATATCCCTCCAGTTAAAGGCGTCATCCAGCATTTCAATTACCTTTCAGCCCGGACCTTTGACACGGATGGCGGCAAGGAATACCTGATCACCTACCGCGACACTGCTAGTGGAGAAAACTATGTGCGGATTTACGATGACGATAACAGCATCATGCTGGATACCCTGGGCCAATACGGATTGATCAAAAGCATGGGCACAGATCAGCAGGTGCTAATGGTCTACAATTACTCGCAGGATACCACCACCACGAAGGTCTACAGCCTTGGCGGGAACGAAACACCGGTTAATTACCAGCGGCCCACCTTTCGTTTCCAGGTCTACCCCAATCCCACAACCGATGCTTTTACGGTGGCGCTGGCAACAATTCCGAAACAGAAACCCGTCCAGTACCGCTTGTTCAATACCTCAGGAAAAGTGGTTCGTGTAGGGCAAGTGCCCCGCAACCAAGGCAATTTCCGGATCGAGGTGCAGACGCTGGACCCCGGCGGCTACTTCCTGCGCCTGGATCACCCGGATGGCCGGACGAATACCCAGGAAGTGATCATTATCGATTAAACGGCCTGCAAACTGCTTCTGAATGCTGGTAGAGGCTGCTCCATCATTGTGCGTTCCACGCTTTACCCTGAAAGCTTGCAGTCAATTCCCAATTAGTCAAGGCCCCTTTGGCGGCTGGCTAGATGCAGGGCAAAAGCCTTACACAGGATTTCACTACCTGAAAGGAGCGGTTATACGCTGTATCAGTTTCCTAGACCAAGCGTGCTTAGCGCATGGAAGCCAAGGCCGGCAACTTGCCTCTGAAGCGGGCTTTTTTGTTCAGCCGGTGGGCTATAGCCATCCTTTCCGTGCCCTCACGTAAATGGGTTTGCGCTACCTTTGGAATGCTGATCTTAAAGGCTTTTTCCTAGCCACCTGCGTCAATACCCTGTTGATGAAGCAACCCGACCGCATCAGCCGGACAGGCTTTGTTATTTACATGGTACTCCTGGGTATCGGGATGCCCCTGATGAGTTTTGATCACGGCACAACCTGGGATGA
>CAYYUA010000010.1:7814-67961 GCA_964474835.1 uncultured Sphingobacteriales bacterium
TCCTGGGTATCGGGATGCCCCTGATGAGTTTTGATCACGGCACAACCTGGGATGAGCTGTACAGTCACACCTACGGCCAGCACCTGCTTGACTTCTACGGCTCCCTGGGGGAGGATGATAAGGCGCTAAGCTACGGCAACCTTTACCTTTATGGTGGTTTGTTTGAGATCGCAGCAGAGGGGGCTGTAGCTATAGTTAACCCACTCTTTGAGGGGAATTACACGTATGAGATCAGGCATATCGTCAATTGCCTTGTAGGGGTGCTGGCCATCCTGTTTACGGGCCTGTTGGCCAGGCAGCTGGGTGGCTGGCCGTGTGCTGTTACCGCCCTGCTGCTGATAAGCCTGGCGCCCCGTTTTTTAGGGCACTCCATGAACAATCCCAAGGATATTCCCTTTGCAGCTTTTTACGCTATGGCGCTCTACTTCATGGTAAAAGTGATCAATGCATTCCCGCGGCCCTCGAAGCGTGATACCGGCTGGCTAATAATAGCGATTGCCTGTGCTATCAACGTACGGGCCGGGGGGCTGCTGCTGATTTGCTATTTTGGGCTTTTTCTGGGGTTAATCGTGGCTAACAGGTATTACAGGGACTGGGGGCTATCGCTGACCAGGGCCCATGGCTGGCTGAAGATGAGCCTTTATTACGGGCTGTTAGTGGGGATTCCTGCTTACCTGGCGGGGGTGGTCTGCTGGCCCTATGGACTCATGAACCCCGTGGTACACCCGGTGGAAACAGTGCTAACCATTTCCGACTTCCCGAATGTCATAGCCGTGTGGTTTGATGGGCAGCAGATGGACTCCGATAGCCTGCCCTGGTACTATTATCCGCAGAGCCTGGCGATAACCACGCCATTGGTCATTCTTGCGGGCCTGCTGGCCGGATTGGTTTACACAGCAAGGTCATTTTTCAATTGTTTCAATGGTGGAGTAGGGATGGTGGCTTTTGCACTGGTCTTTCCGGTCGTGTACATCATTTTGTCCGGCTCCAATGTGTACGATGTGATCCGGCAGGTTCTTTTCATCTACCCCCCGCTGGTGGTTCTGAGCAGCCTGGGCCTGGTCAGGTTATTTCAGGTGCTAAGAGGGCGCCTCCTGCAAACTGCTTACGCTGTAGCTGTGACTGGCCTTTTCGCCCTGCCGGTGACCCATATCGTGCAGAGCTACCCGAATGAGTATGTTTTTTACAATACCCTGGTAGGCGGTGTTGACGGTGCTTATGGCGCGTATGAGCTGGATTACTGGGGCAATGCCTCTAAGCCTTTGAGGCGGAAGCTCGCTGCCCACCTGGAAAACACCGCCCATCCGGATAGCACGGTTGTGGTCCGGAAAAATTTCACCAGCCCCGGTGAATATATACTGGAGCGTAGCCATAAGCCCATAGCGTACGGCGGGATATCCGTGGATCTGCCGGCAGATAAGGAGTACGACTACGCCATTCTGATAGCCCGGTGGTTTCCATTGGGGTATTTTGACAATGGCATGTGGCCTCCGGACAATACCCTATTCAAGGAAACGGTGGATGGCGTACCGATAGCTGTTGTGGTAAAGAAGGAGGCGTGATAAAGCCCACACACCAGTAGATACCCTTACCTGAAGGTGGTCCGGATAAACCTGAAAGTGCGGTAACAGCGCCCGGCTTCGGCGCTGTAGCTATTTCAGCTTGTAGGGCAGGGCTTTGATTTCGGCATCCTGCCGGATGCTGTCGGGCGCATTTTGAAAGGCAGCCAGGGGGATGTTCCGCGATTTCAGATCCCTTAGTACAGAATCCCCCGGAACACCTGAGATCGCCCGGGCGTGGGAATAAAACATCACACTGATGTTATTGAAATTAATAGCGCTCATGATCAGGGTTCCCTTATCAACCGCTTCATCTAGCTTTTGAAAGATGTCTAGGTTGTGGTTACGCCTCTCCCTGTTAGAAAGCACAAACTTACCGGGGGACTCACTCTCGTAGTAATAATCAGCTATTGCAGTGGGCCTGAGCGTTGGGATAAGCAGTACAACAGCGGTAAAGGTCATCAGGATACCGCTCCACGGCCTTAGCGTTTTCCACTTACGCAAAAGCCTCTCGCCTGCCTCAAAACCCAGCCCCATGAAAACCAACATCAGCGGCACGGCACAAAAAACATAGGAATGTAATTTACTGGCTATGCTGGAAAAGAAGCCAAAGGTGACAACAATACCGGCAATCAAAGCGTACCCCAGAGGCCGATGGGTTTTCATGTAAAACAGGGATACAAGGCCAATGATCAACAAGACCCACATATTGCTCCCCAGGTACATGTCCAGGCTACCGATGTAATAGTCCCACGATCCTCCATGGCCCTCAACAACCTCAAAAATGTGCTTCCGGTTGTAGGCCGATTCGTATGCCGCGATCTTCGGGAAAGTCGAAAAAATGTACAATTGCCAGGGCAGGAAAACGATCACAGCTACAATCCCTCCCAGCGCACCATGCAGGTAATAGCGCAGGGAGGTTCGCCAGTTTCGCTGGATCAATACCAGCATACCCCAGCATCCGAAGACCAGTAACCCGGTTAGCCACTTGTTAAGCACGGCACCTCCGGCTAGTATACCAATCAGAACGGCATATTTCCAGTCCGGCCTGCGTGCATATTCCGATAAGGCCCAGAAAGACCCGGTGACGTAAAATGCAAAGGCCATATCGTTATGGTCATTGGTCTGAACCCCTAATGCCAGCATTAGGCTGTAAAAGCCAAATGCCCAGAAGAGTGCAGCCCAGTACCCGGTCTTAGCATTTTTGAGGTTTTTCCCTATGCGATAGATGAACCCCACCATTATAGCCCCCATCAAAGCACTGGGAACACGGGCCGCAAAAACCGTTTTACCCAGGAGTTTCATGGAAAGGGCCATCTGCCACATGAACAGAGGCTGTTTGTGGAGCCACACATGGTTGCCGGGCCAGTTCTTGTAATCGTAGGGTGTTAGAGGATCATCCCGCAGGGTGGGGACCAGCGGGTGGTCAATGAGGTTTTTGGCTACCAGGCAATGAAAGCGCTCATCCCACGGGTGAAGGAAGGGATCCAGGTCAATTATGACCAGCCTTAGCAGCAGTGCCCCAATCATCAGCAGAGGCACTGCAAGCATGAATCGTTCTCTGTTCTGAAACCACAGAGAGAGGATAGTAACAATCCCGGTCAGTGAAAAACCGATTTCCCAGTAGCTCATAGGCGTCCGGCTACCTGTTTAAGTTTAAGGGCATTGTATGCTGTATTGAGCGGCAGAAAGGCATCCTGCCGGTTTCCGGGCCTGTAAGCGCGCTCAAAAATAGCTATAAGGGAAGATGGAAGCAGACACCCCGCCCGGTGTTATCAGGAAGCGTTCAGGCTGTTTCAAAATACCGCTCCAGCAGCTCGTACAGGTAGCTAAGGTTATCGGCATCTTTCACGCTGAGGTCCTGCCGCCAGCGGTACATGCGGGGGAAGCGCAGGGCAAGGCCGGACTTATGCCGGTTAGAGCGCTGAATGCCCTCAAATGCCAGTTCAAACACCCAGTAGGGCGTTACGGCCCGCACCGGGCCGTATTGCTCAATAGTGTTCCGCTTCACCCAGCGATCGATCTCGCGCAATTCCTTATCTGAAACTCCGGAATAGGCTTTGGTGAAGGGGATCAGCTGATCCCCGGCATCGTTCCACACGGCAAAGGTGTAATCGGAATACAGGTTAGCCCGCCGGCCATGCCCGCGCTGAGCGTAGATCATCACCGCATCCACCGTAAAGGGGTCCACCTTCCACTTCCACCAGTCGCCTTTGGTGCGGCCCACCTGATAAGTGGAAGATTGCCGCTTGATCATCAGGCCCTCTGCCAGGTGATCCAATGCCTGCTGCCGGGCCGCTTCCAGCTCATCCCACTGCTGAAAGGGAATAACGGGCGAAAGGCGCAGGACGGGCTGATTGGCTTCCTCGAGGAGTGCGGCTAACTGCGAGCGCCGGGCTTCCAGCGGCCAGTTCCGGACGTCCTCCCCGTTGTACTCCAGCAGGTCATAAGCCATGAGGGCTACGGGCGCCTCCCTCATCAGCTTATGGGTGACCTTCTTCCGCCCAATGCGGGTCTGCAACACATTGAAGGGCAAAACGCGGTTCTGCTCATAGCTATAGGGCAGCAGTTCCCCATCGATCACCGTTCCGTCCGGCAGGCTATTCGCCAGCACGTGCAGCTCCGGGTAGCGGTCCGTGATCAGCTCCTCGCCTCTGGACCACGCATAGAGCTGCCCCTGCCGGTAGATCACCTGCGCGCGGATGCCGTCCCATTTCCACTCGGCATGCCATTCTTCCGGGCGGCTAAAATCAGCCACCGCTTCATCAATCTGATGGGCCAAGAAGAACGGGTAAGGCCTGGAAACATCCGTATTCGCATCCTGGGAATAGAACAAGTCGTCAAAACTCACCTCTGCGGGATGCCATTGGCCCATGAGCTTGTGCATGAGCTCAGTGGTGGGTAGCTGCGTAACGTGCGAGAGCGCCCGCACCATCAGGCGCTGCGAAACCCCGATCCGGTAGCCGCCCGTCATCAGCTTGGTAAAAACAAAAGTCTCCTGCTGATCCAGCTGCCGCCAGGCCCACAGCACGTTCTGCTGCTTGGTTTCATCGTCCTGCTTGTCCAGGTCCTGGATAAAGTAGATCCAATCGGTCAGCTGGTAAGTAGAGGAATAATGCTTTTCCGGCAGGGTTAGGGAGATCGTCTCAGCCAGATCACCCACTACGTAATAGGAATCCTCAAAGAGCCAGAGCGGAATCCCGGCCTCTCCGGCACACCACTGTCGCAGCAGGGGCGTGCTGACCGGCCGCTTGGGCCGCTTGCCGGTAAACAGCGCCAGCGCCCACATGATATCCTGACTGGTAGCCTGCTGGAAGTACTCCTGCAGGTATGCCACCTTCGGGTTGGTTTTATTGGTCTGATCCAGCTTGGTGAATAAGTCGGCAAAGTCCTTCATAAGCGGGCCTGTCCGGTTTTAAGCTTCCTCTTCGCCCTCGCCCTCATACTGGGTTTCCACTTCATAGGCCTCGTAGCCCTGCTCCCGCAGCCATTTGGTCACAATGCCGGTATAGCCGTGCGTAGTATAGATGGTGGAGGCTTCGGTTTCGCGGATGGCCTGGTTCAGCTCCGGCCAGTCCACATGGTCCGAAAGCACAAAGCCCCGGTCCATGGCCTTGCGGCGCTTCGTGCCGCGCAGGGTCATCCATCCGGAAGCCATCGCCATGCTAAAGGGCTCAAAGCGCTTGGTCCATCCTGTACCGACAGCCGATGGCGGTGCCAGGATCAGTGCCTGGCGGAGGTCTTTTTTAGGGATGCTTTCATCCAGCTTTGGGGCAGCCGGGAGCTGAATACCATAGGCCTGTAGCTGCGCATTGATGTTGGCTACGGAACCATGGGTATAAACGGGCCCGAGATCATTGCCAATGGCTTTCAGCAGGCGCTGGGCCTTGCCCAGGCTGTAGCCGATCAGCAGGCTGGCCTTGTGCTGGGCCTGATTGGCCTGCCACCACTCGCGGATCCGCTGAACCTCAGCGGCCGGGTCCGGCCACTGGTAGACGGGCAGTCCGAAGGTGCACTCTGTGATAAACGCATGGCACTTCACCGGCTCATAGGGCATCGTCAGGGCATCAGCATGTACCTTGTAATCGCCGGATACCACCCACACCTCATCACGCTGCTCTACCCGCACCTGGGCTGAACCGGGAATGTGACCAGCCGGATAAAGCGTGATGCTAACCCCATTGATAGTCGTAGCTTCTCCATAAGCCACCGTCTCCAGCTTGCTTTGCCCGCCCAGGCGGTAGTTCAGGATGGGACGGGAATCCTGATGGCAGAGGTAAGCTCCACATCCGGCTGTGGCATGGTCAGCGTGACCATGGGTGATCACTGCCTTGTCAACAGGCTGCCACGGGTCAATGTAAAAGTCGCCTGCTGCGCAGTAGATGCCTTTGTCGCTAAAGGTGAGAAGCTGATCAGTCAAACATGGCTTGCTTTAAAGACCCTGATAAAAGTAAGCATTTCTGCGCCAATGGTTACCAGGAAATCGCTTGCAGAGCAACAGGATCAGGGCACTGCTTAATCCTTTGTCCTAGCCCTCATAAGCCGGCGAAGGTGCTCCGGCCTGTGCTATGGGGGATGGCTTCCCGATAAAGGCTTCGGTATCCTGCATGGCGGGGTACGGCTCCTGATCTTTGTCAAAGAAGGGAACATGCTGGCGGTAGTCCTGCAGGAGCGCTTCCAGAGCTGCACTAGTCTGGTGTGGCCGGCGGAAGTCCAGCGCCTGGGCCGCGGTTAGCAGTTCAATGCTCAGGATCCGGCGCACATTGTTCAGCACCTGGTAAGTCTTCACGGCTGCATTGGCGCCCATGCTCACATGATCTTCCTGCCCGTTGCTGGAGGTGATCGAGTCCACTGAAGCGGGGGTACACAGCTGCCGGTTCTGGCTAACCAGCGAGGCTGCCGTGTATTGCGGGATCATCAGGCCTGAGTTGAGGCCCGGCTCTAAGACCAGGAATTCGGGCAGGCCGTGATCACCACTGAGCAGCTTGTAGATGCGCCTTTCAGCAATGCTACCGATCTCGCTCAGCGCCATGGCCAGGTAATCGAGCGTTAGCGCCAGCCGCTCCCCATGAAAGTTCCCGCCGGACAGGATCTCATCGGAACCTGAGAAGATGTTCGGGTTATCGGTCACGGCATTGATCTCCTGCTCGAAGGTTTGCTTAACATGCGTGACGGCTTCCCGCGCAGCTCCGTGCACCTGCGGGATGCAGCGGAAGGCATACGGGTCCTGGGTATGGGCTTTTTCCTGATGAGCCAGCGGGCTATCCGCCAGGAGTTCGCGGATGTTCCGGGCCGTTTGTTCCTGCCCGGGCGATTGCCGGATCTGCTGGACGAGCCGGTGAAAGGGCTCCAGCTTACCGCCATAACTATCCAGGGACAAGGCTCCGGTGGTATCAGCCCAGTCCAGCAGTTGCTCAGCCTCGTGCAGGCACCAGGTGCCGTAAGCGGTCATAAACTGAGTGCCGTTCAGCAGGGAAAGGCCCTCTTTGGCTTCCAGGCGTAGGGGATGAAGGCCATGGGCTCTGAGGGCTTCATGAGCTGGCCGGGGCCTCCCATCAGCAGACCAGACCTCCCCCCTGCCGATCAGCGGCAGGCTAAGGTGAGCCAGCGGGGCCAGGTCACCCGAAGCGCCCAGCGAGCCCATTTCGTAAATCACAGGCAGCACATCGGCATTGTAGTGCCAGACCAACCGCTGAATGGTCTGGCGGTTGACGCCGGAAAACCCGGCCAGCAGGCCCTGGATCTTGAGCAGCAGCATCAGCCGGATCATGTCATAGGGCACATCGTCACCACTTCCGGCAGCATGGGATTTCAGCAGGTTTTCCTGCAGCTGACCCAGCTCGTGGCTGGAGATTTGAACATCTGCCAGCGCCCCGAAACCCGTATTGATGCCGTAAAACCGCTTGTTTGCTTCCTGTAGCTTGTGGTACAGGTAGTCCCGGCTCTCATCCACGTTTTGCCAGCACTGGTCAGGAATCGATACCTGACGCCCATCCTTAACTGTGGTCACTAAATCATGGATCGTAAGCCAGCCTGTATGGAAAAGGTGTGATGCCATAAGTTATACTTAAGCCATTAGCGCAGCTTTGATGCTCTGCAGGTCAGTATGATCGGTTTGCCCGCCCGTGGCCATGTTCTTAAGGGAAAAGCGCTTACTGCTGCTTTCGCCCGCGTTCAGGATTAACGTGTAGCTGACCTGTCGCTTATCGGCATACTTCATTTGCTTGCCCAGCTTCCGGGCGTCCGGGGTTATTTCCGCTGAGATCCCGGCATTGCGGAGCTCCGTTAGCACCTGAAAGGCGTAGACCTGCTGCTCCTCTTCCAGCGTCACCACCATTACCTGCGAGTGCGCACCCTTCACATCCGGTAGCAGGCCCTGGTCGTCCATCACCTCGTAAATGCGCTCAACCCCGAAAGAAATGCCAATACCTGAAACATCCGATAGCCCAAAGTAGGCGGTCAGGTCATCATAGCGTCCGCCACTGGCTATAGAGCCGGTGTTCAGGTTGCGGGGCACCGCCTCGAAGATGACACCGGTGTAGTAGTCCAGCCCACGGGCCAGCGTCAGGTTAAAGTTCAGTGTCAGGCGCTTGAGCTTGACGGTATTCAGCATTTCGTTCACCTGCTTGATCTGCTTCAGGCCGTCCAGCCCGGCCTGGTTGTTGGCAAAATAGGACTCCAGGAATGCCAGTTTCTGCGTGTAGCTGGCTTCCGGCGAGAGCACGGGCTGCACCTCATCGATCACCTGTGAAGGGATCTGCCGCTGTTCCAGCTCCTGCTTTACGCCATCCATGCCGATCTTATCCAGCTTATCCAGGGCGATGGTGAAGGCTGTAAACCGGTCCTCAAAACCAAAGGCCACCGCCAGGCCCATCAGGATCTTGCGGGTGTTCAGCTCCAGCGTCACCTGACCCAGATCCAGCGCATCGAAGACCGCATCGAACAGCGTGATCAGTTCGGCCTCGTACACCAGCGAGTCACTGCCGATCACATCCGCATCGCATTGGTAGAATTCCCGGTAGCGCCCTTTCTGCGGCTTATCAGCCCGCCAGACATTCTGCAGCTGGTACCGCTTAAACGGAAACGTCAGCTGATTGGTATTCATGGCCACATAGCGCGCCATAGGCACAGTGAGGTCGTAGCGCAGGCCTTTATCGCTAATGTACGGCAACAGCGCCTTGTAATCCTGCTGCTGCAGCACCTCTTCCGGAACCTTGTTCAGGTAGTCCCCGCTTTTCAGGATCCGGTACAGCAGTTGGTCGCCTTCTTCCCCGTATTTTTCTGTGAGGGTGGCGCTGGTTTCGAAAGCCGGCGTTTCAATAGGCTGAAAGCCGAACTGCTCAAAGCAGGCCCTTATCGTGTTGAAGATGTAGTTGCGCTTGTACACCTCTTCGGGACCAAAATCCCGCATTCCGGCCGGTAGCTGCGGCTTCACCATGGCGTTGCAATTTGGTGCAAAGTAACAAAGGAAAGCAGGGAACCCGGGCAATTCTCCTATACCGGCAGTCCAGCGCTATCCCGGCCTGTATGAAGTTTAGTCGTACAGGTCCTTCGCAATGCGGTAGGTGTTGCAGTGCGCTTCCAGGATCTCCCGCAGGCTATCCGAGTAGCCCCCGCCCATCACAGCCATCACGGGGATCTGGTGCTTCCAGGCCGTTTCCAGCACTTGTTCATCCCGCTGGTAGCAGCCCTTGCGGCTGATGTTGAGGGTTCCCAGCTTATCACTGGCCAGGATATCCACGCCCGCCTGGTAGTAGATCAGATCCGGCTTCACGCGGTCTATGAGGTCAGGCAGGTGGGCCTGCAGCAGTTGCAGGTATTCATCATCACCGGTGCCATCGGCCAGCGGCAGGTCCCGGTCAGAGGCTTCTTTGTGGAGCGGAAAATTCCGGGCCCCGTGCATACTGAAGGTGAAGACGCGCGGTTCATCGTGAAAGATGGCAGCCGTGCCATTGCCCTGGTGCACATCCAGGTCTACCACCAGGATCTGGCGGACGCTGGTATGGTCCAGCAGGTACCGGGCGCTGACGGCTATGTCGTTGTAGATGCAGTAACCCTCACCACGGTCGCGGTATGCATGGTGGGTTCCCCCGGCAATGTTGAAGGCAAAGCCGCTATCCCTGGCAAAAAGGGCTCCCTGAATGGTGCCATAGGTGATGCAGTATTCCCGCTCGATCAGCTGCTGGCTGTAGGGAAACCCGATCCGCCGGGCAGCCCGGCGGGGAATGGTGCCGTCTTTGAGCTGCTGAATATAGGTGGCGTCATGCACGGCATCCACCACGCTTTCGCACATGGGCTCAGGGCTGAAGAACTGGGGCTCTTCGTAGCTTCCCTCGTACGTAAGCTGACGCGGGATCAGCTCGTACTTCATCATGGGGAAGCGGTGCTTTTGCGGCAGCGGCAGCTTGTAGATCGGGTCAAAGGCGATGCGAATCACGGATCCGGGTTTTCCACACGTTGTAACTGGTACTCGATCACCTTTTCGGCAGGATCAAAGGGCACTACATCGCTCAGCTCTAACGAAAGCACAGCCATATCCACAATTTCTTTTTCCGTGTAGGCCTGCGGATCCTCGTCCTGCCTGATTAGGTAATGGCGGCCTGCTTTCAGCAGGACTGACCGGGGCACCATACCCACGACCTCAGAACCCGTAACCCGCAGGCCCCGTTCATGGGCCTTGCTCACCACCGTATCAAAAACCTGATGAATGGGCGCGGCTTCAATATCCCGGATGTTCAGGCTGATCTGCGCCTGCCCGAAATCGGCAATGTACCAGCCCAGCCCCCGAACCTTCGGTAAAGCCCCGGGAATTCGTTTTGTGCGGCCCTGTTCATCTTTTACCACCGTTCCCTGCTCATCCCGCAGTGGTCTGCCGCTTTCCCGTACATCGCAGGCCACCGCATGGGCCTTATCTGCTATCATGGTGTTCAGGTTGATGTTGTAGGCAATGAGGAAGTCACGGGCCCCGATGGCCGTCACCCCGGCTTGCCGGTGCAGCTCAGCCGGCCCGTAATCCGGCTCCCAGCCCGGTGTTTTCAGTTTGTCAGCCATGCCCTCGTATTTGCCTTTGCGCACCTGGGCCAGGCTCTGGCGCTCGGGTTTGGTGGCTGCGTACTCGTACAGGTAAACCGGAATGGCTAGCTCCCCGCCCACACGGCTGCCAAGCTTTTGGGCGTAGGTTACAGCCTCATCCATGGTAAGGCCCCTGTACGGAATCAAAGGGCAGACATCCGTAGCGCCCATGCGCGGATGCTCGCCCGTATGCTGGCTCATATCCAGCAGCTCGCTGGTTCGTTTGATCAGCTCAAACGCGCCTTTAATGACCGCCTCTGGCTCGCCAATAAACGTAAAAACCGTTCGGTGGGCTGCTTCATTGCGATCCACATGCAGCAACTGAACCCCTTCTACCCGGTAAAGGGTGGTCTGCAGCTGCCTGATAAGCGCGGGATCTGCTCCCTCGCTGATGTTCGGCACACACTCCAACAGGCGTTCCGGCATATAAGGGTTGCGCTTTCAGTCGTTTGTCATTCGTGCTCAGGTGAGTCCCCGGTACCGCTTTCCGTTAACGATCACCTCTTCAATGTGGTCATTGCCGAAGCTGTAGGGCAGGAAGGTGTAAGACGGGACTTCATCTGTGATGAAGACATTGGCAGCCGCACCGCGGCTGATGTGGCCGTGCGTTTCGCCCAGCTCAATGGCGTGGGCAGCATTCACGGTGGCTGCATTCAGGGATTCTTCCGGTAGCAATTTGAGCTTAACGCAGCCCAGAGCAGTGGTAAAGGGCATGTTACCAGAGGGGCAGCTTCCGGGATTGTAATCAGTACTGAGGGCTACCGGCAGGCCGGCATCGGCCATCTGGCGGGCAGGTGGGGGTGCAATGTCCAGAAAAAAGGCCGTGGAAGGCAGCAGAACCGGAATGGTACGGGATCCCTTGAGCGCCTCTATCTCCTCCTCACCCGTGCACTCCAGGTGATCCACCGAAACTGCTTGCTGGTTTACGCCTGCCTGCACCCCCCCGGTGTAGCCCAGCTCATTGGCGTGTACCTTGGGCTTTAGCCCGTAAGAACGGCCAGCAGCCAGCAGATGCTTAGTTTCGTCCTGACTGAAAAAGCCGCGTTCGCAGAAGACGTCCATGTACTGGGCTAAGCCTTCCCGGGCTACTGCAGGAAGCATCTGGTCTTTGACCTCGGCAATATAGGCTTCGCGGTTCTGGCGGTATGCCATGGGGATGGCATGCGCGCCCAGAAAGGTCGCTTTGATAGGGATCGGGCTCTCGGCCCGGAGCTGCCGGATCACGCGCAGCATCTTCAGCTCAGCCTCATAGGTCAGGCCATAGCCACTTTTGATCTCCAGCGCCCCGGTGCCTTTGCGGATCACCTCATCCAGGCGCTGGCGGGCGCCCTCCAGCAGTTCCTCCTCTGGCGTCTGCTGGAGGCGTTTGGCCGAATTCAGAATCCCTCCGCCCTCTGCAGCGATCTCTTCATAGCTCTTGCCCTTTAGCCGCATCACAAATTCCCCTTCCCGGCTGGCCGCGAACACTACGTGCGAATGCGCATCCACATAGCTGGGAAAAACCCAACGCCCCGTAGCATCAATCACCTCCGCGTCCGGCTCCGGGCATTCCGGCATAGGGCCAAAATCCGCAATTTTGCCGTCAGACAAGTACAGGTAAGCGTTTTCCAGTACGGGCAGCTGTTGCAGGTCTGTGCCGCTAAGCGGACCCGGTGCAGCATCCCTGACCTGGGCAAGCCCCTGGATATTCCGGATCAGTAAAGCCATTAAAGGCGGTTTTTATGGCATCTTCAAGCTATGAGCAGGCGCTCAGCGCGAAAGTACAAAAAGGCCGGAACGTATTTCTGGCTCCCAATGCCACCGTCCTGGGGCAGGTTAGCCTGGGCGATCATGCCTCGGTGTGGTACCAGGCCGTGGTACGCGGGGACAGTGATGCCATTGCTATTGGCAGCCGCACCAATGTGCAGGACGGGGCTATCCTTCATGTGGATCCGGGCGTGCCGGTCACCATTGGGCATGGCTGCATCCTGGGGCATGCAGCCATCGTGCATGGCGCTTCCGTGGGCGATCACACGCTGATCGGCATGCGGGCCACCGTGCTTAATCAGGCCCGGATCGGGAACTGGTGCATTGTGGGCGCTCACAGCCTGGTCACAGAAGGCAAGGCGTTCCCGGATTACTCGGTCATCATGGGTAGCCCGGCCCGGGTTGTGCGCGAGGTAACGGAAGCTGACATGGAGCACCTGCGCCAGAATGCGCAGACGTACGTAGACAAGGCGCAGGCTTATCTGGACTTGGCTTAGTCAAGGAAACGACCCATGCCGGCGCTGGAGATGGCGCAGCAGCCAGTAAGCTGCTATGGCTCCCACTGCATAGTACAAGAAATCGCTCCACACGAAGGTGGTCCCCAGCAGGATCCGGCCAGCTGTAAAGCTTCTGGCCCAGGCCAGCGGGTACCACTGGCTGAGCTGCAGCACCTCTACCCCACAAGTGCCCAGGAATACAGCCAGGGCGTTCTTCCTGGCAGGTAGCTTCGGCCATAGCAGGGCTATGCCCAGGCACCAGGCTACCACATAGCAGATGCCTACAAAATCATTGTTCAGCCAGTCCGCTGCCGGGCCCTGGTAACCCTTGCTACCAAGGCCCAGGGGAATCAGCAGTGCTAAGACGGCTCCCAGCTTAAGCCTTAACTGCATCAGGTAGCTAAACTGCTGAAGAAAGGCTAAAGGCCCTCGCAAGCGTTAGTTCTTTGCGCTTTAGGGTGACCCATTCCCGCTAGAAGGTATAGCTCAGCCCGGTCTGCACCCCAAGCCGAGCAGGCTGATCACTTACCGGGAAGGCATTCCGGTAACGGGAAGAAACACTGATCCCTGCTTTAGGCGCTAAGTTTACCTGAACATCCGGACACACCTGATAGCTAACTGACGGACGTGCGACAATACTGGTCTGCCATTGCCGGATTGGCCCGTTCGCTGCCGAAAGCTCCTGCACCTGTTGGTTAACGGGGTTCAGGAGCTTGCCCTGAGCCCTGATCAGGCGGTTAACTGACAAACCGCCCTCAATTCCGATCTCAAAGCGGTTCATCGTGAACTGGTACCGCACGCGCAGGGGGATCGAGAGGTAGGCTATCCGGTTAGTGGCGGTCACCGGCTCAGGATCGCCCGGGTCGGGCGTAATGCCCCTGCTTGCAAATTCTTGCGGGATAGCATCTGCAGCCGGTGCATCGCCTCGTTTGCCCAGAGCCAGCGGCTGAAAGGCAAAGTCCTGTTGGGTAACCGTGACCCCCACACCACTACGTATGCCCCAGTGCTGGTTGAGCTGATAAGTGCCCATGAGGAGGGCCTCGATCCCGAATGGCTGGCTGGTGGTATTTGCAAACTGCGTTAGCAGTCCATCCGCATACGCAGCACTAATCTTTTGATGGCTGAACTGACGAAAAGTGCCGGCAAGCAGGCTTAGCCTCCACCGCTTGGTCGGATCGAATTGTTGCCCGTTTGCCCACTCACTATCCAGGGCTAAGTCAGTAGGGGCCTTCGCGAGTGATAAACCAACTGCTTTAGGCGGTTTGGAGGCACCAAGCACCGGCTTTTTCTCCAGCTCAGTGCTGGTTAGTGGCCCTTTGTTAGAAGCATTGTTGTTTGGTGACTTTAAAGCTGGACCCTGATCAGCAGAATTGCTTTTAGTGGAAACCGGGTCATGCTCACCCTTTCTGATAAGTGGTGCTGACTGGGCAGTTATATGGGGAGTGGCCAGCTTCACGGGCTCCTGGGTTTTTAGCCGGGCCAGTTCAGCTTGGTTCTTGCCAAAGGTATCTGACAGTACCAGCGCCTGAGGATCTGGTGCGCCCGAATGTGCCTGCTCCCCGTTGACTGCCCACATTCCAAACAGGGCACTACCTACCGCCAGAGCGGCCAGCAGGCCTGACAGCCAGTAGGCCTGTTGCTGAAGGGCGCTTTGCTGCTGGTTTAGCTGCGCTTCAATCCCGGACCATACGTCTGACGATGGCTCTTCCTCGTAGCCGCTAAAGCGCGTTTGGTACCTTCGGTCAGCCATTATCGGAAATGCTTTACCAGTTCAGGATCCAGGGTTCTGACTTCCTGCTGTAGCCATTGCTTTGCCCTTGCGTATTGGGATTTGACTGTTCCGGTCGTAATATTCAGTTCTTCACTTATTTCTTTCTGGGAGTACCCCTCAATGGCATAGAGGTTAAAGACGGCACGAAAACCCGGCGGTAATCCCTGCACCAAAGCCAGTAATTCCTCCCGGCTAAGGGTGTCGGTAACAGTCTCCTCTTCGTAAGGCTCCGGCACCCAGTCAGTCTGCGTCACCGAGTCAGTCAGAACCGGCTGCTGCTTGCGCAGGTGCATCAGGGCAGTGGTGATCATGATCCGGTTCATCCAAGACTCGAGCTGGCTGGTGTCACGCAGATCCTTCAGGTGGTGGAAGACCTTGATAAACCCCTCCTGCAGAAAGTCCTCAGCTTCAGCTTTATCGCGTGCGTAACGCATACAGGTGCCCAGAAGCCGGGGCGCATACGTATTGTACAGGCGCTTTTGCGCGGAGCGGTCACCTTTCAGGCATTGGTAAATCAGGTCGGGTATGTGGCTCATGGCCTGTATTGTATTAAAGCAGAAGGCGTTTACCTGCTTCTATGTTTTTGATCAAATTTAAAGGTCATAGCTGGCGATTACTGACCGCACCGCTCTGTATTACTGAAAGGTATCAGGGTATTGCTCAATCAGCGAACGCAGGGCCGCCTCTGGAATTTCATGCCCGCCGCGGAACTCCACCTGCTGGTAATGCAGTCCCGCCTCTGCTACCAGCTGATGGCGCTCTTTCAGCTTTTCCTCGTCCCGGAACGGGTCTTCGTCCCCGTAGACCAGGAAGGTTGAAGCGCCCTTCAGCTTTTCCGGGTTCACGGCAAAATTAAGATCATGGGGGAAAAGGCCCCCCCATAGCACCCAGGTATCCAGTTCAACTGCTCCTTCTGCGATCCAGCGGGAAACGGTGGCGGCCCCCTGTGAAAAACCCAATACATGAACCTTTACCTGGCTTCTGGGGATCCGGCTGAACACCTCCCCGTAAAGCTGGTCCAGGTACCGCACATAATCTGTGATATCCGTCTGCCGGTCTTCTTTGGTCATCCAGGTGGCGCCCACCCGGCCTTCCATTCGCTTGGTATAGAACCGTGCGAGGGCTTCCGGTGCAACGATGTAGTTGTAGCCATCATCTAAGGGGTGAAAGTATTCTATAAATGGTGCTGCCAACTGCCCATATCCATGGCAGACAAACCAGACGTGCCTGGTATGGCTGCTCAGCTCGCCCAGTACTGCATAACGGGCTGTTTTAGAAACTTCTAAGTAATGAAGCTGCATGATGAAGCGTAGTGATTACAGGTGAAAGTTAATACCTTCAAGGTTACTACTCAGGAAATATGCGAACCTACAGAACAGGTCATTTTTTCTGAATAAGAAATAAGCATAAGATCAGTAGCTCATGTTCGGAGGCTTTCGGGGACGGCATTACTACGAACCCAGCGTTAATAGCAGCGCAGATAAAACCATAACCTTTTACCGGTACTCTTCCAACTGGGTGGCCTTCAGCTGGTTCGCAGGGTTCGGCCTGATTGTCTACACGGCGTTTCAGACCTTTATTACAATAGATAGTATTTTTCACCTGTTCGTCATATGCGGAGTAGTAGCTACCGGAGTTCATTACTACCTAACGCAGGGCCGTACTCCTGATATGCTGCCGGCAATGGCCTTTTACAACTTTGTTGGTATTGCCTGCATTGCGTGTGGCCTGCTCCTGACCCTTAACCTTACCATACGCGGGGAGGAGCAACAGCAGGTCATTCCGATTGCTGAGGTTAAGCAGAAGCAGATCTACGATGGGCGCATGAGAGCAGAAGAGGTTACCCTGGCCGGGTCAGACCTGCAGCAATTCAAGTATGTCATGGACTTTCAGCAGTGGAGATGGAATGAGTTCCGCGATGCGAAGGCGCTGGAGGTGACCTATGAATGCGGAATCCTGGGTTTTCCGGTTTACAAACGGGCCCGTCTCGTAGCTGAATAAAAGCAGAAGCTATGGAGCAACAACTACACAGCAGGGTTAACTTTTATGAGCTTTTAGGCATTGACCGGCAGGCTACGGAAGCTGAGGTAAAAAAGGCTTACCGGAATCTCGTTAAGCAATATCATCCTGATGTGAGTAATAAGCCGGATACGGCTAAGTCTTTCCAGCTGATCCAGACGGCTTATGAAGTGCTTTCAGATCCGCAAAAACGAGCCATCTACGATCAGCTGCTCCACCGCCGGGAGCAGGGCGTGCATCAAGGCAGGTCAGAGGAGCGTACCCGCACTGGTCCTCAACAAAGGGCGTACACTTATTACACCACCGCCCATGAACCTATCCAGCTATCGCGGGCGGAAAAAGTACAGTTCCACCTTAAGCAGGCGGTTGGCGCAGGAATTCTCAGTATTCTGGCTATTGTAAGCATTGGGCTAACAGGATTAGGGATGGTATTTCTGTTTGTAAAGGATTTCAATGGAGCAATGGTAGCCGGCTATGTTACCATAGCAGCGGGCATTGGCCTGTTAGTCAATGTGGTGAAAGCCTTTAAGGTCATTGGCCGTATCTGGGCGGACTGGTTTCAGCGGCATGGCTAAAATGAAACCACTTATCTTTGTGGTTTTGCGCTAACCCCCGCTCATCAAACGTATGCCGAATGTTACCAAAGTCCTCCCGTTCAAAAGGTTTATTAGTCATTCGTGTAGGCATCGGGCTCATGTTTGTTACACATGGTTACCCCAAGTTCATTGGAGGTGCAGAGGCCTGGCGCGAACTGGGACAGGCAATGGAATTATTCGGAATTCATGTAATTCCGGAATTTTTCGGCTTTATGGCAGCAGTATCAGAGCTGATAGGCGGTATCCTGCTGACGATTGGCCTGTTTACCCGCATAGCAGCCAGCTTCATGCTGATAACGATGATCGTGGCAACGCTGACCCACGTTTTCGGGGATGGTGATTATTTCCCGGCCCTCACCAATGCCGTTATCTTTCTGGGGCTTGCTATAGCAGGCAGTGGCCGTCACTCGCTGGATAGCCTCCTATTCCGGAAAAGGTAGCGCATCCGGGCACCCGCCCTACTGCTCAAAATCCTTTTCTCCAGCGGGGATACCGATCGCGAGCTTATTCTCTTTCGGGGGAATGGGGCAGGCATAGCGCTCATTGTAAGCGCAGTACGGATTGTAAGCTTTGTTGAAATCCAGCTTCAGGGTGTCGGAAAGCTTTTCGGTTTTGATATCCAGGTACCGCCCTCCCCCATAGGTTTTAGTGCCGTTGGTTTCGTCATAGAAGGGGATGAACAGCGGATTTTCGCCACCTTTTTGGTCCGGGTCCACATTGCGGTAGGCATACAGCTCACAGTCCTGCCCCTTGAGGTTGAAGGATAACTTAGCGTAACGGATGTACCGCCGATCCTTTCCATTCTTGTAGGCCATGGTAAAGGTATCATTGCCGGAAAGGCGTTTTACTTTGGCTGTTACCCGAAATTGCTTATTGACCGGAAAGTAGTTAAGGCTCTTAAAGTCTTTTTTCTGATCGTTGGTCAGCGGGGAAGGATCCGCGTACTTGAAGTGCTGATCTTTTTCCATCCGGGTTTTGCTGATCCTGTTCTCATAGTTCTTCTCTCCGGAACAAGCTGTCAGGACTGCTGCCAGAACCAATAAAAAGCTGGGAAGAAGGCGATAGTGCGGCATGGGGTTAGTCAACGGAGATTTTCTGGGTTTGAAGAACAGGGCCTTTAGGGTTTTTCCGGTGCGCAAAGGCAACAATATTGAGGTCGGGTAGTTTCCACTTGTCTTTAATGGGCATGGTAAACGTCCGGATCACAACCCGCCCTTTAGCGGGATTATCAGTCAGGGCAAGGCCCCGGGCTGGCGTCTGGATATGGCGGACTACGTGATTGTGCTCGTAATCCGGGCGTTTTTGATCAGGGCCCAGCTGTACATCTTCTATGTTATCTTCCGTGATCATGAGGGAAAGAAACACTGTACCGGATACCGGTTCCAGAAAACGGCTCCGCACGGTTACCCTGACTTTCTGAGCCTCGCGGCTGAGGTTCTTCTGCAGATAGACGTTCACCCCGGGTTTCTGGTCAAGCCGCTGGGGAGCAAGGCTTTCCCAGCTTTGATAGCTCAGGACTACCTCGTCCTTATTCGGAAAGGCATGGCGGTCCAGCATTCCGGATGGCTGACGGGGGCGCCCGAACCATTCATAGATATTCTGGCCTTTTTCAAGGCTGTAATTTTCCTTGCTCTCCTCATAGGGACGGGAGAAGTTCCGGTTGCAATGAATACCAAGGGCGATCACCGTATCGCCATAGCTTGCTTTCAGCGCCTTGATCACGTTAGCGGCCTTTGGGCAGTTGTTACACCTGACCGCTGTAAAATCCTCTACCAATAGCCGCTTGGGCTGAGCTGTTGTGTCATTGGTAGCCACGAAAGTTGTATCGGTTAGCTTATTCAGGCTATCCAAAAAAGTCGTGTCAGCCGGGCTTTCCGGATCATCCGGCGGGTTCAGGCGGATATCAGGGCCCTCTTCCTCACAGGCTACCAGCAGGAGGGGCAGGAGGAGCAGCAGGCTTAGCACTCTGTTTCTGACTTGGCCGAAGATCATACCGCCTGGTTTTTCATGCTAAAAATTGGTGGAAACCCGCACCTGCACACCACTGAATGCCGGCTCCACCCGGCAGATTCCTCCTGTGCAGACGACTCCCTGCACCCGCTTAATATAGCCCGCAGAAAAGCGGGTCTGGTTCAGGGTGTAAGAGCCAAAAATGTTGTAGTAATGCACCCATGATTGGTCAGGTTTCAGCTTCCCGTTTTTCCGGGGCTGCGTGTTGATCATATCAGAGACCGAGATGGTGTACTTAGGGGCGATGTTGTACTCCAGCAGGGCAAAGGCAAAGTCTCCCTGATCCTCTTCCGTAGAAAGATACTGCAGCTGTGCCCTTAGAGACTGCCTTCTGGTAAGCTTATAGGTACCTTCAATGTAAGGCGTCATGGTTTCGACCATATTAGCATTGGGCTTCCCCTGATACACGACCCGGTCATAGTTCACATGCTGGAAGCCGATGCGGGTTTTCAGGTTAAGCCCCCACCGCCGGTAGAAGTTGGCGTTTACTTCATGGTAGAGCTTATCAGCCGGGCTGCCTCTGGCTTCACTGCCGTTCATGATCCGGGCATATGCCACCGAGGGCGCTGAAAAAAGGCGATCGTCAGAGCCCTGTTTGATGTAAGAAGCATTGAGGTTGAACGTACTGCTGCGCCCCATGGAATAAGTAACATCCGCCTGGTAGGATTCCTCACCAAAGCTCAGGGCCTGTGGAGCATAGCGTCCGGTTAGCCGGCGGCTGTGCTGCTTTGAGACCGGAGGCATGAAGTTAAGGTTGCCCCGTAGCTGGTTAGCATAGGGAGTGGTCTTCATCACGAAAGTCTGGTTCTTCCGGTAATCGAGATTAATGCCCAGGTTAGGAATGGAATAGCTGATGGTAGAGTACACCGCGTAGCCATCTTCATTGATAAACCGCTCCCCGTTACGGCTGCGAATAGCTTCAGGCGACTTAGAAGCTAAAGTCAGGTCCCAGCTCAGGTTCTTGTAGTTGAGCTTATTGTAGAGCGAAAAGGCGTAGACATTGTACTTAGGAATAAAGCGGTTATCGTAATCATAGGTGCGGATCTCATCTGCTATGTTGTTGATGGTCTCGTCATTATGCGTGCGGTTAATGGCAGCAATACCGGGGAATAGTTGCAGGTTGTCAGATATCCTCCAGTCCTGCTCAATGTTGAATCCTTTTATGATACTTCCATAGTTATCAAAGCGGCGCTTTTGCTTGCCGGTAAATGCGGTTGCCCGTAAGTTATCGGTGATATCATATTTCAGCCGCACACCCTGCACGGCATTATCGATCCCCAGCAGGCGGTCCTCAAAAGCCCGGAATATCAGGCCACTGCCGAATTGTTCATAAAAGTGTCCGCCTGTGATGGTTAAATCCCCCACATCCTTCGTGATGGAGTAAAAGCCCAGCCCCTGTTCACTGTAAGCTTCCTGTGGATTGAAGAGCGGAGAGTTATGAAAGGCATCAAACCGGGCTGCTATCCGGAAGCCCTTAACGCGGTAATTCAGAAAAAGCCAGGCATCAGCCGAGGAGAGTTCTTCGTTGTATTGAGTGGTATTGGTGCCAATGTCCGGATCATTATCGTAAAAACTGGTATTCAGCTGCAAGCTACCTGATAGCTCTCCCTGGGCGTTCACGGCTGCAATCCCGAGAAACATGAGCATTAGGAAGCTTCCAAGAATACGCATGGCCCTTATTTTAAGCTACCAAAATAGCAAAAGGCCGAAAGTTCCCCAAGGTTCTTTCAGGGCAGCTTAGGGCTAAGCGGGCTACATCAGGCCCTCATCAGCAAAACTCAGGTAGCCATTATCCTTATCATCGGTAATAATGAGGTGATCTAACACCCGCAGATCAAGGTATTCAGCACCTTCCTGCAGGCGCCTGGTCAGGCGCTTGTCTTCTTCACTTGGCTTTTTATTGCCCGAGGGATGGTTATGACAAACGATAACACTGCTGGCGAGGTTATCAATGGCCTGCTTGAAAACCATTTTAGGATCCACAACCGTACCGCTAACCCCACCCTTGCTGATGTTTTCACTCCTAATCACTTTGTTAGCCCGATCCAGCAATAGCACATAGAAGTGCTCATGGGTCAGATCAGCAAAATAGGGAGCCATGTACTCATGAACCTGGTTGCTTTCTTTGATCTGGGGCTTGGTGTGCTCAATATTTTTGCGCCGGCGGCCAAGTTCGAGGGCCGCTGCAACAGTAACCGCTTTGGCCTGCCCGATCCCTTTCGGCTCGGAGAGCCGCTTCGGGTTAAATTTCCCTAGTTTGTTCAGGTTATTGTCGGCTTGATCTAACAGCCGCTTAGCCACTTCCACTGCGGACTCATTACGAGTGCCCGATCCAAGCAGAATCGCGATTAGCTCGGCATTGCTAAGGGCCAAATAGCCTTTAGACAACAACTTTTCCCGGGGCCGGTCATCTTCCGACCAGGACTTAATCCCTAAAGGCTGTTGTTCAGGCGACTTCGCACACACGGGTACCGTTTTTACTGCGCGAGGTTATTCACATGCTTACGCAGCTTACTCTTCAGATTGTTGGCCTTGTTCTTGTGTATCTGGTTCCGCTTGGCTAAACGATCCAGGCGGGAAGCTACGGTATTGTACCATTGCTCTGCCTGCTGCTTATCGGTCATTAGCCGCAGCTTCTTTACCGAATTGCGGGCAGTTTTCTTATAGTAGCGGTTGTGTTCCTTGAGCTTAGTATTCTGTCTTAGCCGCTTTCTGGCTGACGGATAATTCGGCATGGTATCCTTCCTCTTTTTTCTTGACTTACAAAATTAGCGCTTTTACCGTGCAGACAGAAACGCTTATCCGCTTTCCCCGCTCATTTGCACCTCTTTGAGCTTATCTTTCATCTCATACTCATCTCCGGATTTGTAGCCGGAGTGCTTGTAGATGATCTTGCCCTCTTTATCCACAATGATGGAATAGGGAATGGCATTGAAGTTTAGCTTGCGCTTGGTGTTGTTGTTAGGGTCCAGCAGCACGTCAAACTGCCAGCCTTTGCCGTTCACGTAGGATTTAACTTTCCGGGAAGTCTGCGCATTATCCAGCGAAATGGCCATCAGCTCTACATCAAACTGCTCTTTCCACTCCGGCATCAGGTAGTTCAGGTTACTGAGCTCTTTCTTGCAGGGCTTGCACCAGGTAGCCCAGAAAGAGATGATGGTGTAATTGTCATCAGCTAACTGTTCATCCAGCTCTACCTCGCTTCCGGTCAGGGTTTCCAGCTCCGCATCCGGTATCCCGGATGCCTCGCCAAGCTGCTGCGCCTGAGTGGTGAAGGCAGCAACCATAAAAACCAGCATAAACCCGAGGCAGTATCCTGAGCGGACCGGGTTCGGCTTTTTTGTGCTCATATAGCTCTGATATTCAGGGTGTAGCGGGCCTGGCTAATTACCAGAGGCCCGCTTTTAGGTTGAAGTGAGAGTTTACAGGTTCCCGCGCTTTTGCTGTTCGCGCTCAATAGCCTCAAACAGCGCTTTGAAATTCCCCTTGCCGAATGATTTGGCGCCTTTCCGCTGGATCACTTCAAAAAAGAGCGTGGGGCGCGGCTCTACAGGCAGGGTAAAGATCTGCAGCATGTAGCCCTCATCATCCCGGTCTACCAGGATGCCCTCTTCCTGAAGATCCTTAACGCGCTCATCAATATGACCTACCCGGTCCAGCAGGTCATCGTAATAAGCATCCGGCACCTTGATAAACTCAATGCCCCGGCGCTTCATCTCGCGTACCGTTTCCAGGATGTCATCCGTAGCCAGAGCAATGTGCTGCACGCCCGGGCCGTTGTTGTATTCCAGGAATTCCTCGATCTGGGACTTTTTCTGGCCTTCAGCAGGCTCATTGATCGGGAACTTCACAAAGCCATTACCATTGGTCATCACCTTGCTCATCAGGGCCGAATACTCCGTGGAGATGTCCTGATCATCGAAGGAGAGCAGATTGGTAAAGCCCATCACATCGGCATAAAAATCCACCCAGCGGTCCATATGCCCTAAGGGTACATTGCCCACGCAGTGGTCTACATGCTTAAAGCCCACTTCCTCGGTGCGGAATACCGGATTCCACTCCTTGAAATACGGCATGAAAGTGCCGGTGTAGTTTTCCCGTTCTACGAAAACATGCACCACATCCCCGTATGTATGAATACCGGAAAGGGTCACCTTGCCGTGATCATCCTCAAGGGTGTTAGGCGCCATGTAGGGATCACCTCCGCGCTTTGTGGTAGCCTGGTAGGAGTACTCGGCATCTTCCACGCGGATTCCATAAGCCTTAACCGCATCGCCATGCTGGCGGTGGAACTCGGCAATCTCGCTATCAGCTTCCAGGGGTGATGTTAAAACCAGCCTGATGTTCTGCTGCTGAACAACGTAGGAAACCCGGTCTCTTACTCCGGTTTCCGGCCCGCTGTAGGCCAGGGGCTGAAAGCCGAACGTTGACTGGTAGAAGTGGGCAGCTTGCTTGGCATTGCCCACATAAAATTCCAGGTAATCAGTACCCTGTATCGGCAGGAAATCCACTTCCTGACCTTCCTTGGCTACGAGCTGTTCCATAAGGTTGTAGTTTTTTAAGCTTTATTGACACGCATATTCTCTTCCGCGATCCAGGTCTGGTAGTATTCCTTAAACTCCGTCTGCAGCGCTTCCTCAGTAATCCAGAGCGGCTTAAAGGTATCGATCATCACGGCTAGCTCCTCTGTGCCATCCTTGCCGATGCTGTTTTCGGCGGCACCAGGGTGCGGCCCGTGTGGTACGCCCTGCGGATGCAGGGTGATCATGCCCTTTTCCACATGCTTCCGGCTCATGAAGTTGCCGGCCACATAGTAAAGCAACTCATCAGAATCCACATTGCTGTGGGTGTAGGGGGCCGGAATGGCCTCAGGGTGATAGTCGAACTTGCGGGGGCAGAAAGAGCAGATCACAAAATTGTTGGCCTCCCAGTTCTGATGAATGGGGGGCGGCTGGTGAACCCGACCAGTAATGGGTTCAAAGTCGTGGATAGAAAACCCATAGGGATAGGCATATCCATCCCAGCCTACCACATCAAACGGATGGGTGGCGTAGATGTAAGGGAAGATCTCATCATTCTTCTTCACGCGGATCTCAAAATCGCCTACCTCATCGTGGGTCTCCAGATCGCGCGGCTTTTTAATGTCCCGCTCGCAGAATGGAGAATGCTCCATCAGCTGGCCGAAGTCGTTCATGTATTTCCGGGGCGGCCGTACATGGGTAGGGGATTCGGCAAAGAGGATCCGGTTGTTATCATCCTCAAATTCCAGCTGGTAGATGGTGCCCCGCGGGATGATCAGGTAGTCGCCATACTCGAATGGGATCCGCCCGAACATGGTTTTCAGGTTTCCCTGCCCTTCGTGAATGAAAAGCACCTCATCGCAGCTGGCATTCTTGTAGAAGTAATCCGTCATAGAGGCGGTAGGCGCTGCTACTCCGATCTTGATATCATTATTGGCCAGCAGGATGGTGCGGCTTTCCAGGAAGTCGGGCTGCGGGGGCGTTTCGAAAGTCATGAAAGCCCGGTGCTTCATGTTGTTCCGGATAGCCAGGCTCGGAGCTTTATTGACGGGATCGTGGACTTCCCGGATCTGGGTCGGGCGCTGCAGGTGATAAGTAAGCGAACTGACATTAGAGAATCCCTCAGTAGAGATCAGCTGTTCCGGGTATAAATCACCGTTGGGCTGACGGAAGACGGTGTGCCGCTTATGGGGTATCTGCCCAAGCTGGTAATAGTGCATATGCTACAGGTTTTTTATGGGCTATCATGTTCTAATCTAAAACGGTTTCCCGAGAATTACAAATGTTCGTTAGGGGCTGTAGCTTTAGAATTCGAGTTCCTCAGCCGGCTCTGTTTCCCCTTCGTATTCCTTCTCTGCGCAGTCCGTTTCCACGGGCAGGGGTTGGTCAGGCTTCTCGAACTCACCTTTGGATACCTGTAGGGATGAGTCGGCATAGCAACGCTTCATGAATTTAGCCCATATCGGTAAAGCCATGTTGGCGCCCTGCCCCAGGCTAATATTACGGAAGCGGATCTTGCGGTTATCGCCCCCTACCCAAACCCCTGCTGTGAGATCCGGAACAGCTCCCAGGAACCAGCCATCTGTTTGGTTCTGGGTTGTTCCTGTCTTGGCTGCAATGGGGTTATCAAAGCCATACTTGTACCGAAGCCTGACGGAGGTACCGTTGTTCGTTACATTTTTGAGCATATCCAGCATGATGTAGTTCGTAGTCTTACTAAGCACTTCCCGGCTTTTAGGAACAAATTTCTCCAGGACGTTCCCGTTTTTATCTTCAATTCTGGTCACAATGGTAGGCTCGGTCCAAACTCCTTTATTAGCAAATGTATTGAAAGCAGATACCATCTCATATACCGAGATATCCATGGTTCCGAGGGCAATCGAAGGGTAGGCCTTGATCGGGCTGGTGATGCCCATTTCCCGCGCTTTCTTCACAACTGCCTCAGGGCCCACCTCCTTGATGAGACGAGCAGTCAACGCATTGATAGAGTTGGATAAGCCCTGTTTAATCGTCTTCATACCGCCATATTCACCGCTTGCATTTTTGGGAGACCAGTTGTCATAGTTCTCGAACACGATCGGAGTGTTAGGCATCTCAAAACACGGAGAAAAGCCGTTAGCCACAGCTACCGTGTAAACAAAAGGCTTGAAGGTGGAGCCGACCTGCCGCTTTGTACCCTTGTTCACGTGGTCGTATTTGAAATCCCTGAAATTCACACCACCTACCCAGGCCTTAACTTCACCGGTTCCCGGGCGCATGGCCATCATCCCGGTCTGCAGAAATTGCTCATAGTACTTAATGGAGTCCAGGGGGGTCATGGTCGTATCCACGCGGCCATGCTCGTAGGTAAAGACCTCCATTTCCACAGGCTGCCTGAAAGCTTGCTTAATCTTTTCCTCGGAAGCGCCATTAGCTTTCATACGCTGGTAGCGGCGGCTATTGCGCATACCGCGTTTGATAACAGCCCGGTCTTCTCCCCAGGGTTGCTGATTGCGCCAGTGAGTGAAAAAGGTATGCTGCAGGTTGGCCATACGGTTGTAGACTGCCTTTTCGGCATGTTTCTGCATCTGACTGTTCAGCGTGGTATGGATCTGCAGGCCATCTGTATACAGGTTGTAGCCGTTCCGGGCGCACCAGTCCTCCATTCGCTGCTGCAGATGAGCCCTGAAGTAGCGGGCCGGGCCCTGGTTATGGCTTGCTACATTGTAGGCGAGCTCAATAGGGCGCTGCTGCAGGGAGTCACAGGTTTCCTTTTTCAGGTAGCCGTGCTTGTTCATCAGCTGTAGAACAAGGTTGCGCCGGTCTTTGGCGTTTTCAGGATTGAAAACGGGCGAGTAGTAATGGGTGGCCTTCAGGGCTCCGACCAGAATAGCTGCCTCTTCAGGCTTGATATCCGAGGGGTGCTTATTGAAAAAAGTCTGCGTGGCGGACTGGATCCCGTACGTATTGCTCCCAAAGCTAACGGTATTGAAGTACATCTGCAGGATCTCCTTCTTGGTGTAGTACCGCTCCAGCCGGACGGCAATAACCCATTCTTTAAGCTTCCGCACAATGATCTCACTCCAGGTATCGAAGGATTGCCGCGGGAAGAGGTTCTTCGCCAGCTGCTGGCTAAGCGTGCTGCCTCCGCCTGCATCTTCCTGTCCTAACAAAAACCGGAAAAAGAGAACCCTGAAAAGGGCTTGCACATCGATGCCGGGATGGTGCTCAAAGCGCGCGTCTTCTGTAGCTACTAGTGCATTGACCAGATGATGGCTTAGTTGATCATAAGTAACCTTAGACCGGTTTTGCGTAAAGTATTTGCCCAGGAGCTTCCCATCTTTCGCATAGACCTTTGAGGCCAGATTGGTCTCAGGATTTTCGAGCTGCTGAGTACTGGGTAGCTCGCCAAACCAACCAGCTGCAATCCCGTAAAAAAGTAGTGTCGCTCCCAGCAGTCCAGCCCCGATAATGCTCCAAAAGACAGCCAGGTACTTGCCAATCGGGATACGGGTTGAATCAGGCTTATCAGGCTCCGAATCGCTCATAGCTGTGGCAAATTTTTAAGGGGTATTCTGCTTGTACTTTTCCTTGAAGAATTTCGCATACTTGGGCAGGAGCTCTTCCTTCATCACCTTTTTGTAATTATCAGGAGTAGCTACAAAGTGGTTGGGCGTTTCGATGTTGATAGACTTCAGAAAATCATCATCATTCGCCAGGCTTTCCAGGTAGCGCATAGCCTGCCCCTTATCCTCAAATTCCCTTATGGCCAGCGCTTGCTTCGCCCGGCCGTACATCAGGGTGGATACATCCAGGTTCAGGAACTTGTAATACTTTTTGTTATAGTCAGCCAGGTTCTGGACTACCTTGGTGGATTGCTGCTCCTGAAGGTTGATAATGAGAAAGTAGTAGTGCTTTTTGGAAGGCCTTTCCTCAAACGGAAAACGGTCAGCAGAACCGGCTGATAGCTCTCCGTCATTCTGCAGGTAGTTATAGATGTTCTGAGCATGGCTGGCTATCGGCTTGCCTTTCCGCTCTCTGATAAAGGTTTTGAGCTTTTGCTTAAAAGCCTTTTTGGTATCCCGGTGCTTGCCTTCGCACAGGATCGCCAGGTATGCCAGTTTACCAGCCAGGTAGTTGTCCTCAAACAGGGAGTCAGCTCTCTGCTGGCGTTTCCTTACGGTTTTGCACCGGGCTTGCTGATAGGCCTTATAGGTTTTGCTGTAATACTTTTCCAGTTCTTCGTTGTTTTTCGAGGCCTGAAGCCCTGCTCCCTGACCGCCAGCCTGCTGAAGGATCCGGGCATACTCACTTTCGGGATACTGATCGATAAGCTGCTGCTTAAAAGTATCGGCTTTTCCGGTTGTGTCGGTTTCATCGTGGATCCGGTACAGGTAGTAGAGGCTTGCCGGTTTATTGGCATGATCCGGCTCATCCTCATTCAGGGTTTCTAACGTATTGCTCGCCAGCCGGTAGGCTTTCAGGTCCTGGTAATAGATACGGCCCAGCTCAAAGCGGGCGCGGGTCTGTTTCTTACGGGAGAGGCGCTTCTGGCGCTTGTTAAGGGGCATCTGCGCATAAAAGCGCTGCTGTTCCGCAGGAAGCTTCTTAAAGTTGTCCGGGATCTTTTCCTTTTTAAGCATATCCTCTACTGCCAGGCGCTGGCGGTTGGTGTCAGCTTTAGAAGCGCTCTGCTCTGCCGTATCGGGAGCTGTTTCCTGGTTAGCACTGACTCGCTTTTCCGTGCGGGTTCGCCAGAAGTCCTGCAATGGGCGATTACCCCACTTCTTTTTAAACTGTGGTAGCCCTCTACCCTTAGAAGCCTCATTGTAAAAGTACCAGCTGCCACTGCCTGATCCGCCGATCTGAGACCCCTGAAATTGCTGCTGCTGGTCCATTCGCTGATTGCGGAGGCGCCGCTGCTGAAACTGCTGCCGCCGGTTCTGCTGCGCTTTCCGGTTTTGCTTTTCCTGTTCAGCATTGGCAATCACCTGTTGGAATTGCTTCTTCAGTGCTTGTTTGGGCATTTGCGCCATTTGCTGCAGGCTGTCCTGAAGCCGGATCGTCTGCTTCTGCTCGATCAGCTCATCCAGGACATCCTTTTTTCGCTTGAGGGCCAGGTAGTTGTCCGCATCTTCTGAAATAAACTGGAAGGTGCTGTCGTAGTAGGCTTTGGCTTTTGGATAATGATCCTGATTGTAGTGGTAATTAGCCAGAGCGCGATAAGCGGTGGCCTTTTGTTCAGGTGAGGCCTGCTGGGCTTTCAGGGCTTCGCTCAGGTAGCTAAGGAACCGCTCGGTATCACCGGTTTCTCTGGCTAACTGGGCCAGCTCAAAGTAGATCCGGCTTTTGTAGTCCACGTTCTTATCGTCTTTGAGCATCTGCCGCAGATCTGCCTGAACCTTATCAATCTTCCGGGGGGCTTCGTCTGCCCGTTCCTTGTAGCAGGCCGCTTTGTTGATCTTGGAATGAAACGCCAGCTCGTAGCGGGTTCGCTTACTCAGGACTTCATTATAGGTTTTAATCGCTTTCCGGTAGGCATCCATTTCCTGGCTCAGCTGTGCCATGATAAAGCGGTAGCGATACTCCAGGTCATTATTGCTAACAGCCGGAAGGGCTGTTCGTAATTGCTTGCGAGCGCTCTCGTAAGAGCCTTCCTGAATAGCCACAGCAGCTTTGGTCAGGTTAAGCTTGTACTGAAGGTCCTGCGGGAATTGATCCTGGCTCTGAATGTTGGTGAGCATGGCCCGCGCATCGGTAAGGTTACCCTGCTTAAGGTAAGTCTTCACCACCCACACCTTGGACCTGGAAGCTGTGGGCCGCTCCTTGTATTTGGAGCTGACGTAGCGGAACATCTGGATAGCCTTGCTGTGCTGACCTTTGTAAAAGCGCGCCTTCCCCATCAGGAAGTAGCAGTTATCGCTCCACTTGCTCTCCTCATGCTTTTGCAGTACGCGGGTGCACTTTTCTATGATCTTATCGCACTTAGGGGTCAGCTGCTTGGCCTTTTCCTTTGAGGGAAATTGGTAAACGCTCAGGATTTCATTGAAATCATCCTGGTGCGTTTTCCGAACCTCTTCCACAACTTCCTGAGTGAGCATCCGGGCATTGAAGTAGCCATTGTAGCGGGCCGTTACATCATGGTAGAGCTCTTCGAGCTTTGTGTCCTTAAACATCCCACACCCACTGGCTACCAGCATCAGGCCGGTGATGAGTAATACGCTGAAACGCTTCAATGTGCTCAATTTTGTAAGGCTGCGCATTCTCCTAACTTCGCAAAACTAATAATATTTTGAGCTGGGCTTTTGAGGATGAGCAGCCCGGTGCTTTTTCTCAGTACAGCGTACTGATACAGCTAGCCCTCCTGCTGATCCTTCTCAGCCCTAACAGCTGAAATCCCTGCTAATTCCTTGAGACGGCTCAGAAACCGATACCGCCTTGTTATTCTGAAGGACTATGACCTTGCTGAAAAAGCCTCTTTTTCGATTAAGGGCGCCAATGTAGTAGCGTTTTTCAGCATAATTCTGGTCCTTACCTTTTTACTCTTCTGGGCGCTATTCAGCTACACCCCGATGGTTTATTTCCTGCCGATTAGCAATCAGATCCAGAAAGAGCGGGAACTGAGTGAGTTAGCCCGCACCACGGACTCGCTAACCCGTGTGATCCAACAGCGTGAAACGTACTTTAACAACATCAAGACCATTCTGAAAGGAAAAGTACCCGATACCACTGCTAAGGCCGCAGGGGCTGTGGACAAGAAGCCGGAGCCCCGTAAAACCGCTTCTGAGTCCGGTGACTTGTTATCTCAGGATACCCTGCCCAGCCCTTTAAGTGAGCAAGGGGAGCAAGCCTACACCCTGCTACCTACCAGCGATCCCCAGAATACCACAGTCCCGCTGGACCAGCTTGGCTTTTTCCCGCCCCTGGAAGGATTGGTGACCGCTGAGTACCAGGACTCGGAAGACCATTATGCAGTGGATGTGGTGGCCCCTGCCAATAGTCGTATCAAAGCTGTGAAAGATGGCCATGTGATCCACACAGGGTGGTCTACCTCAGCGGGTCATACGATCATGATCCAGCATGCCTTCAATCTCATTTCCGTCTACAAGCATAATTCTGAATTATTGGAAAATGTTGGTAGCTTTGTTAAGGCGGGTGATCCGATTGGTGTCGTAGGGACATCAGGGAACCTGAGCACAGGCCCGCATCTGCATTTTGAGCTGTGGCGAAAGGGAATACCTGTGGATCCCCAGGCTTATATAAGTTTTGAGTAAGGTCTTGATCACATACCTTTTTTGCCCACCATCGAACAGACAAACGTTATATGTTCAGTAACAATCAAGGTGAAGGAAAAGGGCGCTCAGCTGAGGATAGCAGCTCAAAAGCTATCAACCTTGTAGGCAGCGCTACAACCATCAAAGGTGAGGTCACCACCGAGTCAGACATACGGGTAGACGGTCGCATAGAAGGGGACCTGCACACCCATACCAAAATCGTTCTGGGGGAAGGAGGTGTCATTGAGGGCAACGTTTACTGTGAGTCGGCTGACCTTAGCGGGCAGGTTAGTGGCAACATTTACTGTAAAGAGCTATTGAAGCTGCAAGCCACCACGCAGGTCCAGGGTGATATCCTTACAAAGCGCGCTGTTGTGGAGAAGGGGGCCGTCTTCAATGGTCAGTGCACCATGCAGGATCAGATCACCTTCCCGGATCAGCAGGGAGCTCAGGCTAAGGAAGCTTCCGCTCAGTCATCCGCTAAGAGCAACAACCTTGGTAAGGTCAAAGAAGAAGCCTGAAGCTGACCACAAGGCCCAGCAGGAACGAAGCTACTTCATGAGCTTAGGCCTGCGCCCGCTGGGAACCGTTGTTGGCGGGGCAGCCATGGGTTATGGCATCGATTACTGGATGAATAACCAGGTACCGGTTGCTACGCTTATTTTCGGGATTTTAGCCGTCATAACTGCGATTGTACAGCTAATCAGACCTTTTCTTTAGCCCATGCCTGCTCACCCGGTTAGGCAATTCCTCAGTGCCTTTGCGCTGTATGGCCTCACCCTCTCGCTGCCCCTCTTGGCATCAGCCTGGTTTACAAGCCGGGCAGACTTTCAGTTACTAGTAGCCAGCTTTCTTTTTACAGGCCTGATCACCGCCTTAGCCGGCACTGCTTTAGCCAGTACGTTTGAGGGATCTCACATGGCCTTTATGGCAGCCCTGTCCGGCAGCATGTTCGGCAAGCTCTTACTGGCCGGGGTTTACGTTTTCATACTGGTCAGACAATTCCCGGACCGTGCAGCACTAAGCGTATCCGGGTTTTTGCTCTTCTACCTCCTGTTCACTGGATTTGAAGTCTATCACTTAATACGTAACTTGCGCCCGCATTTTAAAAAGGATAGCTAACTTTGATAAAAGCTACAACCTTCATCAGGCGGGCATTCTGCGCAACTATTGTTCTGTTTTTTGCAGCCAGTATCCCTAACACTGCTTCTGCCTCAGGCAGTGGTGATGAATCTGGCAAATCTTTTGACCCCGGGAAAACCATTCTTCACCACGTTAAGGATGAATACAAATGGCACTTTTTCACCTTAGGTGATTTTCACGCCACCCTGCACTTTCCGGTTATCCTCTACACGCCAGACCGGGGTTTTGCCTCCTTTTCCAGTAAAAACCTGTATAAGGCAGAAGACCATACCTACAACGGCTTTAAGCTGAAAGATGGCGAGATAAAAAGCACATCCGGTGCTCCGGTCTACGATATCTCTATCACTAAGAACGTCTTTGCCATGCTGATCAGCGTGGCCTTGATGCTCTTTATCTTCCTAACCGTAGCTAAACGCTACAAGCAATCGCCCAAAGCACCGCCTAAGGGTATTCAGTCTCTGCTGGAGCCCATCATTGTGTTTGTACGCGATGAAATTGCCCGGCCCAGCATTGGCAGAAAATGGGCCAAATACTTTCCCTACCTGATCACGGTTTTCTTTTTCATCTGGATCAATAACCTGTTAGGCCTGATCCCGGGGGCGGCTAATGTCACGGGTGATATTGCTGTTACCCTATGCCTTTCCTTAATAACCTTCGTGATCATTAACGTTAGCGCCAACAAGGAATACTGGAAGCATATTTTTAATACCCCGGGTGTACCATGGTGGCTTAAGATTCCGATCCCCATCATTCCGTTTGTCGAGTTCATGGGTATTTTTACCAAACCGTTTGCCCTGACCGTCCGGCTTTTCGCCAATATAACAGCCGGCCACATCCTCATCCTCAGCGTAATCTCGCTGATTTTCGTACTTGGGCAGCAGAGCGAGGTTATGGGTTATGCGGTAGTCGCTCCGCTATCCATACTCTTTACCATCTTCCTGTACTTTTTGGAATTATTAGTAGCCGCCCTTCAGGCATACATTTTCACAATGCTTTCAGCCCTTTTCATTGGCGAGGCGGTTGCCGATCATCATGAAGATCAGGAAGCCGAGCAAGCCCTTGAAAAAGAGCAATCAACAGCTTAGCCTGCTATAACGGCCTTTTTTCACCTCCTAAATACCACGTTATGGTTTTAGAAATCATGTTGTTAGCCATTGAAGGATCCATCGGCATTGTTGGTGCCGGCATCGGTGCTGGCCTGGCCGCGATCGGGGCAGGCATTGGCATTGGCCGCATTGGCGGCAGTGCTGTTGAGGCCATTGCCCGCCAGCCCGAGATTGCCGGTGACATCCGGACGAACATGATTATTACAGCAGCTTTGGTCGAAGGGGTTGCCCTTTTTGCTGTAATTGTCTGTTTGCTGGGTGTACTGCTCTAAATGGCTACAACCTCTTAGAAGGGCCTGTCCATTGGCGGTTGGCTGATGGACAGGTTTCTCTTGCTTTTCTGAAGGATTAAAAACAATAGCAATGGATCTTTTACTACCAGATTTAGGCCTGTTTTTCTGGACGCTGATCGTCTTCTTAATCGTGTTATTCATCCTCTCCCGCCAAGCCTGGAATCCGATCTCCAATGCCCTGGAAAACCGGGAACAATCCATTCAGGATGCGCTGGATGAGGCCAATAAAGCCCGCGAGGAGGTCAACAACCTGAAGGCTGAGAATGACAAGCTTATCCAGGAAGCTAAGGTTGAGCGGGACCGTATCCTGAAGGAGGCGCGCGAAACCAAGGACCAGATCATAAGTGACGCCAGAGAGGAAGCACAGAAAGAGGCGCAGAAGATAAAAGAGGAAGCTCGCAAGGAAACGGAAAAGGAACGGGCCAAAGCCTTCCAGGAACTCAAGGGCGAAGTTGCTGACATCGCTATGGATATTGCTTCCCAGATCCTGCGGGAACGCTTGGAGAAATCCGATAAACAGGAAGAACTGATTCAGCAATACATTGAAGAGACTAATACCAACTAAGCCCGACTCCTATGGCTGACGCCCGTGTGGCTAACCGCTATGCCCGATCCCTGATCACGATCTCTCAGGAAGATGGGTCCCTGGAAACCATTTACCAGGATGCCCAGACTTTCCTGGAAACCTGCCGGCAGAATAAGGAAGTAAACCTGGCTTTGAGTAATCCGGTGGTTCCTCAGAACAAGAAATTGAGCATTGCCCGTAAGGTGTTTCAGGACCAGCTGTCCGAGCGTACCATTAAGTTTATACAGCTTGTAGTGAAGCATCAGCGTGGCGATACCCTGCTCCCCATTTTCCAGCGGATCGTATCGCAGTACAAACGCATCAAGGGCATTGTAGACGCTACGGTATATGCACCTGTATCCCTGAAACCAGCGGTACAGGATCAACTGAAAGCAATCATTACGCGGGAAAAGGATGAGGATGTCAACACCGTAAACCTCGAGTTAGTGGAAAAGCCCGGTCTCCTGGGCGGCTTCATGCTGAAATTTGAAGACAAGCTACTGGATAAAAGCGTGGCCACGCAGATGGAAACCCTGCGTGAACGCCTGAAGCAATAACCTGAAAACCTAAATTAGCATTACCATGGCCGGTTTAAAACCCAATGAAGTTTCTGACATACTAAGAGAAGAGCTGGCAGGTCAGAAGACCGATGAAGACCTCCAGGAAGTTGGTACGGTTCTGCAAGTAGGAGATGGAATCGCCCGGATTTACGGGCTGAATGCCGTCAAGTCTGGTGAACTCATCGAATTTGATAACGGCACACAAGGCATTGTCCTGAACCTCGAGGAGGACAATGTGGGCGGTGTGCTGCTCGGTGATGATGAGGGGATTACTGAAGGCTCCAACGTTAAGCGTACAAACCGCATCGCCTCTGTTCAGGTAGGCGAAAACATGCTTGGCCGCGTTGTGGACCCGCTGGGTCGTCCGCTTGATGGAAAGGGCGAAATTGGCGGCAAGCTCTACGAGATGCCCCTTGAGCGGAAGGCACCGGGCGTAATCTACCGGGAGCCCGTAGAAGAGCCTCTCCAGACCGGCATCAAATCTATTGACTCTATTATTCCGATCGGACGCGGCCAGCGGGAACTGATCATTGGCGACCGCCAGACCGGCAAAAGCACTATCGGCATAGATACGATCATTAACCAACGGAAGAACTACGAGAATGGGGAGCCCGTCTTCTGTATCTATGTGGCCACGGGCCAGAAAAACTCCACCATTGCTCAGACCGTAGCCACCCTTGAGGAAAACGGGGCAATGGACTACACGATAGTTGTAGCTGCCAGTGCTGCCGATCCTGCTCCCCTGCAGTTTTACGCACCCTTTACTGGTTGTGCTATTGGGGAATTTTTCCGGGACACCGGGCAGTCTGCTCTGTTGGTTTACGATGACCTCTCGAAGCAGGCCGTGGCCTACCGGGAAGTCTCGCTGCTACTAAGGCGCCCTCCGGGTCGTGAAGCCTATCCCGGTGACGTCTTCTACCTGCACTCCCGCCTCCTGGAGCGCGCCTGTAAGGTGATCAGCAGTGATGAGCTGGTACAGAGCATGAACGACATCCCGGATGATATCCGGGGTGAAGCAAAGGGCGGTGGCTCGCTTACGGCCCTGCCCATTATCGAGACCCAGGCAGGGGACGTATCAGCGTACATCCCGACTAATGTCATCTCGATCACGGATGGCCAGATCTTCCTGGAAACCGACCTGTTCAACTCTGGTGTGCGGCCCGCTATCAACGTGGGCATTTCCGTTTCCCGGGTTGGTGGTAGCGCGCAGATCAAACCCATGAAGAAGACCGCAGGTACGATGAAGCTGGATCTGGCGCAGTACCGGGAGCTGGAGGCCTTCGCCAAGTTCGGCTCGGACCTCGATGCCTCAACCCAGCAGATCCTGGATAAGGGAGCCCGCAACGTTGAAATCCTGAAGCAGGGCGAAAATGCGCCCGTTCCGGTAGAAAAGCAGGTCGCTATCATCTATTGCGGAACCAAGGGGCTGCTGCAAAAGATCCCGACAGAAAAGGTTACTGCTTTTGAAAAGGATTTCCTGGAAATGATGGAAAACCGGAACCGGGAGGTTCTGGACCGGATCCGCGGTGGTGAATGGAGCGATGACATTCAGAAGGCCATTGAAGATGTGGCCAATGACATCAAGAGCACCTACGAGGTAAGCCCTGAAGAAGCTTAAAAGTGCTTTTGCCTGGGCTCTGGTTCTGACCAGTGCCGGAGCCCGGGCTTCTCGAATAACAAAGCAACGCCAATGAGCAGCCTTAAGGAAATCCGGAACCGGATAGCTTCAGTCAAGAACACGCAGCAAATCACCAATGCTATGAAAATGGTGTCAGCTGCTAAACTCCGCAAGGCCCAGACTGCTATTCAGCGAATCCGGCCCTATGCGCGCAAGCTCCATGACATCACTGAGCATGTGTCAGATAGCATGGATGAATCCAGCCCCTCCTACAAGTATTTCGAGCAGCGTGACATGAACCGCGTTCTGGTAGTGCCGATGACGGCTGATAAAGGCCTTTGCGGTGCTTTCAACAGCAACGTGCTGAAGCAAGTACACCGGCTGGCCCGTAAAGAATACCAGCGCTTCTACCAAGCCGGCAAATTTGATTTGCTGTGTGTTGGTAACAAGGGCTACGAAGTTCTCAAGAAGCAGGAGTACGCCATTGTAGATGCCTATACCAACTTTTTCAACTACCCCAGTTTCGAAGGCTCTAATGAAATTGCCCAGCGGGTAATTGACTGGTATGCAGAGGGCACTTATGACCGGGTTATTGTTATCTATAACCAGTTCAAGAATGCCGCTACCTACTACACGCTGACCCAGCAATTCCTGCCTATAACCAGCTTTGAGGAAATAGCCGACAACACCAGGGCTAACGACCTGCCGTCAGAGTCAGCAGGCCACGAGCATGTACACGATTACATTTTTGATCCCTCTAAGGAAGATATCCTGGACGAGCTTGTTCCCAAAAGTCTTCAGATCACCTTCTACAAAGATGTGCTGGACTCCAGCGCTTCTGAGCACGGTTCCCGCATGACCGCCATGGATAATGCCAGTGAGAATGCGCAGGAGCTGGTTAATGACCTGCAGCTGCAGTACAACAAGGCAAGGCAGGCCACTATCACCAAGGAACTCTCTGAGATCGTAGGTGGCGCTGAGGCCTTAGCTGGCTAAGCGGCTCACCCGCTCTTACCCATTTTTACTTCAGTTCATCCAATCAGGCCTGGCTCAATGCCAGGCCTGCTATGGTCTGCAGGCGCTGATAAATAGCGCCCATTGGTAGGCCCATAACGTTCAGGTACGAGCCCTGCAGCCCTTCTACCCCGATGATCCCGATCCACTCCTGGATGCCGTAAGCGCCGGCTTTGTCAAATGGCTCGCCTGTTTCAATGTAATGGTCAATCTCAGCCTCTGAGAGGCGCCTGAAGGTTACTTCGCTCGATTCGTAAAAGCTCTCCTGGGTTTCGGTTGTGGTCAGGCATACACCGGTAGTAACGGTGTGGGTCCGCCCTGAAAGCTGCTCCAGATAACCTTTGGCCGCCTCCTTGGTCGAGGGCTTACCCAGGATCGAGCTATCCAGGCTTACGATGGTATCAGCGGTGATGATGACACGGCCTTCCAGGTAAGCTTTCAGGGCCTGTGCCTTCTTTTCAGCCAGGTAAACCGGAACGGCTGTGGTCTGAAAATGGTCAGGATAGGTTTCTTCGGCTTCTGGCTTTATAACAGTAAAAGCCATCCCCGAATCTTCCAGGATCTCCCTCCGGCGCGGAGAGGCGGACCCGAGGATCAGCTCCCGGTCGAGTGTAACGGGCATAGTACGGTATCTTCTAATTTCGGGTGATCGAAGGTAGGGAATTCCCTTACAGCGTTTGGTAAAACTGCCGGATCAAGTCTTCCACCGGCTTGTTCTGCGGGGTGTACCGGGCATTGTTTTGCCCGCCTGCTTCCGGGTGCCGGAGGTGCCATTTCCACAGGAATCCGCCTTTGAACCAGGACTTGTCCCAGAGCTTGTCGTAAAGCACCTGATAAGCCTTTTGCTGGATACGAAGGTCCACAGAAGCAGGCGAGGCTCGGGCCCCTTTCCAGGGTTTGGCTGTAGCGTCCTCTTTGCTACAATAACCATATTCCCCAAAGACAACAGGTTTGGCGTATGCCAGGTGAACACGCTTTAGCATTCTGCAGTGCTTTTCCCACGCCTCCTTTAAGTGTCCCTTGGAGGGGTTGGGCTTTTCAGCAAGGGGAAAATATCCACTTACGCTTATGTAGTCCAGCTGATCCCAGAAGGCCACATGCTGTACATTGTCCCAGTTAGCCTGGTAGGTAACTTTTCCTGAATAGACTTTTCTGACTTTTTCAATCAACGACCGCCAGTAACCCGGATGCTCCCGGGCCAGGGCTTTGCACTCGGTGCCCACAGTAAAAAGCTCCACGCCTGCTTTTTCAGCAAGACGGGCAAACCGGAGGATATATGCCTGATAGGAGGAGCGCCATTGCTGCCATTGCTTATCTGATTCAAAGCTCAGCTTACCAGGCCAGCCTTCTCCACCAACCCACAGGTGCGGCTTAAGCATGACCTTTAGCTCATACTCACGAGCATAAGCAATGGTCTGTTTCACGCCTTTCACCGTTTCGCCCCACCACTGATGGCTGTAATGGTATTTCACCTCAGGCTGGTCCGGGCGGCAAAAGGCGTAAGGAATAACAGCTACATAATTGGCCCCGAGCTCCTTTACGGGTTCAAGGGGATTGCTGTCCGGTGCAGTCCGGGGTGCCACCAAGCACACACCTTTTAAAGGACCGCTTGTGTCAGTGCGGGCTTCTACGTGCAGGGTCCCGGTATTGATCAACCATAAAGCAAGAGCCAGGCGTATCAGGAGCCTCATGGTTATCCTTCTACCAGTTTTTGAAGGCTGGCCTCATAGGCCTCCCAGTCTGTGATCCTGATCCGGTGGGCGCGGCTTCTGATAGCAGCATCCGCTACTGCAGCGGACACGCGGGTTATCAGGCGCGGGTCCATAGGCTTCGGGATCAGGTAGTCAGGGTTAAATGTCAGCTCATCCAGGCCGTAGGCTTTCAGCACATCAGCTGGAACAGGCTCACGGGCCAGGTAGGCAATGGCCTCTGAAGCAGCCACTTTCATCGGCTCATTGATCTGGGTGGCCTGCACATCCAGTGCACCGCGGAATATGAAAGGGAAGCCCAGAACATTGTTAACCTGATTCGGGAAGTCACTGCGCCCGGTGGCGATGATCACATCGGACCTTGTGTTCTTGGCTTCATGGTAGTCGATCTCAGGGATTGGATTGGCCAGCGCAAAGACGACCGGGTTGGTAGCCATGCCCTTCAGCATGTCCGGAGAGAGGGCATTGCCTACCGAAAGCCCGAGGAAGACATCAGCGCCTTCCAGGGCTTCGCTGAGGGAGTTCACATGCTGATCAGTGGCAAACTCAGCTTTCAGCTCGGTTAAATTTTCCCGGTCGCTCCGGATCACACCTTTGCTATCAGCCATCAGGATGTTATCAGCACGAACGCCCAGGCTCTTGAAAAACCGACCGCTGGCAATGGCGGATGCGCCGGCCCCATTCACGACCACCTTGATATCAGCAAGCTCCTTCCCGGCAAATGTCAGGGCATTCAGCAGGGCAGCTCCGGTAATGATAGCAGTACCATGCTGATCATCGTGCATCACGGGAATATCCATTTCTGCCTTCAGCCGGTCCTCAATCTCAAAGCAGGCTGGTGCCCGGATGTCTTCCAGGTTAATTCCGCCGAAAGTCGGCTCCAGGTTTTTCACCGTATTCACAAAGGACTCTACCGTTCCACAGCTTAGCTCGAGGTCGTACGCATCCACACCCCCGTAAACCTTGAAGAGTACGCCCTTACCCTCCATCACCGGCTTTGAGGCTTCAGGGCCAATATTGCCCAGGCCCAGCACGGCCGAGCCATCAGAGACCACCGCCACCGTGTTGGGCTTATTGGTATAGCGGTACACATCGCCCGGGTGCTCTGCAATTTCCTTACAGGGTTCCGCCACCCCGGGTGAGTAAGCCAGGGACAGGTCAGCCTGCGAATTCGTAGGTTTTATGGACTGAATAGCAATTTTTCCCGGCTGGGGGAATTCGTGATAGCGAAGGGCTTCGGATTGGTTTTCCTGCTCGCTCATGATCAGTAATTTGAGAGGTTCGTGGAGAATTAGGGAGCACTTTCTGATTTAAAATAACAATACCACAAACCCTTTTTAAGCACCTGTAGTTTTCAGCTGGTTGGTCTTCAGCTTTGCCTGGATGGCTAAAACACGCTCCCAGCGGATGTTGCTTTTTGGCAGATCTTAGTACTTTTGTAATGCTATGGCCCAAAACCGCCTTCAACAGGCAACTGCGCTTTTCCTGATGGGGCTGCTGGCCTGGGTTACCCTTCCGCCTGGCCTGTGGCATAGCCATGATAGCGCTGAGGCGGTTGAAACCTACCACTGCGAGCACGACTCGCACCTGAACCATGAGCAGGAAGAATGCCTGATCTGTGATTGGCAGGCCACACAGATTTTCCTGCCTGCTAACCTCACCAAAGCGGCAGCCCTTGTTGGTTCGGAGGTGCTAAAAGCCGCTGGTTCTACGCTTACAGCCCTCGTTACGGCTCACCTCCCTTTCCAGCGCGGCCCCCCGCTTTTAATCCAGTCCTGACCTTCCTCCATTTTTCACTTTTCTCATCTGCATGCATGGGCCGCTGAGGCTGTCTCCTCATGTCGTGCTCAGGCCCATGCGCTATGACTGGATTAAAAACCGCACATATATGACCTCCACAAAATATTTAGCGATCCTCGCCATAATCTTTCTGGGCTCCTGGACAGTCACCCAGGCTCAGAGCTCCGGAACCCTCAAAGGGCAGGTTACCACGGCCGAAGGCGAAAGCCTGACTGATGTCAACCTTCAGCTTAGCGGCACTCAGCTGGGCACCAGCACCAATGCTGAGGGCCGTTTCACCATTTCCAATATTCCAGCCGGCCAGCAGCAGGTCGTCATCAGCCGTGTAGGTTATCAGCGCAAGCAAAAAGCAGTGCGGATACAAGCTGGCCGTACTACTGAGCTGCGTGTCAGCCTGGCACAGACCGCTATGGACCTGGAGCGGGTGGTCCTGTCCGGCTCACCTGTACCCCGTGCGCCCATTGAAAGCACCAGTGACGTCAACCTGATCACCGGGGCTAACAAATTCCAGGTGCAGAGCGCCGGAATGGGCGCTACGGTAGATCAGACGCCCGGTGTGCGATCTGTTAATACCGGCCCGCAATCCAGTAAGCCCATTATCCGGGGGCTGAAGGGGAAGCGCATTCGGCTGCTGCACAACAGCATCGGGACTGATTACCAGCAGTACGGCATTCGCCACATGCCAAACATGGACCCCTACTTGGCTGACCGCCTGGAGGTGGTACAGGGCCCGGCCAGTGTGCTGTACGGCTCCAACGCTATGGGCGGGGCTATCAATTACCAGACCAGCGATGTTTTGAATAAGCCAGCAGGAAGCTTCCTGCGGGGATCCGTGATCAGTAGTTATGCCACTAACAACAATGGCCTGAACACCGGGATCGATCTGGAAGGCGGCACCGGTAACTGGGGCTTTGAGGCCAAAGTCATGAGGCGCTCAGGAGGCGATATAACGACTGGCGATGCTAAGCGCTTTGGTAAAACCGGCAAGGAAGGTGATCCCAAATTCACAGGTGAGCTGCCTAATACGGACTTTGAGCAGCTGAATGGTAGCGCAAGTATTGGCTATGAGGGCGACTTTGGCCAGGTGCGGGTCAATTACACCCGCTGGCAGGATGAGCACAATTTCCTGCTGCCCAATGGCAAAGGCCTGGGCCAGCGCCTGACCAACCAGATCCTGCAGGGTCAGGCAGATTTCGACCTGGATAAGCAGAACACCCTGCGCACCACTTTCACCTATGTGAATAACCTGCGGCAGTCAGCTAAAGGCGGTACTACACGCGCTGACATGGCTGACCGGGATGACCGGGCGCACCTGGAGGTGCTGCGGGAGCTTTACAGCGGCCGGGTAGTCCTGCAGCATCAGGCACTGGGCCCTATCGAAGGGCAGATTGGTACCGAGGCGCGGATCACTCATCAAACCACTCGTGGCCTCAACGAGCCCCTGGTACCTGGTACTGACGTCCTGAATATCGGGGCGTTCTTTTATGAAGAAGCCGCTTTTGGCCCGCTGACCCTTTCGCTGGGCGGCCGTTTTGATTACCAGGAACAGGACGCTGCAGCCAATGAGGCGCTTAACCTGCCGGCTGATGGCGAAGGTTCAGATGTGCTTGATCAGTATTACCAATCCCTGGCCGGGTCATTCGGGGCTAACTACCGGGTGACCGAGGAGCTGGCCGTTGTGGCTAACGTAGGGCGAGGCTTCCGCGCACCCGGGGTTTTTGACCTGCACGTGGACGGCCAGCATGGCGGCATTGCAGCTTATCAGCAGGGCAGCCCCGGTCTTCGGCCGGAGCACAACTGGAGCACCGACCTGTCTATGAAATGGCAGAGCCAGAATGTGCGGGCTGAAGCAACCGTTTACCAGAACTGGATCAATGACTACATTTTCCTGACCCGTGTGCCGGATCAAAAAGGCCCGGATGGCCAATTACCCCTTTACCAGACCGTGCAGGGCGATGCTGAGCTAACCGGGGGCTATGCGTCTGTAGCCTGGGATGTGCTGCCAAGCGTTACGCTGAAGGGTTCGGCTGAGCTTGTGGAGGGCAGCAGCAATGGTCAGCCCAGTGATGTGGATGAGCTGCCCATGATCCCGGCTAACGAAGTGGAGGGCGAGATCAAATACCACCAGCCTGCTGTAGGCCCGTTTGAGGGCTTTTTCATCACGGCTGGGATCCGCCATGCCATGCAGAAGGATGCTGCCGGGCGGTATGAACCCTTTTCGCAGTTTGATTTTGCCAAACCTTTCGGACAGGCTTCCACAGATGCCTACACCTTGTTTGATGCCGGCATCGGGGCACACTTGCCCTTTCAGGGCCGGCGCATTCATATCAGCGTGGAAGGCCGTAACCTGATGGATGAGGCTTACCGGAATTTCCTGGATACTTACAAGGGCTATGCCCTGAGCCCCGGGCGGAATATCCGCTTTAAGGTCCAGATCCCTTTCCGGATCCTGAACAGTAACCCAAAGTAACCCAAAAAAAGCCCGGGCGCTGGCAGCGCCCGGGCTTTTTTATTCAGGAATCTGTTCTGCGGCCGCTTCTTACTGCTCAGCGGCTTCTTGCTCCTGCTGTTGCTGTTGCACTTCGTTCGGATCAATATCACCGGACATGAAGTATTGCATCCAGCCCGGGTATTCCGAAGGTAGTTCACTGACTTCGTTCAGCCGCTGCAGCTCATCATCAGCCAGCTGGATATCCACCGCTGCCAGGTTGGCATCCAGCTGATCCATGCGCTTAGCGCCAATGATGATACTGGACACCACATCCTGATGCAGCAGCCAGGCCAGGCCGATCTGTGCTACCGAGGCATTGTGGTTGGCTGCCACCTCATCCATCACTTCGATGATATCATAGGCGCGCTCCTTATTTACGGGCGGGAAGTCAAAATTGGCCCTTCGGGCATTCTCTGGCTCCTGATCCCGGCGGAACTTGCCGGATAGCAGACCGCCGGCCAGCGGGCTCCAGACCAGCAGGCTAAGCTTTTGGTCCTTCATCAGCGGGGCGAGCTCCCGCTCCAGCTCCCGGCCTGCTATCGAGTAATAAGCCTGTAGCGCTTCAAAACGGGCCCAGTCATGCAGGGCTGAAATGCCGAGCGCCTTCATCAGGCTCCAGGCCATCAGGTTAGAAGCCCCGATGTAGCGGATCTTACCCGCTCTGACCAGGTCATCCAGCGCCCGCAGGGTTTCTTCCAGGGGCGTGAATTGATCAGGCCCGTGGATCTGAAAAAGGTCAATGTAATCGGTGTTCATGCGCTTCAGGCTGGCCTCCACTTCCTGGATCAGGTGGTGGCGGTTTAGCCCGGCCTGGTTGGGCTGCTGCCCCATACGGCCCCGGGCCTTGGTCGCCACGATGACATCCTGCCGCCTGTTGCCCAGCGCCTTGCCCAGGATCTCTTCCGATAACCCGTAGGAGTATACATTTGCCGTGTCAAAGAAGTTAATGCCGGCATCAAGCGTCTTTGCGATCTGCTCGTTGGCCTCTTGCTGCTGGACTTCCCCAATGGTGCTCCAGAATTCCCGGCCGCCGAAGCTCATGGTCCCAAAACAGAGCTCTGAGATCCAGAGCCCGGTGTTTCCCAGAAGGTTGTACCGCATAATGCTGATTTTGATGTTGTGAAACAGTTCAAAGTAAATACCCCATGTAGTGAAAACAAGGAATGGGTGACTATTAGCCATTGAACATTTCCCTGATGTCACGCTTTTTCCTTGATACACAATAGAGCCTATGCCCTCAGCTATCGAACAGGAACTTGCTGAAAGCAACACACCCCTGGTGACCCTTAGCCTGTTCCGTTTTCAGAGCTGGCACAAGGCCTGGGCCTTTTTTCAGATGGCCCGCGGGCGCTTTTTGCTGGATAACATCCCCGGCCTGCGCTTCTGGAAGCTGATGGGGACGGGCAAGGGCATCGGCTTCAGTATGGTGCCTGATATGGGGCAGTATGGGTTACTCACGGTCTGGGAGCAGCCAGCACAGGCTTACGATTTTCATCAGAATGGCAAGCTGCCCAGGGCTTTTCACGCCCATGCCTCTGATTATCACACCTTTTACCTGGTACCTGCTAAGGCTCAGGGCCTGTGGTCCGGACAGCGGCCGTTCGATCCGGCTTTGAGCAGTACTGGAAAAGACCTGCCGGACCTGCGCATGGGCGTGCTGACGCGCGCCACCATAGCCTGGCGGTCCCTGCACCGGTTCTGGCAGCATGTGCCGCTTACCAGTGGTGAGCTCGCCAAGGCGCCCGGGGTTCAGTTTTCAGCAGGCCTGGGCGAGGCCCCCTTTGTCCTGCAGGCTACTTTTAGTATCTGGGATAACCAGCAGGCGATGCAGGATTTTGCTTACCAGAGTCCCGAGCACCTGGAGGTCATCCGGAAAACGCGCTCTGAGCAATGGTATGCAGAAGAGCTCTTTGCCCGGTTTTACCTGCTTTCGGATCTGGTGAATGCTGAAGACTGATCCTTTTTCGGTTCCAGGTTTTGTACGCTGCATATTGAAAAGTTAACCCTGGTTAAGTATTAGCGCTTATGCATCAGGCTGCCTGGTTCAGCATCGAAGCTTATCTCATACGGTAAAGAATCAAGATTTACGCTTATCAGATTTTTTGGCAGCATGACATGACGCTGGCAGGAGTGATAAGGTCATCTTTTTTCGTCAACAGGATATGAACACGGTCAAACACAACACCCGTATCACACCTGTTTCATTGAAATAAAGCGTGAGCTGACCAAATTGAATACGTAAAGAGTATGGGTTAGAGCAACATTTTGGCTAGGAATTTGTCCTAATGAAAGAAGTTGTAACTGATAAAATTTTGATTTGATAGGTATCTTTTCCTTAATACGCTTAATTGAGCCAAAAAACCGGATTAGAACTTATTGATAAAGATAGGGAGTAGCTTAGCAATAGCATCCTAACCCTTGGTCAATTAAAACAGATAAGCATTTCTAGCAGAAGATGTAAAAAGCATACAATAAAAAAGGAATAGCAATAGTACCGTTTTAAAGGCATGGAAAGCTCAATTGATTAAGATTAGATAGAACAAAAAGCAATTCAAAACTTTTAGTTGTTGATTTTTGAAAGAACTACGTATCAAAGCAACGCGTTATACTTTTTAAACGCTTTTCAATATGAAGTAATAAAACAGTTTCGAGCACGTTTTTTTCATGGGATTAAGCTGAAAAAGCAAAAAACCATCAACTGAAACCAAAATATATTTGAACTTGTATATTTGACACCTATTTTGAAACCCAATAAAAGCGAAGTTGAAATGGAAACACAAGAAGAAGTCAATCGCCGCGGAAAGGGAAAGACTCACACACCCGAAATCCTTGCCTACAAGAAGGAGATAGGCAACCGGATTAAGGAAATCCGTCAGCGGGTATTCGGGGAAAACCAAACCAAGGTTGCCAAGCGCCTTGAGATTCCCCAGAGTCATTTCTCGAACATCGAAAACGGGAACACTTTCCCGACCATTCCTCTTCTAACCAAGATCATCAACATCTCGGGTGTTAACTGGTCCTGGTTGATGACCGGGAAAGGTCCCATGACCGATGAGGAGCAAACCGGAGAAAAGGGTAAAACCCTTGCCACTCAGGTAAAGGAGTACGAAGAAGAACTCCGCAACCTGCAAGAGACCAAGCGTAAGCAGGACAAGATCATTGAAAATCAGAATGTCCTGATCGATATGCTTAAGCAGAAGAACCGTCCATCTAACGCAGGTGAAACCGAAACAACTGAGGAAGTTGATGATGGTTCTGAAAATCAAGAGGTGGAACAGGAAGACAATGCGGTATAGGTTATCGCATTGGCCTGTGTGCACCACAATCCTGTTGTTCTAATGGAAAGGGAAGAACGGGAAGTATTCAGAAAAGGGCGGATCGCGATCCGCCCTTTTTTTATGCCAGGATAAGGTAGACCGTTAATCCCCCTACTGCCAGCCACAGGTTAATGATATTGCTGGTTATGGTGTTCAGGATCCCGGCTGAATACTTCTGCCGGCTGACGAGCGCAAATATCGTCTTAAACTCAGGCCAGCTGGAAAGAAAGGACAGAACCGTAAATCCGATCAGATCTTTTGAGGCCGCTGATGCTTCAGACGTGAAGCTAACCACCGGATCCAACAAGTAACCAGCACCCGTAAGGGTAACCAAAGCAGGGAGAAACCATAACCGAGGTATCTGGTCTTCAGGCTCGGATTCGCCATCCTCTTCTTTGGGTCGGTTGTAAAAGAGCAATAGCGATAAAGTCAGGACAACCCCAATCCATACAGGATACTGCTTTTCCGGAAGGTAAAAAAAGCTACCAGCCATAATGGCGGTAACAAACAGGCTAAGCAGGAAGTAACCCAGATGAATCCGGAGCGTAACCGTAAAACTGCCCAATAGCAGGGTAGCTATCACCAGGACAACCGGGTTTACAAAGTTTGAGCCCAGGGGGGTTGAGTTGGCAAACAGGATATCTCCATGAATAAGCCCGATAAGCACGATCAGGGCCTCGGGGCCGTTGGTGAGCAGCCCGGTTATCGTACCCAGGCCCCTGAAGTGCTTGATAGTCTCGATAAGCACCTCCACTGCCAGCCCAACTACAAGCATTAGGCCTATAATACCAATCGCCCCGCCTAAGGCAGGCACCACCGGCTTACCATTGATAATGGCTGAACTGGTAAAAAAAACAGCTACCAGCGACCAGCCGGCCAGGTCATATTTGCCGACAGCGCCTTTGAGAATACTAAACATAGCGGGGCTTTCGTTCCCTGCTGTTGTGGTTCGCGTAAGCATCAAACTTACCCAAAAATCCGGCGATCTATTAGGCGAACCTTATTTTTGAGGAAAAGGAGTAGTAAGTATCAGACGTCAGCAGCTCAATACCCTGTCCCTGTTTTCCCTGGTTGTGTTTATCCTGATCGGAGCGCTTGTGCACGAGTACTTTATGCGTGATTCGATCTTCCGGGTTTTCTTTACGGGCTGGCCTTACTGGCAGCAGGCAGTGGCCGGAGTTGGCTACGGGATCATTACCTCACTCCTGGCCTGGCGGCTTATCCAGCTACCGGTAATGAAGCGGGTAAGGCAGTTCTTCCTGCAGTTCCTGAAGCCTTTTCAGCTACGCTTTTCTGATATCCTGTTCATATCCTGCTGCGCCGGCATTGGCGAGGAGTTACTATTCCGTGCCACCGTGCAGCCAGTACTTGGTGTGTGGCTTACCGCCCTTGTCTTTGTGGCGCTGCATGGCTATCTGAGTGTTCACAACTGGCCCCTGAGCATCTACGGTGGCTACATGGTATTGGTGGCAGCGGGCCTGGGTTACCTCTTTCAGGAAATCGGCATCGTGGCCGCCATTCTGGGCCATGTTGCCATTGATGTTGCCCTGCTTTTGTTTATCCGGGCAGCCCCTATGCCTGCTGATACGTATGACGACCGGGAAGGAAGCCCTGAAGAGGAATGGAACTCTTGATCAGCACTGGCAATCCCACAGCTTGTACAGGAAAAAGCGGGCTTAAGTCAGTTTTGCCTTGAATTTGCGAGAAATGGATTGCTAAGGCCCCGTGCGCCACAAGCAACTATTCTGTCCCGTATGATAAGTGACCAACTTGTATGAATACAGCATCTTCTGCCGCTGATCCTTCCACAGAGGCACCACTATCCCCGGTAAGCCGGTTTTTTAACCTACTGGCGGTCGATAAAAAGGAAATTCTTTACATATGGCTATATGCCAGCTTCAATGGGCTGGTCAACCTTTCCTTACCGCTTGGTATTCAGGCTATTATCAATTTCGTTAGCGGTGGGCAGATCACCATTTCCTGGATTATTCTGGTTTCGGTGGTGATTCTCGGAACCATGTTCGCCGGGCTTATGCAGATCCTGCAGGTAGTGATCAGTGAGCGCATCCAGCAGAATATTTTTGCACGCTCAGCCTTCGAGTTTGCTTACCGGATCCCGAGGCTTAAGATCGAAAACCTCCGGAATCACTATGCCCCGGAATTGGTAAACCGGTTTTTTGACACCCTGACTATCCAGAAAAGTCTTTCGAAGGTACTGATCGACTTTTCCACCTCGATCCTGCAGATTGTCTTCGGCCTGATCCTGCTTTCGTTTTACAGTACCTATTTCATTGCTTTTTCCATCACCTTTGGCGTGCTGGCCTTTATTCTGTTCCGCGTAACGGGGCCTCCGGGCTTGGATGCCAGTATTCAGGAATCCAAGTACAAGTACCAGGTTGTACACTGGCTGGAGGAGCTGGCCCGCACCATGCCTACGTTCAAGCTCTCCGGGATTCCTGCCATTACCATGGATAAAACCGATGGCATGGTGACCAACTACCTGAACTCCCGAAAGAGCCACTTCCGGTTGCTCATGTCTCAGTTCATCGGCATGGTGACCCTGAAGGTGCTGATCACCGCGGGGCTGCTTATCATTGGTGGGATCCTTGTTATCAATCAGCAGCTGAACATCGGGCAGTTTGTAGCGGCTGAAATTGTCATTGTTCTGCTACTCAACTCGGTAGAGAAGCTGATTCAGAGCATTGAGTCTATTTATGATGCTATCACAGCCACCGAAAAGCTTGGCGATGTAACCGACCTGCCATTAGAGCGCGAGGGCGGAACCTGTGTTACCGGAAATAATGAGCGCAAAGGCCTGTCCATCGATACCTCAGACCTGACTTACATGTCGGCTGTTACGCAGCTCCCCATTATTGACCGGGTAAACCTTAGTATCGAGGGCGGTGAGAACGTCTGCATTTCTGGCTACAACGGATCCGGTAAGTCAACCCTGATCCACATTCTTTCGGCTGTTTACCAGGATTTTGAAGGAAGCATTAGCTACAATAACATCCCCTCCCCGAATATTGATATCAACGATCTTCGCAGTGGAATCGGGGATAACTTCACTCAGCAGGACCTTTTTTATGGAACCATTGCGGAGAATGTCACGATGGGCGAGGTAAGCGTAACCAGTGAAAAACTTCAGGAAGCCTTGGACTTTGCGGGCCTGTCCCGTTTTATCCGCAGGCTTCCGGATGGTTTTAATACCCATATTGGGCCAAATGGTGTTTTTCTATCCCAGAGCGTAATCAAAAGCCTTATTCTGGCCCGGAGTGTTATTCGCAATCCTATCCTGATGGCAATGGAGGATGACTTTTACAATTTCGAGCGATTAGAAAAACAGCGTATTATCGATTACCTGACGGATGAAGCCCGCCCCTGGACGCTGCTGATCGTTTCAAATGACCCGAGTGTAGCTAAGGCATGCGACCGTGTGATCGTAATGAAAGATGGTTCTGTTATTGCAAATGCTTCTTCTGATAACCTACAGGAAGAGCCTTGGTACCATGAAATATTTTAAGAACTCAAATGCTGGGAACATCTCCACAAAATAGCATTGAAGACCGCCTGAAAAGCAAGAATAAGGTCTTTAGCTCTTTTGATTACGTAACGAAGTTCAGCGGTGGCGCTGCTCTCGCCAAAACCCTTTTGGTCCTGCTCGGGGTCTTCCTGGTGATCATGTTCCTGCCCTGGACCCAGGTGGTCCACGGAACAGGGCAGGTCACGGGCGTTAAGCCGCAGAACCGGCCGCAGGAGGTACCTTCAGTGATCTCAGGGCAGATCCAGGATTGGTATGTACAAGAGGGAGACCTTGTACAGAAAGGCGATACCATTGTTCAGCTTACGGAGGTGAAGAATCAGTACTTTGACCCGCAGCTTTTGAGCCGTACCCAGAACCGGATCAGCTTCAAGCAGGATGAGCGGCAGAACTACCAGGATAAGCTGACCAACCTGAAAAGCCAGATCGCCAATCTGCGGCAGAACCGGAAGCTCAAAATCCAGCAGCTCCGCAACAAGCTCATTCAGAACCAGCAGCAGATCATTGCTGACAGTATGGAGCTGAAGGCAGCTGAAGTAGACGTCACAATTGCTCAGAATCAGCTTAACCGGATCGAGGGGCTGAAGGAAGATGGCCTGAAGTCGCTGAGTGCAGTTCAGGATAAGCAATTGAAGTATCAGGGCGCGGTGGCTAAGTTATCAGCCGCCAGGAGTAAGCTTGAGCAGAGCCGCAATAAGCGTGAAAACCTCCAGAACCGCCTGGAGCAGGTTGAATACACCTTCGATAACAAGATATCTATTAAGCGCTCCAAGATCAATACAGTGGAAAGCAAGCTTAATAGCCTTAGCAGCAAGGTAACCAAGCTGGAAAACCAGCTCTCAAACTACCAGGCGCGGACGGACTTCCGGCATCTGAGGGCCCCGCAGGGCGGACGGGTCACCAAAGTCAAAAGGGCTGGTGTTGGGGAAATGATCAAAAGTGGAGAAACGGTCGTCCGCATCATGCCGGATACTTTTGAGCGGGCCGTAGAGCTATTCATCAGCCCTAATGATTATCCCCTGCTTTATGAAGGAGAGACAGCCCTGCTGCAATTCGATGGATGGCCCTCTATTGTTTTTTCAGGCTGGCCGATTGTTTCCTACGGGACGTTCAAGGGGGAGATCTATGCCATTGATGATTTCATTAGCAAGAACGGCAAATTCCGGATCCTGATAAGGCCTGCGGAAGGCGCGCCCGAATGGCCGGATCCGGTTAGGGCAGGTTCGGGCGCTACCGGAATGGTCATGCTATCGGAGGTGCCAGTCTGGTATGAAATCTGGCGTCAGCTCAACGGCTTCCCGCCGAATTTCTACAAACCACAAGGTCAAGGCAGTAAAAAGAGCTAATGCGGCTGTTACTTTTGCTTAGGATAAGTCTGGTGGGGCTCCTGCTTCCGCCGGACGCTTGGGGGCAGTCTACGCTTAGTGTGGAGACCAGAGACGATGGCATGCTCACACCGGCCCGTTTTAATGATGTCCTGCTGAAGTACCACCCCATGGCCAGGCGGGCAGAGCTCGTTCAGCAAAAAGGGGCAGCTAAAGTTCAGAAAGCCCGCGGCCGGTTTGATCCGAAGCTCTTTAGTGACCTCAGTGCTAAGGAATTCAAAGGAACCTCCTACTACCGTATACAGGAGTCAGGCCTGAAAATCCCGACCTGGTTCGGCATCGATCTGAAACTCTACCACCAGCAGAACCGCGGCACCTACCTTAACTCCGAGCGGACGGTACCCTCCGATGGCCTGTATGGCGTAGGAGTAGAGCTACCCATTGGCCAGGGGCTTTTTACTGATCAGCGCCGGACAGCCCTTAACAAGGCCAAAGTGATGCAGGATGTGCAGATGAACAAGCGGCACCAGCTGCTGATGAAGCTTCTCAGTAAAGGGTTTCAGGATTACTGGAAGTGGGCGAGCCTGTACCAGCGCAAGCAGCTGATAAGCGAGACTGTTTCAGCTGCCAGGCAGCGCTTTCAGGACGTTAAGACGGCATTCAGGGGCGGTGAGCGCACAGCAATTGATACCACCGAAGCCCTGAGTCAGCTTCAGCAGTTTCAGGTGCGGCAGCGCTCTTTGCGGGGCCAATACCAGCAGCAAAAAGCCAAGCTCAGCAGCTACCTGTGGGATGAAGACCAGCAGCCAAGGCGTATTGCTGCGGAGGTCAAGCCTCCGCAGCTCACCAATTTTAGCCTGGAAACCCTGAAAGGGCTAGTGGATGAGGCGCGCAACATGGATAGCGTTTCCAGCCAGCATCCGGCTCTGGCTCAGTACCGGAATAAACTGGAGCTGCTATCACTCGAAAACCGGCTGAAAAAGGAGCAACTTAAGCCTGAGCTGGACCTTAAGTACCATGCCCTGCAGAATGCCGGCAATACCACGAACCTGGCTGAACAAAAGGCCAATGACGACCTGAAGTGGGGCTTTAGCCTTAACTTCCCCATCTTTCTGCGAAAGGAGCGAGGCGGCCTCAAGCTGAATAAGCTAAAACAGCGCAGCACTGAGCTGAGGTTTGAGCAGCAACGGTTAGCCCTGCAGCGCCGGCTGGAAGGCTCAGCTTCGCGGTTGCAGGAGCTCTACCAGCAGATCAAGATCAACAAGGCCAACCTCGGGAATTTTGAACGCCTGCTGGAGGCTGAGCAAAGGCTCTACCGGGGAGGGGAAAGCAGCCTGTTGGAGGTAAACCTCCGCGAACTGAAATACCTCAGGGCCCAGCTCAAGCATGTCAAATACATCAGCCAGTTTTTTAAGGCGTACAGTAAGCTCCGGTACCGGTATATGTATCAGCGCAGCCTTGCTGAAACAGCTAATGCGGAATGAAGCCCTTGTCAGATAGCTTCCCGCTGCAGGACCATCTGAATCGTGCTGCCGCTGCTGTTCTCCAGCAGCACCGTTTCATTACGGGTTAGCTGGTCCACGATCGCCCGGTTGTAGTGCCGGATCGTTAGCATGGAGAGCGGAGCCCTGGCTGTTACCTGAAAGCTGTCTTCCAGGTTTGCCCTTAGCTGCTCCAGTTTTTCCGGCTCATAATCGCTGCAGAAGGAGAATGTAATGGCTGAGGTGTTCATCAGGTTCAGGGTTAACCCAATGTGAGCGAGCTCGCGGAAAATCCGGCTCAGGTTATTAGCTGCTATGAACCCATAGTCTTTGGTGGAGAGCTCAACCAGCATCTGCTGGGGTTTGGCAATGATCACCGGAGCCTGCGTAGGCGCCTGCCCCGCCAGATCGATCCGCGTTCCGGGCTTAGCGGGTTCCCTGAAAGAGCGGACCAGCAATGGGATCCCTTCCTGCTGAAGCGGCTTGATGGTGCGCGGGTGCAGCACTTTAGCGCCATAGAAGGTCATCTCCATGGCTTCCTGGTAAGAAAGGGTGTCAAACTTGATGGTATCCTGGAAAGTACGGGGGTCTGCATTCAGGATGCCGGGCACATCCTTCCACACGGTCACCTGATCAGCCTTCAGCGCATAGGCGAAAATACTGGCTGAATAGTCTGAGCCTTCCCGGCCCAGCGTGGTTGTGATACCCTGTGGGGTGGCTCCGATAAAGCCCTGGCTGATCACCGGCATCCGCTCCAGCAGCGGTTTTAGCCTGCGCTGGATGGCCTGTAGCGTCTCTGCCCACCGGACCTCAGCTGAGCGGTGATGATCAGTTGTAAGGACCAGGTTGCGGGCATCCAGCCACTTATTGGGGATGGTCTGCTGAAGATAGCGGCTCAGGATCTTGGTAGCAGCCAGCTCACCAAAGCTTACCACCTGGTCGTAAGCATAGTTGTAAGGGTATTCAGGCGCATTATCCAGGTAAAATTCCAGGTCCATCCAGAGGTTCTCCAGCTCTTCATAGAGCAGGCTCTGATCGCCCGTCAGTTCTTTTACCACACCTTGGTGGCTGGATTTCAGCGCTTCCAGGTTCGCCTGGCCCCCGCGCTGGTACCAGTAATCCGCCAGGATAGCTTCCAGCGCATTGGTGGTCTTGCCCATTGCTGACACCACTACCATGTAGGGCTCCTCAGCATACTGGGTAATGATCTGTGCTACATTCCGGATGTGCTCAGCATCCTGTACGGCAGCTCCACCGAACTTTAGTATCTGCATAGGTTGGTTTGATCAGCTGTTATCAAGGGATCAGGACGGCCGGGCCTGAAGCTGCTCAGCCGTTAATTTCCCGGAAAGCCACTCACTTTCCAGCCAGGCCTGGTATCGCTGGTAGAAGCGAATAGCCGGGGTGTTCCAGTCCAGCACCTGCCACGCCATCCGGGCCACCCCTTCCCTGGCGCCTATGGTGAGCAACTGCTCGAACAGGGCTTTCCCAAAGCCTTGCTGGCGGCAGGCCTCAGTTACGATCATATCCTCCAGGTACAGGCAGCGCCCTTTCCAGGTTGAGTATGTGTAGAAGTAAAGGGCCATCCCGACAATCAGCTTCTCCTGTTCTGCTACCAGGATCTGAAAAGGCGGCTCTTGCTGCTCAAAGTCGGCCCGGAACTGCTCAAGGGTCAGCGAGACGGCATCCGGGGCATTTTCATAGGCAGCCAGCTCCCGGATCAGCCGGTAAACTGCTGGAAGGTCTGCCGTGCGGGCAGGCCTGACCTCCTTCATGACGCTTATATCCAGTTTTGTGTATATTTGACCAAAAGGTATCTTCAAAAATAGAACAAACCCATGAAGGACGTTAAGACCCTCAACCAGTTCATTGTAGAGCGGCAGTCAGACTTCTCTTATGCCTCCGGGGAGTTATCACGGTTACTGAGCGATATTGCGGTTGCCGGGAAAATCATTAACCGGGAAATCCGGCAGGCAGGCCTGGTCGATATCCTTGGCCGCACTGGCGAGGAGAACGTTCATGGCGAAGAAGTTCAGAAGCTGGATGAATTTGCCGATCAGCAGCTGATGTCAGCCCTGGCTTCTGGCGGGGAGTGCTGTGTAATGGCTTCCGAGGAAAGTACCGATATCGTACCTGTTCAGTACGAGGTAGCCGCCAACGCGAAATATGCTGTAAACTTTGATCCGCTTGACGGTTCCACCAATATTGACAGCAATGCCCCCATTGGCACCATCTTCGGGATCTACCGGCGGACCACAAGCAACCAGGAAACCTGCCTTACCAAAGATGTAGCCCAGAAGGGGCGGTATCAGGTAGCAGCTGGGTACATCGTTTACGGCTCTTCCACGATGCTGGTGTACTCCACCGGCAATGGCGTCAACGGCTTTACACTGGATCCCTCTATTGGCGAGTTCTGCCTGTCTCACCCGGATATTCAGCTTCCCGATCATGGCAGTATTTACTCGATCAATGAAGGGAATTTTGAAGCCTTTTCGCCTGCTCTTCAGCAGTACTTAACCCATTGCAAGGATGGGAACAACCGCAGCGGTAAGCCTTACAAGGCCCGTTACATCGGTAGCATGGTGGCGGATATTCACCGCACCCTGATGAAAGGTGGCATTTTCCTTTACCCGGGCACCAAAAAAGACCCGAACGGTAAGCTACGGCTCCTCTACGAGGCCAGCCCCATGGCTTTCCTGATCGAGCAGGCAGGCGGTAAGGCCACTGACGGAGAGCAGGACGTCCTGGATAAGGAGCCGGAAGGCCTCCACGATCGTACCCCCCTGTTCCTGGGAAGCCATGACATGGTAGCGGAATTCCTGACCTACGAAGCCGCTAAAACCGCCACCTAAGCATTTCGCAGGCGTGTGAGCTGGTCCGGCCTGAAAGAACTGAAGAAACGGTTCCTTTTCAGGCCGGATTAATTGTATCATGGAAAGCCTGGATGTTATCCGGCGGCCCGATGACATAAAGGATATCCCCTGGCTGAAAGCTTGTATCCCGCCTTAGCTGAAAGTTGTATTCCCCGTTTCGTTGCAGTCCTACCACGTTTACCCGGTACTGCTCCCGGATCTGCGTGTCCTTAAGGGGGGTATTGATCAGGCCATTGGCACCCGGGGCCACCCGCAGGGCCACCATCTCTACCTGGGGCAGGACAAGGTTAGCATTACCGGGTTGCTCATTGTAAGAGGGCACCTTCCGCAGCATCTCGTAATTAGAGCGCCTGATGCTGCGGGTGAATGCATTGATCTCACCCACCGGCACCAGGTATTTATGCATAACCCGGGTGAAGATCTCGATAGACGTTTCAAATTCTTCCGGGATCACCTCATCTGCGCCCAGGGCCAGGTTTTCTTCCATTTCATTCAGGAAGCGGGTGCGCACGATCAGATGGAGCAGCTGGTTCTGCTGCCGGATACTCTGGATGATCTGCTTGGTGGCGTCCGGATCTGATATAGCCACCACCGCTACCCTTGCGTGCTCAATGTCTAAGTGGTGAAGAACCGTAGGATTAGCCGCATCCCCGTAGTAGATCGGCTCCCCATTTTCCTGTTCTTCCCGCACGGTTTCGGCATTCAGCTCCAGGATCAAGTAGGGAATATCCGCATAGCGTGCTGCCTTGGCCAGGTTGCGCCCGTTGATCCCAAAGCCGATGATAATAATATGATCGACCTGCTGCTCCGGAGCAGCGCGCTGAGCCGGATAGGCGCCCTTCATTTGAACTGACTTCAAAAGCCGGGCTGGCAATCTCCGGTTCAGCAGGGCTGAGGTCAGCTGTTCACCGTACTGAATGGTAAACGGGGTTAATCCCATCGTGACGATGGAGGCTGATAAGAAGTACTGATAGGCTTTTTCCGGTACCAGGTCGTAAGAGATACCCACTTCCGCCAGGATAAAAGCAAATTCCCCAACCTGAAAGAGATAAAGGCCCACCAGCAGAAAGGTGCGGGGCGGATAGCGCAATAGCCAGCCTACGCCGGCCGCTATCAGGAACTTTACCACTGCAATGGTGACCGTAAGCATCAATACACCCGGAATATGGGCCACTACAAAATTGAGATCCAGCAGCATCCCGATGGAGATAAAGAAAATACTGGTAAAGACCTCCCGGAATGGCAGAATGTTGCCGGTAGCCTGATGGCTGTACTCGGATTCGGAGATGGTAAGGCCGGCCAGGAACGCTCCGAGCGACAGGGACAGGCCCAGCGTGCTGGTGAGCCACGCCACGGCAAAGCAGATCACCACAATGGTCAGAATGAAGAGCTCGCGGCTCTGGGTTCGTGTGATCCGGTACAGCACCCACGGCACCAGCGTACGGGCGCTGACCAGGGCAAAGCCAATGATGCCGGCGCCCTTGGCCAGTAGCAGCAGGATGTCCTGGGTGGGAGATTGCGAAACACCCGCCAGCAGCGGGGCCAGCAGCATCATCAGCACCACAATGATGTCCTGGAAGATCAGCACAGCCAGGGATACCCGGCCCTGTGGGCTGTGCGTGGCCCGCTTATCCTGGATAGCCCGCAGGACAATAGCGGTACTGCTTAGCGAGAACATGAATCCCAGAAAAGTGGCCTCATTTGCCGGATACCCCAGCTGCGTAGCAATGATGCCTACCAGCAGCACCGTCACAGCCACTTGCATACCTCCTCCTACCAGGATGGCCTGCTTGATAGCGGAAAGACTGGAGAGCGAAAACTCCAGTCCTACCACAAATAGCAGCAGGATCACCCCGATCTCTGCCAGCACATCGATCTCATGAGAGGCCTCCACCAATGAAAGGCCGTGAGGGCCAGCTATCACCCCTGTGACCAGGAAGCCCAGGATGCTGGGCAGTCCGAGCTTTCGGAATCCCAGGATAACGAGGATCGAAAGGCCCAGAACAATAACTATATCAGTTAGTAAGGGTATTTCCACAATGCTAAAACTTCGGGCACGCTGCTGGTAGCACAGCAGTAGCCTTTATGCAACAGTTTTAAGGTTTCACAAAAACGGACAAGGCCCCGTTTTTAAGCTGATGAGTGCGCCTCATGCCGCTTGAAATAAGCCAGGCCAAGGCGGATCTTGTAATAGGGAATGGCCTCCTCCAGGTAAGCGTGCAGCTTCCCGATTTTTTCCAGCTCCCCGGTTTCCTGGGCGGCCTGACGGATATACGCGTAATCACTTCCTTCCAGAAAGCTTAGCACATCCACGGGATAGCCTAGTTCGTACAGATGAGCCAGGTGTGAGCAGACCGTCACCTGGTAAAGGCCTCGCTCGCGGGCAATGTCTTCCAGCGTGTAACCTTGCCGATAGTAATGGTATGTGAGCTGATAAGTTCCACCCTTGATGCGGTTGCCCTGATCGGTCTCCTCCCGGATAAAAGCCATGATCTCTTCCATAAAGGGCTCCCCGTAGTTGTTCAGCTTGTAGTCGCTAACGCCCTGTATCTGCTTGAAGGCTACATTGGTGGTAGGCCGCTGAGCCGCCATTTCCTGCAATGCTGCATCATTGAAAACCACGTAAGGAGGCACGCCATATTCCTGAGCCAGGCTTTTGCGCAGCTTCCGGAGCCGCTCGAACAGCCGTTCCTGTAGCTGCTCGGTCTTGGTCTTGTTTCGCTCAGCAGCTTTGGGCGTTGCTGTGCCTTCGGTCCGGCTTACCAGTGATACCGCTTGCCCACCGTAAAGCACTTCGTGGCTGGCATCGGTCAGTTTCAGCGCGTGTCCTTCATCGTAGGCCACTTCCAGCAGCCCTTTCTGTACCAGCTGCATCAGGTACTGGCCCCAGTCGGCCTCGGTGTAGGATTTACCAGCTCCGAAGGTTTTCAGGGTATGGTAGTGGTTCTCCTTAACAACCCTGGTATGCTGCCCTTTCAGGATCGCAATGATCGTGGACATTGAGGCTTGCTGGCTGGTTCGGACCACAGCCGAGAGGGCCATCTGGGCGATAGTGGTGCCATCGAACGAGGTCGGGGGATTTTCGCACACATCGCAAAAGCCGCAATCATCCGCCCCATATTCGCCAAAATAGCTCAGCAGGATGCGCCTGCGGCAGATCTGCGCCTGGGCATACTCCTGCATGCGCTCCAGCTTGGCCAGCTGAACCTGCCCCTGCTCAGTATCGGTATCCAGAAAGCCACGCAGGGTTTGGAAATCCTGCATGCTGTGGAACAGCAGCGCCTCACTCCGCAGGCCGTCCCGTCCGGCCCGGCCGATCTCCTGGTAGTAGCCCTCTACATTTTTCGGCAGGTTATAATGCACCACAAAACGCACATTCGGCTTGTCAATGCCCATCCCGAAGGCAATGGTAGCGCATACAAGGGGCACCTGGTCATTGATGAATTGCTCCTGAACTGCTGCCCGGTCTTCCCGCTCAAGGCCTGCGTGGTAGTGCGCAGCATTCCAGCCATGGTCCCGCAGCTTGGCAGCCAGGCTTTCAGCGCCCTTCCGGGACAGGCAGTAGATGATGCCGGACTGGCCTACAAAGCGCTTCAGGAACTGCTGCAGCTGCTTGAACTTCTGCTGGCCCGGCGCTACCGTTAAACGGATATTAGGGCGGTCAAAAGAGGCCACATAAACAGATGGCTCCCTCAGCTGAAGCTGCTCAGCAATATCCCGGCGGGTTACTTTATCTGCGGTAGCGGTCAGGGCCAGGACTGGGGTGTTGGGGAACTGCTCCTTCAGGCTACCCAGCCTGGTGTACTCCGGGCGGAAATCATGCCCCCACTGGGAGATACAATGCGCCTCATCGATCGCAAAGAGGTTGATCCGGCAGGTGGTCAGGATGGATTGAAAACGCGGAGTGAGCAGCTTCTCTGGCGCTATGTACAGCAGGGTAAACGCATCCTGTTGCAGCAGTTGCTCGACTTTAGCCTGCTGGCGGTCGGTCAGCGTGCTGTTCAGGTACCCTGCCCTCACGCCATTGGCTTTCAGCGCCTCCACCTGGTCCTTCATCAGGGCGATCAGCGGGGAGACCACGATGGCCGTTCCGGTCTTGACTAGGGCAGGCACCTGGTAGATCAGGGATTTCCCGCCACCCGTGGGCATTAGCACCAGGGCATCGCGGTCCTCCAGCACATCCGCAATGGCCTCCTGCTGCAGCGGGCGGAACTGGTCATACCCAAAGGTTTCCTGTAAAACGTGCTGTGCCTCCCTTAAGCTCAATG
>CAYYUA010000010.1:68061-71677 GCA_964474835.1 uncultured Sphingobacteriales bacterium
TCAGAAGGTTCCCTTCAGGCTGAGGTAAAGGTTACGACCCGGAGCTGCAATACCCGATGAGTAGGGCCGGTAGCGCTTGTCCAGGATGTTGGTCAAGCCGGCCTGCACCGTAAGCTGCTGACTGATCTCGAGGGAGCCTTTCAGGTTCAGCGTGTACCAGCCCGGGCTGTAGGGCCGCCCCTGCTGGTTAGCCGCGTACAGGTGCGGCTTGCCCCGCTCCGATGGCGCCAGGTCCGCGTAGGGGATCTGCTGGTTAAACTTCACGTAGCCGTCCAGCTTGAGCCGGCCGGGCTCATAGATAAGGTGCGCAGCGCCAAAGGGCGGGGCCACGTGCCGGACTGCCGCACCTGCCTCGGTTTCCCCTTCGGTATAGGTGTACTTACCCCGCAGCCGCCAGGATGGGGAGAGCGCCACGCGGGCATTGAAGCTGCCCCCGTAGATCAGCGAGCTGGAGGCGTTCTGGATCGCCTGCGTTTCGCTAAGCTCCCCATCATAAAAGATACTGTCCCGTCCGTTAAACGATTTCGCCCGGCGCACCATTGCGTCTCTGACCTGCGTCACATAACCGGTCAGGCTGACCCTGGCCCGGTCCTCCCAGCGCTTACTGATCCCCAGCTCGATATTACCGGAATATTCCGGCGAGAGGTTATCGTTCGGCACGACCACGCGGCCCGGCTCTGAGTCAAACACCTTCCCCACATCATCAATGTTGGGCGCCCGGAAGCCGGTAGAGGCATTCAGGCGGTAGCGCCATCCATTCTCCGGATGGTATACCACCCCGGCATGCCCGTTGAGCGCTCCGGTGTTCAGGTCGATCCGGTCAAAAGGCAGCGGGTAAAAATCGGCATTACCGGTAAGGTCCGCGTTCAGCTGCACGTAGCTATACCGCCCGCCGAGGTTAAAGGTCCAGTCTGAGCCCACCCCGTGCTCCAGGTTGGCGTAAAGCGCGTAGGTCTGGTAGTCGGAACCATCCGGATAGCGCGTAGCGGCTGGCTGGGTGGTGTTGTCAAACACGTTCTCCCGCCTGGCTTCGGAGCCCACCTGGTTGTAAACGCCCTGTAGCCCGTAGAAAAGCTGAACGTCATCGCTAAATTTCTTGGTAAGATCCAGGTTCGCTGTGTAAATATCAACCTGCTCTTCCCGGTGCCGCAGGAAGGTATCCTGGTAGCCCCGGTCATGGCGGCTTTCCTCGTAGAACTGCTGAGCAAGGGATAGCCTGGCCTTATCAAAGAGGGCTGTTTCCTGCTGGTAGCGCACGTTCAGGTGGTTCATCATCCAGATCTGCGGGCCGTAGTACCAGGTAGCGTTAGCGAACTTCCCATCATCCCCCTTCAGCGTCAAGCGGTCGTACCGGGGGATATCGGAGGTGCGGGAAAAGTGAAAACCATAGTCAAACTGCCAGGGGCTGGCTTTGGGGTCATAGCGGACCTTCTGCATGGCAAACCATTCCTCAAAACCAGATGGGGTCTGCGTGAGGGGGTCATCATTGGCCACCGTTTGGTCCTGCTCATTGATGCGTGTGGCAAAGGAGTCGCGCTTGTACGTAGCTGGCCCGGTAGATCCCATTTCCTGGTCTCCCAGCTTTGTGTACGTAAAGCTTGACAGAAAACCCCATTCCTCGGTGCCCAGGTTCAGCGCCAGGTGAGCTGTTCGCTCTTCATTGGCAGTACTGATCCGGGTACTGACCGCTCCATTCACCTGAAGCGAATCGGTACGCGAAAGCCTGGGCTCCTTGGTATGGAAGGCCATGACCCCACCCAGGGCGTCACTACCGTGGATCACCGCCCCTGGTCCGAAGATCACTTCCGTCCGCTCCACGCTATAGGGGTCAATGTTGATCACATTCTGGAGGTTGCCGCCCCGGAAAATGGCATTGTTCATTCGCACGCCATCCACCGTGAGCAGCACACTTTTGGTGGCAAAGCCGCGGATCATCGGGCTGCCTCCGCCCAGCTGGCTTTTCTGCACGAACACCTCATTGGAGGCATCCAGCAGGTCAGCGGAGGTCTGCGGGTTGTTGAAGCTAATGGCCTCTGCCCGGATCGCCTTCACTTTGTTAGGCACATCCGCCCGGTCGTGCCGCCACCGGTAGGCTGAGACTACGACCTCATCCAAGGGCATGACCTGCTCCTGGAGCTGAAGGGTATAGTTCTGAGCTTTCAGCGCCCGCATGCCCAGCAGGGTGTTACGGTAGCTGGGGTGCTGGATCTTCAGGGTATCCGTTTGACTGAACGGCTCCAGCGAGGCCTTACCCTGACTGTTGGTGACCTGCTGCTCGTCCTGGGTAAGGTTGGTTACTGTTACATTACGGATCGGGGTGTTTTGTTCCTTCTCCAGGATGGTCAGGGTCTGACCATACAAGGCCTGCATGGTGCTCAGTAGCCATACGAGGATGGTGAGCACCGGTAAGCACGGCTGGTGCATACGTTTCCTGTTTTTGGGTTAAAAAGGCTAAAAGCCCGCTTTAAAGCGGTTCTGAAGGATCGATCAGGACTTTTTAACCCGCAGGAGGCGGTAGGACCGGAGGATTCGGGGTTTGAAAAGGCTGAGCCTTGTAAACGGCCATCAGGGTATGGAAAGCAGGATAGGCGCTTGCTGTGGTCTGTTGAACCGTGTAGCCTTGATGGATGATAAGTTTCACCCAGCCGAGCGATGCAGCCTTTTGGGTAGGCCGATCGGGTTGCTCCTGACGGTTGAAAGCCTTGTGAAGCCGTTCCTCCGCCTTATCGTGCTCTACCAACAGGCTAACGCTATCCCCTTTCACCGATCGCTTGTGAATATCATACATCCGGCCCTGGTAGCGGAATTCATAAGCTTCTTTCCATTCGAAGGCCGGTCCGGGATCTTCGAGGTAGGCTTTGGTAAAGGTCAGGGTCTGGTAGGATGCTTCCGTTTCCGCATTCCCGGCCTCTGCTAAAGCTTGCTTGTGCTGGTAATACAGGTAAGCATCAAACGTGTAGTAAACGAGCCAGTAACCGCCAGTATTGAAAAGCACTAAAAGGCTTAATCCCACACTCAGGGTTCGGAAGAGCAACGGATAGCTAAGCGTTTTTAGGCTTTGAAGGCTCACATGCAACCCATGCGGAATTTTGAGAATCCAAAGTTAGGTGTTCATGATGGTATAACATTTCACAAACGATCACCGGCTAAGTTTAGCCAGGGTTACCCAACCCCTAAGCCATTTGAATCGTCCTTAAGAATAAATCATGTTGTAGTTAGAATGATTCAGCGGGCTTTACGTTTTAATGCTTAGAACCCCCTCATCCCAAAAACCTTCAAGTATGCGCAGGACGGTCCTCATTCCGATAACGATTGCGATCGCAACAGCCGGATTCTTTGGTGCCAGGTACCTTTCAAGTCAACAAACCACCGGTCAGGCAGAAGCTGAGATCGCCACATCCAGTCCATCAGCCGCTCCCAAAAAGGGCATCACCTTTTTCAAGGGAAGCTGGCAGGAAGCCAAGGCCCACGCCAGGGAAAAGGGTCAGCCGATCTTTGTGGATGCTTATGCCAGCTGGTGCGCTCCGTGTAAGATGATGGAGAAACGGGTGTTTACCCGCTCATCAGTTGGCCATTTCTACAACGAAAACTTTGTAAACGTCAAGTTCGACATGGA
>CAYYUA010000011.1:0-66697 GCA_964474835.1 uncultured Sphingobacteriales bacterium
ACCAACTTTCACTATCGAGCTGGTAAATACCCTGTAAATGGTCAACTTCTGGAGTGCCGATTAAATTGAAGCGCAAACCCTCACAAAGGGTAGCCTGTATGGTGGCTTAAGGCTTGATGGCGATCCTGGTAAAAGTCCTTGAATGCACCATCTCTAGCGAAGTTGTCAACCACTCCATGACGAATAGGTAAAGAAGAAGCCGGAGCTATCCACCCCGGCTTCTCAGTGCAAAATCAGCTTTTTATTGGCCATCCTCGGATTTGTCCGGATATGGCGGGGCTTCGGGGATTTCGGGATTGTTTTGGTCTAAGCGATCCATGGCTTCTTCGATAGCGGTATCCAGCTGGTTGTCATTCCCCTGATACTGCTGATACGCGCTATTGGTAACCGGAATATCCGGCTCAACCCCTTTGTTTTCTATGATCCAGTCTTCGCCCTCTGTATCAAACTTGGCAAATTCCGGCTTATTCAGGCTAAAGCCATCCACAAACGGCAGGGAACCCCGAATACCAACAACCCCACCCCAGGTCCTGTGGCCGATCAAGGGGCCCAATTCATGAGCCCGGAAACGATAAGCAAACAGGTCGCCATCTGAGGCCGTCCATTGGTCCATCAGGCAAACTTTGGGACCAACCAGCTGATCACCCGGATCAGGCGATGGCTGCCCGTTGCGCGGGATCTGGTGCAGCACCCGCTCCCGGCGGAGCCGCTCGATCAGCATGGGGGATACATTGCCGCCCCCGTTGGCGCGAATATCCACGATCAGCGCCTCTTTCCGCAGCTGCGGGTAAAAGTGCTCAGCAAACTCATTCAGCCCGTTCTGCACCATATCCGGAATGTGGATGTAGCCGACTTTCCCGTTGGTGACCGAATCCACATAATCAATGTTATCCTGTACCCAGTTGTGGTAGTAAAGGGATTTCTCGCTTTTCAGGGGTTTGACCAGCACCTGCCGGCTGTCGTCCATTTCCGGCGCTTCATTGACGGTGAGCGAAACCATTTCCCCGGCCTCGCCTACCAGCTCCTGGTAGATGTTCGGCACCGCTTCCAGGGAGCGGCCATTGACCTTCAGAATGTAGTCGCCCTGCGTTACATTCACGTCCACAGCCTGCAGCGGGGAGCGCTCTGCATCACGCCAGTTAGCCCCTTCGTAAACCTTATCCACATGAAAGTAGCCCGAGCTGTGCTTGGAAAAGCGAGCGCCCAGCAGGCCTGTTTGCACCTGCTCCACTTCCGGCATATCGCCACCACTTACATAAGCGTGGCCGGAATTCAGAGAGGCCATCATTTCCCCGATCAGATAGGTAAGATCAGCGCGGTGGCTGACGTGCTTCACCATAGGCTGGTACTTCCTGCGGATGCTGTCCCAGTTGAAGCCATGCATGTTCGGGGCGTAGAAGAAATCCCGCATCTGCCGCCAGCTCTCGCGGAAGATCTGCTGGTACTCTTCGGATAAGTCTACCCGGACCTCCATATCGTTCATCTTCACCCGCTGCTTAGCTTTAAGCTTCCCTTTTTTGGGGACTTGCTGGATGAAGTACTTGCTCCCTCTGCGGAACAGGAGCTTTTTGTCGTTAGCCGATAGCTGATAACTGCTAATGGGCCCGTGTTTCATCAGCTTTTCCTTGCCAAAGTGGTAGGACTTCAGCTGGGACTTGTTGTCACTGAAAGAACGCTCCACAAAAAAGAGGCGGTCTTTTACCGCGCTCAGGCCATAGTAGTTAGAGGCCTCTACCGGCAGTGCCTCCATCCGGTTAGCAATTCCTTCAAAATCGATCTTCACCGCCATTGCTTCTTCATCATCCCCGTCTTCTTCCTTTTCGGCCTGCTTGTCTTCCCCATCCATTGACACACGCGCATTCTCAGGCTTGAAGGGAGAAGGCGTACCCGCTTCCAGGGGAACCAGGTAGACCTTGGTCATATCGCGATAGGCGTGGTTCCACTCCGTCCGGCTGTAGATGGGATCGAAGGTGCGGTTAGACGTGAAGTACAGGTAGTCTCCGTCCTTAGAAAAGTGAGGACTGGAGGAGGCATAGCGCCCCCGGGTGATGGCCCTGGCTTTTTCCTCCTCGGTATCGTAGGCAAAGATCATCTGCTGCTCGTCCTGAATGGCTTTGGAGTACACCACCCAGCGACTGTCCGGTGACCAGCGGTAGTCGCTAAACTCAAACTGCCTGGAGTGATCCACTTCCACCACATCGCCAGAGCTGACCTCTACGTACTTCAGCTTATTCTGCTTGTTGGCAAACAGGATCTTCTTACTGTCTGGCGACCAGCGCAGGTGGTATTTGTATTCCTCGTTGCCTTCCGTAAGCTGCTGCACATCACTGCCATCAGCGTCCATCACATAAACCTCATCCTCCTTGGTCCTGTCACTGATAAAGGCTAAGTGCTTCCCATCTGGGGCCCAGCGGACTTTCCGGTTGTGGACGCCCTGAGACTGGGTAAGGTTATAAGTGATGCCTTCTTCAGTTGGTAAGGAAAAGACATCGCCCCTGCCGATGGTGGCAATGCGGCTGCCGTCCGGGGCCAGGTGATGGTTTTCCTTAAAGTCGCTGGCATCTACGCGCTTGTGGCCCGGCCCGACCTGATCATTGCTGAGGGTTACCCTTACCTTTTCCACGTCACCGGAGTTCAGGTCATAGGTGAACAGGTAACCGCCCTTGGCAAAGACAATGGCCTCCTGACCGATGGAGGGGAATTTGATATCATAGGTCTCAAATTCTGTTTCCTGCTGGATCTCCCTTGTTTCCATATCGTAGGAGAACAGGTTCATACGCCAGCTGCGGTCTGAAAGGAAGTAGACCTTATCCTCATGCCACATCGGGATGATATCCTGCGAAGGCTTATTGGTAATGGTGCGGATCTCGCCATTTGAGCGGTCCATAATCCGCACATCATCAGCCATGCCGCCCCGGTAGTGCTTCCAGGTGCGGAATTCCCGGAAAACCCGGTTAAAGGCCAGTTGCTCCTGATCCGGGCTGAAATCTGAAAAGCCTGCCGAGGACAGGGGCAGCATCCGGGGCATGCCGCCCTCAGCACTAGTCACCATCAAGTTGCCCTTGAAGGGGGTAATGGCATGCCAGCGGCTGCGGTAAAGAATAGAGTCCTGACCTTTCCAGCCCATCACGATGTTGTTCGGGCCCATGCGGCCGGCCATGTTATCGCGGCTGATGTTGGCGGAGTAGGTGATGCGCTGAGGCTGCCCGCCTTCAGCTGGAATGGTATAGACCTCCCGGTTGCCGTCATAGTTGGCAGTGAAGGCAATGGTTTCGCCAGAGGGCGAGAAGCGCGGAAAGGCCTCGTAGCCCTTATGGCTCGTCAGGCGCCTGGCCTCCCCGCCATTCCGGTCTACGCGGTACAGGTCGCCCCCGTAGCTAAAAACAATGGCATCCTGACTAATAGTGGGGAACCGCAGGAGTCTGGCCTCCTCTTCAGCCTGCAGTCCGGAATAACTCAATAGCATGGCCGTTAGCGCTGCAACGGCCGGCAAGAGGCTTTTCAGCATAATGTTTGTTCCTTTGATTGGCTATTTAAAAAGCCAAAGCTAACAATTTCCATGTGCAGCCACTTACAGCTTTTCCGATGGGCTTTTTTGCTGGTCCTGAGCATTTCAGGGCTCACCATAACAGGTTGCGGCTCCTCCTCCGGGGAGAAAGGGAGCAACAAAGCAGAACGCATTATCCAGGAAGCAGTGAAAAAGCACGGTGGCGCCAATTACAAGGAGGCTGCCGTGAACTTCCGGTTCCGCGATAAGCAGTACCGGACCGTGATCGATGAGGGGCGATACCGCTATACCCGGCAGTACAAGGATTCAGGTGGCGTTCAGATACAGGAAGTGCTGACCAATGACAGCGTTTACCGCAAAGTGAATGGCGAACGGGCTGAGCTTGATGGTGAAACCAGGCAGGGAATCAAGGGCTCGCTAAATGCCATTAACTACTTCTTTCTGCTACCCTATCATTTAACGGACCAGCAGGTTTCACCCACTTATATCGACAGTGTGCAGATCGAGGGCGAGCCTTACTACAAGATCCGCGTCACGTTTGATCAGGCTGAGCAAAGCAATGCCCATGAGGATATTTACCTCTACTGGTTTCATACTGATCATTACACCATGGATTACCTGGCTTACCGGTTTTTTGTGAATGGCGGGGGCATGCGCTTCCGGGTAGCCAACAATGTGCGGGAGAAAGGCGGCATTCGCTTTCAGGACTACCTGAACCTGGCACCAAAGTCCGATGGAGCAGACTTTATGAAAATTGACAGCCTGTACAAGGAAGGCGAGCTGGAGAAGGTTTCAGAGATCAATAAGGACAGCATCCGGGTAAAGGCCCTCTAGCGGCAGGCAGCATGCGGAAAATGCCAGTACGGGTATTGGTCGGGATTGCCGGCATTCTGTTAGTGGCTTACGGCCTTTACCTTTTCCTGATCTACGAGGCGCAGAAATCCCTGATCTTTCAGCCCAAGCCTGTTCCTGAGAGTTACGAATACCAATATGACCACATCGACACAGCTGCCGTGTCACCGGTCATAAAAGGGCAGGACAGCCTGCGCCTGAGTACCCTCCTTTTTGAGCACGCCAACCCAAAGGGCATTCTGGTCTTTTACCATGGCAATGCGGATAACCTCGCTGACATCCAAGAGCCGGTTGAGCGGTTCTACCGCCGGGGTTATCATGTCCTGATCTGGGACTACCGGGAGTACGGAAAGACCGGAGGCACCCTCACCTACGAGAACCTGCGGAGGGATGCCATGCAGGTTGCCCGCTATGCCGATAGCAGCTATGCCCTCCCTGTGATCCCCTTTGGCCGGTCCCTTGGTACGGCCCTGGCAGCCCATGTAGCTGCTAAGTTGCAGGTGCCTGAAGTTTTGCTGCAGTCTCCTTTTTACTCCTTCCAAGCCCTGGGGCCGCACTACCTGAAAGGTGTGCCCTTTGAGCTATTGCTTCATTTTCCCTTCAATACGTACCGGTCCTTAAAGCAGTACAAGGGGCAAATCGGAGTTATTCATGGTCAGGAGGATTTCATCATTCCTTTTGAGCAATCCCGTATGCTGCAGGATAGCCTGCGAACTGATCGCTTTCACTTACAACCATCCCGGGAAGCCGGGCACAACACCCTTCCTTTCTATCCGACCTATTACATCTGGCTGGATCGATGGCTCGGTAAGCCGGTGTCCTGAGGCATTGTCACTATTCGGGCATAAAAAAAGGGGAAGCTCAAAAGCTTCCCCTTTTCTGAAAAATCGGTATGCTTACTAAGAGGCTTAGTAGCGGTAGGAGTCGTTCTTGAACGGGCCTTCTTGGTTAACACCAATGTAATTGGCTTGCTCAGTGTTGAGCTGTTCAAGATGGGCATTGATCTTTTCAAGGTGCAGAGCAGCAACCTTTTCGTCAAGGTGCTTCGGCAGGACGTACACGTTGTTATCGTACTTGTCATTGTTGTTGAAAAGATCAATCTGAGCCAGTACCTGATTGGAGAAGGAACTGGACATCACAAAGGATGGGTGCCCCGTAGCCACGCCAAGGTTCATCAGGCGACCGGAAGCCAGCAGGATGATTTCCTTGCCATCAATGTCGAACTTGTCAACCTGTGGCTTCAGGTTATCCTTCTTGGCATTTTCTTCCAGCCAGCTGACGTCAATCTCGTTGTCGAAGTGGCCGATGTTACCAACGATGGCCTTATCCTTCATCTTGCGGAAGTGACGCTCAGTAATGACGTCCTTATTACCAGTAGCGGTAATAAAGATATCAGCAACCTCAGCAGCTTCATCCATGGTCTTGACCTCATAGCCTTCCATGGCAGCCTGCAGGGCGCAGATCGGGTCTACTTCAGTAATAATGACGCGGGCGCCAGCACCGGCTAAGGACTCAGCACTGCCCTTGCCAACATCACCAAAACCGGCAACAACTGCTACCTTACCGGCCATCATGATATCGGTACCACGGCGCAGAGCGTCTACACAGGACTCACGGCAGCCGTAAACATTATCAAACTTGGACTTGGTGACGGAATCGTTAACGTTAATGGACGGGACTGGAAGCGTACCAGCCTTTTCACGTTGGTAAAGGCGAAGAACGCCCGTAGTGGTTTCTTCAGAAAGGCCGTAGATATCCTTAGTGAGTTCAGGATATTCGCTAAGTACCTTTTCGGTAAGGTCGCCACCATCATCCAGGATCAGGTTAAGCGGACGGTTTTCATCACCAAAGAAAAGGGTTTGCTCAATGCACCAGTCGTACTCTTCTTCTGTTTCACCCTTCCAGGCAAAGACCGGTACCTCAGCATCTCTGGCTACGGCTGCAGCGGCTTCATCCTGAGTGGAGAAGATATTGCAAGAGGACCAGCGTACCTCGGCACCCAGTTCCGTCAGGGTTTCGATCAATACAGCGGTTTGCACGGTCATGTGCAGGCAACCGGCAATGCGGGCACCCTTCAGGGGCTTTTGTGCGCCATACTCCTCACGGAGGGCGATCAGGCCCGGCATTTCAGCTTCTGCTAAACGGATTTCCTTGCGACCCCAGTCGGCAAGGTTGATGTCTTTTACAGAATAGGCTAAGTTCTCAAACTTCGTTTCTGGCATAATCAGATCACTTTTAGTTTAAAATGGTTAATGGTTTAAAAAAATCCTTTACAGCGACATAGTCAGCTTCAAAACAACGATACATTTTTCTAGTTCACAGTGGTGCTAAAAGCTAAGTGAAATTGCTTTAAGCAGTATGCCAATCAGGCATACCCACTGCAAATCAAGGTGCGAAAATACGGTTTTTTATCATATATGCAACTGGGTGCCACGCCCTTCCCCGTTCAGGAGGGGTTTAAGGGCTGAAGGTGCTCTTCGCAGTAGGCTTTGAAGGAGTCAAACTCCGCTTTGCTCGCTATTTCCCAGAACTGGTCGCGAAGTTGGATCATATCCTCGATCAGGTTCCGGTCGGGCAGGATTTGCGCCTGATAAGTGTGGGTTTCGTAAAACCCACCCATGGTCTTGATCTCCTCGAAGTAACTGTAGGAATGAATTTTAAAATAGGTCCGCTCGTCAGCATACTTGCGGAATACCGGGAAAGTAATATCAGCCATCCCTTCGTTTGTTGCCATGCCACTTTGCACTTTCAGCGAGAGAGGTGCCCAGGGTGGGACTTGAACCCACACAGCCGCGATGGCCACATGGCCCTCAACCATGCGCGTCTACCAATTCCGCCACCTGGGCTTGGTATGCAATGCCTGCGGTCGTGGTCCTATCAGGACTTGAACCTGAAACCTACAGCTTAGAAGGCTGTCGCTCTATCCGGTTGAGCTATAGGACCGCCTTAGCAATTGCAGCTTCTGTTTGCATTTTGCTGCAAACAGGAGTGTTGCAAACATACCAAATTTTGACAAGGCAGGGAAAAGCCTGCTTTCAGGAAAGGGTTTAGTGTCAGTGCTATCCCAAGCACCTTGCGGCTACCTATCCTTTGAAACCTCAGCATTGTTGTTATGCTGCTGATCCGTATCTGCTTTAGCGTGCTGGTCTGACTCCTCTTTTGGCTGGCGGGTGGGTTTTTTGGTAAGGGGAAAGAGGATTTGCCCGAAAAAGGTATTGGGCATTTCGTCATCTTCAGGGTAACCGATCTGTATGTCTCTCCCGCTGTGCGGCTCCTCAGCTGTGCCGAACAGGTAATCCCAGATGCTTAGCGAAAGCGCAAAATTGATCCCATGCGTCCGGTGTTCCGGCAGATTCTTCACGTGGTGCCACTTGTGGAACTGGGGGTTGTTGACAATGTAGCGGAGCGGACCCAGAGGGAGGTAAATATTGGAGTGATTGAAATGCCCGATGACCAGCGCTATGATGTGCACCAGGAAAAATTCCTGAATCCCGAAGCCAATCATGGCCAGCGGAAGGTATTCCACAGTCCGGTAGGCAACAGTTTCCATCCAGTGGAAGCGCAGATGGGTAGCAAAGCCCAGCTCGCGGGCTGAATGGTGGACTTTGTGAAATTCCCAAAGGAAAGGACTGGTGTGCATCAGCCGGTGGACATTCCACTGGATGAAGTCCCGCAACACAAACATGAGCAAGAGCTGGGTCCAGGCTGGCCAGGTATTGATCGTAATAGCCACTAAGTTTGTGACACCCAGCTGAGCCAGCCCATCATTGAAGGCCTTTACAGCCACATTCGATACGGCATTGTAGCCTACCAGGGAAAAGAGGAAAAAATTGAAGAACATGTAGAAGGCATCCAGCGAGAAGTCCTGCCACACGATTTTTTCCCGCTTATACCAGGGCCGCAGCCCTTCCCAGATCAGGAAAAACGCAGAAACCCCGATCAGCCAGTAGAAGTAATTATCCCAGGCGGGGCTGCTGATTTCAGTTACCAGGTAGTTCCAGTAGTTGACGAAAGACTGTGTGAAGATTTCCCAATAGCTATTACCGGCCATATTCCTGCTGCACTTTTGGTTTGTTTAGCAATTCCGATGAGCAAACCGGCTGCCAATCTTCCGGGCTTTTCGATGCCAGGGACAGGGCTTGCAACTGCCTCAAAGTAAAAAGAGAGCTGTCAGTTATCAGTCTTATTTACGGTTCCGCTTGCAGCGTTCGCTGCAGTATTTCACGTTCTCCCAGTTTTTAGCCCACTTTTTCCGCCAGGTAAAAGGTTTTCCACAAACCGGGCAGGTCTTAGTGGGCAGGTTTTCCTTTTTGTTACCCATAGGCGGCTCTGATCACTGCTTTTCGTCTCCCCATACAACAAATGACCGCGCTGTTGGTGTAAGCTTTCTCAACGCATATTTGTTTAAGCTGCTGACGGGCTCCATGCCGGTTTTTGAGTGTCAGCTCAGAGAGGAAGTATGAGCATGGTAAATTCCTAAATTTGCACGCTCTTTAAACCTACTTTCAGCATGGTCAAATTATCCGAGTTTGAATTCCCTTATGATGATAAGTTAGTAGCGCAGGAACCGGTTGAGTATCGGGATGACTCCCGGCTAATGGTGGTCAACCGTGAAGATAGCAATATTGAACACCGGAATTTCCGGGAGTTTGTTGAGTACTTTCAGGAAGGAGATGTAGTCATTGTTAACAACACGCAGGTCTTCCCGGCCCGCCTTTATGGGAAAAAGGAGAAGACTGAAGCCGATATTGAGGTTCTCCTGCTCCGGGAGCTGAACCCTGAGATCCGCCTGTGGGACGTGTTGGTGGATCCGGCACGGAAAATCCGGGTCGGCAATAAGCTTTACTTTGGCCAGGATGACAATGATCCGCTCGTAGCAGAGGTTGTGGACAATACCACTTCCCGTGGTCGCACCATTCGCTTTTTGTTTGATGGTTCTGACGAGGAGTTCTATGCGGCTCTGGATCGGCAGGGTGAGACTCCGCTGCCCCAATATATTGACCGGAAGGCCAAGGATTTTGACCGGGATAAGTATCAGACCATTTTCGCTAAGAACAAAGGAGCTATTGCAGCCCCTGCAGCCGGGATGCACATTTCCCGCGAGGTTCTGAAGTGGTTTGAGATCAAGGGAATTGAGCTGGCAGAGGTAACGCTCCACATCGGCATGGGCTCATTCCGGGATATTGAAGTGGAAGACCTGTCCAAGCACAAAATGGATTCCGAAAACTATCACATTCCGCAGGAAACGGCAGATAAGGTTAACCGGGCCCTGGCTAACCGCCAGCGCGTCTGTGCAGTGGGCACTTCTACCCTGCGGGCTATAGAGTCCTCTGTTTCAGCTAATGGCTACCTGAATCCGGCCGAGGGCTGGACTGAGAAATTCATATTCCCGCCCTTCCGCTTTCATATCGCTAACTCCCTGATCACGAACTTCCATCAGCCCAAGTCCGCTTTCCTGATCTCAGCCACGGCCTTTGGCGGCTTTGATAACATGCGGAAGGCCTACGAGGAAGCTGTTAAAGAAAAGTACCGGTTCCTGGATTATGGTGATTCAATGCTTATCCTTTAAGCCAGCGCCTGTTGCCTAAGCGGTATATGATAGTGACGGCTGGCGGCCTGGGGACGCGGATTCCGAGCCACGTTCCCAAGCAGTTTATTGAGCTGGGCCAGCAACCACTACTGGCGCACACCCTTTATCAGTGCTATCAGGCCCTGCCATTTGACGAAATCCTGCTAACCCTGCCTGCTGATTACCGCTCCTACTGGGAAGAGCTTTACAAGGCCGTTAGCCCTAAGGTCCCGCACCGCATTGTCGATGGTGGGCAGGAGCGGTTTGACTCCGTTAAGGCGGCCCTTAGCACCCTCGAGGCCGGGGACGGCCTTGTGGGTATTCATGACGGGGTGCGACCGTTTGCCAGCGCTGCCCTGATAGCGGAAGCTTTTACGGTAGCTGCCAGTCAGCAGGCAGCCGTTCCGCTGGTTAAGGTCAGGGATTCCCTGCGGATCCAGACCAATGATCAGTGGATGCCTTTGGATCGTAGCCTGGTACGAAAAGTTCAGACGCCTCAGGTTTTTGACCTGCAGGATCTCCGGGAGGCCTATGAGCAGGCTGGTGATCAGCCCTCAACCGATGATGCGCAGATCTGGGAGAAAGCTGGCCATAGCCTGACTTTCATTGACGGGGAGGCGGCTAACTTTAAGCTAACCAGCGACACTGACCTGGCCTATGCCCGTTTTGTTTTTCAGTATGGAACAACATAGCTATAGATTGGTTAACCCATCTACTCGCTAATTCATATTTTTGCTTGTGTAATTCTGCCAAAAAAGGAGGAATGTCATTCAATGAGTAACGAAGAGAAAAACGCTAACCAAAACGAGGAAGCTGTATCGGATGCCACATCCGGGCAGCAGGATGTATCCCCACAAGCTGGCCCCGGGCCAGAAGAGGAGGCTAAGGCCCACGTTCCGGAAAACATCCAGCCAGATCCGGAATTCAACTGGGACAAGTATGAGTCCGGTGAGTCCGAGTACTCAGATGAAGAGAAGAAGCAGCTGGAAAGCCTTTACACACAGAACCTGAGTGTTGTGGGCGAGCGTCAGCTAATACCCGGTACCGTGGTAAATATCACTGACCGGGATGTGGTCCTTAACATTGGCTTTAAGTCCGATGGCCTGGTACCACTCTCTGAGTTTAAAGACCGGGAGAGCCTAAACATTGGCGATGAGGTTGAAGTACTGGTAGAAGAACCAGAAGATGAGAATGGACAGCTAGTCCTATCCTATAAAAAAGGTCAGGCCGAACGCGCCTGGGAAACTATCGTGGACGCCTACGAGAATGATAAGATCCTCAATGGCTACGTCCGCGGCCGCACTAAAGGCGGTATGATTGTAGATCTGCTGGGGCTGGATGCTTTCATGCCGGGCTCGCAGATCGATATCAAGCCTATCAAGGATTACGATGCCTTCGTTGGGCAGCACATGGATATCAAGGTAGTTAAGCTTAACTACGCTTTCCGCAACATCGTAGTCTCTCACAAGGCAATCATTGAAAGTGACCTGGAGCAACAAAAGACCGATATTCTTTCCAAGCTTGAGAAAGGACAGGTCCTGGAAGGCACGGTTAAGAACTTAACTTCCTTTGGAGTCTTTGTGGACCTTGGCGGGGTTGATGGCCTGGTACACATTACCGATGTGTCCTGGGGCCGTATCAATCACCCGGAAGAAGTGCTGGAGCTCGGGCAAAAGCTCAACACTGTTGTGCTGGACTTCGACCAGGAAAAGAAGCGCATTTCCCTGGGCCTGAAGCAGTTAACTTCCCATCCGTGGGAAACGCTGCCTGAGGAAATTCAGGAAGGTACACAGGTCAAGGGTAAGGTTGTGAACATCGAGGATTATGGCGCTTTTGTCGAGATCCACCCTGGTGTTGAAGGACTGGTACACGTTTCCGAAATGTCCTGGTCGCAGCATCTGAAGTCACCTGAGCAGTACGTCAGCCTTGGCTCGGAGGTGGATGCGGTTGTGCTGAGCATTGACCGTGAAGAGCGGAAGCTCTCCCTCGGTATGAAGCAGCTAACAACAGACCCATGGGACGGCATAGAAGAGAAATACCCGACAAACACTACCCATTTAGCCACGGTCCGCAGCATTACCAACTTTGGGCTCTTTATGGAGCTGGAAGAAGGGGTTGATGGCTTGGTTCACATCTCCGATTTGTCCTGGACTAAGAAGTATAACCATCCGAATGAGTTCACCAAGCTGGGTGATCAACTGGAGGTGAAGGTCCTGGATATTGACAAAGACAACCGGCGGCTCAGCCTTGGCATCAAGCAGCTTGAGGATGATCCGTGGGACAACTTCGAGAGCATCTTCTATGTGGACTCTGTTCATGAAGGAACGATCAACCGGATTGAGGATAAGGGCGCTATCGTAGAAATGCCCTATGGTTTAGAGGCGTTTGCCCCGAACAAGCACCTGCATAAGGAAGACAAGGTCAAGGTTCAGGAAGAAGAAACCCTCGAATTCAAGGTTATCGAGTTCGATAAATCCAACCGGAAGATTATCGTTTCCCATACTGATGTATGGAAAGAACGGGAGCGGGCCCGCAAGCAGGCTGACAAGCAGCAGCAGCAAAAAGAAGAGGCGGAAACCCGTGAGAATGTAGAGAAGGTGAAATCCAAGGTGGAAACACCGCAACTGGGCGAAGAAAATGCAGCCCTGTCCTCCCTGCGTGAGAAGATGAAAGAAGAGGAAAAGGAAAAGCAGCAGGAAGCCATTGAGAAAATGGAGCAAAAGCAGCAGGACGAGGAAAGCGATGATCAATCTGACCAATCCGCTGACAGCGAATCCACTGACCAGTCTGAGTCAAATGATGATGACAAGCCGGAAGGTAGTGGTAGCGAGTCAGAGGATGATAGCAAAAACCAGAACAGCTAACCCGGTTAGTTCCTGACGGTTCTGGATTTTTCTGAAAAGCCCGCTTCTCTGTTTCAGAGAGCGGGTTTTTTTATGGCTGGTAGCGCTTCCAGTAGGTGGAGCGCCCCACCATGCTGATGCCAACATAGCCCCGGATCTTCAGCTTATCCGGGCTCACCAGTTCAGCGTAGCATTTGTAGGTCTTGCCCTTGTTTGGGTCGTAGATCTTACCCCCTTCCCACTGATTTTCTTCGGGCTTGTAGGCCAATCCCTTCAGCAGGGTTATGCCCAGAATAGTACGGTCACGCTTTTCCGGGTCTGGATTGTTGATATCCCGGTCCAGGGAATCCCCACCCCGCTTGTTTTCCGTCCATATAAGCTTTCCGTAGTACTTGCCGTCCTTGTGCCGGCTGATGCGGACACGTCCATCTTTTTCAGCAGTTACCCATACACCGGTGATCTGATCGGCAGGATTCTGAGCAAGGGAGCTTTCTGAGCCAATGAAGAGGCAGAATAGCAGGCCCGGTACTAACCATCTGAAGCATCGCATATCAAGGTTGCTGATTACTGGTGGTTGATTTTAGCTCAAAGGGAAGGAAAAGATCTGCTACTTTCCGTGGCCGGTGCTTAGTAAGCCATAAAAAACCCGGAAACCGGAACTCTTTGGGATCGCTACTACCAATGGGGTAAATCGTGGCATCGGGCTTATCCAGAAAGTGAATGGCGCTGATTTCCTGTTCCTCGAAAAGTACCCGTATAATGCTGGATTTGATCTTATTGATGCCGATGTATTTATCCGCATCGTCAGTGGGATAATAGATAGCCTCCGCATCACCGGAAACCCGCATGCGCCTGATCACATTGTCCTTAAAATAGCCAGTTACCTGCTGCCCCTTCACCTGATTGTAAAGCTCCCCCTGCTCCTTATCGATAATAAAGGCGTCATTATCAATGATCAGACGCTCGATGGTGCCCTCGCCATCAGTCCGGATGCGCATGGTCTGCCCGGTCAGCTGATAGTTCTCATACCACATTACAGGCTGTTGGTACAGGTATATCGTAGAGTCAGCTGTCCGGTAAACCATAGAGTCAGCCTGGGCCTGAAACTGCCTGTTGTACAAGCGGGCTCCGTAATACCCTTTTAGCAAGCGGCTCCCGGTTGAGTCAAATGTGTTTTTAAGCGTATCCGCATGCAGGTAGAAGGTATCATTCTGGTTCCGCTGCTGCGCTAAGGCACTGTCAGTAAGGTACGAAGAGCCGGGTGCAGTTTGGTAGAAGGTTCGCTCACCAGTCAGGGTAATGCTGCGGGCAGTATCGATCATCCGGACGTTCTGCATCGCACGCCCCCGGGATCGGCCCCGGTCATAGTAAAGACTATCAGCGTACAGCTCCCGGTGCCCGGAGCGCAGATAGGTATCTTCCCCGAGCCGGGCTATGCCATCCTCCGTATTGTACCAACCGGATTCACAGTAGAGGTAGTTGGTGTCACTTGTGATGCGGGTAGGGCTGTAGAAGTAGGCCTTGCTGGTGGGCGTGTAGTACGCAAGGGTATCGCTCCGCATAACGTAATCCGGGTTCGTCAGCTTTACGCTATCAGCAAAGGCAAAGCGCTTGGCAGCCGTACGGTAGTAGCCCCGGCGGCTCGTTAAGGTGTTGGCTGAATCCACGATTTTGCCGCCCGACAGGTAGAAGGCCCGCTTTCTGGCTATGTTGTAGTGGAGGGTGTCAGTGGTCAGGGTTACCTTTTCTGTCGTTTCCTTTAGCCGGACGGAATCGCGCATTACAGCTTTCCGGGTATTGCCGTTGTAGCGAAGAAAGGCCCCGCGCAGGCGCAGGGTATCCCCTTGGTTGATGTAAACGTTGCTGAATGCCTTAATCCGGTTTTCGTCCTGAAACTGGTAAGCACTATCACACTGCATACGAACGCCTTTCTGGCGAAAGCGCACATCCCCTAGTAGCTTCCGGACCTTTCGCCCATCGCGCTGTGTATACCGAAGGGTGTTGGCATTCTCGATCCGGATGCGGGTGGTACTGTCAGTTTGGGCTACCACGGGCTTTGTGCCCAGTAGCAGCATCCCGATCAATAATAACCATCCGCCTGAGCGAAGCGGCCCTGCCATGTCGCGCGTGCTTTTCTGAGAACAAAGGGCAAAAATACAGCTAAACCGCTGCCTGAGGCCTGACCAGCGCCTGCTGGGAAAAACGGTAATAGCGGCCTGTATCAACTTCCAGGGCATTGTACCGGGTGCGTTGTTTGCTTAGCCGCTGAAAGAGGCGATGCCCCTGCCAGTAAAAATAGCCCTGAAAGGGAACCTCACTGATAAACACCTCGTCCTGCTGCTTATCGTACATCCTCAGGGCGCGGCTAAGGGTGGGGCTTGAGCAGGTAGCAGCTGCCGGATTCTGCAGATACGCCTCAAGCGCCCTGCTGACTGTTTCAGGAAAGTAGCCGCGCTCCTGGAAAGGCATCAGGATACAGCGGAATAGGGCTTTCCACTCGGGTCCGTGCGGTTGAATATTCGCCAGGTTATACTGCTCATGCGCCTCCAGATGGGCCAGCTCATGAAGAAGGGTTACCAGAAAGGCGTAAGGATTCAGGTCGCAGTTAATCGTAATACGGTGGCCAATCCCACAGCCCTTTTGCGGTGGGCGGTAATCACCCTTTTTGGTCTTGCGGGGCTTAGTGATTATCAGCTTAAGGGTATGAGGCGCCAGCAATGCAGCTACTTCATCTGCAGCTCCCACTGGCAGGTAGGGCTGTAATTGGCTGGCTGTAGTAGAGCTGGTGTCCGGCACTACTGCACAATTTTTAGAGCTAAATTAAAGATGAAAGCTTTTTTACCAGACCATGGTCAAGCCCTTTCCTTTTGCCTTAATATGAGGTCAGCAGTTCCAGCTTTTTAACAGGCCTTTGCCGGCACCTATGGATAACTGGGAACAGGGCGTTTCCTTTGTATAGGAGGGTGGATAAAAGCCCGCTTAAGACATGGATACGTTCCTGATCATCGCTGGAGGGATTCTGCTGTTAATCGGGTTTCTGGGAGGCATCCTGCCGGTAATCCCGGGGCCGCCGGTTAGCTACCTGGGGCTGTTGGCCCTGCACTTTACTGAACGGTACGATTTATCCGGCAACCTTTTGCTGATGTATGCCGGGCTGGCAGCCTTTGTGATGCTGCTGGACTTTGTCATTCCACTGATCGGGAGCAGGCAGTTCGGGGCCTCGAAATATGGCATCTGGGGCTGCGGCATTGGAGGTGTCTTAGGGGCGGTATTCTTTCCACCACTCGGCATCCTGATCGGCCCTTTCCTGGGTGGGGTGATTGGTGAGTTAGTCTACGGCAAAACCAACAGGGAAGCTCTCAGGGCTGGCCTGGGTGCTTTCCTGGGCTTTCTGGCCGGCACTGTTATCAAGCTGGTGGTATCAGGGATGATGATCTATCATTATGTGGTGAACCTTATCAGCGGATGAGCCCTGAGCAGTTACAGGAAGCACTGGCTCCTTACGTGGTGCCATGGCCAGTGACCACACGGCTGCACCAGGCTAACGCCTATTTTCCGGAAGATTGCTGGATCAAGCGGGAGGACGAGCACAGCGGAGGTATCATCGGCACGAAGTACCGGAAGTTTACCGGCCTGGTGGCCTACTGGCGCAGAGCAGGTATCCGTCACCTGCTGATCTGGGGCAGCGCTTCTTCTAACAATGTTATGGGACTGGTTCAGCTGGCCAACGAAGAAGGCCTTACCTACACCCTCTGCCTGCTGGCTAACCAGCATCCGCCCGCTTTCACAGGTAATCACCTGTGGCTGCAGCTGTTAGCCCGCCCGGGCGCTGCCGTTCACTACATTGACCGGGAAACGTGGCATACGTATCAGCTCCCGCAGCCACTGAAGCAGGCCTCTCACCTTACAATTCCGGAAGGAGCACAAATGCCAGCGGCTTTGCCTGGCTGCCTGCTATTGGCCAAAGAGCTTATGGATCAGGAGGCAGCTTATGGCGTATCGTTCTCGCATATCTTTATTGATAGCGGGAAGGGGCTAACGGCTATTGGCCTGTTACTGGGCTTAGCCCTGCTCGGTAACACGGATAAGAGCGTGCACATTACGCTGATGGCAGGAAGTGAGGCGGCCTTGCGGAATGAATTGGCGAGGTTCCAGAGGATATTGCCTGATTACCAGCTTTCGGCTGATGAACTGGCTTTTCCGCTCTTCTATTGCTATAGCCCGCCAACAGCTCGCTCGTTCGGGGCCGTGAATCGGACCATTCTTCAACAGGTCAGGGCTTTTGCCCGGATGGAGGGCATTCTGACTGATCCTATTTACGGAGCCAAGCACGCCTGCTCAGCTGCCTGGATCATGGCGGATTACAAGCTGGAGGGAGCTAAGCTTTTTATTCACAACGGGGGTGGCTTGAGTGTCAGCGGCTTTCAGGATAAGCTTACACCACTGGCTACTCAACCTGAGTAAGGACCAATTCGCCCTTAATACGCTCGAAGCTAAGGGTCTGGGGGCCATCTTTGCTAACGTTAGGCAGGCTAACCTTGTAAAGGGATTCCTGATGGTCTGCATCTTTTTGATGCCGGAACCGGGGAAGCTCTTCCTTCAGGTTGGATGATTGGTTCAGGGCCTTACACAGAGAAGTGCGGAGTGCCTTCACTGAGCGCTTATCCTTGTCTGCGTAGTGGTCATCCATAGCTGGCTGATCGCGCTGGGTAAGCAGGTTAAACGCCTTACCGCAATCCTGCTTCTTCACCAGCTCGTGGGCGCGGGTGACCTTTGCTTTCAGGATTCGCTGATCTTTTGAGTAAATCTCAAAATAGGTGAAGGCCAGCGAGACCATCAGCAGAAGCGCTGCATAAACTGCGTAAAAGCCCTTCATAGATGCCATGATCGATTGAATTCCTTCACCAATGTAGGGATAAGATCAGGCTTTGTCAATCACCTGCCTGACCTGAAGAAATTCAGTAGCTCCTCGGGATGCGCAAGTATAGTGTGAGCGCCCTCCTGCCACAGTTCTTCCTTCGGCCGGAAACCCCACTCAACACCAAGGGGTAGCATACCAGCTCGCCGGGCCGTCTGAATATCTGTAGGTGTATCACCCACATATAGAATATCCGAAGGGGCAAAGCCAAGTTCATCAGCAATGTTATAAGCGTTGGTCGGATCTGGCTTTACAGGCACGCCAGCCTGCGCACCAACTACCGGCGCCAGCTGCTTGGCGCTGAAGAAATGGTTTACCACATGGTTAGCCTTTTCATGCTCTTTATTGGAAAGCACTGCTTTAGGAGTCTGCCACTCCTGTAGCTGCTGAAGGATCGGCTCAATTCCGGAGTAAGGCCGGGTTTTGCTTGTCATACGCTGGGTGTAGTACATAACCACCTTATCCCGGAAGGCCTGGAAAAAGGCCTGGTCTTCAGCGTGCCTGCCCAGTATCAGCTCCAGGAGCTCATCCAGGCCGGCTCCTACCAATACACGGTAGCGTTCGATAGGCTGCGCTGCCCATCCATACTGCTCCAGCGTCAGGTTAACAGCATCAGCAATATCGGCTACGGTATCCAGAAGGGTTCCGTCCAGATCAAAGATCACAGCCTTGTATCCCGGCATATTTTATTGGTAAGGTTTAGTCGCTGAATGCGTTTACTCCGATTGGGGTTGAGAAGGCTGCTTACGGCATACCTTGGTAAAGTAGCGCATGGCCTGCTTAGAACCCCGGTTAATAGCCCCCTGCCAGGCCCGGCAGGCTCTCTGGAGCTCATTTTGCTCGTAGTGAACGCTTCCTTTGAAAAAGTAAGCCTGGCCATCCTCCGCATTCAGGTCTATGGCTTTTTTCAGGTCATCCAGAGCTGCCTGATACCGGTCCAGCTTAGCGTGTGCCAGTCCGCGCATCCGGTACGCTTTGGACGAGCCGGGCTCCTTGCTTAAGTAGCGATCAAAATCTTTTACAGAAGCTTCGTATTGGTTTAGCTGCCCATACGTGTAGCCCCGCTTCAGGTATGCCTGCCAATAGTCAGGTTTTACAGCAATAGCAGAGTCAAAAGCCTTTAGCGCCTGCTCAAACCGCTCTTGCTGATGAAGCAGGACGCCCCGGTAGTAGTGGGAACGGTAGGCCCTGGAATTCAGGGCTAAGGACTCGTTAAAGGCCTCCAGCGCCTGCTCTGGCTTCCCCCGCTCGATGTACGCACGCCCGGCAAAGTGATAGGCGTTTTCCAGATGCTGCTTTTGCTGAAAGGCTGATTTCCTCCGGAACATTTTCCGGAAGGTAGTCAGGGCACCCTCATAGTCCTGAAGGTTAAAAAGGAGGTAACCCTTGTTAAAGCAGGCCTGCCCGGCTGCGGAGTCCAGGCGGATAGCTTGGTTAAGATCGGTTAGGGCCTTATTCGGGTTGTTAAGGTCCATATGACTCATACCCCGGTAGGTGTAAGCCGCCACTTGTTGCTGTTCCCGTTCAATTAGCTGGGTAAAGTCAGCAATGGCTTTTTCCGGCCTGCGCTGCCGCTGATAGGTCATCCCCCTGGCCAGGTAAGCCGCTTCCGGATTGTCCGATAGCTTAATAGCCTTTGTAAAGCACTTCAGGGCTTTGGCATTGTTTTTTTCCTCAAAAGCTTTGGTTCCTTTTTGGTACCAGTTCTTATCGGAGGGCTGAGCATTGCTCAGACTTACACAGGCTAAAACCAGCAAAAAGGAGCCATATTTGCCCGCCCATTTCATGAAAAAAGGAGGTTGTGATTGCATTCAGAAGGTTAACGATTTCATCAAAATTACGATTCCGGCCTTTTCCAGCAACGTCAACAGGGTTTCTGGAATGTGCAGGCAACGGCAGAACGACAGGTTTGCTCGCACAGCAACCAGTTATGACACACCCGCGACAGGGAATTTTTGAACATCATGCCAATTCTCACTTGTCAGGGAGGAAGAACATGAGAAAAATCATTGTTCTAACCTGTTACACAAGGGTTATTTGATAGGATTGGGATCAGCTTTGAAAAGCTTAAACAAACCCAAAGCCAAACAATGGCAAAAGTAATCGGAGTAGAACTGAGCCATCAGGATGCTCCTATACATGTACGAGAAAGTGTGGCGCTTGGCAAGGCGGACATCATGGCAGCCCTGCAGGAATTATCGCAGTCGGTTTATGAGGCTTTTATTGTCTCAACCTGCAACCGGCTTGCTATCTATGCTTACCACGACAGCCACGATCCCATAATTGATTACTTTAACCAGTTTGGCAACCTCAGGCCTTACCTTACCATCCTGGATCATGAGTACTCGGTGGCTGAACACCTGTTCTCCACTGCGGCAGGACTCAAATCACAGGCACTGGGCGAACACCAGATACTGGGGCAGGTGCGTGAATCTTACTACACGGCTCAGGAAGCAGGTACCATCGGTCCGGTTCTGCACGAGCTGGCCAAGCGTGCTATCCGCACAGGGAAGCGCGTCCGGGGCGAGACGGCTATTGGCCAGACCCCTGTCTCCCTTTCCTCAGTAGCATTTGACCTGATAGAGCGGGAATACACCAACCTTTCGGACGCACGGGTCATGGTTATTGGAACCGGAGAGATGGCTTCCCTGCTGCTCAAGATTCTCTATAAGCACAGGCCGGGCAAGGTATTGATAGCCAGCCGTGGGCAAGAACGGGCAGATGAAGTGGCTCGGCTGTACAAAGCAGAGCCCATCACCTACAGTGAGATCATTCCTGCACTCAAAGATGTTGAGGTGGTGATCGGGGCCTCGGATGCGGAAGAGCCTATCCTTTCCCGGTCGATGCTGGAAAATGCTGACATCCGGCACCCACTGACGCTAATAGACCTGGCCATCCCCCGCAACTTCAGCATGGACCTCAGCCAGCTGCCTTCTTTCTCGGTATACGATCTGGACAGGCTCAAAGACCTGACGCAGCGCGGCATGAAGAACCGGAAGCAGGAGATCCCGCATGCCAACGCTATCATTAAAGAAGAGGTGGAATCGTACGAGGACTGGCTGAATACAAACCGCCTGAACCCGGTTATTTCCAATTTTTACCAGAACCTGGAGCAGATCAAGCAGGAAGAGCTGGCCTGGGCCAAGCCAAAGCTTGGAGAGCTGGACGATCAGCAGGAGCGCATCCTGGAAAAAATGGCCCACCGGATCCTGCGAAAGGTCTCCAATGATCCGATCCACACGCTGAAATCTTACAGTAAGGAACCGGACGAGCACAAAAGCGAAATCGCCACCTTTCAGGATATCTTCAACCTGAAGGATGTCTACATCAATATCCCTAAAAAGCGCATCATTGTTGGTACGCGGGGGAGTAAGCTGGCAATGGCCCAAACGAACATGGTGCTAAAACACCTTCGGGAGGTAGCGCCGGATTATGAATTCGTGACCAAGCCGATCAAAACCAGTGGCGACCGGGGTAATACGCAGACCATCGGAGCTTTTGTGAAGGAAGTTGAACTGGCCCTTCTGGATGAAGAGATCGATATTGCAGTTCACAGCTATAAAGATCTACCCACGAAGCTGCCGGAAGGATTAGCTATTAGCGGAGTTCCACAGAGAGGTGACGTAAGGGATGTGCTCATATCCCGCGATAACGTGAAGCTTGAAGACCTGCCCAAGGGCGCTATTGTAGGAACCAGCAGCCTGCGCCGGGCCATCCAGATCTACCATGCCAACCCTGGCCTGAAGATCAAGCCGATCAATGGCAACATCAACACGCGCATGGGAAAGATTGATAGCCGTGAGGTAGATGCGATCTGCATTGCCGCTATTGGCCTGCAGCGCATCAACATGTTCGACAAAGCCTCTCAGCTATTTAACTACTCAGAGATGGTGCCTGCAGTAGCCCAGGGCGTTCTGGCTGTGGAAACCCGCGATAATGACCGCGAGATGAAGAAGCTGGTCAGCCAGATCAATGATCCGAACACGATACGGGCCACACAGGCCGAACGCACTGTTCTGGTAGCCCTTGGCGGTGGCTGTCAGCTACCACTGGGCGCCCACGCCCGCGTGCATGGCGATCAGATCACCATTGACGGGATCTATGGCAGAGAAGATGGCTCTGCTATGAACCGGGACCAAGTAACCGGACATGTAGACGAAGCCGAAAACCTGGGTAAGATCCTGGTCGATAAAATCGGGCACTTTTGAATGAGCACTTCCTCCGGGCACTACTCACTGGCTAACTGCCGGATCCTGGTGACGCGGGCTGAAGCGCAGGCTGAATCCACAAAATCAGCCATTGAAAGCCGGGGCGGCACCCCTGTTTTGTTCCCGGTTATCAAAGTAGCGCAGCGTATGCTAAAGGAGGATACCATCGGTTCATTTTTACCCCTTTCGGCCTACGAGTGGGTTGTTTTTAGCAGCGCTAACAGCGTTGATGGTTTTGCCGGCAATTTCCTCGATTCCTGGAAAGCCCTTCCACCAGAGAGCCGTCCGCAGATAGCTGTGGTCGGGACCCGTACTGCTAAAGCAGCCAGCCTGGCAGGCCTGCCGGTCGATTTTCAGCCACCAAGGGCAACCGGTTATGCTTTGGGAACTACCCTGCCGCTGAAGGGCAATGGCCCTGTCCTGTTTCCATGCGGAAACCAGGCTCGTCCGGAAATACCGGACTTGCTAACGCAAAGAGGCCCTGAGCTCCATTCCCTTACGGTTTACGATACCACAATAATCGAGCATGACCCTGAAACCGTGCAGAATGCTTTGGCAGAACCCCTGAACGCTATTCTGCTAACCAGTCCGTCCACGGTGGATGGCCTGCTTACCAACTGCCGGAAAGCTGGCGTAAGCTTGCCCGCTTCAGCTACCCTGGCCTGTATAGGGGAGACCACTGCCAGTCGGTTAGAACAGTGGAACCATTCAGCACATTTAACTCCTGACAGAAAGGGCCTTGAGCCCCTGCTCGATACCCTGGCTGCGAACTGGAATTCCGTAAGTCAGTTAAATAGTTAAAGCTTTGTAACCATGGAAAAACGGATATTAACGCACTACCAGCTCTTCAAACTCAATCATGACTTCTGGAGCCTTGAGGAGCGGGAGCGGAAGCAGACCCTCCACAATTGGGCTGAGCACTTGCAGCAAAGTGCTGATAAGGTGTACTTTTACCAGGTGTTCCCTTCCCGTGAAGAATATGACCTGCTGGTATGGGCCAGCCAGGATGCAGACGAAACGCACGTCCCGGGGCAGTTTTTCGATCAGTTCGGCCGCTCCCTGAACGTCTTCCGCCAGTATATTGAGCCCACTTATAACCTCTGGGGCTTTACTAAGCCATCCAATTACACCAAGGCTAAGCGGAATCCACAGGAGATCGACCCTTATGACGACAGCACGCGAACAACTTATTTTGTCGTCTACCCCTTTACCAAAACCATATCCTGGTACCTGGAGAGCTCAGAAACCCGCTGGGAGTATATGCAGGGTCACATTAAGACTGGCAAGCAGTATCCGGAAATTATGCAGTTGCTGGTTTACTCCTTCGGCCTTCAGGATCAGGAGTTTGTGGTCTCCTACGAAATGGAGGATCTTTCCCAATTTTCTGACCTGGTATACGATCTTCGGATGACCGAGGCCCGCTACTACACTGAGCGGGATACCCCGATCATTACCGGCATATACCGCAAGCCAGATCACCTGGCCGAAATTTTTAGCTAATTCTAAATACGTCATGAGCATGGATTTCACGCGCTCAAGGGAATTGTATGAGAAGGCCAGGCAGCGCCTGGTCGGTGGGGTTAACAGCGGAGCCCGTGCCTTTAACGCAGTCGGCGGAGATCCGCTCTTTATGAAGCAAGGAGCGGGTGCCTATATTTACGATGCCGACAACAACCCTTACCTGGATTACGTGGGATCATTCGGCCCGCTAATCCTCGGGCACAATCCACCTGAGGTTGGTCCCCGCATCAAAGAGGCTGTGGATCAGGGTACAACGTTCGGAGCCTCTACTGAACTTGAGGTTCAACTAGCAGAACTGGTTAGCCAGGCATTCCCATCCATCGAGATGACCCGTTTTGTTAATTCCGGAACGGAAGCAGCCCTTAGCGCCCTGCGCTTAGCCAGGGCTTACACCGGCCGGACTAAAGTCATCAAGTTTGCCGGCTGCTACCACGGGCACGTGGATGCCCTGTTGGCCCAGGCCGGCTCGGGCGTTGCTACACAGGGTCTGCCCGGCAGCCAGGGCATTCCGGAAACGTATACACAGGACACGTTTGTGGTCCCTTACAATGATGCTGATACGGTCCGCCAGCTTTTCCGGGAATATCCCGATGAGATAGCAGCGGTGGCCATTGAGCCGGTGACCGGCAATATGGGCGTACTACAGCCGGATGAAGGCTTCCTGCAGGAGCTTCGCGACATTACGCGGCAGTACAATTCCTTGCTCCTGTTTGATGAGGTGATGACGGGTTTCCGCTACCACTTCGGGGGTGCTCAGGGCGTTTATGGCATCCATCCTGATCTGACCATGCTCGGAAAGGTCATTGGTGGGGGGCTACCGGTTGGTGCTTTTGGCGGTAGCCGTGAAGTGATGCAGATGGTCTCACCGGAAGGACCGGTCTATCAGGGCGGCACCCTTTCCGGCAATCCGCTTGCCATGACGGGTGGCTACTACACCCTGAAAACCCTTCGCGATCAGCCGGAGGTTTACGAGCATCTTCACCGGATCACCGGCCGGCTGAAAGATGGTCTGGCAGAAATTGCTGAGGAAACGGGAGTACCCCTACACGTCAACCAATTCGGTTCAATGCTGTGCGCTTACTTCCAGGAGGCGTCTCCTCGTAATTTTGATGAGGTAAAGCGCAGTAACCTTGAGCACTTTAAGCACTATTTCTGGTCACTTATCCACGAGGGCATCTGGGTACCGCCCTCGCAATTTGAGGCCTGGTTCCTGTCCTACAGGCTGACAGATGCGCACATTGATCACACCCTGGAGGCCAGTCGCAGAGCCCTTAAGCAGCTTAGCGCCCAAACTGTATCTTCATGATAAAAGCCCGTATCCTCTTAGTCGCAGCTGGTTTTTGGCTAAGCATCATGGCCGGCTGTGGCGGAGGATCGGATCAATCCGCTAACGATCGCTCGGGTGCTACCCAGCGGCAGCAGGAAGAGCTGGAACCGGCTCCTTTCAATGCTGACTCAGCCTATGCTTACATCCAGAAGCAGGTAGATTTCGGCCCGCGGGTGCCCAATACAGCCGCCCATCGCCGAACGGCCAGCTGGCTTACCCAGACGCTACAGCGCTTTGCTGATACCACAAGTGTTCAGAAAGGTGAGGTTACGGCCTACAATGGTAAAACGCTTTACATCCGGAATATCAAGGCCGTTTTTAATCCTGAAGCCAGCAAACAAGTACTACTGTGCGCTCACTGGGATACACGCCCTTTTGCTGACAGGGATACGGTACGCCAGGATGAGCCCATTCCCGGTGCTAATGATGGCGGGAGCGGAACAGGCGTACTGCTGGAAATAGCGCGCCAGCTATCGCGTAACGATCCCGGGATCGGGGTCAAGATCGTTCTCTTTGATGCAGAGGATTATGGCGCTCCCGAGTCGCAGCAGAAGACCGGTAGTAGCAATAAGTTCTGCCTGGGCTCGCGATACTGGGGTAAGCGCATCAACGAGAACCGGTATTTTGCCGATTATGGTATTCTGCTGGATATGGTTGGCGCTGAAAACGCCACGTTCATGCGCGAGGGTTTTTCGCTGCAAAAAGCACCACAGGTAGTGGATAAAGTGTGGGGAACAGCTTCTCAGTTAGGGCATACTGATTACTTCTCTTTTCAGAAGACAAAGCCGGTGATGGATGACCATGTGAATGTGATCAGGGAAGCTGGTATTCCAACTGCTAACATTATTGATTACAGCAGCCGGCGTGAGAATGGGTTCGGGGCGTACTGGCACACTCACGGGGATAACATGGATATCATATCCCGGAATACGCTGCGGGCTGTAGGAGAAACAGTTCTAACCACGCTTTACAAAGAAGGGGAGCCGGTAAAAGCTGATAAGTAACAGCAGTAAGGGTATTACCCGCTTTACAGCTGTGCCAAGCCCCAGAGGCGCTCTTGCTGGAGGAGCTTGACCTTCTTTCGCTCAAGCCGGATAAGGCCTTCTTTGTTAAACTCCGACAGGGTTCGTATGGCAGTTTCGGTGGTTGTTCCCATCAGGTTAGCCCACTCTTGCCTGGTCAGGCTGATATCCAGGTAACCTTCCGCTGTTTGTCCATAGCTTTCCAGCAATGAGAGCAGCGTCTGGGCTAAACGCTCCTTTACGGGTTTCTGGGTAAAATCGGTCAAGCGCTCTTCTGCCCGCTTGATATCCTGCGCCATGACCCGCATCATCTGGAAAGCCAGATCACTGTTGTTTTTCAGGAATTCAAAAATAACGTGGGCCGGTATGAAACAGATAGTTGATTGCTCCAGAGCCGTTGCTGTGGCACTGTAAGGTTCCTCGCTCAGGAGGCTCCGGTAGCCCAGCACTTTGGCGCTATTATCCATCCGCACAATCTGATCACGCCCCTCATCCCCGAGTTTCGTGATTTTCACCTTGCCCTCGCTAATGCAGTAAAGCCCTTTCGGGTTATGCCCCTGCTCAAAGATGACCTCACCTCTGCTGTAGCGCTGGGCTACTTTAATAGCATCCAGTTGTTCCCGCTCATCGTGGGTCAGCACACTAAAGATAGCATGCCGGCCAATGTTACAGCTATCGCATTGCTCTTGTGACACCAGCTGAGGCATATGGGGCTTTTTCAGAAATTAGTTAGCAATTTACAACCAATTTCCTGTGTGTAGTTCCGGAAGCGGTACTACAGCTTTAAGTGCTTTTGCCTCAGCCTTCCGAAGATTCAGCTTAAGCGAAAGGCTCACTTGGCTTACGAATCAGGGTTATCCTTCTCAAATTCTCGCTTAGTAAAGTAAATGCCAAGACATGCCAGAATGGTCACAAACAAACCAAGGAAGAATATGAGCAAGTCAAAAGTATCGCCCATAGTTCTTCTCCTCTTTTTTCCTCATTATTTTTTGGTGATGATCTTAAAATAACCGCCCAGTGCAAGGATAGACGGTACCCAGATGCCGATGAAGATCCCTGCTTCTTTGTTGTCCAGTAAAAACCAGACGCTAACGGATAGTAAAAAAGATAAGAAAGCTGCTGCGAGAAAGAAAAAATCTGAACGTGCCATAGGGGTGTTAATTGCTTATTTAGTAAACTGCCATTTCTGGTTAATGAAAACAGGGTCAGGGTAATCTGGTGCGATATCTTGTCGTTTAGCTTTGCTCAAGGTAGGCCAGTTCAACAGGTCCTGTGTGCCAACATGTGCTAATTCAGGCATCCAGCGCCTTACATAGTCGGCTTGATTGTCATACTTTTTCGCCTGCAGCACTACATTGAACTGCCGGTCCTCGCGTGGATCAGAGCCAACACCGGAGTTGTAATTCCAGTTGCCCCAGTTGCTGTGCACATCGTAATCCACTAAAAGGGATTCGAACCAGCTAGCCCCTTTCCGCCAATCAATCTGCAAGTCTTTGGCCAAAAATGACGCCACATTCTGCCGGCCCCGGTTGCTCATGTACCCGCTGTGGTAGATCTCACGCATGTTGGCATCCACAAAAGGCACGCCCGTCATCCCTTCTTTCCAGGCCGCGAAGTGCTCAGGATTATCGTACCAGGTTTTTTCCACGTCCCACAGCCCGGTGATCTGGAAGATTTTCTTGCCGTAGCGAAGCGTCAGATACCGGAAAAAATCCCGCCAGATCAGCTCAAAGATCAGCCAGTAGGTACTTTTGTTTTTGGTAACCTCTTCTTCAAAATCTTTGACCTGTTTATGCACAAAGCGCGGGGAGAGGGCTCCGATGTTTAGCCAGGCCGAGAACTTGGAACTGTAATCAGGGCCTATCAGGCCATTGCGGGTTTGCTTATACTGCGCCAGGTTGTGCGTGGCCCAGAAGTAATGATCCACCCGTTCCAGGGCCGGGTTCTCTCCACCCTCAAAGTGCAGCACGGCCCGCTCATCTGCTTCGGGCGGATTAACGCCCAGTTCCTCATAGCCAGGGATTGCACCCGGATCATCCACCGGTGGCATAGGCACTTCTGAGGGAGCCGGAACCGGCTCCTGAATGGTTCCGTACTTTTCGACCTTCTTACGGAAATTGGTGTATACATCCGGTGCCTGCTCCGGCTCAAAGGGCACATCTTCCGGATGATAGAGGGAGGCATGCCAGATACGCCGGTACGGGACGCTCAGCACCTCTTTCACTTGTTGCTCAATGCGAACCTCCCGGGTGGCCACTTCCTGGCTACTATACACCGCTTCCGCCTCAAATTGGCGGACCAGCTCAGGCAGGATGGCTACAGGATTGCCATGCCGGACTAACAGCTCACTGCCGATCCGCTGCAGGTTATCTCTCAGGTCCTGCACGGTTTCCCGGATAAACTTGGTACGGAAAGAACCAGTGGAAATGTGACCAAACTTATCTTCCCGCCAGTACTTGGGATCAAAAATGAAAACCGGTATCACGCTATCGTGGTGATCCAGAGCAGCTTTTAAAACCAGATTGTCATGCAGCCGTAAGTCTTGTCGCAGCCAGACGATTGCGGTTCCCATTGCTTCGTAGGATTTGGTTTACGGTATTGCTTTCAAAACACGCTACCCAACAATTGGTTTGAGCCCGACTATGCGCGATGCCCGGACTTCTTCCTAGCTCGAAAATGGTACGGGAGCAGCACCTTTTTTAAACCTTTCCATCGCATGAGTTGTATTTTGCTGAGAAAAAACTGTTAATCCTATGCTTAAACCCATCCGTACCATTGCTACGCTAATGCTAGCTGCAGCTATCACCACAGGTTGTGGTGGCGGTGGCTCGCAGAACCAGTCATCTGAAGACTCGCAACAACAGGAACGCCCGGACCAGCAAAGCAGCCGCCCTGATATGAGCGGTGGTGACAGCGAAAGCGATAGTAAAGACCAATATGCCAGCAACGACAACATGGTAGACCTGACAGATGCTGATGGTACTGCCAGCGTGACCATTGAAACGCCTGGTGACAACATGCAGAACATGCGCTACAGCATCAATAACATTAAAGTGAAGAAAGGGCAGGAAGTAGAGGTCACCCTTAGCAATGTGGCTCCGGAGTCGGCCAGCGCCATGCAGCACAATTTTGTGGTTGTTGATCCGGATAATGCGCGCTCGGTAGCCCAGGCCGGTATGAAAAACAAAAAGAACAACTACCTACCGGAAGATCAGCGTAACATCCTGGCCAATACTAAGCTCCTGAAGCCGGGACAGGAAACCACCATTACTTTTACCATGGATGAAACCGGCACTTACGAGTTTATCTGCACTTATCCCGGGCACTATCCTACCATGAAAGGACAGATCGAGGTGGTTGAACCATCCGCCTCCTGATAGTCTTCCTTGGCCTTAGTTTGCGCTAAGGTGCTTTGCCCATTCAATTAGCCAAGCGGGGAGCATTACTGCTCCCCGCTTTTTTTGTGCCCTATACCTATATTTAGGTATTATTGACATCGAAATAACATGCGTTAGTCATAAAAATGACATAAGTCATTTTAAGAGAATATCCGTGAGGTGACCTTGGTATTAACACTCAAAACCAAGCGTATGACCACTCCTGATGATCAGCACAGCCCCCACCAGCAGGAAGCGGATAAGCCCTTTTTCCCGAAAGGTAGCATTGCCTTCTTTATCCTGATGATTCTATTTTTTATAGCTGTGTGGTTTGCATTTTTTGCCTTAACGGTATCAAGAAGCTAATTATGGACAAAGCCGAAAAACTAATCCTGGGCATCTCCCTGGGTACGCTGTTGATTTTCATTTTCTCGATCATGTACCTCTCCAAAGGCAAAGGGGTGGAGGTTCCGGAGTGCATTCCGGCTCAGCAGCCCTTTGACCAGGGTGAGCTGGTAGAGCTGGATGACGACACCTACCAGCTGAAGTGCGTGGCCAAGATGTGGAGCTTTGATCCGGGAACGGTGCGGGTACCAGCCGGCAGTGAGGTGGATATCTACCTCTCAGCGGCTGATGTGGTGCACGGTTTCTGGATTACCCATAAGAACGTCAACCTTATGGCGGTCCCAGGCGCGGTGAATAATACCACGGTGGAATTCGATGAGCCCGGGACCTATGACATTATCTGCCACGAGTACTGCGGCTCAGGGCATCAGCAGATGCGGGGCAAGATCATCGTAGAAGAACCATCTGACCAACCCTCTAAAGATGTAGCCCATGCAATTGAGTAAAAGCCTGAGATGGATCATCCTCCTGGAGATTGCCATTCCCATGACGCTCCTGATCCTGGGCATCTACAACGGGCTGATGCAGACCCTGTACCGCTCAGGCGTGATCGAGGCCAACTCCATATTGAACATCACCTACTACCAGGGGCTCACCATCCACGGGGTTATCAATGCCCTGGTGTTCACCACCTTTTTTGCGGTGGCCTTTGGCAATGCCATCATGGCCTACTACCTGGATAAGCGCCTGAACCCCTTTTACAACTGGCTTTCCTTTGGCCTGATGGTACTGGGAACCCTGCTCTCAAGCTATGCCATGCTATCCGGGCAGGCCTCAGTGCTGTACACCTTTTACCCGCCACTGAAAGCGCATCCCACGTTTTACATGGGCGCTGCCTTACTGGTAGTAGGCTCGTGGGTGGCCTTCTTCAACTGGATCAGGCCGTATCTGCAGTGGCGCCGGGAAAATCCGGAGCAGAAAACCCCGCTTGCGGTGGTCGGGAACCTGGCCAATTTCACCATCTGGCTGATCGCCAGCCTGCCTGTGGCTTATGAGATCATCGTGATCCTGCTGCCATGGTCCCTGGGCTATGTGGATGAGATCAACATCATGCTCTCGCGCACCCTTTTCTGGTTCTTCGGGCATCCACTTGTGTACTTCTGGCTATTACCGGCCTACATCATTTTTTACGTGATGATGACCAAAGAAGCCGGCGGAAAGCTGTACTCTGATTATGCCGGGCGGCTGGTATTCATGCTCTTCATCATATTCTCGATACCCGTGGGCCTGCACCACCAGCTTACAGAGCCCAACATCAGCCAGAGCCTGAAGACGCTGCACACCATCTTTACATTTGGCGTGGCAGTGCCCAGTATGCTGACGGCCTTCACCCTGTCCGCCTCACTGGAATATGCCGGCCGGCAGAATGGCGGCAGGGGGCTTTTTGGCTGGATGCGCAAGCTGCCCTATTTCCGGAAGGAGCGCTACCTGTTTGCCTACTCTATCTGTGGGCTGGTGCTGTTCATCTTTGGCGGCATCACCGGGGTGATCAATGGTTCCTACAGCATGAACCTGGCTGTTCACAACACCGCTTACCTGCCCGGGCACTTCCACATGACGGTAGCCGGGCCAGTATTGCTGGCCATGCTGGCCATGTCGCTGTACCTGGTGAATAAAGTCGGAGGCAAGCCCATCAAGGGCCGTGGGCTTAACCTGGCGGTACCGTACCTGTGGAGCTTTGGCATGTTCCTGTTCTCGGGCGGCCTGATCGCCAATGGGCTGCAGGGGGCACCCAGAAGGACCAACATGGGCACATCTTACCTCAACCCGGAGAGTGAGCTGTTCCGGGTAGACTGGGTGCTGCCCTCCCACTTTACTTTATTAGGGGGCATCGTGATGTCGCTGGGCATCCTGTTCTTCTTCATCGTCTTCTTCCGGACGCTATTTGCGGCCAAAGCGCAGGAGAGCACGCTGGACTTCCCCACGGCCGAGGCCTATCACGATGAGCCTCAGATCGGCTTTGTTCGGAATTTCACGCCCTGGGTTATAGCGGCCACTATCCTTATTGTGCTGGCTTATGTGCCGCCTATCAAAGAGGCGGTGGAGTTTAACCGGGAAAAGGCCAAGCCCTACCACCCCGGCAATCCCGTTCCAATTGAAAACACAGAAAACCGGTAGCGATGGGTCAGCAATCCTGGTTCCGATACTTTGGGCTCCTGGGCCTGTTAATCGGTATTCCCGCCCTGGCTTTTGTGGGAGTAGAAGCCTACAACAGCCTGAACCGCTCCCTGCCCGTCATCAATCCTGATCCGGATGAGGCCGATACCCACCAGATTCCGGAGTTTGCCTTTGTGAACCAAAACGGGGATACCGTCCGGCGGGCGGACTTTGAGGATAAGCTATATGTGGCCAATTTCTTCTTCACCGCCTGCCCGAGTACCTGTCCGCCCATGATGAAAAACCTGACCCGCGTTCAGGAGCGCTTTGCTGATGAGGAAGCAGTGGCCATCCTCTCCCACACGGTAGACCCTAAGCACGACAGTGTGGAGGCCCTGAAAGCCTATGCACGGGAATATGGCGTTCAGGAAGATCAGTGGGACCTGGTGACCGGCCGTAAAACCCCGCTGTACAACATGGCCCGGAGTGCCTATGATGTGGTATCCCTGGAAGGAGGGGATGGCCCGGCGGGCTTTGTGCACAGCTCCAAGCTGATCCTCATCGACCGGCAGCAGCGCATCCGTGGCTATTATGACGGAACGGAAAAGGAGGCGGTCAACGAGCTGATAAAGGACATCGCGTTTTTGTTAAAGCAGCCGCAAACCAGCTGAACCCTGTTAAAAAACCCTTGCACCATGCCCCATACATTCATTCGCTTTTCATGCTTCCTGCTGCTACTGCTCTGGGTGGGCTTACCAGCCAGTCAGGCGCAGAAAGATGGCAAAACCGTATTTGAGAACCGCTGTGCCTCCTGCCATAAAATCTCCAATCAGGATCTGGTAGGGCCGGGCCTTGCTAACGTTAACAAGCGCCGGGAGCAGGAGTGGATCATTAAGTTCATCAAGAACTCGCAGAAGCTGATCAAAAACGGGGATGAGCTGGCCAACAGGCTGTACAACGAGTACAACCAAACCATCATGCCCTCCCACACAGACCTTAGCAAGGCTGAGATCATCAACACCCTGGACTACATTCAGCAGAAAAGCGAAGGCGTGGCGCAGGAGGCTGTATTGTCCCAGAATGACCAGAGCCCGGAAAGCGGAAAGCAGCAGGACCCGTCTGAACAGTTTTCCCACCTGCCGCAGGAAAAACCGGATCCGGATCATAAGTACAATCCGAATTCTACCGATTTTCAGCTTTTCTTCTGGATGACATCCCTGCTCGTGGTCCTGCTTGTTATCGGGTTTACGGTTATTGTCGCTAAGTTCAGTAACTAGCAAACGGGATCAGGCCTGTTGCTAGACAAGGCAAACCAAACAGCAGACCTTGTGGGCTGTTTTATTAAAAAATCCCAGCTATGAGAACCCTGATCTATATCATTCCCCTGGCATTGGCTTTTGGCATCAGCGCATGCAGTGGTGGCTCTTCATCCAGTAACAGTGGTCAGCAGGAAAGTGAAGAGGCTAAAGCCAGCCAGCAGGAAAGTGAAGAGGCTAACGACAAGAACAGCCAGCAGAGCACCACAGAATTCACCAAAAGGGCCATGGTGGATAAAACCACCGAAGGTGATACCACGGCAGTTGTTATCCACACGCCGGGTAACAACCTGGAAGAGATGCGCTATGACATCGATAAGCTAAAGATCAGAGCCGGACAGACCGTTAAACTAACCCTGAAAAACGTAGCCCGGAAAGGTGCTGAGGAAATGGAGCACAACTGGGTGGTAACCAAGCCTGGTAAGGATCAGCAGGTGGCTGCTGAAGGCGTGAAGGCTGGCGAGGATAACAACTTCCTGCCAGCGGATAAGCAGGATATCCTGGCCTATACACCTATTGTAGAGCAACAGGAAAAAACTACTATCACTTTTCAGATGGATAAAGCCGGGGAATATCCGTTTATCTGTACGCACCCCGAGCATTACCCCACTATGAAGGGCACTTTGGTTGTAGAGCAGCAGGAAGCTTCCTGAGCTTTTACGCACAATGTCGCTTTTAAAAAAGCCCCTCCTGAACCGAGGGGCTTTTTTAGTTACGGCACGGGCTGATCTTCTGTGGGAGAATTCAGGCTGTCGTAGGGATTGTAGGTATCAAAAACGGCCCGGTTCAGCGAGTCCCTTACGCTGATTTCACTTAGCTTGTAGTTAGCACCGCGGTTATTGGCGAGCTTCAGACCGTTGTAGTTCCGGTAACCGGTCCAGGGGGTTGTGATCGGCTTAGCGCCGGGCTTGGGGTAATATTGCCAGGCTTTAACCAGTTTGCTTTCCGGGTCAATGTACACATCGTACTGGTTTTCCGGCGTAACGCCCACGCTATCATAGGTCAGGCGAACAACGTGTGCCTCCTCCCCGCGGGGAGTGGCCTCCTTGCCTTTGTAGGTCAGCCTGACGCCCGGGTCAAAGACCTTAAAGGGCATAAACAGCCAGTAGGAGTCATTGGCCCAGCTCCGGTAACCTACTTTCAGGTACTTACCGATCGTATCGGGGTTGGTTACCCGCTCACCATCTTTAAAAACCTTTCCGTCACGGCTATCCAGGTTCATCAGGACGGTAAGGCTATCCCTGCGGGAATGCATCCGGACATCGTTGGTTTCCTTATCCCAGAGCCAGCTGCGCATCCCAAAGAAAACCCAGCCCAGGTAGCGCTTCTCCTGCCAGGTATCGTAGCCGCCCATGCTGTCGGTCATCTGCACAGCTAAGCGAATGGCTTTTTTATCAGAGTGGTCCTGCTTCTGCTCGTAAACCTTCCGGAATAAGGGACGCTCGGCCACATCCGTTTCGCGCTGGCAGCCAGCCAGGACCGTGATAATGAGCCATAGCAGTGAAAGAAGGGCCAAGTGCCTGTTCATGATAGGAATTGTTTTAGCGTGGCGAAGGTACAGCTTAGCTTTGCTGTTTATATTTGATTAAGCGCTTCACGTCAACCGGTTTTTTACCTGCTAAAATGGCTCACTTATGAGGCTTACATGCTACACCAAAACCCTTAGCCTGCTGATGCTTGCCATGGCCATGGTAAGCCTTTTCCCGGCATGCTCTCAGGAAACGCAAAGCTTCCAGCAGCGGATCGAAGACCTTTACAGCTATGAAGTACCCCTGATCAAGCCTGCTGAGCTCAAGCAAAAGCTGGCGAAGCAGGATTCCGTTTACCTCCTGGACACCCGTACGCCAGCCGAATATAAGGTTAGCTGCCTCAGGCACTCCCAGCGGATTGGCTATGACGATTTTCGTAAGGAAAAGATCGCCCATATTCCAAAAGAGGCCACCGTTGTGACCTACTGTACGGTCGGCTACCGGAGTGATAAGATCGGGGAACGCCTGAAGGCCATGGGCTACGAAAACGTTTACAACCTCTATGGCAGCATGATCAGCTGGGTTAATGCCGGTTACCCGGTCTATACCCCTGAGGGCTCGCCCACCCGGAAGGTGCATACCCACTCTGAAGACTGGAGCCAGTACCTGGAAAAGGGGCAAGCCGTCTATGAGTAAGGATGGCCTGCTGATGATCTTCGTCAAGAATCCGGTTCTGGGCCGCGTCAAGACGCGTCTGGCGGCTGAAACCGGCGATGAGCGTGCCCTTCAGATCTACCAGGCGTTGTTACGCCATACCCGGGCTGTCAGCGCAGCCATAGACCATCCCAAACTGATCTACTACAGTGATTTTCTGCCTGAGCACGATCTGTGGGCAGGCACTCATTACCATCAGGCTCTGCAGCCGGCCGGGGACCTGGGCCAGCGAATGGCTACTGCTTTCCGGGATAACCTTCAGCACTACCAGCGGGTGGTAATCATTGGCGCAGACGATCCGGACCTTCAGGCCTCGCACCTTGCTACAGCATTCGAGCAGCTTCAGCACCATGACCTGGTTATCGGTCCGGCCACTGATGGGGGCTACTACTTGTTGGGCATGACAGCTTTCCATCCCACCCTCTTTCAGGGCATTGCCTGGAGCACTGACCAGGTCAGGGCGCAGACCCTCAAGCAGGCCTCTGAGGCGGGGCTTTCCCATTACCTCCTGCCTGAACACAATGACATTGATACCTACCAGGACTGGTTAGCATCGTCATGGCAGACGCAGGTGTAGCCCCGGCTTCCTTCCTGAGCATCATCATCCCCACGTATCAGGAGGCCTCATTGATCGGGCTACTGGTCCAGCACTGCCTGGCGCAGCCGGGAGTTCTGGAAGTTATTGTGGTGGATGCAGCCAGTACGGATGGCACCGCTAAGCTGGCTAAAGCAAACGGGGCAGATGTTCATCCGGCAGTAAAGGCCGGCCGCGCGCCCCAGATGAACCAAGGCGCAGCTGTTGCGCGCGGCCCTGTGCTGCACTTTATCCATGCGGACTCGTGGCCTCCGGATAGCTTTCCGGAAGCCATTGCCCATGCTGTCAGCCAGGATTATGCAGCCGGCTGCTTTCGCTCCCGCTTTGTTACCACTAATCGCTTTCTGCTGGCCAACTCCTACCTCACCCGCTTTCAGGGCATCGTTTTCCGGGGTGGCGGGCAGACGCTCTTCTGCACCGCTGAGCTCTTCCAGCAGGTAGGCGGCTATAACAGCGAGCTGATGGTGATGGAAGAGTATGAGCTGATCCGGCGGCTGAAACAGCATACGGCCTTTCGCATCATTCCGCAGGATGTGCGGGTGTCCGCCCGCAAGTATCAGGAACGCGGAGCTGTACGCCTTCAGCTGGCTTATGCCCTGATCTTCATTTTGTTCTTTGCAGGCACTTCTCAGCGCCGGCTCGTTAGCCTCTACAAGCGGCTGATCGCTTAGCCTGCTGACGGCCCCACAGCTTTTGCCCCCTGTTACCCTTATTTTTGCCGAGCATTAAAGGCGCAGGTGTCATGAAGACGCTCTATTTCATCCGCCATGGTAAGGCTGAGGATAAGGTACCCGGCCAGTCTGATTTTGACCGGAACCTGGCCACTAAAGGCAAACAGGACGCGCAGATCATGGGCAAGAAACAGCGGATCCAGGGGCTACAGCCTGATCTGATCCTCTCCAGCCCCGCACCACGGGCCCTGAATACGGCCAAAGCCTTTGCCGAGGCCTTATCCTATAACGAAGAGCAGGTGCAAACGGCTGATCAGCTTTACGAGGCCAGCTACGAGCAGATCCTTGAGCAGATCTATGCCCTTGAGAATACCCTGAATACCGTTATGATCTTTGGTCACAATCCCGCTATCAGTGAGGTGGTGATCGAGCTCAGCCGCGAGAAGGCGGATATCCTGCCAACCGCAGGCATTGCTTGTTTTGAGTTTGATATTGAACAGTGGGAAGCGGTAAGCCGTGAGAATGCCCGCTTTGCTTCACAGGACTTTCCGGCTAAGGGCATTAGCGGCTAACGCTGACCCTACCAGAGGCGGTATGGCCTGTTGCCTAATTGATGACAGGAGGATGGCTTGAGCAGCTCTAATGACCGCCAGAAGCTTCGCTCCATGAGCTACGTGCTAGTGGTGACCGTTCTTCTGGGCGGATTGAAATTTCTGGCGTATTCCCTTACTGGCTCGGATGCCATCCTGACCGATGCCCTGGAGTCGCTGATCAACATGGTGGCTGGTGGCTTTGCGCTGTTCAGCCTGTACTATGCCAGCCGCCCGCAGGACGAGGATCACCCCTACGGTCACGGAAAGATCGAATTCCTGTCAGCTGGGTTTGAAGGTGGTCTGATCCTGATTGCCGGGCTAACGATGATCGGCAAGGCTATTTATGGCTTTTTTCATCCGCCTGAGCTGGAAGCCCTGCCTACCGGTATTGCCCTGACGGCCGTCAGCGGAGCTATCAATGGCGGCCTGGGTTACTACCTTACCCGCGTTGGCAAGGCCCAATCCTCGCCCACGATGACAGCCGATGGGCAGCATCTGCTGACCGATACCTATTCCAGCGCGGCCTTGGTGGCGGGGCTGTTACTGATTCAGTTATCCGGCATCCAGCTGTTCGATCAGGTGCTTACCCTGCTGTTCGGGGGGTTTATCCTTTTTACGGGTTACCGCCTGATCCGGGGCTCAGTGGCCGGTCTGCTGGATGAGGCTGATTACGAAACCCTGGGCCAGATCATCGACATCCTGAACCAGAACAGGCGCGATAAGTGGATCGATATTCACAACCTGCGGGTGCAGAAGTATGGCAGTTTCCTCCACATCGATGCCCACCTGACGCTTCCCTGGTACGACAACTTACAGGAGGTACACGATGAAGTAGAGGCGCTTGAGGAGCTGGTTCGCGAACGGATGGATAACCGGGTAGAGCTGTTTATCCATGCTGATCCCTGTCAGCCTTCCTCTTGTCCGATCTGCACAGTGCAGGATTGCCCGGTGCGCCAGCACCCGTTTGAAGAACGCGTACCGTGGAAGCTGGTCAACCTGCTGCCGAACAGGCAGCATTACTTCCCGGAGATCCGCGAGCAGGAATAACCGGCTCACTCATGATAGGCCAGCATGGGAACGCTACTGTGAAAACCCATTTTGGTGGTCACACTTCTGTGGAACAGCGATTCCAGCAGACTGCGCTTCCGCTTAACCAAAGCCAGCCCATCTACCTGGTGCGTTTGGGTGTAGTGCTCAATCCCTGAGGCCACCTCATCAGCTTCCAGCACTTCGAAGGTGATATTGTTGTAGTTGATCTCCTGCTGAATGATATGCTTAAAAGAGGCGGATTGCTGCTGTTCCACATAATGAGTATTGCTGTTCACGTGCACAACACAAACAGTAGCCCCAAAGGCTGCTGCCATAGTGGTCAGGTGCCTGAGGGCCGGCAGGTCAGAGGCATCATAGTTGGTGGCAAATACCCAGTTTTTTACTGGGCTGAATTGATACCCCTCTGGGATAGCCAGGACGGGTAGCGAGGCGCGATCCACCACGCTGCTGGTAATGCTTCCTAAGATAATATCCGTAATCCCATTGACCCCTTGCGTGCCCATGATGATCATATCTGCCTGCTCAGCCTCAGCCTGACTAAGGATGGTTTCCACGGCAAAGCCCAGCTTACCTACCAGCCGGTACGAAAGGCCTTTGGGTTGCAAAACCGCATCAGCCACGCTCTTAAGGGATTGCTCGGTTTCCTGTTGCGCGTCATCAATGGCACTCTGGTACATACCAGCTGGCATCTCCGCATGCACATAGGGAATATGGTAAGCGTGTAGCAGCACAACCTCGGCATCCAGCTCGCGGGCTAGCCCAGCCGCATACTGCAGGGCATTCCGGGCATTGTCAGAGAAATCCGTGGGTACCAGCAGGCGTTGCATAAGCGGGGTTTTGGTACAAAAATCCGAATTTTCTGAAGAGGAGGGAGCGCTATCAGGCGGGCTTGCTCAGGCTAAAGCGGAAGGTTGTACCGACTCCGGGCTCGCTCTCCACACTAATCGACTGCCCGTGGGCCTCGAGGATATGCTTCACAATAGAAAGGCCGAGACCGGTCCCGCCCTGCTCGCGGGAGCGGCTTTTATCCACCCGGTAAAATCGCTCGAAGAGGCGGTTCAGGTGATCCGGCTCTATGCCAATGCCATCATCAGATACGGCAATTTCCAGGTGGTCTTCCTGATCGTAAAAGGTTATCGTACAGGTACCATGGTCAGAACCGTACTTAATGGCGTTGGTCAGCAGGTTGGTGAGCACCTGCCGTATGCGGCCAATGTCGCCTTTGGCCAGCCAGGGCCGGCTATTTGAGGCTTCCAGGCAAAGCTGAATGTGGCGCTCCCGGGCGGCCATTTCCAGCGACTCGATCACATCACTGGCCAGGCGCTTCAGGTCAAAGCGCTCAAAAGAGAGCCTGAGCTCGCCAGACTCCAGCTGAGAGATGGCTTCCAGGTCCTCAACAATCGCTGAAAGGCGCTCGATGTTCTTTCCGGCCTTTTCCAGGTATTTCCGGTTAATGCCAGGATCTTCAATACCCCCGTCCAGCAGGGTGTGGATATACCCCTGTACGTTGAAGATCGGGGTTTTCAGCTCGTGCGATACATTACCCACAAATTCCCGCCTGTAGTTTTCAGCCTTGCGCAGATCCTGAATGGTCCGCTGGTTTTCCCGGCCCCAGTTCACCAGTTCCAGGTTCAACTGGTAAAGGATATCCTTCCCCCAGTCGAATTTCCGCGGTTCAGGGGGCTCTTCCTTACTCCGGCTCAGGGTTTTCAGAATCCGGCTCATATGGCGGTTCAGGTACTGCCCAAAGGAGAACTGAAGCCCCAAAAAGGAGAGCCCGGTTATGATCGTGCCGGAGGTTAGCAGCAGCACCCAATTGATCCCGGCCGTTGGAAACAGGAGGCTTAGCAGGGCCAGGAGCAGGGCTGTTCCTGCCCCGGTGCCGAGGCTTACAAGAAGGGCCAGTTTTTTGGGTGCTATGCGTCTCATGAGGCGGCTCCTCTAGCAGGTGCAAGGTAGTAATATTCGCTCAGGCCTGCTGCTCAAGTTTATAGCCTACCCCTTTGATGGTCTTAATGTAATGGTCCCCGATTTTCTCCCTGAGTTTGCGCACATGTACATCAATGGTGCGGTCTCCCACAATGATGTCGTTTTCCCATACCATTTCCAGGATCTCCTCGCGGCTAAAGACCTTTCCGGGCTTCCGGGCCAGCAGCAGGAGGATCTCAAACTCCTTGCGCGGCAGGGTGATCTGCTCCCCGCTCTTGTACAGTAAGTACTGTTCTTTGTTGATCACCAGGTCCTGAAAGGTAACCTCCGGGTTGACCTCCTCGGTAGGAAGGCGCCTGAGCAGGCCTTTTACGCGGCTGGTCAGCACGCGGGGCTTAATGGGTTTTTTGATGTAATCATCAGCGCCCACATCAAAACCTGCAATCTGGGAGTAGTCCTCATTACGGGCCGTGAGAAAGGCGATCAGCACCTGCTCAAACTCGGGAATAGAGCGGATCTGACGGCAGGTTTCGATGCCATCCATATCCGGCATCATGATATCCAGAATGATGAGGTGCGGCGTGTGGGCTTTGGCTTGCTCAATAGCCGCTTTGCCGTTTTCAGCCGTAATGGCCGTGTACCCTTCCTTTTCCAGGTTGTACTGCAGGATCTCGATAATATCCGGCTCATCGTCTACGATCAGGATCCGGATGTCCTTATTTTCCATAGGGATAGGGCCTTGTTGCTGTTGCGCTGCACTTGAGTAAGTTACCATAAAAAGCGGAAATTTTTGTCCAGCTGTGCGGATCAGAAGTTAACACCAAAACTCAGGCTGAAAGAGCGGCCCGGACTTAACCTGCTAAAAGGGCGATCCTGAGCGCGGTAGGCCTCAAAGAACTTTTCGCGGTCATCATTCAGCAGGTTTTCAGCTTCAAAGCTCAGGGAGTAGCGATCTTCTTCGCCAAAACTGTAAGTTGCGTTCAGCTTCAGGTTGTGGAAGGGTTCCTGGTAAACATCCGGCAGATCGCCCACGCCTACAAAATACAGGGTCTTGCCCTTTACATTGTAGTAGGTGCCAACAGAAAGCCCCATTTCCGGATTCTGATAAGCAAATCCGCCATTCACCACATAGGGCGCCTGCCGGGTCATGGGGCGGGTTTCATCCAGCTCCTTGCCTTCGCGCAGGCTCTGCTGCCGGGTACGCAGCTCATTCGAGGCGATGTCGATCTGCGATTCGGTATAGGTAAAGTTGGCGTTAAAAGCGAGGTTTTTCAGGGTCTGGTGGATGCGGCTAAGGCTCTGCCGAACCTCTACCTCAACACCAGCCAGCTGCCCATTCCCCACGTTCCGGGGCTGCAGGTTACTCTTCCCTTCTATTAGCTGGACGATTTCTATCGGATTATCAAAGGTTTTAGAGAACACACTTACCGAAACCATCTGGTTGCGCTGCTGGAACCACTCCCAGCGCAGGTCAAAGTTGTTGACGCGGGTGGCTGACAGGTTTCCGTCCCATGTTACTTCATTGTTGACCTCATACCGTTCCTGCCCGCCAATGAACACTCTTCCGGAGATCGGATCGAAAATGGTAACCCGGGAGAGCTCTTTGAAGGAGGGGCGGGCAATGGTGCGGGAGTAGGAAAGCCGAAGGTTCTGGTTGTCATTCACCGCATAGGTAAAATTGAGAGAGGGGAACAGGTCCAGGTCATCCAGCACCTGCTCATTATCCGTCACATAATCGGAGTACTCCTGCTGGTACTGCTCCATCCGGACGCCCGCCAGCATCGTCAGGTCCGGCAGCGGCTTAGCCTCAGCACTCAGGTAGGCAGCTGGCTTGCTGACGGTGGCTGAATACTTATTGCGGTTGTTGCGGTTACCGTCTGCGTCCACAAATGCCGGGCTGTAGTAAGTGCCGCCTTCTGAGCCGTCCGTCCACAGGTTGGAATCAGCCAGGATCTGATCCGGGTCCGGTCCCTGAATGTCTGTTTTATTCGGGTTGATATTGAAATCCTTAATGCTGTAGCTGCGCTCCTTGTAGGTATAGGCAAGGCCGCTTTTGATATCAGCTTCACGGCCGAATAGCTCTGTATTGTACGTCAGGTCTACTTTGCCAAAGTAGTTGGTTTCTTCCATATCGCGCCAGATGCGCCTTGGGATACCAGCTTCACTACCCACTGAGTACGAGGGCCTTTGCTCAGAACCAATATCCTGTCTTCGCAGCCGGGTGTACCGCACATCGGGGTCCTCCATTTTCGAGAAAGTAGGCGATACCTCCCAGTCCAGCTCCCAATCTCCTCCGCTCAGGTAATGATCCCCGCTCAGCAGGACGTTGGTCAGGGAGCGCTGACTGAAGGTCAGGTTGTGCTGCTCGGCCTGGTAGACGGAGCCCTCGTTCTGGTTCTTGACATCGTAGAAACCTGCCTTCTTGATGCCCTTCTGAAGACGGAGGATATTGAACTTGTACTTGGAATGCTTAGACTTCAAGGACAGGCCGCCTAAGCCGCCCAGCAGCGTATTTTTTTTACTGTATTCGCCTTTCCGCGATTCTCTTAGTTCGAGCTCGTAGATAGAAGGGTCATCGGGCTTGCCATAGGTATTGAATTCAGCTGATTGGTAAAAGTCCCGCTTGTTTTTATAGGTCAGGGCAAAATTGTAAGCGGCATTGTAAGGGCCCAGATCAAACTGATCGCCACCGGAAAAGCTGAAGTCATAATCCATGAAATTCTGCTGGCGCTCGGCACCAAGGTTCTCGTTAAAGTTGCCCAGGATATCGGTGTATTGCTGCCTTGCGCTCTCATCAAATAAAGCGGTGGAACGAAAGGGAATGCGGTTAACGCCTTTGGTCGGGACCTCCCGCGTACCGTCATCAAAGCCCAGGAAATCGGTACTGCCGCCCTGATAGGTCAGGAAATCGTCCTTCAGGTGCATAGAGGGAGTATAGCCAATCCCGGCTGAAATGCTGTAGGACTGCTCGGCAGGGAAGGCTTTGGTTTCAATGTTAACAAGGCCGCCGGCAAAATTAGCAGGTTGCTCAGGCGTGAAAGTTTTCGACACCACAATGCTCGACAGCACATTGGTGGGAAACAGGTCCATCTGGATGGAATTCCGGTTCGGATCCAGACTGGGAACGGCCACCTCGCCCAGGGTGGTTTGCGTGTAGCGCCCTCCAAGGCCCCTGACGAATACGTACTTGCCACCTTGTACGCTAACACCAGTGACCCGCTTCATGGCAGAGGCGGCATCGCCATCCCCGGTTTTGGCAAATTTTTCAGCGGATATGCCATCGATCAGCTCGGCGGATTGCTGCTTCATCGAGAGCATGGCCTTCTCGCTGTTCTTCACACGGTCCGCGCTGATCACTACGCCCTCCAGGTTGTTAGAGTCGCTGCTCATCTGAACATTACCCAGGTAGTTGACTTCACCGGCCTCAATAGTAATACCCTGGATGGTTTTGTTCTGGTAAGCTACGTAGGAGACACGCAGGGTGTAGGTACCGGGCTTCAGCCGTAGCTCAAAGCGGCCTTCCACATCGGTAGCCACCCCATCGCTGGTTTCTTTCACATAAACATTAGCGCCCACTACAGGCTCGCCCTGCTGGTTCAGGACTGTGCCGCGCAGGGTCCCCGGTTTGTTTTCCTGAGCAAATACACCAAGGGAATTTGAGAGTAGTACAAGCAGAATGGGCAGAAACAGCAAGCTACCACGCATAGGATTGGTTCTCTTCATTGATTTTTTTGACTACTAATTGTGAGGAAACACCAACAGCCCGAAGGAAGCTAAACCAACGGGCTGCGGCATTCGGGTATTCAGGGATTGTTCTTACAGATCGCTAAGCGCGCCAGCTTCGGCAGCCCAGGTCCACTGCAGGGGAGCCTTGTCAGCGCCAGCATCTTCCGGGCTGGATACGATAGAGGCATCAGGGGCTTGGTCGTCAAAGGCTGCCGTTGAACCCTCGTCCACAAGGAAAATCTCATCGATGGTAGTATTGCCGTCATCGATATGAGAGACATTAATCTCAATGTTACTCAGCTGCACATCACCGTCCAGGTAGTTCTGAGCGGTGGCTTCATCATTTAGCTCAAATGTGGCGTTAGCCGGGAAGTTGAAATAGTAAATGTTTTCCAGGGTGGCGCGGCAGTCATCTCGCAGATCGGCATACTGGTTATCAGTACCAGTAGCACCTTTGATCGTAGCATTCTTGAGGGTGTAAGCTCCGGATTTACTGCCTTCAGGCCCATCCAGCTCAAAGCCGTGATCAGAGTTAGCCCCTTCTACAGCAATGATGTTATCAAGTGTACCCTGGTAAGCCTGATCCATGTCGTAGGCATCGTCTTCCTGGTTCCAGACCACTGTATTGTTAAGGTTAACGGTGCCACCAAAGCACTCGATGCCATCATCCTGGTTAGCCACAACCTCAATGTGCTCAACGGTAGTACCTGTGCCAACACCGCCCAGCGTGAGGCCATTGATCTCATTGCCCTGGCCGATGTTTGTGCCACCGTGACGGATGGAAACATACTTAAGCGTACCAGAACTGTGACCCGGGTTTGAACCGCCGAAGAAAGAGGTGGGATCATCAGTCGGGATGCCTTCAACAGAGCGCTGACCGTCTTCATTGGTTTCAGCGGAGATCGGGGCTTTGCCCAGAACGATCACACCGCCCCAGAGGCCACTTTGATTCGGATCAATGTTAGGGCTGGCTACCTCACCAGATGAAATGTTATCTGCCTTTGCTGTAAAGATGATGGGTTCTTCAGGCGTACCTACAGCGTTGATCTTGCCATCATCGGCAATAACCAGGGCCTTAGAATTGGCCTGTTGCCCTTCCTGACCTTTGATCACCGTTCCGGGCTCAATAGTCAGGGTGGCCCCGTTGGTTACAGAAACGCGGGTTGCCAGCTCATAAGTGGTGTCGCTGGACCAGGTAACATCCTGGGTAATGTTTTCCGTAACCTGTACATTGTCACCGTCAGCAGGAGGCGTGTTGCCATTGCCATTGCCGTTATCATCATCGTCATCGCAGGCGAAGAAGGTAACGGCTAATAGGGATAGAAGAAAAAGGTTTAACTTTCGCATGACTTGGTTTTTTTCATGTTTTACACTTGCAAAAGAACCATCCCTATTTTAAGCCCATGTTAAGAGCCCTTTAAGCCTTCATTAAAAGCTTCCGGGCCTGTACTAATCCCTTATTAACAACCATCGTAGTGGCCATTAGCAGCCAGAGGTCCCTGAACAGGACGTTTTGCTACAGGTTAGTTAAACAGGTCCTGAGCCTGAAAGAACCTTGTGCCTTACTTTACCTTTGGACCTTTTGGTTAATCCTGCTAAATAATGCCGCTATGAACAGGTATAGCTGCTTGTTACTCTTCGGAATATCCCTGTCACTGATCCAGTGCCAGACTGCGCCTGATTACCAGGAAGTACCGCGCGTGATTGAGGGCAACGAAGCCATTGTTTCGGGGCAGATACAGCAACCCCAGCAGCAGGCCTCGCTAACCGTGCAGGTCCTGCGCAATAATGACCAGCAAACCCTTAGAGCAGATCAGCAGGGTAACTTTCAGGACACTTTTACCCTCAGGCATCCTTCCTTTGTACAGCTGGTTCACAGGGGGCAGTCCAGCTACGGCTTTATCAAGCCCGGCGACAGCCTTTACCTTACATTCCAGAGCGGGGCTCTCGCCAGCACGCTGGAGTTTAGCGGTAACCGGAAGCGGCCCAATAACTACCTGGCCCGCAAGCAGCAATACGTGGATACGTTAGGCCCGCAGAGCCGGCGGGCCCAGAATCAGTGGTTTACACAGGAGCCTGAGGCCTTTAGCCAGAGCATTGATTCGCTTAAGAATTATTACCAGGCCTTTTACCGGGATTATTTCAGTGAGCAGCTCCCCTCTGAAGCGTTTCACCAGCTAGAGCAGGCTAACATTAACCACTACTTCTACCGCCAGAAAAAACTCTACCCGGGCTACTACAGGCGCCTGAAGACCGGGCGGTATCCAGACGTGTCTGAGGCATTCAAGCAGTACCAGGACAAGGTGTCCTTTCAGAAGGCCAGGCTTTTCGGGATTCCGTCCTACCAGCGTTATGTACGGTCAATTGTGAACAGGCGTGCCCAGAAGCGGATGGAAGAGAAAAAAGAGAAGGCCCGGAGCGTGATCCTGAAGAATGTGGTGGAGGAAACGCTACCCAATGATACACTTCAGGCGCGGGTGCTGGGGCGTTTCCTGCTGCAATCGCTCAAGACCAACGGACCGACCAGCGTTCAGGGCGTGCTATCCTATTACCGGCAGCTGCCCCATTCCGAACCGATGATGGAGCGCCTGGATAGCTACCTGCAGCGCTGGAGCCGCATAGCTGAAGGGCAGCCAGCGCCCGGCTTTTCCTACCCCAGCTTCGGCGGGGATACGGTGAGCCTGGAATCCCTGAAGGGCAGCTATGTGTACATTGATGCCTGGGCAACCTGGTGTAAGCCCTGTATCAAGGAGATCCCCTATCTTAAAACGCTACAGGATGCCTATGAGCGGGATGAGGTCCGCTTTGTCAGCATCTCTCTGGATGATGCTGCTGACCGGGGTAAATGGCGGAGGTTAGTAGAAACCCGAGATCTTCAGGGCTTACAGTTATTTGCCGGTGGGGAGGCTTTTGATGCTGATTTTGCCCGCGACTACCTGATCAATTCCATTCCCCGCTTTATCCTGATCGGACCGAACGGGCGCGTTGTAGATCCCAAAGCTCAACGACCTTCCGGCAATATCCAGGTAAGGCTGGACAAACTGCTTTCAAAAGGCGCTGGTTAGTAGCAGCAATACAAGCTTCTGAGCTGCTGTGAATGACCATTTAACACTGGCTTAACGTCTTCTGCATCTGCTTGGGTTACTTTTGCATGCCTGATTCAGCATCCTGAATCAGGACAGCTGAGCATACGGCAGATTTGCTGTGCTCAGATCCGGCGTAATTTGCTACACCAAAACTTTCGCCTAATGGTCCGTAAACCCGACTTAGCCACCTTCGCAGCGCCAGCTAGTCACACTTCCCACAGCTTCTCTTCAATCCCCTTACCGGTTTCAGTTCTCCGCACTGTCTTCTTTGGACTTGCCCTGGCAGTTAGCGGAGCTGTGCTAACCGGCTGTAGCGGTGGTGGGAATGGCCAGACCAAGCTTACCGGTGGAGGCGCCACCTTTCCCTATCCGGTATACGATAAAATGTTTAAGGAGTACCGGAAAGATAACCCCGTCCGGATCAACTATCAGTCAATCGGTTCTGGTGGGGGTGTTCGTCAACTGAAGAACAAAACAGTGGATTTTGGCGCATCCGATGCCTTTCTGAAATCGGATGAGATGGCCGGTTTTGATCAGCAAGTGGTGCATGTGCCCACCTGCCTCGGTGCCGTCACCATGGCCTATAACCTGGAGGGGATCGAAGACCTGAAGCTAACGCCCGGGGTTATTGCTGATATTGCTATGGGGCAGATCAAACAGTGGGATCACAAGCGTATCCAGAAGCTAAACCCGGATCTCTCGCTGCCTGACAGGAAAATTGTCTTTGTGCACCGCTCAGATGGAAGCGGCACCACCTATATCTTTACCGATTACCTTTATAAAACAGATACTCAGTGGCGGAAGCAAATAGGCCGGGGTAAGGTAGTAGACTGGCCAACGGGAATCGGCCAAAAGGGCAATGAAGGTGTTACTGGCTATGTAAAGCAGCAAGAAGGGCGCCTTGGTTACATTAACCTTAGCTACGTCAAGCAAAGTAACCTGAGCACAGCCCTGGTTAAGAACAGGTCAGGGAATTTTGTCAAGCCCACCCTCGAGAGCACCTCGAAAGCAGGTGACGTTTCCATGCCCGATGACACAAGGGTCACACTGACCAACACCGATGCCGAAGAGGGCTACCCTATCGCTGGGTTCACATGGCTGCTTCTTTATAAAGATCAGGCTTACAGTAACCGTAAGCAGGACCGTGTTAAGGCCATGCTTGACCTTATGTGGTGGATGATCCACAAAGGGCAGCAGTATACCAAACCCCTCAATTATGCCCCGCTTCCTGAAAATGCGGTCAATAAAGCAGAGGCAGTTCTGAAATCGGTGACCTTTGATGGCGAACCTGTACTGAAAGACCCTGACCAAGCCACGGCTAATGCTGAATAAGGTGCTTAACACGCTTGGCTTTGTAAGCCGGAATGGCAGGGGTACAGCCTCCGCTCGTCAGCAGGAAGAGGCGCATACAAGCGGCATAGATTTTTACGAGAGGGCCTTCAGCTTTTCCCTGCGCTTTTCATCGTGGTTGATTGTAGCCCTGCTCGGGGGTATTTTTACCACGCTGCTGGTGGCCTCCCTGCCCGCCCTGGAGCACATGGGCATTGACTTTTTCACTTCCACCGGGTGGAATCCCGTTACCAAAGAGTTCGGGCTGCTCCCCTTTTTGGCTGGTACGCTGCTTACTTCTTTCCTGGCCTTGGTTATCTCTCTGCCCTTTTCCCTTTCTATTGCTATCCTGTTGGGCGAGTATTACAAGAAAGGCATCTTTTCCAATGTTCTGCGGAACCTGATCGAGTTACTGGCCGCTATTCCATCGGTTATCTATGGCTTCTGGGCTTTGATGGTGCTGGTTCCGATTGTTACGGCTTTCCAGACCCAGATTGGCGTAACCCCCTATGGAACCTCCATCTTTACAGCTGCAGTGATTCTGGCTATCATGATCATTCCCTACTCAGCCAGTATTGCCCGGGAAGTGGTGAACATGACGCCACAGGACCTGAAAGAGGCTGCCTACTCGCTCGGGGCCACCCGCTTTGAGGTTATCCGGACAGCAGTGCTGCCCTATGCCCGCAGCGGAATTGCCGCAGGAATCCTGCTGTCACTGGGCCGCGCCCTGGGCGAGACCATGGCCGTGACTATGGTTATCGGGAATGCCAATAGCGTTCCGCAAGGACTGTTTGAGCCCGGCAACACCATGGCCAGTGTGATTGCCAATGAGTTTACAGAGGCTACCGGGGATATCTACCTTTCAGCTTTAGTGGAGATCGGGCTGCTGCTGTTTGTGGTTACTACCCTTATCAATATCATCGGGAAGCTTGTGATCAACAAAATGCAGTTCTAGAGCCTTGATTGCTAACCCTGTAAAGTAAGCCCGCATGGATAACACCAACTTCCGCATCTGGAAGGATCGCATTTTCCGCGCTCTGTTGGGCATTTTTGCTGTCCTGGCCGCCATGCCCCTGCTTTTCATTGTTTACTACATCGTGAGCAAGGGAATCGGGGTTATCAACTGGGAGTTCCTGGTTTCGGTACCTAAGTCTGCCGGAACAGCTGGTGGGGGCATTAGCAATGCATTGGTCGGTACGGTGATGGTGGTTCTGGAGGCCACGATCATAGCCGTTCCCATAGCGCTCTTAGCCGGTATATTTCTGGCCGAAAACGCCAATAACAAGCTCTCCTACTGGGTAAGGCTTTGTATTGAGATCCTGCAGGGCACCCCGTCTATTGTGATCGGGATTGTGGCTTACCTCTGGGTGGTAAAGCCAATGGGAAGCTTTTCAGCCTTTTCCGGCGGTATTGCGCTGGGTATCATGATGATCCCGTTCCTGGCCCGCTCCACAGAGGAAACCCTGCGGCTGATCCCCAACTCCTACCGGGAAGCCTCCCTGGCTCTGGGGGTTCCCTATTACAAGACTATCCTCAGGGTGATCCTGCCATCAGGGGCCAGTGGGATCCTGACGGGCTTTATGATCAGCCTCTCAAGGGTTGCCGGCGAAACAGCGCCCCTGCTCTTTACCGCCTTTGGCAGCCCCTTTCTGAATACCAATCCGCAGGAGCCGGTATCAGCGCTGCCGCTAATGATCTTCAAGTTTGCTACCAGCCCGTATCCGAATTGGCAGGCCATGGCCTGGGGCGCTTCCCTGCTGCTGATCCTGATGATCCTGATCCTTAACCTCTCTGCTAAACTGATCGTCAAGCGATGGGAGATCCCGTACTAACCACCCGGAACTTCAGCGCCTACTTCGGCAACACCCGTGTGCTGAACAGCATTGACCTGGATATCCCGGAGAGATGTGTCATGTCCATCATGGGGCCTTCCGGCTGCGGTAAAACCACCTATATCCGCTGCATCAACCGGATGCATGAGCTAACGCCGGATGCTACCACCGATGGCACCATGCGCCTGTATGGCGAAGATATATTTAAGCTGAATCCCATTGTGCTGCGCAAGAAGATCGGGATGGTTTTCCAGCGCCCGAATCCCTTCCCGACCATGAGCATTTACGATAATGTGATATCAGGCTACAAGCTTAATGGCCTTAAGGTCAGCAAAAGCGAAAAAGAAGGCATTGTAGAGGAATCCCTTAAGCGGGCTGCGCTATGGAAAGAGGTGAAAGACAAGCTTAACGAACGGCCCACCAACCTCTCCGGCGGGCAGCAGCAGCGCCTGTGCCTGGCCAGGGCCGTGGCCATGAAGCCCAATATCCTGCTGCTGGACGAGCCCACCTCTGACCTGGACCCTATCTCAACGGCAGAGATCGAAGAGCTGATCTATGACCTGAAGAGCCACTACACCATCATCATGGTTACCCACAACATGAACCAGGCCTCCCGCATCAGTGATCTGACCACCTTCTTCTACATGGGGGAGCTGATCGAAAGTGGCGATACCAAGCAGATCTTTACCAATCCCGAAAAGCGGGAAACACAGAATTACATCACCGGTCGGTTCGGGTAGCAATAAGCATTCCGGTTACGCCTGCCTGCATCGGTACTTTTTTTGTTTCGGGTATTTGATAAAGGGCCGAAAACTGTGGCTATAACAGCCGGCTGCCATGGTAATCCCTTAAACTGCTCTGCCGCAGCCTCCTAAAGCCCAAACCGATGTCTCAGCTATCTGAAGAGCTTCACTACCTTAAGACTGATCTTTTATCCATGATCGAGCTGGTGAAAAGTCAATTCACCAAGGGGCAGGAGGCGCTTCTCAACAATGATTATGACCTGGCCAATGAGGTGCTGGCCAATGAAAAGCGGGTGAATGCCTGCGAGCTACAGCTTGACAAGGACTGTGAGAAAATCCTGGCCCTGTACAACCCGGTTGCTGTTGACCTTCGCTTTGTACTGGCTACCTTCAAAATGAACTCAGAGCTGGAGCGCATCGGGGATAATGCTGAAAGCATCGCCAATTTCATCAAGGATATGCCCGGGGCTTTTAGCAAGGAGATGATCGATCAGTATCAGGTAAACCTGATGTATGATACGGCCCTGTCGATGTTCGATGATGCCATGGCTGCCTTTACAGAAGAAGATACCAGGCGGGCGCGAAAAGTCTTTCAGAAGGACGACCTGCTGGACGATATCAATTACAAGGCGAATAAGCAGGCGCTGGACTCCATCAAGTCTGACCCGAGTAACGAGTGGCAATACCTCACGCTGCTATCCATCATACGGAAGCTTGAGCGGGTAGGGGATCAGTCCACTAACATGGCTGAGGAGATCATCTTCTACATTGAAGCAAAAGTGCTCAAGCACAAGATGAAATAAAGCCCCCTGCTGAGCAGCCTAAATGACGCTCAGCAGAAGGCACTTTTCAGACCAGGGCGCTTGATCAGCCAGACTCATTCTGCTCAGCTGCCTTGCGGTTCTTGTTATTCTCAGCCACTTCCAGCGGTTCCATTCCAAAGGCTTTCAGCATTTCCATATCCTCTTCAAAGCCGGCTGTTGGCGTTGTGAGCAGCTGATTACCGGAGTGAATGGAATTGGCCCCGGCCATGAAGCAGAGGAACTGCTCGGTGCGGCTCATCTCGTGCCGGCCGGCTGAGAGGCGGACCATCGAGTCCGGCATCACAATGCGGGCCGTGGCCACCATCCGCACCATGCTTTCCATCGGTACATCGGGCTGATCAGCCAGCGGAGTGCCGGGTATCTTCACCAGCTTATTGATGGGAACCGATTCCGGCTGCTTTTTCAGGTTGGCCAGCGTTTTCAGCATGTCGATCCGGTCTTCGTCAGACTCGCCCATGCCGATAATACCTCCTGAGCAGACCGTGATCCCGGCATCCGTAACTGATTCCAGCGTATTCAGCCGCTCATCATAGCCGCGGGTAGAGATAATCTCGTTGTAGTAGTCGTCTGAAGTATCCACATTGTGGTTGTAGGCATAGCAGCCGGCTTCCCGCAGGCGGTTAGCCTGCTCATCGTTCAGCATGCCCAGGGTGCAGCAGACTTCCAGGCCCATATCATTGACCTGCCGGACCATTTCCAGCACTTTGTCGAAATCGCGATTACTGCGGACCTCCCGCCAGGCTGCTCCCATACAAAAGCGCGATGCGCCCCCTTCTTTGGCTTTGCCGGCCGCATGAACAACCGTATCCACATCCAAGAGCTTATGCACGTCAACGCCCGTGCTGTACCGGGCAGCCTGCGGGCAGTAGGCACAGTCCTCCGGACAGCCGCCGGTCTTGATAGAGAGCAGACTGGCTACCTGGCACTTGTGAGGGTCATGGTGCTGACGGTGCGTTCGGGCTCCTTCGTATACAAGATCAATGAGCGGCTTCTGGTAAAGATCAGCTATTTCCTGGTGCGTCCACCTTTGGCTGTGCGTTTCTGCCATACGAATGGTTTTTGTTCAAATATAGGTGAATTCGTTGCGTGACCAACGCTGATTCCGGTCATAAAAAAGCCCGGCTCTCCCATAGAGAACCGGGCTTTACAGGCGCTTTATTGCTGCTGCCCTACCTTTTTCAGGCAAACCGGATGAGCAGGTCTACTTCACTACAACCTGTCCGGTCTGCCGCCCTTCTTCTGTCCGGATCTGGTAGAAGTAAGTACCGGCACTCAGGCTTTCCACATTGAAATCAACATTGTGAGAGCCCGGTGCCTGAAGGCCTTCCTGGCGGGTGCGCACCTGCTTACCATCAACATTGATAAGGTTGACGGTAATGCGATTGCTTTCCTGCAGGGTATAGGAGAGCCGGACATTTTCATCAGCCGGGTTGGGATAAGCCTTGACCTTCTTCACCAGCGATGATTCGGCTATGCCTTCCGGGTTTCCACCTCCGCTGTCTGACTCGCCAACTGTAACCACTACGGAGTCAGCATCATTATCAGCATTGTTATCCAGGCCGTAGGCATTCGGGAGGCTCCATATCGTTTCCATGACCAGGGTCTGCTCTCCTTCTGCTATGTCAGTTAAGTCAAGGTTTACCGTCACCGTTACGCTGTCGTTCCCCGGTACCGCTTGATCCAGTGATACGACATCAGTTGTTTCAAAGTTGTTATTGCCTTTGAAGGAGGAAGTAACCGGGATGCTGTTATTACTGCCTATCGTTTCCGAGCTGAAGTTGGTAATGGTCACCTCAAACTCATTGGTCGGGTCAGGCTCAATGGTATCGCCTACAGGGCTGATATTGGTAACCCCGATGTCAAAATTCTTATCCTCTACATAAAGGGTTATGCGGTTGGTGTCCAGCGTTGGAACAGGAATTACTTGGTTAGTCAGGTTAGTAAGAAACCGGGAAGGTACGGCTGATACGTGGTAGAAGCTCAGCTCTACACTATCGCGGTCATCGTTAGGCGGCAGCCGGAACGAAGGAAGATCACCTGGTTGAGCGAGCGTCCGGGTACCGTTAACCCGCAGGTTAATGGGTAGCTGTATGTTTTCAAGCAAGGTTTGTGGACTGTAGTTCCCGTCAATGCCAAAATTGGCTTCATTGATGGTTAGCGGCACTGTCCGGTTGCCCTGCTGGGTTTGGACCTCGAACGATCGAACGAAGCCGGGCCCTTCATTGAAGAGGTCTATGCCAAAAGTGGTATTGCTTCCGCGGAGGATGGTATCCCCATCATTAAGGCCGGTAAACCGCGGCTCAATGTTGTACTTGTAATTAACATTGGTGGTAAGTGAAACCGTGTCATTGGAGCCATCTGGATCAACTGAATAAGGATCCTGCCCGAACGTAGTGCGTGCTACCAGGTTGTAATCACCTGTGTCGGCAAAAGGAGAAGCGTAGACTGTTGCTGAGACAGTAGCGGTTTGTTGGGGCTCCAGGTCTTCATCCAGGCTTACAGTATTTGGTAACGTATCCAGGAGACGATCCTGCTGAAACTCAACAATGGCCTCTACCGGAAACTGGGTGCCACTCTTAAGGGTCTCGTTTCCGTAGTTGCGGATTTCCAGCTCTATAGCAGTTAAGGAGTCATGGAAAATATTGGTAACATCGGTACTGCCTGTATTGATGGCTGACACGCCTAGGTCAATGGCTTTATCCTCCAGGTATACATTGAAGGAAAAGGTATCATTACTGGCGTTGTTATCTGAGGAATTGGAAAGAATAAGGTTTATTGTGGTATCACCTTCACTATATTCCGGGGCACTTAAAATCTCTGAAAGTGAACGCTGGTCAATACGTTCAGGCGTTGCCGGGGCAGATTGACCGGCCGGTAAACCACCGGGAAAAATAAGGGAGGCACCGTTAACTGAGTCTTTGTTAACAGCAAGCGTAATACTTACGGTATCATTATTAGGTAAAGCGCTGTTTCCGGCATTGGTAAGCTGCCACTCCACATCTATCTGTCCGCCTAAAGGAATGGTATCGTTAACATTTGTCGCTGTTGCGGATCCAAAGGTTAGGTCCTGCGCCTGGGTAGTAGTTGGTAGTGCCAACGCCAGCATCAAAAGCGGTGTTAGCCATTTCGTAAGGATTCTCATAATACATGGTTTTTGATTGGTCATGATTCACGAAATTAAAAATTTTTAAAGGGGCGCTTTGAGCGGGGTGAAGCCCGCTACCTGTACGGTATTTTCAGAATTTTTGGTTCAATAGCGGCAGTTTTGATTGTTTTCATCAATGGCAAAATCGGGGGTGGCTCGCCCTGTGCGGGCCCGCCTTTCTGGAAGCCTGCGAAAGCCGGGCAGCCCGGCTTTATAGAGGGGGCCACCCAATTCCTGCAGGATGCTACTTACTACACACCAGCCGTAGACTTTCCGCGGCTGAGCACGGTTGCCAGCCGTTTTGAGCAGGGCTACCAGTTCTGGCCTGCCTTTAAGGCTTACCACAGCGTTTCTACGGCTGATCTACTCCATTTGGTTGCCCATAGCATGGGTTGTGCTTTTGCTGAGGGTTTGGCATGCGGTGCGGTAAAAGACGGATATACCATCGGAAAGGTTGGGTACATCAACTGTTACCAGGCCCAGGACCTGGTAATTAGCACCGAAAGGCAGTATACCATTGACTACCAGCTGTGTGATGATCCGCTTATCAATAACCGCATGCTTAGCTTAGTGGGGCACGCCCGTCCGGGTGCTGTGCAAGGGGCTACGTATCAGTTGCGGCAGTATTCCGGCATCACCAATCCTTTAAAACGCCACCGGGCCCCTATAGCCCTGTGGGGCCGGGCTTTCTGGACTCATTTAGCTGAGCTATTGAGCTAATACAGGATGCGCAGCCGTATCGTGTGCGGGATGTCCTTAATGGCATCCACTACATGCTCATCGTAACCGTGTGAGATATCCGTGATCATGTACCCGATACCGCCCATTGTTTTCAGGTACTGGCCGGTGATGTTGATATTGTGCTCAGCAAAAATCCGCGCGATCTCAGCCATGGTGCCCGGATAGTCCTGGTGGATGTGGATCAGGCGGTGCGCATGGTCGAACGGTGGTAGCTGAATATCCGGGAAGTTAGCACCCGTGTCTACAGAGCCGGAATTGATGAAGCTGATGATGTTATCAGTGACAAAGCTGGCCGTTTTAGCCTTTGATTCGGTAGTGTAGCCGCTTATATGGGGCGTCAGGATGACATTGGGAAGATGCCGCAGGTGGGATTGCAGCACAGTGTAATCGTGCGGGGGTTTATCGGTCTCCGGGAAGCGATCGATACCAGCTCCTGCCAGACGCCCACTTTTCAGGTGCATGGCCAGGGCTCCGTGATCCACGGCCACCTCTGAACTCATGTTAAGGAAAATAGCCCCTTCTTTCATCCACTCAAAGGCCTCCTCATCGATGAAATTCCGGTTCTGCTCCGTATCAGTGATGTGAAGGGAGATGATATCCGCATTGGTCAGAAGCTCCTGCAGATCGCGGCAGGGTTTGGCGTTGCCCAGGCCTTCCACTTCCTGCGGATCATAGAAACAGATCTCCATCCCCAGGGCCTCGGCCAGGCTTCCGATCTGCTTTCCCACGCTGCCATAGCCGATCAGGCCCAGCGTTTTGCCAAAGATCTCCTGGGGAGTCCGGCGGTTTTTCGGCACCAGCCCGTGGTGAAGGGAATTATTGATGTAGGGGACCTGCCGCAGCAGGGTTAGCATTTCGCCAATCGCCATCTCAGCCACACTGCGGGTGCTGGTGTGCGGGGCGTGGAATACCACAATTCCCTTCTGACGGGCAGCATCCATATCCACATTGCCCGTTTCTGTGCCGTAGATCCCGATCGCTAAGAGGCGCTGAGCACAGTTCAGCATCTCCGCTGTGACGGTAGTCTCCGGGTCGATGGCCAGAATGGTAGCTTGCTCTATTTCGCTTGTCAGGCGCTCTTTACTGCTGGAGGCCGGAATGAACCGCAGGGCGTATCCCTCTTCGCTGAAACCTTCCGAGACCCGGTTGGGCAGGTTGCTCATGATAGCCGCCCTCAGGCGGTTCTTGGGGTAGGAGATGGCCCGGGGTAGCTCATTCTTGAACAGGAACTCATCAAAATTGGGAGTAACGTGATCGGCCTTTTCCAGAAGGCTGGCCCGTTCTACATTTTCAGTAAAGGCATAAAAGCCCGAAGCCAGCCCGGATTCCCGGATCTCGAAATCCGTATAGCCATCTCCGATCACATAGATATCCCCCTTGATATTAAGATTGGCCAGCTGCCGGACTTTCCCGTTTTCCTGAGCCAGGAAGTTTTCATGGTCGAATCCGTCAATGCGGCCTTCTTCATTAAAGGTGAAGGTATTGGCAAAAATATGGTCCGGATCAATATGGTAGTCCCCGACAATCGGGGCGATATACTCTTTAAACCCTCCGGATATCACGTAGATCCTGTCCGAAAATTCCTCGAAAAACGCCTCGTTCCGCTGAATAGAGGTGGAAATGTTGCGGCGCAGCACCTTCACCAGCTGGTTGATATCAGACTGGTCAGCCTCTAAGAGCTCGATCCGCTTCTGAAGGGATTCCGGGAAAGACAGCTTCCCTTCCATCGCCAGGTTGGTGTACTGCCTGATCTTATCCAGGCGCTCTTCGTGGCCGGCTTTATCCTGCAGGGCAATGGCGGCCAGCTCGTCCAGCGCTTCAAACTGAATGAAAGTGCTATCAAAATCTATAACGAAATATTTATCGCTCATGCGGGGGCTTAGTTAAAGAAAGGGCAAAAATAGCAATCGTAGCTCAGAAGCCCTCTGGCAGGAAAGCGCAGTTAGTCCTGCCCACTGCCCAGCTTCGCTGTGAAGCTTCCGATCTGCCGGGCCATCTCCTTCCAGGAGTGGGAATCTTTATAGGCCCGGATATTGGCAGCCATGGCCTCAGGGGCTTTGTCTCGGAAGAATTGCTGGATAGCTCCGGCGATGGCCCCGGGCTCAGTCGATGGGGCAATCAGCCCGATGTCAGCCTGCTCTACCACTTCCCTGAGGCCGCCAGTATCAGTTGCGACAACCGGCACCTCAAAGTGGAGGGCCACTGCCAGAATCCCGCTCTGGGTAGCTGAGCGGTAGGGGAGTACATTCAGGTCGGCTGCTGAGTAGAAAAGCGGGACCTCCTGATCATCAATATAACGCAGGTGCAGGTGCGTTCGCGCTTCGGCCTCGTGCCCGGCTACTTGCTGGCGGTAAGGCGCTTCATCGCCATAGACCTCCCCGGCCACCAGCAGCTCGTAGTCTGCCGGCAGGTGCTTAAAGGCTTCCAGTAGCAGGTCCAGCCCTTTATAGCCGCGAATCAGCCCAAAGAACAGCAGGGTACGCTTTGTAGGGTCCAGGCCGAGCCTGGCTTTAGCCTGTTCCTTAGGCAGCGCTTCCCCGAAATGATCATAAACCGGGTGCGGATGGTAGTAGCAGGGAAGCTGAGGCTTGATACGGGCAAGGTCGGCTTTTACTGCTTCGCTCATGGCCACTGCACCATCCAGCCGGTTCAGGAAATAGTGCGTAAGGAGCGTGTCGCCCGGCCGCTGCTCATGGGGAGTGGCATTGTCTATAACACTGATGATCGTTGTTCCCTGCTTCCGCAGCCGGCCGGCTACTGTTCCCAGGCTTGGCCCGAAAAACGGCATCCAGAAGCGCAGGATCAGCAGGTCTGGTTGAAAAGCCCGGACGGCTCTGGCTGTCTGTAGGTAAGTAAGGGGATTCAGGCTGTCCAGGGTCTGCTCAGCCTTAACAGCAGCCGCGGTGTTGTCTGAACTGGTAACGTACTGGCTTTTGCCGGGGAAAAGCAGATCCGGGTACTGGCGGGTGAAGGTAAACGCCCGGGTTTCGTAGCCCAGCTCCTGGAAAGCCTGGTACAGGGAGGCATTGGATTGTGCGATCCCGCCACGGAACGGGTAGAATGTTGATAAAAAAGCAACCCGCTGAATCATAGCCCGGACTTATCGCAGTTTAAAAGAGCAAAAGTAGGAAGTTGAAAGATGGCAGCTGAATGCAGGTTGGCTACGAGAGCACTGACAACACTAGCCGGTAACTGTCGGGAAGATCAGGTCATCTGCAGTGATGGTCTCGGTTTCCGATATCAGCAGGGCCCGCTCAATGACGGTGCGGAGCTCCCGGATGTTCCCCGGCCAGTGGTATTCCAGCAGCGCTTGATAGGCCTCTCTGGAGAGGGACTTTTTAGCAGCACCGTAGGTTTGGGCAAACTCACCCAGAAAATGCCGGGATAGCAGGATGATATCATTCCCGCGCTCACGGAGCGGTGGAAGGTGGATAAGGAACCCTTGTAGCCGGTAGAACAGGTCCTCCCGGAATTGGTTATGCTTTACCATTTCGTGAAGGTTGCGGTTGGTAGCTGCGATAACCCGGACGTCCAGCTTGATCTCTTTATTGCTGCCCACACGGGTTACTTTTTTCTCCTGCAGGACGCGCAGAAGCTTAGCCTGTAGCTCAAAACTCAGCTCCCCGATCTCATCCAGGAAGATCGTACCCTGATCGGCCTCCTCAAATTTGCCGATCCGCCTTGAGTTAGCCCCGGTAAAGGCGCCTTTTTCATGGCCGAACAGTTCGCTCTCTACAAGGTCCTCCGGGATAGCAGGCATATTCACGGTTACAAAGGGCTTTTTCCGGCGCGGGGAGTTGTAGTGGATGTTGTGCGCTACGATCTCCTTACCGGTACCGCTTTCTCCGGTGAGCAGGACCATGATGTCCGTCTTTTCCACTTTCTGGAGCAGGCGCAGCACCTTTAGAATTGGCTTACTCTCCCCGATGATCTCCTCGTACTTTTCGCGGTCCAGGATTCTGCTCCGGAGGTCCTCTACTTCTTTCCGCAGGGAAATAGCAGACGTGAAATTTTTGACAGAACTGACGAGCTCCTCAACCGAATTGCCGGTTTTGACCACATAATCCCTTGCGCCAGCCCGGAAGGCATGAACGGCCACTTCCACATCTTCCTGCCCGGATACCATGATGGCGATGGTGTCCGGCTTGTGCGCTTTGACCTTTTTCAGGACATCGAGCCCGGAGATCTCAGGCAGGTAATAGTCAATCGTGATGATATCAGGCTCGTCATCCAGGTGCTCAAGTAAGGATTCGCCCGTATCGAAAACCGTGACATCAAAGCGCTGGTCATCCTCCAGCGCCTTTTTGACCAGCTTGCCGAAGATCTCATCATCTTCCAGGACGTAAACGGTGATCAGGTAGTTGCTCATGGGGTAGCATTTAGGCGCAACTGAGGGCTGGAATCCTGCTGCGTTATACCTGAAAGGTAGGCTTTTCTAAAGGTGTGCCCTCCGTGTGGAAGTAATTTGGGTGGTGCAGGGCGGACGCGCTGCTACTGATAAATGGTCATGACCAGCTTCCGGCCGCTGGCGCGGTTACGAAACTCGCACAGGTAAATGCCCTGCCAGGTGCCCAGGTTAAGCTCTCCGTCAGAGATAGGAATGGTCAGGGAGTGGCCGGTCATGGTGCTTTTTACATGGCTTGGCATATCATCAGGGCCTTCTTCCTTATGGGTGTAGAAGGGTTGCTCCTCAGGGACCACTTGGTTCAGGATGGCCTCAAAATCTTTCCGGACGGCCGGGTCTGCGTTTTCATTGATGGCCAAACCTGCCGAGGTGTGCTTGATGAAGATATTCAGCAGGCCCTGCTGAGGCAGATCACCCAGCACATAGCTGATTTCAGAGGTGATGATGTGGATGCCACGCCGGTATGGTGCTAACTGAATTTCGCGCTGCGTGATCATAGGTGCTACGGGCTTTGTGGACGGGAATGAAGCAAGCCAACAGGCCTGGTGATCCTTTTGAACGTCAGGCAGACCTGCTGGCTTTAAGCGCCAAATATCGCATTATGTATCGTTGAACAGGGCGTCCAGGCTAAGCTCTTCCACCGGACCAAGGGAGCGCAACAGCTCAAAGTCCAGGTGATCACGACTGCCCAGCACCAGGTAGCGGAACTGCTTACCCTTTACACGCTTATCAAAAAAGGCGCGGAGCTCCTCAAAGGTGATGCTTTGCATCTTGTCATACACATCCTTCCGCTGATCATGGTAAATGCCGCGCTTGCGGTTTTCCTCATAGGCCCAGAAAATCTTCGTACGGGTGATGCGTTCTGTGGCGATCTGCTTCATTACGGAGTCCCTGGCCTGCTCAAACTGATCCGGCACTTCCGGGAGCTCAGCGGTTAGCTGCTGAAGGGTTTCCAGGGCTTCACCTAGTTTATCAGCCTGGGTGCCTAAGTAAGATAGCAGGTAATGCGCTTCCTGATCCGTTCGCGGCTGCGTGAAGAAGCTAAAGGCTGAGTAAGCCAGGGCCTTGGATTCCCGGATTTCCTGGAAGACCAGAGAGGATAAGCCTCCGCCAAAGTACTCGTTGAAGATCGCTATGTAGGGCGTCAGAGCAGGATCATAGGTTTCATCCCTTGCCAGCAGGACGATTTCAGCCTGCACCATATCATAGTTGACGGTGTACACATACTGATCCTTGCTGTCCAAGGGCTCGTAGGCCACAGGTTCCGGCACCTTGTGCTGAGCCGCTTGCCGGGGATGGTAAGGGGCTATCAGCGCTTTAACCGTTTCCGGGCCGGACTGGCCGTAGTAGAAGATCCGGTGCTGGAAGCCGAGCATGCCGTGCAGGTGGCTGACCAGCTGCTCTGGTGTAATCTGCGCCAGGGCTTCCCTGGACAAGCGGTTGGTGAAGGGATTGTGGTACCCGAACTTCCCGAAATTAACAAGCCCTTGCCGCAGGATGGTCTGCTTATCAGCCTTTTCGTCTTCCCGCTCTTTCAGGATGGTATCAATCAGCGCGTCCAGCGCCTCTTTGTCCGGCCGGGCATTGGCCATAAGGTGCTCCAGTAGCTGAACGGCCGGCTCGAGGGACTCTTCCAGGCCCTTCAGGTATACAAAGAACTGATCCCGCTGGACAGAGGTATGGTAGCTGACTCCCAGGTGGAAAAAAGCCTGCCGGATCCCTTCCGGGCTGTACTGATCCGTACCCAGGTACGGCAGGTAGCGCAGGGCCAGGCTCTTTTCCAGGTCATGGTCTGAGCCCATATCAAAAATGAAATAAAGGCGGAACGTGTCGTTCACCGGGTTTGGCACGTAGTGAAAGGGAATACGCTCCAACAGGGCGCTGTGCTGAATATCCCGGTCAAAATCCAGAAAGCGGGGCTCCATTGTGCTGCCCGGCAGCTCAGCCACTTCCCGGAAAAAGGCAGATTGCCCCTCACGGTTGAGCTGTACAGGCGTGATCGGTGGCTTATCAAGGTGCACCACATCCGGATCGTGTCCCTGCCGCTTGTAGACTGTTACATGGTTATTGCCCAGGTGCTCACGGGCAAAGCTCACCAGGTCGTCCTTGCTCAGTTGGGCCAGGCCTTCCAGCTCTCTTACGTAGTCGGTCCAGGGCACTTCATTGCTAAAGGCATCCACAAAGGCCTCTACACGCCCATTGTTACTGGCCAGTTGCTCTTTCTGCTTCAGGCGGAGGTCATTCACCACAGCTTCCACCATCCACTCCTCGAAATTGCCCTGTCTGAGGTTCTCGATCTGCTCATACACCAGTTGCCGCGCTTCGTCCAGGGACTGCCCTGCTCTGGGGATAGCATTGATCAGCAGCAGGGAATAATCCTTTAGCGGTACAAAGCCGCACATGGCCTGCATGACGGCCTGGCGCTGGTTCAGGTTCAGGTCGATCAGCCCGGCCCTTTCATTGAAGAGCAGCCCCTCCAGGACCTTCATGTACTTGGCATCCTCCGAGCTGGCCCCGTTGAGCCGGTAGCCCAGCATAACATTTTCCGCTTCCTGCCCCCACACCGTCTTTTCAGCCGGCTGCTGGAAGGCTGGCTCTTCTGCTTTAGGCCGCTCTGGCTGATCCACAGGCTCGAATCCGCCAAAGTATTGTTCGATCATATCCAGGGTCTGCTCAGGATCCAGGTCACCCGACAGGCAGATCGCCATGTTGTTAGGCGCATAGTAGGTATTGAAGAAATGGTAGATCTCCCGCATGGAGGGATTCTTCAGGTCCTCCGGCTTACCGATCACGGGCTGGCGGCCATAGTTGTGCTGCTGGAAGAGCCCACGGAAAAGGGAATCGAAGATCTTTCCCTGATCGGAGTCCTGCGTGCGCATGTTAAACTCCTCGTACACGGTTTCCAGCTCCGTGTGGAAAAGCCGTAGCACAGGGTTCCGGAAGCGCTCCTGCTCAATCTTCAGCCAGCGCTCGAGCTCATTGGCCGGGATGTTATTCAGAAAACCCGTCTGATCAAAACTGGTGTAGGCGTTGGTGCCTTTAGCTCCGATCGTGGACAGGAGCTTGTCGTACTCATTAGGGACTGCATACTTAGCAGCTTCCGCTGATAGCTGATCGATCCTGGCGTAGATCTCCTGCTTTTGGGCCTGATCTGTGGTATTGCGGTGGTCTTCAAACAATTGCTCAATTTCGCTAAGGAGCCGGGATTCCTGCTCCCAGTCAAGGGTGCCCATCCGGTCAGACCCTTTGAACATCATATGCTCAAAATAGTGAGCCAGGCCCGTGGTATCATCCGGATCGTCCTGGAAACCCGCTTTGACTACAATCTGCGTCTGGATGCGGGGCTCCTCGTCATTGACGCTCATGTACACGTTCAGGCCGTTGGGCAATTGACCCAGGTAGGTATTGATCGGATGCTCAGTAAGTTTTGTTAATTGCTTTTCTTGTATCGTTGTCATGGTTACAGTTTAGTCGTTTTCCGGGCACCGGGCTTCTTGCAAAGTTGGCAAAACAAGGATGTTTTAGCGCTCAATGCCCTTATTCTCAACGTGCTAAACGGGCTATGGTTTCGATTGTTAAAGCCGAAAAATCAGCCCTTTTATGGCTAATGAGCGCAAGGAACTCCGCCTGATCCTGGGCGATCAGCTCAACATCAAGCATTCGTGGTTTGAGGAGGTAGATCCGCAGGTGACGTACCTGATGATGGAATGCCGGTCAGAGACGGACTACACCGTTCATCATATCCAGAAGATCATGGCCTTTTTCGGGGCCATGCGGCGCCTGGCAGAACAGCTACAGCAGCAGGGGCATCAGGTTTACTACTACAAGCTACAGGACCCGGCGAATAAGCAGGATTTTGAGCTGCAGATTCAGGAATTGATCGAGCAGGAGGGGTTTACCGAGGTAGCCTACCTGTACCCGGACGAGTACCGGCTGGATGAGAAGCTAAAAGCCATGGCCGACCGCCTTCCTGTGCCGGTCACGGCTCAGGACACCGAGCACTTCATCACCGGGCGCTACGAGGTACAGCACTTTTTCCGCAATAAGAAGACGTACTTCCTGGAGAGCTTTTACCGCGATATGCGGAAGCGCTACCAGGTGCTCATGACCGGGGATGGCCGGCCGGTCGGGGATAAGTGGAATTTTGATGTCCAGAACCGGCAAAAGTATGACGGAGCAGTTCCCATCCCGGAGCGCCTGCATTTCCACCATGACCTTTCCGATGTCTACGAAGCTATTCAGGATGCGGGTGTGGAAACGATGGGGCGCGTAGCAGATCCCTCCGACTTCAGGATGCCACTGGACCGGGAGGAGGCCATGCAGCACTTTGATCACTTCCTGGAAAATGCACTACCGGCCTTTGGCACTTACCAGGATTCGCTGGTTCAGGGGGAAGGCAAGCTCTTTCACGCCCTGATCTCCTTTACCATGAATAGCAAGATCATTGATCCGCTGGAAGTGGTTCAGCGGGCTGAAGCCTACTGGCAGGCCCATCAGGATGAGATCGACATTGCGCAGATTGAGGGCTTTATCCGCCAGATCCTGGGCTGGCGGGAGTTTGTGAGGGGCATCTACTGGGCCCAGATGCCGGAGTACGAAACCTTTAATTATTTCAATCACCAGCGTCCGCTGCCTGATTTTTACTGGACCGGGGATACGCACATGAACTGCCTCTCGGAAGCGATCAACAATTCGCTGGATAATGCCTACGCCCACCACATTCAGCGGCTGATGGTGACCGGTAACTTTGCCCTGATCGCAGGCATTCACCCCGATGAGGTGGATCACTGGTACCTGGGCGTTTACATGGACGCTATCCAGTGGGCAGAGATCACCAATACCCGCGGTATGAGTCAGTACGCAGATGGCGGTAAGCTGGCCACAAAGCCCTATGCTTCCAGTGCCTCCTATATTCAGAAGATGAGCAATCACTGCGAGCACTGCTACTATGACCCCAAAAAGAAGGTGGGTGAGCGGGCTTGCCCCTTCAACAGCATCTTCTGGCACTTCATGGAGCAGAACCGTGATAAGCTGCAGAACAACTACCGCATGGGAATGCTCTACAACACCCTGGACAAGATGAAGAACAAGGAAGCGATCCTGAATCAGGCTGAAGAGTACCTGGCCAACCTGGATGCCCTGTAAGATGAGGCGTATCTACCTGGCCACTTTTATCCCGCATCAGACCGTTTCAGCCATCTGGGAAGGATTTGACGAGCACCTGCTGGAGCGCCTGAACCCACCCTGGGTTTCCGCTGAGCTGATTCGCTTTGATGGCAATCAGCCCGGCGATGAGGTGCATCTCAGGTTAAACCTGATCGTCATGAAGCAGCACTGGGTTAGTCAGATCACCGATAACCAGCGCTCAGCTGAGCAGATCGCTTTTGTGGATGAGGGTAAGCAACTTCCGTTCTTCCTGAAGCAATGGCAGCATCGTCACCTGATCCGGGCTGTGCAAGGAGGGGCTGAGATTGTGGATGATATCCGGTTCAGCACTGGCACTCTGCTCACCGATGCTTTGCTATACCCGGCACTCTATGCCCAATTCTGGTACCGCCAGCCCATCTACCGCAAGGCCTTCACACCTGCTACCTAAAAAAAGCCCTGACTTCCCACCGGAAATCAGGGCTTTTTATAATGCGGCTTGTTGTAGTCTGCTAAATGGTACTTAAACAGGCTGCATCTTCAGGTCAACACTGGCCAGCTTCAGGAATTGGTTCAGGCGGTCCTGAACCTGCTTATCCGTCAGGTTCTGCAGCTGCTCGGTACCGAACTTCTCTACACAGAAAGAAGCCATGGTGGAAGCGTAAATGACCGCCCGCTTCATGTTTTCAAAGGATATATCATCAGTCTTGGCCAGGTAGCCCATGAAGCCACCAGCAAACGTATCGCCAGCACCAGTAGGATCGAAAACTTCCTCTAGTGGAAGGCCGGGCGCATTGAAAACTTCCTCACCGTGGAAGAGGAGCGCACCGTGCTCACCCTTCTTGATAACCAGGTACTCAGGGCCCATTTCCAGAATTCTGCGTGCTGCTGTTCTCAGGGAGTACTCGTTAGAGAGCTGACGGGCTTCTTCATCATTGATGATCAGCACGTCAATATGCTGGATGGTATCCTTCAGGGCTTCGTTCTCATTCTCGATCCAGAGGTTCATGCTGTCCAGCGCGATCAGCTTGGGGCGGGATTTCTGCCGGTCAATCACAGCTTTCTGAACCTGCGGGGTCAGGTTACCCAGCATCAGGTAATCCTCACCCTGGTAGCTATCCGGGATCTTGGGATCAAAATCCTCCAGGACGTTGAGTTCCGTCTTCAGGGTATCCCGGGTATTCATGTCCGTGTGGTAGCGGCCATGCCAGGCGAAGGTATTGCGGCCTTCCTTGATCTCGAGGCCTTCGGTGTTGATACCCTTTTGCTTGAACATATCGATATAGTCCTGCGGGAAATCTTCCCCGACAACGGCAATCAGGTTATTGACATCCAGCCCGAAATAGGAAGCGGACAGCACAATGTACGGAGCAGCGCCTCCCACAATCTTATCCGTCTTGCCAAAGGGGGTCTCGATGGTGTCGAAGGCAATGGAACCTACGGTGTTTAAACCCATACTTATCGTTTTTTACTTTTCAGCGTGCAAAATTCGAAAAATTTCCGGGTAAAATAGAAAGGTTAAACGAGGCTAAAGCCTTTGGTAGCGGTATTAGCATTAGCTCATCTGCTAAGGATAATAAAAAGCTCTGAAGTAGTTGAGCATTCAGCTTATGGCTGGTTCCTGTATACCTCATCCCCGCCAATAACGGTTCTCCGGACTTCTGCTTCCAGCACCTCTTCCATCGGAATCCCCATGATATCCTGGTCCAGCACCACAAAATCGGCAAACTTGCCGGG
>CAYYUA010000012.1:0-13689 GCA_964474835.1 uncultured Sphingobacteriales bacterium
TAAGTTAGGACGTTTACACCTGCTCATCAAGCTTTCGGGTGTTTTTTCATCTTAATAGTGGTTAGGTTTGCAGGCATTGATAACCTCAAAATGAGCCTACACAATGGTACTGAAAACGGGTATGCTTACCGCGGTTTTACTGGCTATGCTCTGTTCAGGTGTAAAAGCGCAGGATGTGATCTATACGATGGAAGGGGAAAAGATCAAAGCAGAGGTAGAAATTATTAGCTCCCGGGCTGTCATGTATCAGCAGTACCAGGACCCCACTGATGTGAAGCGCAGGATCGCCCGGTCTAACGTTTATATGATCCGCTATGAGGAGGGCAAGGAAGAGATCCTGGTGTCAGGATCCGGAGGCGAGGGCCAGGATAAGGCTGCGAAAACCGCTTCATCGGATACGGCTGCCAGGGAAGTGCCCATGGTAGATGGGAAGCCGATCACCACCCTGAGTAAGGCAGAGAAGTGCGCCCGGGGCCGGAGAGATGCCAATCGATACCATGGTAAAGTAGGGGCTCACCTGTTTTATGGCCTGATAGGCGGGCCGATCGCTACGATCGGAGCTGCCTTATCCGATCCCACACCCGTAGATGGCCAGTCAACGGTAACCCAGTCTGATAACCAGGCCTTGTTCGATGATCCGGCTTACCGCAGCTGTTACACCAAAGAAGCCCGTGGTAACAATGTCGTGGGCACACTGATCCTCCCGCTTCTGGGAACTGCCGTTTTGCTGTTTACCTCGGGCTGATAGCCGCTGGCAGCCTTTTTTCTTGTCGTACATGCTGAGGTTGCCTGTTTTCCGGCAAGTCTAAGCGCTCAGCAGGCAGCAGTAGAAGGATTCCGCCCCGGTAGCTGGGCCGTGGTAGTAATGGGCCCGCTCCAGGGAAAGGCCCTGCGAGGTTAAGGCATGGGTTACCGCTTGATTTTCCTGCTCAAATACGGAGCATGTTACATACACCAATAGCCCACCGGGCTCAAGGGCATTCAGGGCCTGCCGCAGGAGCTGCATTTGATGCTGCTGATACCGCTGAATAGTTAGGCGGTCCACCTGCGTAATGCGCTCAGGCGTGCGGGCCCATGTGCCGGAACCGGTGCAGGGCGCATCCATCAGCATGCCCTTAAAAGCCGGCCAGTCAGCAGGAAGCGGGGCTGTCAGGTCCTGCTCCCGGACGTGCGTTAAGCGCACGCCCGTTTCGCGGACGCGCTGCTGGAGGTTTTTCAGGATAGCGGGCCGGTGATCAGTAGCCCACAGGATAAGGCCCGGCTGGTGGGCTTTCATCCGTAGCGATTTCCCGCCCGCGCCAGCGCAGCAGTCCCACCACGGTTGGTAATCGCTCAGCGGGAGATCATCTACCAGTTGCTGACTGTTCCGGTCCTGCACCACGAGGTGCTGCCGGACCTGCTGCGGTAAGGCCTGCAGGCGCGTTTCCGGGGGAAATTGAAAGCTGCCGTTGATTTCCTGATAGGCAAAACCCTGCTCGTCCAGGGCCTGGCGGACCTCTGCCATATGGATGTTCAGCGGGTAGGCATATACCGGTAGTGGCCGGAAGAGCTGCTTTACGTAAGCCGCCTTATCGATCTGCTGCGAGAGCTCATCCCACAGCGGAAAAATATCCCATAACTGCACGCCCCATTCGGCTGACAGGGCGTTCCACTTCTCATCCACAGGGCTGGCAGCCCATTCAGCGGGCATGCGGCTGACCTGCGGCAGCCAGTGTGCTAAGAAGGCATCGGGCTGGTGCGTGCTCAGGTAGTAACCCAGCGTAATAGCAGTACCGGTAGCCAGCTGAAAACGCCAGTAGCCCAGCCGGAAAGCCCCGTACACCAGGCTGCGCAGTAGCCGCCGGTCCTTTGAGCCGATCTGCTTGTGCTGCCGGAAATACCGGCGCAGGTGCTCACTCAGGGGCTGGCGGTCATCGTAGCCTTCTACGATGGCCTGCGCATGGTTCATCTGAACGACTGCCCGCATGGGAGGGATTAGCGGTTCACTTTCCGGAGTTCGTAATTCCGGAATAGCAGTTGCTGCAGGTAGTAATTCTGCCAGCCGCGCTGGTTTTCCTCCTGCTCAAAACTGAAGCGTGTGTGCAGACCGTCCAGGGTCAGGTCCTCCCAGTCCCGCTGAAAGTAAATGCCGTACTGGCTGATCAGCTTGCCCAGCATTAGCGTGAAGTCATACCCCTTAATAGCATACTCGCTGGGCTCGGTGTAGTTGGTCCGGCGGTAGCGCCGCACAAAATCAGCCGTGCTCAGCTTGTTGTAATTAACGTAGTAATCAGAGAGAAAGTGAATATGGAAGCGCTCCATGATGCTCCCATCCAGCGAGCCGTAATCGAGCCAGTCCTGCAGCCCGATGATCGTTACTGATTGATTGATGAGGTATTCGGTTTTGGCCGTATCTCCGGGCCCAATAATGGAATCGATACGCACGATCGTATCGGCCCCCTGAATACCAGAAATAGCAGCTGTGCTGAAGGCCTCGTCCGTTGAGGGGATAAAGATCACATTCCGGCGCGGGCTCAGGGTGTCCCGGAAGACCTGGGAATTGTTATACTGGTTCTCCTTAAGCGCAATTTGGTGGTAAGAGGCTACTTCACTCGTATCCACCAGGCTGTCCATCCGGTTTGCGATCTGCCGCTCCCGCTCAGCATATTTGCGCACCACGTAAAAGTTGGAGCCCTGAAACTTCCGGTGCACCAGGTCAGCGATCTGCCGGGCGATCACATCCTTGCCCGGTTCCATTGCGATGTAGTAGGGGTTGTTCTTCAGGCACTGCGCCACGTTAGCCAGCGGGCTGACCAGGTTCGTTCCGGTTCGCCTGGCAAAGGCGCTCAGGCGCCTGACGTGCTCACTAAAAAACGGACCGATGATAAGATCGGTGCTATCTCCTTTTAGCTTTTCGCGAATTGTTTTGATCCGGAAGCTATCGTTGCGGGAATCAAAAACTGTCAGCCGGATGTGCATGCCGCAGCTTTTCAGGCTGTCCACAGCCATGCGGCTGCCTCGGTAAAACTGCCTGGCGATACGCGATATCTTGTTGATACGGGTTGATGTGGTGAGGGTATCCAGCTGCTGCTCAGCGTACAGCGGCAGGATCATGGCTACCTGCAGGGTGTCCGGTCTCCGGCGGGGGTAAAGCCGGTCCAGGCTGTCCCTGATCCGCTTCGCCCGGGCAATGGAATCTTGCTCAGCCCGGGATTTTTGGTCCGCTTTATCGGCTTTCCGGGTCGTATCCGGCTTTTTAGCTGGCTCAGGCGGTTGCTTCGCTGTTTCAATGTCCTTAAAGAGCGAACAGGCCGATAATCCGGTTAGCAGGAGAACTGTGATCAGGATCGGGGATAACCGCAAAGCAGCTGGACGCGGATAAGCCATACAAAACGATTTTAGGGGGATTACTCCCACTCAATGGTGGCCGGTGGCTTAGAACTGATATCGTACACCACGCGGTTAATGCCTTGGATTTCATTGATGATGCGGTTCCCCACCCGGCTCAGGAAGTCCGCGGGCAGGTCCACCCAGTCGGCCGTCATGCCGTCATGCGACTGCACAGCGCGCAGGGCCACTACCTGCTCGTAGGAGCGCTCATCGCCCATCACGCCTACACTCTGGACGGGCAGCAGCACAGCACCGGCCTGCCAGACCCGGTTGTACAGGCCGGCATTCACCATTTCATTGATGTAGATGGCATCCGCTTCCTGCAGCATGTGGACCTTCGCAGGCGTGACGGCTCCCAGAATGCGGATCGCCAGGCCGGGACCCGGGAAGGGGTGACGGTTGATAATGGTATCAGGCAGTTCCAGTGTGCGGCCGACTTTGCGGACCTCGTCCTTGAAGAGCGTGTTCAGCGGCTCTACCACATCCAGGTTCATCCGGGCTGGTAGGCCGCCTACGTTGTGGTGACTCTTGATGGTAGCCGCGGTGCTGCCTTTCCCGGCTGACTCGATCACATCCGGGTAGATGGTGCCCTGGCCCAGGAAGCCGATGTTATCCAGCGCCAGGGCTTCCTGCTCAAAAACCGCAATAAACGTCTCGCCAATGATGCGGCGCTTTTCCTCGGGGTCGGAAACGCCATCCAGGTTCTGGTAGAACTGCTTTTTGGCATCCACGCCCCGGACGTTCAGGCCGGAATGCTTATAGGAGGCCAGTACCTGTTCGTATTCGTTTTTCCGCAGCAGGCCGGAGTCCACAAAGATGCAGTGCAGCTGCGCGCCCACAGCCTGATGGATCAGCCAGGCAGCTACTGAGGAATCCACCCCGCCCGAAAGGGCCATCACCACGCCCTTGTCCCCGATCTGCTCGCGCAGGTTGGTAACGGTATCTGTAATGAAGTTGGTGGGCGTCCAGTCCTGCTCAAAGCCGCAGATCCGGACCAGGAAGTTCTCCAGCAGCTGCGTGCCACCCTGGGTGTGCGTGACTTCCGGGTGGAACTGGATGCCGTAGACCGGCTCTTCATCGCGCTGAAAAGCGGCAATGTTGCCGGTTTCGCTCTTGGCCAGCACATGGTAGGAGGCCGGCAGGCTCAGGATGCTATCCCCGTGGGACATCCAGACCGGCGCATCCTCACGGAGGTTGGTCAGGAACGGGGAGCGGGTGTCCAGGTTTTCCAGGTAAGCCCGGCCGTACTCCCGCTGCTGCGAGGCTTCTACCTGGCCGCCATCCTGCTGAGCCAGGCACTGCGCCCCGTAGCAGATGCCCAGTACCGGGACATCCGGCAGATCGCGGGACGGATCAAAAGCAGGTGCCTGCTCATCTGTCACTGAAAAGGGCGAACCGGATAGCATGACGCCTTTCACAGCCTCATCCTCAGCCAGGGGCAGGCTTTCTGCAGGTTTGACCTCGCAATAGACATTCAGCTCGCGCACCTTCCGGGCGATCAGCTGGGTGTATTGGGAACCAAAATCAATGATCAGGGCTTTCTCGGGCATGGGCTATTCGGGGGTTCGTGCTTTTTGCTTTGTTGGGAGAGAAGCAGGGGTAAGCCGTTAGATGCTTCTGCTCAGGATTGTTCTTTTTTCAGGTTCTGAAGGCGCTCGATGCTGGCCTGCAGCTTCCGGATCTTTTCCTCGGCATCCTGCTTTTTCCGGCGTTCCTTTTCCACCACTTCCGGCTTGGCATTGTTGATAAAGCCCTCGTTGCTGAGCTTTTTATTGACCGATTGCAGGAAGTTTTCGTTGTAGGCTTTTTCATCTGCTAACTGCTGCAGCTGGGCATCCACATCCACGGCCTCCTCAGCCTGAAACTGCAGCTGATCCTTGTTCACCATCACCGTCTGTTGCGTATCGGTAATGGATTCCACTACCGTCAGCTCGCTCACAGCAGCCGCCTGCCTGATGATGGGCTCGTAATGCTGGTAGAAGGCCGGATCGGCAGCACTGACCTGTAGCCCTACTGTTTCCGTAGGCTTGATGCCCTGCCGGGATTTGAAATTCCGGACAGCGGCCAGCACTTCGGTCAGGTGATCAAACTGCTGATACACAGCCTCATCATAGGAGCGGACCGGTGAGTACCGGGCCACAATGAGGTAGTCCTCGTCCGAGCGCTCGCGCAGCTGGTGCCAGATCTCCTCTGTGATAAAGGGCATGTACGGGTGCAACAGCTTCAGCAGCTCCTCAAAAAAGGCCAGGGTAGCCTCGTAGGTTTCGGGGTCCATCACCTCCTGCTTACCCGGCTTGACCCACTCCAGGTATTGGGAACAGAACTCATCCCAGATCAGGCGGTAGATCTGCGTCAGGTTATCAGCTATCCGGAAACGCTCGTAGTTGGCTTCCAGGGCTTCAACAGTGGCGTACAGGCGGCTGCGGAAGAGCGCAATGCTCTGCTGATGGCGCTGCCGGACCGCCTCATCCGGCTGCTCCCCGAGCTTATTGTTAAGCGACCAGCTTTTGACCAGCTTCATGGCGTTCCAGAGCTTGTTGCCAAAGTTCCGGCCCTGCTCGCAGAGCTTTTCGTCAAACAGCAGGTCATTGCCGGCCGGCGAACTGATCAGCACGCCAAAGCGGGTGCCGTCCGCCCCGTAATCATCGATCAGGCGCAGGATATCCGGCGAATTGCCAAGGGATTTGGACATCTTCCGGCCATCCTTATCCCGCACCATACCATTGAAGTACACCTTGGCAAACGGCCGCTGGCCTTCGTATTCGTAACCAGCCATGATCATCCGGGCCACCCAGAAAAAGATGATATCAGGCGCTGTCACCAACACATCGGTGGGGTAGTAGTACTGCTTTTCCGCGTTATCCGGCTCATTGATGCCATTGAAGACCGTGATCGGCCACAGCCAGGATGAAAACCAGGTGTCCAGCACATCTTCCTCCTGCGTCAGGTCTGCCATTTGCAGGTTGGCATTGCCGGTTTGCTGGCGCGCCAGGCTCAGCGCTTCCGCTTCCGTCTCAGCCACTACAAAGCTTCCGTCCGGCGTGTAGTAGACCGGAATCCGGTGGCCCCACCACAGCTGGCGGGAGATGCACCAGTCCTGGATATTCTCCATCCATTGCCGGTAGCTGTTCTTGAACTTTTCCGGGTAGAAAGCGATGGTATCATTGACCACGCTATCCAGGGCAGGCTTAGCCAGTTCCGCCATCCGGCAGAACCACTGATTGGAAAGCTTGGGCTCGATCACCGTATCGGTCCGCTCCGAGTAGCCGACCTTGTTGCTCAGCGTTTCGGTCTTCAGCAGGTAGCCTTCCTCCTGAAGGGCCTGAGCCACTGATTTGCGGGCCTCAAAGCGGTCCTGCCCGATGAAAAGCGCTGCCTCTTCGCTCAGCGTGCCGTCAAAATTCAGCATATCGATCACCGGCAGCCCGTGCCGCTGCCCGATGCGGTAGTCATTGATGTCATGAGCGGGGGTGATCTTCAGCGCTCCGGTGCCGAATGCCGGATCCACATGCTCATCCGCGATCACCGGCACTTCACGGTTCACCAGCGGGATGATCACCGTCTGACCGATCAGGTGCTGGTAGCGCTCATCGTCCGGGTTCACGCAGACGCCCGTATCCGCCAGGATGGTCTCCGGGCGGGTGGTGGCGATAGGGATGGTCTGGTCGCTGCCTTTCAGCGGGTAGTTGACATGATAGAGGGCAGAGTTGACTTCCTTATAATTGACCTCTTCATCCGAGATGGCAGTCTGAGCCTGCACATCCCAGTTTACCATCTGCACGCCCTTGTAGATATAGCCCTTCCGGTACAGGTCCACAAATACATTGATCACCGAGCGGTAGAGCTCATCCTCCATGGTAAAGCGGGTGCGGTTCCAGTCGCAGGAGGCCCCGATGCGCTTTAGCTGATCGAGGATGATGCCGCCATAGTTTTCTTTCCATTCCCAGGCATAGGCCAGGAACTCCTCGCGTGTGAGGCTGCGCTTATCGATGCCCTTTTCCTTCAGCATGTTGACCACCTTAGCCTCCGTGGCAATAGACGCGTGATCGGTGCCCGGCACCCAACAGGCATTGTAGCCCTGCAGGCGCGCCCGGCGGATCAGCACGTCCTGCAGCGTATTGTTCAGCAGGTGGCCCATGTGCAGAACGCCCGTCACATTGGGCGGGGGCATGACAATGGTGTAAGGCGTCCGCTCATCCGGCTCGGAATGGAAAAAGCCGTGCTCCTGCCATTGCTCGTACCAATAGGGTTCCAGTGTCGAAGGGTCATACGCCCCGGGCATGCTCATAGGAAGTGGTGCTTATTTGGCATCTACAAAGATAAGGGCGATCGGCCGAAAACACGGCAGAGCCTGCCTGCTGGTAACCGGGAACGGCCTTCTTAGCTGAGCAGCTGTAGGCAGCGGCTGGTGCCTGCTATAGATGGGCTGGATAAATTAGAATCCCTGATACCCAACCCAGTACCACGTGTCATCGTATTCCCTGTTATAAAGATTTGTACTCCTTAATAAATGAAGGAAAACCGGTTTCCGGGAATTATTAAAAACGCTTAATTTTGATGCCATAGGCTAATGTTTGATAGGTTACCTTACCAGCGTTTCCGGTAAGGCCTTTTATGATAATGGTTAAGCACTAAATCTACTGTATGATGAATTATTACAAGTACCACCAGCTATTTAAGCATCTCATCCTGGGTTTGTTAGTAGGTACAGGCCTCCTGCTTAGTTCCGGGGTCTGCGGGCAGACCGTTAACCTTACCGGGTCTGTTTACGCTGATGTAGACAGCAACTGTTCAGAAGACCCGGTGGATTTCGGGCTGGACAGTGTAGAGGTTTACCTGCTGGATAATAGCAGCAACAAGATCGATTCGGCCGTTACAAACGCATCAGGCGATTATTCTATTCAGGTTGATACTTCGGTGTATAGCACTGTTCAGGTTCAGTTTTTGGATACCGGGAATTTCCGGCACACCTGCCAGAGCCCGACCCAGACGGCCAGCAACCCCGGTTCCCAGCCCATTGACTTCGGTCTGAACCGGCCCTCGTCCAACTATGCCAGTCGCATTTACCTGGACTCACTGTCTGGCGGAGGAAATTGCAATACTCCTAATCAAACCAATTATTTTACCCTGATAATTCCGCAGTCGGCTCCTACTGTAAGCTATAAAGTCAATTTTGATGATGGTAACGGTTACACGACATCAGGATTAACTAGCAGCGATACCATCGTTATTTCTAACAGCTTTTCCAGCACAGGAACCTATGATGTAACAGTTTATCTTGACAGTTTTGGAACAGCAGCAGATAAAGTCCAGACGACTGTTAATGTAACCAACAACTGTGATTCGATAGGGGGGCGTGCTTATATCGACACCACCAATGACTGCACTTATCAATCCTCTGAACAGGGCCTGGGACAACGTACGGTTCAGCTTCGTGATGCCTCTACCGATACTTTGATCGGGGTAACCCGGACCAACGCTCAAGGCCAGTATGACTTTAAAGTGGTTTCAGGCCAGAACTATGATGTTGTATTTAACGATACAAGCCAGCTGACTCACCGCTGTGCATCCAATGCCACCCGCACAGTAACAAACCTGCCAGGTAAAAATGTAAATTTTGGCCTGAGGTGTGACGGCAGTGATTTCGAGGCCAACATTAGTGGAGTGGAATTCGGAGAATTCCGGGTTGGCCAGGCGCGCGACCTGAACTTCTCCATTCAGACTTTTGATGTCTGCAATACCGATACGCTCGAAAGCGTAAAGGTGATTCTGGACTCATCGCTTACTACTTCCCGTTCCCGCTATCCATCCAGCCCCTCGTACCCGGAGTTCACCAGCCTTAGTGGGGATACCGTTAAGTACAACCTGAAGCAGACTACTGCTTCTGACTTCAATAGCGTAAAGCTTCCCATTTACACTAAGAACAGCGCTCAGTTTGGCACTAAACGGTGTGTTACCCTCAAGCTTCAGGCGGCTGGTGACAGCAATCCTGGTAACAACAGTGAGACGCTTTGCCGTACCGTAACCAACTCGTACGATCCCAATAACAAGCGTGTTTCCCCTATTGGCACCACGGATAGCGGCTTTATCCAGGATCCGCAGCCGCTGAACTACACCATTAATTTCCAAAACAATGGGAATGGTACAGCCTTCAACGTTACCATCACTGATACCCTTGACACAGACCTGGATCCGGCTACTGTTACAGTGCTGGATAGCTCTGATGCCTACTCTCTCAGTGTCAATAACCGGGTGCTGACCTTCAACTTCAACAATATCAACCTGCCCGATAGTGGTACGAACTTCTCTGGTAGCCAGGGCTTTATCGAATTTGAGGTAGCTCCTAAATCCGGTGCAACCCCGGGTACTAAGTTTACCAATTATGCGGATATCACCTTTGATGCCAATCCGCCTATCCGGACTGATACTGCCCTGAATACCCTTTGCAGGCCTATCAGGGATACCATTACTCCTTCGGTTTGTGATCAGTACACATACATGGGAAGCGATACGACCGATTACTTCTCCGACACTACCTTCACAGATACCCTGACGGCCACAAATGGCTGTGACAGCTTCCTCCGGGTGGAACTGGATATCCTGGAGAAAAAGCAGGATTTCGTCAGCGATACAGGTGGCTGCAGCTACACAGTGCCCAGTGGCGATACCACGCTTACTCGTGAGCCTACTGGCCCCTATGCTGATACCCTGACGGCTTCAAATGGTTGTGACAGCATTGTTTTCATATCCCTGACCTTGACTAACCAGACCAGGGATACCCTGTCTGTTACCTCCTGCAGTCAGTACACCGTACCCAGCGGGGATACGACCGTTGCCAACAGTGGAACATACCAAGACACGGTGCGGAGCCCCAGTTGTGATACTTTCCTAACGATCAATGTCTCAATTCAGGACTTCGCGTATGATACCTTTAGTACCACAACCTGCGATCCGTATACTGTGCCGAGCGGGGATAGTACCTACACCAGCAGTGGGCAGTACAACGACACGCTGGCCACGCCAAGTGGCTGTGATACCGTATTCACGATCAACCTGAACATTCCGGAGATCACCGATACCATAGCCCGTACGGTCTGCGATAGCTTTGTGGTACCCACCGGGGATGAGACTTATTTCGCTTCAGGTTTATATCCGGACACCTTTACCGCAGCTAATGGGTGCGATAGCATTGTATCGTATAATGTGACGATCAATCAATCGAAAACTACTAACACCACAGTAAGCGCCTGTAATAGCTATACGGTACCAAGCGGTGATACTACCTACACCAGTGCCGGCACCTATCAGGACACCCTAAGCACCGTAAACGGCTGTGATAGCGTAATCAGCATTGATCTGACCATCCGGGACTTTGCCTATGACACCTTAAGTGCTGCCTTCTGCGGTTCGTACACCGTGCCTAGCGGTGATGAAACCTACGCCAGCGAGGGGGCTTACAATGATACCGTACCCGGCTCCGGTGGCTGTGATACCGTCCTCACCATCAATCTCCGCGAAGAGGTTACGGAAACGGTAACCCGTAGCGCTTGTAACAGCTTTACCGTGCCGAGCGGGGATGAAACCTACTCCATGTCCGGCACTTATCGCGATACGCTGGTCAATGCCCGGGGATGCGATAGCGTAATCACATTTAACCTGACCGTTAATCAGCGCAAAACCAGCACGGCTAATGTCACTGCCTGTACCGAATACACGGTGCCAAGCGGTGACGAGACCTATACTTCCAGCGGGTCTTACCAGGATACCATTCCAACAATTGATGGCTGCGACAGCGTGATCACCATCAACCTGACCATCTCCGGCGGAAAAGCCAATACCATCAGCCGCACTGTATGTGATCAGTACACCGTACCCAGCGGGGATGAAACGTACAGTGCTAATGGCAGCTATCAGGATACGCTACGTACGGTTAATGGCTGTGACAGTGTGCTCACCATAAACCTGACGATCAACGAGAGCTTTACCGATACCCTGGATGTTACCACCTGTAACAGCTACACGGTGCCCAGTGGTGATGAAACCTACAATACCAGCGGCACCTATCAGGATACCGTTCCCACATCAGCCGGCTGCGACAGTGTTCTGGTGATCAACCTCAACATCGGGGGCTCCCTGAACGTGAGCCTGAGTCAGACGGGCAGGAGAACGATCAGGGCCAATGTGCCAACCGGCAACTACCAGTGGCTGATTTGCGACACCACAGGAGGCTACCAGCCAATTGACGGCTCCAGTGGCCAAACCTTCCGTGCCTTCCGCTCAGCCAGCTATGCGGTGGCGGTTGACCAAGGCGGTGGCTGCCGGGATACCTCAGCTTGTTTCTCCATTCAGAATGTGGGCCTTGAGGGCAGGACTCAGCAATCCGGTCTGAGCGTCTACCCGAATCCCGCCGATGATGAGCTCCGCATTGAGATCAGCAGGGACGCTGAGCGCCTCGAGCTGCTGACCATTACCGGCCGCCAGGTCCGGGATCGCCAGGTTTTCAGTCAGCAAGGCGTCCAGACCCTGGATGTGGCAGATCTGGCAGAAGGCGTTTACATGATAAAGCTATACGATGGCGATGGGATCCGCACCCAAAAGGTGGTGATCCAGTAGCGACTGACTGACACTTGAGTTATTCTCACAAAAAAGGCCTTTGTTCCTGCCCGAACAGAGGCCTTTTCTGTGGTAAGCTAAGCTTTTGCTACTACGCTGAAGTTTAAGGAAGCCCGTCCTTTATCAGACCAGGAAAATCTAACTTTTACTTTTACGAACCTTTTAACGGTTGATAAAATATAAGTTGGCATTAACCGTTACAAGCTCATAATTGAAAATAAAAATCCGTATAGACAAGGGTCAGGAATCGAAGATTATGACCTACCCTGAAAGCGGATTGATTATCGAGTAGAGAACCAAAAAAGTGACGTTATGAAAAGCTTTAACACGCTGTTATCCATTCCGCTGCTCCTTTGCCTGTTTTCTACCACAACGGTAACCGGGCAGGATGCTACTATCTCATCGGCTAACGTAAACCCCTACGTCAAAACCGGGAAGAGCTACCAGCTTGAAGTCAATGTTGCTAATGAAGCAAGCACAAAGCTAAAAGCCTTCCGCGTTAGCTACACCATCGAAGGTTCGGGCAATATCAACACCTCAAGGAAGATCAATATCCGCGGTGGTGGTATTGGGCAGCGCACTTATGTTCCTTTCGAACACCCTGATGAATTCTCACTGGATGATCAGGGGGACTTTACGCTAAAAGCCTGGGTTCATGATACTGATGGCGACACCAATCCCCGCAATGATACCATTACAGTGCAAAGCACTGCTATTGCCGATGGGGTTGCACGCGGTACGCTTTTAGAAGTGGTGACCGCAACCTGGTGCCAGTATTGCCCACCTGCTAATAAAAAGGCCAACAGTATAGCCGAGAATAATGAGGATGTGGCTGTGGCTAAGTTTCATCACAGTGATGAGCTATCGACCCAGGCCGGAACCAATTACTACACGGATTACTATGCAGATGGTGTTTCCACGCCCGGCGGCATCCTGAACATGGGAAGTTTTGGCTCCTACCAGGTGAACGCTAACCGGGGCCAATGGAAGGACCAGGCTACAAGTAATGCAGGTACCTTAACGCCCGTAAAGGTTTCAGCCGATCCTTCTCTGGACCGGGAAAACCGCCAGCTGGAAATTGACCTGACAGCAAGTTTTACCTACGCGGATGAGGGGGATTACTACGTCAATGCTTACGTGCTGGAAAGTGGGATCGACCTGCCACAAACCAACGCTGGTTCAGATTACGAGCACGATCATGTAGTCCGTAAAATGCTGGACGGAGCCAATGGTGATGGCAAGGTGATCCCTGATGCGCCGCAAACTGGTAAAGATTACCAAAAGACTTATGGTTACACAATCCCTAATGACTACAACATGGATGAGCTATCCGTGATAGGGCTTGTCTACCAAAAGCAAAACGGTAAGACCTGGGCTGCAAATGCTGTTCAGAAGGATGACCTCTCCGGAAAGGGTACTGGTACAGCTATTAACCGGCTGTCTACTGACCTGAAGGTTTATCCCAACCCGTTCCAGGAAAGCCTGGCTATTGAGGTGCCGAATAAAGCGCAGGATCTTTCCGTTGCTGTTTACTCTATGCAGGGCCGGAAAGTGCATGAGGAGGTGGTTCATACCACCCAGTCCAGCCAGAAAGTTAAGGTGGACCTGGCGGGGCAATCCCTCTCCAAAGGGCTTTACACCCTGAAAGTCACCTCAGCCAGTTCTACTTATACCCGGCGGGTGCAAAAGCGCTAAAGCCAAAGAGGG
>CAYYUA010000012.1:13789-64254 GCA_964474835.1 uncultured Sphingobacteriales bacterium
CTAAAGCCAAAGAGGGTCACGTGATAAAATAGCTGACTGGCAGGGGGGTGTATCAAAACGGAAAAAATCTGGGATTTTTCCGTTTTAAAAGCCTTCAGGAAAATTATTAAACTTCTGAGATTCAAGCTATTGTTTTAATTCCTGTATTTGGCTTGATAAAACTGAGGGGGCTTTTGATACACCCCCCTGCTTTTTTTAGTAAGCATACCATAAAGTCTATTTAAAAGCCTGAAGTGCGGGGGTTGCATAAGCTGACAACAGCAAAGCTGAGCTACTGCCTCTAGGCGCGCTAAATTACCTTGCGGCCATGCAGCCTTAGCCGCAGGAAGCACCCTGGTCTAAGGCCTTTTTCTGATAACCCTTAACGGCTAACTACAGGCCCTCGATGCCCCGCTATTAGTTTTACCGGTCTATCTGATGTTCTTGTTTACTGATCAGGGCCTGGGTTTTTTACGAGGCCGGGCGAAGATGTTGTACTTCAGAATGTAGTAGATAGCCTTGAGGCCATCGACCCAGGTTATTTTTTTGCCCTCACTGTAGGTGCGGCCATAGTAAGAAATACCCACCTCATACACCCGGATACCCTCAACTTTGGCCATCTTAGCCGTCACCTCCGGTTCAAAGCCGAACTCCTTTTCCCGTAAATCCAGCTGCTTAAGGATATCAGCCCGGAATAGCTTATAGCAGGTCTCCATATCCGTTAGGTTCAGGTTGGTAAGGGCATTGGAAACGAAGGTTAGAAAGGCATTGCCCAGAGAGTGTCCGAAGAACAGCACCCGGTGAGGGTAAGCACCCTGAAACCGCGATCCATACACCACATCAGCCGCCCCTTCGATAATCGGCTTCAGGAGGTTGTTAAACTCCCGGGGGTCATATTCCAGGTCCGCGTCCTGAACTATGATCAGATCCCCGGTAGCCTGCTGGATACCCGTATGCAAGGCAGCCCCTTTGCCCTGGTTGATTTTGTGCTTGTTCAGGTTGATATGGGCATCAGGGTGCTCGTGCATAAATTCCTCAACCAGGGCCTGCGTTCGGTCCTGCGAGTTATCGTTTACCACTACAATTTCCTTCCGGAGATCATAAGCCAGCTCTGCCGTGTGGATATGGGTAAGAATGGTCGTGATAAATTGTTCCTCATTATAGGCAGGAACAATCACGGATAGGGTGTGGAAGGCCATGGGATGAAGGACTTAGCGGTTGGACACCGTTCAAAATTAAGCCTTGCAATTGTTTAAGCTGGTTCATGCCAGCGGTTACAGCCTCACTAATCCGCTACTACGTAGCAGGGAGGCGCAGGGAAGAGGTGGCTGTTAGGACACCAGGCAGTGCACACGTTCAGGAATAGCTGGTGTCTGTATTTAGCGGACTAAGTACGCTAATGCTACAAGGCCGTAGCGGAGAGGAATTTTGAGCATCCATGGCTGATCGGGCAAAGATCAGCCATGGCTATCCTTTGCCAATCAGTACAGGGGCTGACCTGCCGGCCTAAGGGATTTGGGCGGTAGCTACGTTGAGCCCTCCAACACAGCCGAAGCCCCCCTGTACATTACCCTGGGTCAGCGCTGGCTCATTCGAGAACGGATTGGTGCCGGAATTATTTGACAGCTGATCCAGCGACTGGAAGTAATTGAAGTAGGATTCAGAGACATGCTTCAGGCGCAGGGTAAAGTTCTGGCGAAGCTGTTGGAGGGGGAAGTCATTAACATTGACATAGGCGGTCAAGGAAAACCGATTCCCGTTGAAGCTCTGATCCTTCAAAAAGGCCTTGGTATCGTCATATTGAAAGCTGATAGCCGGACTAACGTAGGAAAGATCCACAGGCCGCGGGGACTGACTTTCCGGGGTCCCTATTACACCTTCTATTGCATAATAATCAGTTGTTTTTCCGGGGTCCCGGAAGCCGATTTTAATGGCGTGGTAAAATTCATTGTTCGGGAAGCGGTCAGCTGAGTCCTCAAAAATGACCGTATCAACTCCCACGGCTGCAGGTATCGTGGTAGAACCAGTAGCCATGCCTTCCGGACCGTTTGCTCTTACCTCATAGGTTTGGCCGGCCTTGATTTGCTTTGATGCCGTAAAGAAACCATTCCCACTATCCGTTAAGGTCGCTACCTGTTTTCCGTCCTGACGAAGGCTGATATCCACGTCAGCCGGATTAACACGCTTCAGGCCCTGCTGAATGCTGGTGCTTTTCGAGATAAAGGCTTTAGCATTGTCGTTAGCCGTCAGCGCTGCTTCAATGGCATACCCTTCCTTTTGATCGGGAATTTTCGGGTTCTCAATTTTCTGCTCGCATCCTGTGAAGCTCAGCACCGTGAAGATCACACCTGACTGGATAATCAATTTTATGACTTGCATGGCTTTTAGAATTTTAAGCTGTAACTAACCGATGGTAACACGGGGAAAAGGCTGGTCTGGAAGAGCTGGCGATTGCCCTCTTCCTGGTCTTTGAAATAGTAAAAAAATGGATTCTGCCGGTTGTAGGCATTGTACACACTTACATTCCAGGTTCGCTCAGCCCAGCCGATATCCTTGGTGAAGTTGGCGCTAAGGTCCAGCCGGTGGTAGGGCCGCGCCCGGAAGCCGTTTTTCTCCTGGTAGATGGAAACCTCATTTTCAGCCGCTAACTGAGAGCTGTAATGGCCATAGGGCAGGGTAAGGGCGTTCCCGGTCTGATAGCTCCAGCGTAGCGACAGGTCGATGTGCTTGTTCAGCTGATGATTAACCACCACGCTGGCGTTGTGCCGCCGGTCATAGCGGTAGGGGTAGCGCTCCCCGAAGTTGATCTGGTCAAACTTCCGGGTGCTCTTGCTCAGTGTGTAGCTGATCCACCCGGTAGTATTGCCGGTTTTTCGCTGGAAGCGCAATTCAGCCCCGTAGGAGCGCCCGCTGCCGCCTGTCCGCACATTTTCCTGCCAGTTAGAAGAAGTGCTCAGGAAATTCGCCCCCGGTTCATAGGTGATTAGGTTATCCATGGTCTTGTAAAAGCCTTCGATGTTCAGCTTGTAGCGGCCCTCAAAAAGGGTCCGGGAATAACCAGCAGCCACCTGGCGGGATTGCTGGGGCTTGACGTTATCAGTGGAAGGGACCCACAGATCCGTAGGTAAGCCAGCGCCACTACTGGACAGCAAGTGCACGAATTGCTGCATTTCGGCATAAGAGGCCTTGATAGAGGACTCCTCATTCAGCAGGTAGCGGCCCGAGATCCGCGGTTGTGCGCTGTAGTAGGTATTGTTATCAGTCCGGAAAGCCGCACCCCGCAAGCCGGCATTCACCTCCAGCCGGGGCGTGATGTTCCATTTATCCTGGGCGTACAGGCTGTACTGCATGTTGTTGAAATTATCGGAACCGTAGGAGGTATCGACATCCGCAATCGAGGACTCAGACCCGACTTCGGTTGACCCCGGCGTAAAGGTGTGATACGTGCTCTTAGCCCCAAAGCGGATGCTATGATCCGGATGGGGCTGGTATTCAAAGTCCGCCTTCAGGAAATAATCCTTCACATTCGACTCATACCGCTGGGTAAAAGAAGACTGCCGGTTATTCTGCTCAATATCCACCTTGAAGCGGTAACGCGAATAGTTAGCTGTGAAATTGGCAAAGAGCTCCTGATTAAAAACGTGGTTCCAGCGCAGGGAGCCCATCAGGTTACCCCAGGCGTTCAGGTTTTCTACCTTGCCGCCATCAAAATCCTGCTCAATTGTGGTACGGTCATCCCCATTGTAAAAGCTGGCGTAAAGCCGGTCCTTATCCGAAAATTTGTGGTTGAGCTTGGCATTCACATCATAGAAGTAGTAGAAAATACTAAGATCACCCGTGCCAAAACCCCCAAACGGTCTCGATAGCAGGTCCAGAAACGTCCGCCGGCCTGAGAACATGAAAGAAGTCTTATCCTCAACGATCGGTCCCTCCAGCATAAGTCTCGAAGAGAGGAGGCCCAGGCTGCCTTCCCCGTGAAATTCCTTCATGTTGCCATCCTTCATGCGGATATCAATGACCGATGAAAGCCGGTTGCCATACCGGGCCGGAAAGCCGCCCTTGTAGATCTCCATGTTTTTCAGGGAAGCTGAGTTAAAAACCGAGAAAAAGCCCCCCAGATGGCTGGCGTGATACAGCGGCACCCCATCCAGCAGGATGAGGTTCTGGTCCGGGCTGCCGCCCCGGATATGGAGGCCGCTGGAGGCCTCATTGCCGCCCTGAATGCCGGGCATGCTCTTGGCTACCCGCATGACATCCGCCTCACCAAATAGCTGAGGCATATCGTCAATCTCCTCCACGGGCATCTCCATCTTGCTCATCTGGGATTCCTGATGCAGGCTGCGCTCCCCCTTTACCGTTACCTCTTCCATCTCTACGGTAGAGGAGAGCTGGTAGTTGATTTGCTGATCAGACTGGGCATTCAGGGTGTCGTAGATCGTCCCGTGCCCCACATAGCTGATTTTCAGGATGGCTTGTCCCCTGGGTACTGAGAGGTTAAAGTACCCATAGTTATTCGTGACAGTGCCATTCTGCGATTTCAGTTCATAAATATTTGCTCCGATTAAGCGCTCACCGCTGCTTTCTTCCGCTACATAGCCACTGATGGTTACCTTCTGATCCTGCGCACTGGCTGACAGCGTACTAATGAACAAACAACACAACACTAACCCCATCACCCGTTGTATCATCATATAAACCACTTTTTTAAATACCAATGCAAAGGTGAAAGGCAAATAACATTCGGGCATAATTGGGGAAGTTAAAGTTTGTTAAATAGCGTGAAAACATGCAAAAAGCAAATAAATTGGGATAGATAAAATGCTCCCGTCAGAACGCTGGCAGGGATCAAAACCGGTAGCAGGTTGTTGAATCCTACTACCTTTGAAGCTGAAACATTGTTGTTAGCATAAATGAGGAGATAACTATGGCTGAAGAACCGGTAACTTTTGTCAAGAATGCCATTCACCGTCCTGATGAGCCGCGGCATTTCATGCGGATCAAGCCTGTGAATGGCTTAGTGGTGGCACAGGTGAATAACCAGGTGATTGTGCGTTCTGAAAAAACCCTCAAACTCCAGGAAGCTGGTTTTGACCTTTACGATCCTGTCTATTACTTCCCTAAGTCCGCTTTTTCCGAGGGGACGCTGGTTAGTGCCAATCACTCGACCCACTGCCCGCTGAAAGGTGATACCGATTACTACCACCTGACCATCAACGGTCAGACCTACAACTATGCAGCTTTCTGCTACAACTACCCAAACATGGAGGAAACCCAGGTTCTGCAGGATTACATTGCCTTTGATCAGCGTCAGGTGCAGGTCTTTGAATACCTGCCGGCCGGTTCCTGATGTTCTGGGAAAAAGGCTTAAACTTGTAGCGTAATCCAAAAACCAAACTTATGCGCGGTCTCATCTGCTTTACTATTGGTGTGGCAACGGGCCTGCTCCTGGCTCCCGATTCCGGGGATAAAAACCTCCAGAAAGCCCGTAAAAAGCTGGGCGAGTGGGGCCGTCAGCTAGAGGACCAGCTCAGCAGTAGCGAAGCGGAAGAACGGCAGGATGCGTAGGTTATTCGCGGCTCAAAACCACGCCTTCAGAAGACTGAGGCCCATGCCCAGCAGCACAAAGTATATCAGGCGCTGAAACTTTTGCTCTGGCACCGCTTTGTGGAGTTTAAAGCCAGCAACAGTGCCTGCTAGAAAAGCAGGAATTAAGGCCAAGCCTTTCAAACCCGTCTGCATATCCAAGAGCCCCTGAGCGGTATAACTACCCAAGCGGGTCAGATCAAAAATCAGGAAAACCCCCACACAGGTAGCCCTGAATGCCGCCTTGGGTATTTGCTGGCGCTGAAGATAAGCGACCACCGGAGGTCCGCCAATGCCTATTAAGCCGCTCAGGCCACCTCCTGCCAGACCCGCCCCATATACCGTTCCCCGGGGGCAATCATGCCATGTAGCATCCCTGGGCTGACAAAACGTGATCAGCACATAAGCAATTAATAAAACGCCCAGTCCAGCTTTCAGGGTCGGTTCTGCCAGGTAAGTAAGCCCAAAACTGCCAAGCCCAACGCCCGGAACAGCCAGCAGAATCAGCCGCCACGTTTCGGCCCACGCAATAGCGGGATAAAGGCGATAGAGCAGGTAAGCATCCGCAACCAACACGACCACGAGGGTTAGCGGCAGGGCGGCTTTCACCGGCATTACCAGGCTAATTAGCGGGATCATTACCAGGTTCTCTCCGAAACCCGTCATGCCTTTCAGGGCGAAGGCAAGGAACACCACTGCGCTGGTCAGCAGAAAGGGATAAAAAGCCTGCATGGATTATGGCATAAGAAGCTGTCAGAGCCCTGACGTATCTGGCCGGGGCTTGTTAAAATCAGCGGATCAAGGACCTGAAGCCGAACAAGTCCCCCTATATTTGCCTCAGCAAAAATAAAGAGCGGCTATGGAGCGGAACCTGTCCGACCAGGAGCAGCAGCGCAGAGCAGCGCTGGAGCAGATACGGGAACTGAATATTGACCCCTACCCCCCCGAAACCTACGAAACCAACACCTCGGCCGCAGCAGTAAAGGCCCGGTTCGATCAGGATAACCCAGAGGCCTTGCAGAACCTGCGTTTAGCGGGCCGCCTGATGGGCCGCCGGGTGATGGGCAAAGCCTCCTTTGCCGAGCTGGAAGATGAATCCGGTACCATCCAGCTCTATGCCAGTCGCGATGACCTTTGTCCGGGAGCGGATAAAACCTACTACAATAAGCTCTTTAAGAAGTTGCTGGACATCGGGGATATCATCGGGGTAAAAGGCTACGCCTTTCAGACCAAAATGGGCGAGATAACGGTTTTTGTGGAAGAACTGAAGCTGCTTTCCAAATCGCTCCGGCCCATTCCGCTTCCCAAGGAAAAGGACGGAGCGGTTTATGATGCCTTTACCGATCCGGAACAGCGGCACCGCATGCGCTACCTCGACCTGGTGGTGAATCCTTCGGTCCGGGAGCGCTTCAAGACCCGAACCCGGCTGATCAACAGCATGCGGAATTACCTGAATGACCAGGGGTACCTCGAGGTGGAGACGCCTGTGCTACAGCCCCTCTACGGCGGAGCTGCTGCCCGGCCTTTCAAGACCTACCACAATACCCTGGAAATGCCGCTGTACCTGCGGATAGCTAATGAGCTGTACCTGAAGCGCCTGATTGTAGGCGGCTATGACGGGGTGTACGAGTTTGCTAAGGACTTCCGGAACGAGGGCATGAGCCGCTACCACAATCCGGAGTTCACGCAGATGGAGCTATACGTAGCCTACAAGGATTACTACTGGATGATGGACTTTGTAGAGGATTTTTTCCAATACATCGTTTCCGAAGCGCTGGGCAGCACCAGGATTGAGAGCGGTGGTTACACTGTTAACTTCCAGAAGCCCTGGCAGCGCTATACCATGTACGAAGCCATTGAGGCTTACACCGGGTATGACCTTTCGGATAAGCATGCTGAAGCTATCCGCACCATTGCTGAAACCCTGCATATCCGAACCGATGAGCGCATGGACCGCGGGAAGCTGATCGATGAGATCTTCGGGGAGTGTGTGGAGCCTAAACTCATCGACCCCACTTTCATCATGGATTACCCTCTGGAAATGTCGCCCCTGGCCAAGAAGCACCGCTCAAAAGCAGGCCTGGTTGAGCGCTTTGAGGTGATCTGCATGGGGAAGGAGATCATGAACGCTTTCTCAGAACTCAATGACCCGATTGATCAGCGACAGCGGTTTGAGGAGCAGCTCAAGCTGGGTGAGCGGGGCGATGAAGAGGCCATGGTGCTGGATGAGGATTTCCTGCGCGCCCTGGAGATCGGTATGCCGCCCACAGCTGGGCTCGGGATCGGTATTGACCGGCTGACCATGATCCTGACGGATCAGCCCTCTATTCAGGAGGTGCTGTTCTTCCCGCAGATGCGGCCGGAAAATGCAGGGCAGCACACCGCTAACCAGGAAGACGAGGATGCTGAAGCCTCCTCGGATTCACAGGCCTGAGCGGAAGCGTAGCTGTTACAGAAGCCTGATGTTGTGCTATGATACAAACCATTTCGGCCATTGGGGCCGGGAATGTAGCGACCCATCTTATCCCTGACCTTTACCGCTCGGGGTTTGTCATTCGCCAAATACTGGCTAACCGGAAAGCCTCAGCCGAGGCCCTCGCTAACCAGGTAAAAGCGGAGCCGGTCACTACCTGGTCTGCCCTTGATCAGCAGTCCGACCTTTACCTGGTAGCAACGCCTGATCGCCTTATACCTGAAATCAGTAACTACTGGCACACCGGTCAGGGGATCGTGGTCCATACAGCAGGTGGGGTTAGGCTGGAGGCCCTGGAAGGAGTGGCGCCTGCTATCGGGGTCTGCTATCCGCTTCAGACATTCGATCGCACCCGTGATCTCAACCTGCAGGAAGTCCCTTTTTTCCTGGAAGCCCGAACCGCTGAAACCCTGAAGGCTTTACAAGGCCTTGCCGAACGTGCCGGATGGCCGTGGCAGGTAATGGGTTCAGATCAGCGGCAGCATTTGCATCTGGCCGCTATCCTCACTAACAATTTCACCACTTACCTTTTCCGTATAGCAGCTGACCAGCTACAGCAACAAGGGCTCAGCTTTGAGCAGCTACAGCCACTTATCCGCGAAACCATCGATAAAGCCCTGGGCCAGGGCCCGGAGGCGGCCCAGACCGGTCCTGCCAAACGGGGGGATACCCAAACGATAGCGCACCATCAGTCCTTGTTGAATAACCCTGACGAACAACAGGTGTACGAACTCCTTTCGCAGACGATCTACCGTTACTTTAATGCTTAACTGAAACCAACACAATGGCAACTGATTTTTTCAAAGCCCTTCATCATATCCGTGCCTTCATTTTTGATGTTGACGGGGTATGGACTGATGGCAAACTATTGATCACCGATGATGGCGCTGAGCTCAGGCGGCTGGATGTCAAAGATGGGTATGCCGCTGTAAAAGCCGTAAAGGAGCTGATGAAAATCGTTGTTATTTCAGCCCGGCCCTCTGAAGGTGTCGCTAACCGCTTTCAGGCCCTGGGAATCAGTGACATTTACATGGATGAACGGAATAAGAAAGACCGGCTAGAACAGTACTTGGTAGATAAAGGCCTGAAGCAGTCAGAGATCCTGGCTATGGGGGATGACTGGCCGGATTATGACATGCTGAAAATGAGCGGGATCGCAACCTGCCCGGCAGATGCTGCTCCGGATATTGCGGAGATCTGCGATTTCCAGAGTAACTACCCGGGCGGGCAAGGCTGTGTGCGGGATGTTATAGAACGGGTCCTGCGGGTGCAGGGGCTCTGGCACCAGGCTGTATAACCCGATCTCTGCCCGCAATCATGCGTTTTCTTAACAACAGCTGTTGCTTGGTCTTATGCAGTGGGTAAACGTTCTGCGGCTTTTCCGCCCGGTAAACCTTGTGATCCTGGTCCTTACGCAGACAACTGTTTACCTGACGCTGCCGGAATCAGGCTGCTTCCGGTTTGAGATCGATGGCCGTTTTCTGGCCCTGTTGCTGTCTACCCTTTGTCTGGCGGCCGCGGGCTATGTGATCAACGATTACTTTGATGCCAAAATTGACCTTATCAATAAGCCGGAGCGGACTATTGTCGATACGTATATCAGCCGCCGGTATGCGATCGCCTGGCATATCCTGTTAAACCTGGTCGGGGTTGCCACGGGTTTTGCCCTGTCTTTTAAGCTGGGCGTATTCAATGGCGGTATTGCGGTTGCGCTTTTGCTGTATTCCAGTACCCTGAAGAAGTACTTTTTTATCGGTAATTTTTTCGTGGCTGCTTTGCTGGGCTTGGTTGTATTTGTGGTCTGGCTCTTTGATCAGGGCCTCCATTTTGAGCTGGTGATGTTCTACAGCTTTTTTGCCGGGCTTACCGGTTTACTCCGGGAGATCATCAAGGATGTGGAAGATATGGAGGGCGATGCGCAGTTTGGTGGAGAAACGGTGCCTGTGCGGTTAGGGGTGTATGGCACTAAGCAGCTGCTTAACGCTTTTACGGGTGTTTTTCTGGCCTTTCTTGGCTTTTTTGTGGTGGCGGCCTACTTCCGTATCAATAGCCTGATCGCGATCTATTTGCTGTTAGCCGTGGCGCTTCCGACCCTTCACTTTCTATGGGTCTTACAGGGGGCGGATACCAAGGCCCGCTTTCATCAGCTAAGCCAGGAGCTTAAGTTTATCATGGTTGGTGGGCTGTTATCCTTGTTTCTGGTTTGCACACAGGGGTTTTAGGAAAACCAAGCACCACTCAAAGAACTGAAACAGCCCTTAGCAGAAAAGAAAGCACTGATAGCAGCAAGGTTTTTTACTCCTTAGTGCGCCTGCCCATCCAGTCTAAAAAGCGCTCCTGCATGAGCATCTGTTGTTCCATGCTTTTAAGCATCATCCGCTGCGATCCGATCAGATTGCTCATCATGCCCGGCAGGTTCTCTACCTCTTCAGCGTTGTTTAGCTCCTGCGAAGATGGGTGAGGGGTTTGGGGATTAGCAGGTGCTTCCTGCTCAAGGTTTCCTGAGGATGCTTGTTCATTTCCCGGGGTCTCCTGCGCCTTTGCGGCTTTTTCTTCGGCCGGATCGGCTGTTAAGGGAAGCTCAGGATGGTAATACATGTTTTCGTTGCCCATCACCAGCCAGTTGACCTGAAGATTGGGAAAGACCCGCAGGATTTTCTGGATAAGCTCCAGATTTGGCCGGTTGCGCCCGGTCACGATATGACTGATAACGGCACTTGACGTGTCAATGCGCTGCGCAAAACGGTTGTTGCTTTCCCCTAGCTCTGCTATTAGTTCCTGAATGCGCTCGTTAATGGGTTCCATAAGCCTCCTGCTATTTTACTAACTTATCTTAATAATCACTTTGTCCAGTTAGTACTTTCAGTTGTTAATGGTTTTCGACTACTTTGCCACTAACAAATGTAGTATAATTGGCTTGCCTGTAAACAACGCAGTGATATTAACAAATGTTTTACAATCCGGTTCGCTTACTTTATTGCGACAAGCAGAAACAGCAGGGTAATCAGAAGCGCGGTCAAACCGGGCGTGGCTGGCTTTTGTTTTGATGATATTGTTAAACCTTTAATCACCGTATGAAAATGGCAAAGGGATTCTTTGTAGCCGCGGCTATTCTGGCCTTCTTAGCAGTAGCAGGAGGCGCTTTCGGAGCACATGGACTGAAATCAAGGGTCTCATCGGATATGATAGACACCTTCCAGACCGGGATTCAATACCAGTTCTACCACGCCCTTGGGCTGTTAGTAGTGGCTGTTATGATGCACCTTTTCAGCCCGGGTACGATGCTAAAACTGAGTGGTTTTCTGTTTATCGGGGGTATTGTGGTCTTCTCCGGTTCGCTTTACGTGCTGGTCCTCACTGGTATCAAATGGCTTGGAGCCATCACACCTATTGGAGGTTTAGCTTTCCTTGCAGGGTGGGTGTGCCTGACCCTGAGCGGTCTCAGGCTATTTTGACCTTTAGCACCAAGCCTGGTTTTAAGCGACTAAATCCGGAGCCCAGCCTGTTGGGTTGCCAGTGAGCTAATGGGAATCGCCAAACTTATTCAACGACCGTCAATACTGAAGCAGATGCCCTCAAACCCTGTGAATGGCCGGGTTAAGCGTTAAAGATCCTCACCTGAAAAATGCGATAACTATTGTTAATAAAAGTGTTTGAAAACCTCAGCCTACAGAAATAAACAATTGTTATAACTTTACTGATCAGTAGTTTATTAACTTTTGTCAATAGCCCAGTCAACAGGTTGATGGCCCTGGCTTTTCAGGATCTCATTGGCCTGACTGAAATGCTTGCATCCGAAAAACCCTTTGTTCGCTGAGTAAGGGGAGGGGTGAGGTGCTTTCAGGACGAAGTGCTTGTGCTCGTCAATTAGCTCAGTTTTAGCCTGCGCATCCTTACCCCAGAGCAGGAACACAAGCCCTTCTTTGTATTGGGAGAGGCGCTGAATGGTACGGCTGGTGAATTCCTCCCAACCGATACCGCGGTGAGCACGCGCCTGACCGGCCCTTACTGTCAGGACCGTGTTCAGGAGCAGTACTCCTTGCTGCGCCCAGGGCGTAAGGTCTCCGTGGCTTGGCGTGGGGGTTCCCAGGTCATCATTGATCTCTTTGAAAATATTCTTGAGGCTAGGTGGCTGCTTCACACCGGGATTCACAGCAAAAGAAAGCCCATTGGCCTGACCAGGATTGTGGTACGGATCCTGACCCAGGATTACGACCTTGACCTGATCGAACGGTGTTAGGGCATAGGCATTGAAAATGTAATCGTTGGGCGGATAAAGGGTGTAACCGCGTTCCTGTTCCGCTGCTATCCGTTGTTCCAGGTTTTGGAAGTACGGAGCTTGCAGGTCCTCGGCTAAATACGGCTTCCAGGACTCAGGAAGCGGTGGCAGGGCATTCAATTCTTCTAACATAAGCTAATTGAGGTTATTGAAATTTGTTTGTTAAAACTTGTTCCCGGTCAGTGCCTTAGTTTAGTGTGAATCAACGACTAATGCGTTATGTCCAAAAGCAGCGCTTCAAGTTTTGTTGTCAGATTCGCCAACATTTGCTTCCAGTAGCGGCTGATGTGCGCTTTTCATTAAACCATTGGTTCAGGTAAGATGCCTTAAACCTTTCACTATCAATATTTTAAATGCCAAAATAAAAGAGCGAGGAGGCGCGCATCTTCAGGTGTTAACGGCTTCCTCCTACGGCTTTCAGCACCTTTTTGCTCAAAAATTTGACCAACATGGATAATCTTGTTAACAATTACTACTTCCTGAAGCGTTTAGTACCGGCGCTCTTCTCCCACCTTAAGGAAAGAACCATAGCTGAAGTTTATGCCCAGAACAAGCACGAATATGTTTTTCAGCTGGATAAACCTGGTCAGGGAGAGGCCCTGGTTTTCTACTTCGGCAATCGCGTCAGTTTTGCGTTCCTTGATACCAAAGCGAAGCCCCGGTCCGGAGCTCCGCCTTATTTCCAGGCCATCCACGGTAAGCGGATTACCAATGTGCAGGTTATGGCTAACGACCGCAGCTTTGTGGTCAGCCTCTCCGGGGCCTACCATCTTTTGTTTAAGCTATATGGGGTTCACGGGAATGTCATCCTGTTTGAAGGAGAAGATCCGCAGGATGCCATCCGTAAAAAACTTCAGCAGGATCAAAAAGCACAGCTCAGCACATACCACCAGGAGTTAGACCAGTCTTTTGAAGCTTATCGCCAGGCACTGGATGATGGAGCAGCACCCCGGGAAGCCATTGATCAGCTATTCCCCACCTTCACGAAGGACTTTCACCAATGGCTAATAGCCCGATCCTTTTGCGAAGAGGCCGGGATAAATGAGCAGTGGCAAGCCCTTCAACACTTATTAACTACCGTTAATACTTGTTCAATACACCTGCATTACGAAGAGAATGAGAAGCTGGACGATACCGGTTACCGGCTCTCATTCTTCGAGGGGGAAACTTTAACTGAATCCTTCTCTGATCCGCTAACAGCTGTTAATAGATTTGCAAGTCTTTTCCTCAGAAAAGCCCAACTGCTCCACTACAAACAAATCTTAACATCCCATTGGCAGAAGGAAATCAAACAGCACAAAAAGCGGGTCAAGAGCTTTAGTAATAATTTACAAAAGTTAGTAGAAGGGTATGACTACCAACAGTTAGCAGATATCATCATGGCTAACCTTCACAGGCTTGAAAAAGGGATGACCGAAGCTATCCTGTACGATTTTTACCATGATCAGCATATAACGATCGGGCTTAAACAATTCCTCAGTCCGCAGGCCAATGCTGAGCGGCTCTACAAAAAAGCTAAGAATCAGAGTATTGAACTTGCCACTGCTGAACAGAACCTGGAAAGGGAACAGGAGCGCCTGGCGCTGGCTCAGGCTGAGTATCAGCAGGCCCTGGAGGAGACCGATTTCAAAAAGCTTAAGCAACAATACCAGCAACTCCTTCAGAAACAGAAGCCCCGGAAGCCTTCGGACCGGATCAAGGATAAGTTTAAGCACTTCAAGGTGCAGGGATACGACCTGTATGTGGGTAAGGGCGCTGCCATTAATGACCTGCTGACCTTTCAGTTTGCCCGGAAAGAAGACCTGTGGCTACACACCCGCGAACAGAAAGGGGCGCACGTCATCATTCGCTCGGGAAAAGGGCAAAGTATCCCGGACGATGTCCTGGAATCGGCTGCTCAGCTTGCGGCCTACTATGCTAAGCGAAAGGGCGAGTCCTTCACCCCGGTGGTCTACACCCGAAAAAAATACGTATGGAAGCCAAGCGGAGGTGAAACGGGCCAGGTTCATTACAAGAACGAGGAATTAATGATGGTGGAGCCAGCCATGCCAGCCGTGGATACCTGAGAAATGGCATTTAACCGTTAATTTTGGCATGTATTGGTAATCGTTTGAGCAGGTTATGTCGCGGAATCGGATACTGCTGATCAGTTATTTTGCCCTGGCTGGCGGGCTAATGATGCTGGCACTGGTGAAGTGTGACAGCGGGATCACACAAGAGCAGGACGATCAGTCCGCACCCCCTGTGCAGCAGGCCTCCTCCGGAAAGCAGAAGTGGAAAAACCTGCATGACTCAGTTCAGTATGTGGGTAAGCAGACCTGTAAGCAATGCCATGCCGGCGTATCCAAGTCCTTCCATAAAACCGGGATGGGGCAATCTTTTGGTCCCGCAACCAAAAAGGTAAGCGATGCCCGCTTCAAAGGCCACCCCTCGGTTTACGACTCGGTCAATGATTTTCACTACACCCCGTACTGGCGGGACAGCAACCTCTACATCAAAGAGTACCGCCTGAACGAGCAGGGTGATACCATTCACAAGCGAAAGGAGCAGATCGATTACATCATTGGTTCCGGTCACCATACCAACTCCCACATGTACCAGGTCAATGGATACCTGTACCAGGCTCCGCTAACCTTTTACACACAAGAGGGCAAATGGGATCTGCCGCCGGGATTTGACGATGGCGCCAACTCCCGCTACTCGCGCATGATCAAAACGGAGTGCATGACCTGCCATAACATGTACCCCGACAATGATGAGCTTTCAGCCAACCGTTACAACAGTATACCCAGCGGCATCGGATGTGAGCGCTGTCACGGGCCGGGCGAGCTCCACGTTCAGCAAAAAATGAAGGGCGAAATTGTGGATACCAGCGAGCGGGCCGACCGCACGATCGTTAACCCGGCCAAGCTGAAAACCTCGCTGAAGAATGACGTGTGTCAGCGCTGCCATCTGCAGGGCAATACGGTAACGAAACCGGGTAAGGATTTTTTCGACTTCAAGCCCGGTATGAAGCTTTCAAGTGTTATGAGTGTTTTCCGGCCTCAGTTTGAAAGCGATGATGCCTTTATCATGGCCTCTCATTCGGAGCGCCTGCAGAAGAGCACTTGCTTTAAGCAAACCCGCAAGCAGCAAAATGCGGAAGCCCTGAACTGCATCACTTGTCACAACCCGCACAAGAGTGTGCAGTCTACGGAAGCTGACTACTTCAATAGCACTTGTAAGGATTGCCACGGGGGCCGTAACCAGCAGGAGGCGCAGATCCAGTGCAGTGCGCCAAAGCAAAAGCGCATGAGCAATGACAACAACTGCGTGGAGTGCCACATGCCCAAATCCGGGAGCGTGGATATCCCGCACGTTAGCATTCATGACCACAACATCCGCGTGGTGGATAGCCAGAACAAGAAACGGGAGGATGTACCAGCGGACATGGATGCCCTGACCGTGAACTCGCTAAAGAGCTACAACAATAAAAACCCGAACACCCGTACGCTGACCAAGGCCTACCTTTTTTACTATGAGAAGTTCCGGTCTAAGCCAAAGTTCCTGGACTCCGCTTACCATTACCTGACCCAACTACCCCGCGCCCAATACCAGGAAGAATGGGTTCATTACTACTACCTGAAACAGGAATTCGGCCAGGTGACGGAGTTCCTGCAGGAACGGGATTCCATCAGGCTGAGTAAGCCCAGGTCAGCCTATCATGCCGGGCAGGCCTATGCAAACCTTGGTAAGCACCAGAAAGCCCAGGCCTATTACAAGCAGGCTGTAGACAAGAAGCCCTACAACCTGAATTACCAGAACAAGCTGGCTTCGATGTACATCGAGAACCAAAAGCTCAGGCAGGCTGAACGCACCCTGACCTTCATCCTCAGCGAAAACCCGAAGCAGCCGGTTGCCCAGAACAACCGCGGTTTTCTTTACTTGGCTGAGCAGAACTTCCGAAAAGCCCGGCAGCATTTCGAAAAGGCCATCAGCCTCAATCCGGATTACGGGCGTCCGTACCTTAACATGGCTAAGGTGTACCTGGGTAAACAGGCCTTTGGCAAAGCTGAGCAACAGCTTCAGACCGTCCGCAGCCGCTTCCCGGAACTTCAGAAAGAGGCGCGCCGGATCCTGAAGTTGGTCAGGGAGCAGCAGCCTGCTCAGGCCCGGGAGATCGGTTTTTCACCCTGATCGTCCTGCAGCCGGGGGCTAATCGGTAACTTTGCCTTCCTTATTCTAAGCCCTCATCCTGCATGAAAGCATCACAGATTGTCCTGTTAGTTGTCCTTATTCTGTTTTTTACAGGCGGTTTTGCCGGTTTCTACCTTTATGACCTGATCTACGCGCCAGCTGTGCAGATCCCGCAGGGAAGCCGCTACCTCCATCTGCCATCTGACGTTACTTATAGCGGGGTCACGAAAAAACTCTACAAAGAGGACTTCATCCGGGACACCACAGCCTTTAAGCGGGTGGCTGGCTGGATGAACTATCCGGCCCACGTGTATCCCGGCCGTTACCGTCTGACCAATAACATGAGTAACCGCGCTTTGATCCGGAAGCTACGCAGTGCCGATAAAGCCCCGGTTGACCTTACGCTGAGCTCCTTCCGGAACATCAGAACCTTGTCCGGCTATGTCAGCCGCCGGTTAGAGGCAGACTCCACGCGGATTCTGGTCAATATGAACGATCCGGAAGTGCTTGATCAATATGGCCTGGACCAGCAAACCCGCCTTTGTCTGTTCATTCCCAACACCTACGAGTTTTCGTGGAATACCAAGGCTAAGGGTTTTTTAGATGAGATGTATGAGCATTACCAGCGTTTCTGGACCGTCCAGCGGAAAGCAAAGGCCAATGAGCGGGAGCTTGATCCTAAGGAGGCTATGATCCTGGCTTCCATCGTCCAGCGTGAGAGCAACCGTATTGCGGAGCTGGATACCATTGCCGGGGTTTACCTCAACCGCCTTAACCGGGCTAACATGCCCCTGCAGGCTGACCCGACCCTGCAATACATTCTGCAAAAGCGGGGAGAGGAGGATGTTAACCGGATTTATAACCGCCATAAGGATCTGGAGTCGCCCTACAACACGTACAAGTACCGCGGGTTACCTCCCGGACCGATCACCATTCCCCGGCGGCAGGCTATCAAAGCGGTTCTGAACCCGGCTGATCACGACTACCTGTACTTTGCGGCTAAGCCCGGGAAGGGCGGGGGGCACCGCTTCTCCGAAACACTGCGGGAGCACAACCGGAAAGCAAGGGATTATCAGGAATACGCCAACGAAGAAAACATATACTGATGATCAGCGCCGAAACACAGGTCCGCGTCCGGTATGGCGAAACCGATCAGATGGGGTATGTTTACTACGGGCATTATGCCACCTATTACGAAGTCGGGCGGGTTGAGCTCTTCCGCTCGCTGGGATTCAGCTATCGTGAGCTCGAGGAGAGCGGTATTCAGATGCCGGTAACGCAGATGCGCTGTAAGTACTTAAAGCCCGCGACTTATGATGAAGTGGTGCGTATTGTAACCAGTATCCGTGAAAAGCCAACTGCCCGGATCACCTTTTATTACGACCTGTACAACCCGGAAGATGAGCTGATCAATACCGGTGAAACCACCCTGGTTTTCATCGATACTCAGCGGGAGCGGCCCATCAAGGTGCCTGACTGGTTCCTGGAGGCGGTTCAGCCTTATTTTGATGCAGACTGAAGCCAGCTATTGGGGCAGAGGCTTGCCCTGGTCATCCGTCCTGAACCAGCTAAAGGCATAACGGGTCCGTCTGCCCTTTACCTGCTTGATACAACGAAAGCCGGGTTTTAGAAAGTAAAAGGCCGTGTGCGCCAGATCCTGAGAAGGGATGTTCAGTAAACTTTCCTGCTTACTGATAGCGCCAAGGGCAAGGTGATTCGGGCTGACCGATTGCTTTAGGACTTTCGGGCTCACCAAGTAATCGTTGGCATCCGGCATATAGTTAGCAAACTGCGGGTACAGCATGATCTCCTGCAGCTGTTCGCCTGCTTTGTCCCACTTCATGTAGGCCAGCGGTTGGTTTTCGGCATTACCGCCTTTGTACTCGTACAGGTACAGCCGGGAATTGTAGAACTTATCCTGCCGCAGGTACACGGCCGCTTTTCTGGCAATCTGCCGCTTTGCCCTGATCTGCGACATGCCCAGGTGGATCCCCAGCACCGATAAATCCTCCGGGCTAAGGCTGTCGTAATCGGAGACGCTGGACTTTGTCAACTCGCATGCCCCATCCGGATTGCCGGCGTAGGCAGGGGCAACCGGTGCTGCTGCGCTGCCCAGGCTGAAAAGCAGGGCAGTGTAAAATACAACCCGGCGAAAACCGCGAAACCATAAATCCATACCAGGTTAGTTGGCCATTTCTGAAATAAACTTGATCCGCATCATCTTCAGCTCTTCGCGGGAGTAGGCATCTTCCCCGAGTTCAGCGATAGCCTCATCGATGGAATCCGTGTCAGCTTCCCGGAAGTATTCGTAGATCTCTTCCTGGTGCTCCGGGTCCAGCATATCATCCACTTCGTGGTTGATGTTTACCTTAGTGCCGGCATAAACGATCTGCTCCACTTCCTCCATCACTTCTTCGGTACTGAGGCCCTTAGCCTCGGCCATTTCCTCCAGGGTGAGCTTACGGTCCAGCCCCTGAATGATGTACACCTTCAGTTTAGACTTATTAGCAACTGATTTGACGACAAAATCATCCGGCCGCTGAATATCGTGCTCCTCAACGTAATCACTGATCAAATTCAGGAAAGGCTGCCCGTACTTGTCAGCCTTGGAACCGCTGATGCCGGATATTTTGGAGAGCTCATCCCGCGAGGTGGGGTATTTGATGGCCATTTCCTCCAGGCTGTTCTCCTGAAAGATGATATAAGGCGGCAGGTCCTTTTCTTTGGCCATCCGCTTTCTCAGGTCTTTCAGTTGGCTGAAAAGCGTTTCATCGTAGCCGGCTCCGCCTTCTGACTCATCCTCCTGCACCCGGCTCTGCGTGATAGTCTCAAAATTCGTGTCCAGAGCCAGTTTTAGCGGCTCAGGATGGTGGACGAAATTCCGCCCGCGTGCTGTTGTTTTCAGCATGCCATAGCTCTCGATATCCTTTTCCAGGTAATCCCGGATCATGGCCTGGCGGATGACTGACTTCAGCAGGTTGTAGGGATCACCCTGGCTATTGGCAAAGGTTGACAATTTATCGTGCCCATAGCCTCTGATCTCATCATCACTGGTGCCCTGCATAATCTTGATGATATGCTCCATGCTATGCTTGTCCTCCAGCTCACAAATCACCTGGATAGCCCTTACCAGCTGCTCCTGCCCATCTACCACTTCCTTCGGGTTCCGGCAGTTGTCGCAGCCCCCGTTGCAGTCAGCCGTATTGAAGCCCTCGCCAAAGTAATGAAGCAGGGACTTCCGCCGGCAGTTGTTGTTTTCGGCAAAAGCGGCCATTTCGTTCAATAGCTGCTCCCCGACCTCGCGCTCGGATACAGGCTTGTCCTTCAGGAATTTTTCCAGCTTCAGCAGGTCATGGTAATTGTAAAACATGATGCAGTCAGAAGGCCGGTCGTCCCGGCCTGCCCGGCCGGTTTCCTGGTAATAGCTCTCGAGGCTCTTCGGCACATCGTAGTGGATAACAAACCGAACATCCGGCTTATCGATCCCCATGCCAAAAGCAATGGTGGCTACGATCACATCCACCTCTTCCATGAGAAACTGGTCCTGATGGTGCGTGCGGGTCTGGCCATCCATGCCGGCATGGTAGGGTAGCGCTCTGATACCGTTCACCTGAAGCGTCTCAGCCAGGCTCTCAACACTCTTCCGGCTCAGGCAGTAAATGATCCCTGATTGGTCCTTACGCTTCTGCAGGTAAGAGACGATCTCTTTGACTGTCTGATCCTTGGTTATTTTCGGGCGAACCTCATAGTACAGGTTGGAGCGATTAAAGGATGATTTAAACAGGTTTTCATCATCCATGGAAAGGTTCTTCAGGATGTCTTCCTGAACCTTAGGCGTGGCTGAAGCGGTAAGCGCTATAATGGGCACAACCCCGATATCCTCCACAATAGTGCGGATCCGCCGGTACTCCGGCCGGAAATCATGCCCCCATTCCGAAATACAGTGGGCCTCATCCACCGCAACAAACGACACGGTGATTTTCTGAAGGAATTCTACCGTGCTCTCCTTGGTAAGCGACTCCGGCGCTACATACAGGAGCTTGGTCTTACCATCGAGGATATCTGTCTTAACCTGGTCTTTTTGTTTCTTGCTAAGGGAGGAGTTCAGAAAGTGGGCAATGCCCTCATCATCGCCATGCGTGCGGAGGTGATCGACCTGGTTTTTCATCAGGGCGATCAGGGGAGAGATGATGATCGCAGTCCCCTCCATCATCAGGGCAGGAAGCTGGTAGCACAGGCTTTTGCCACCACCGGTCGGCATGATCACGAACGTATCGTGGCCGTAATAAATGCTTTTGATGATGGCTTCCTGGTTGCCTTTGAAGCTATCGAAGCCGAAGTAATGCTGGAGGGCTGCCTCGAAGGGGTCATTGGTTTCATGAGGGACCTTGGCAACTTGTGCTTCTTCCATATTTGTAAGTCGTGGTTTGGTAAGGTGAGTAGCGGTTTACAATAAGGACCCTCTTTTCTGGTTTTGCTGCACAACCAAATTTAACGGTTTTTTAATGGTTTAAAAATCGGCCGTGTAACTTTGCAGGCGGGCTTTTTGTTAGCGGAATCGTATTGCTAAAGCTGGCTTTCTTGAACATCCTCCGCCTGTTCTTTTACGGTAATATTTTCATGGCGGCCTGCGCAGCGCTCTGGACGGCTGCTACTTACCATCAGCTAAGTCAGCTTACAGCAGATCCGGTTTTTCGCCTGTCAGCCCTCACCTTCTGCGGGACCTTTGTCCTCTACAACCTGGCCCGCTTTCCCTACCGGCCTGTAGCTGCAGGTAGGGCAGGCCATGACCGCAAATACTGGTTAAGCTATTACCGGATCACGGTTTTGGTGCTAACCGGAGTAGCAGCCATTGCTTTTTTCTTATTGCTAACGCAGCTACCCCTTCTCCCATTATGGCCCCTAGGGCTGGCAGGCCTGCTGGTTGGTGCCTATTATGCCCCGCTTTTTCAGCGGGGGCCGTTTGGCCTGCGGATGTTCGGCGTGACAAAGAACCTCGTTATCGGGGTCGTCTGGGCCCTGGTAACAGCCCTGCTGCCGGTTACATTAGCCGGAGCTACGGCCTGGACTTCTGCTGACCTGTGGCTCCTGCTGATCGAACGTACCCTGTTTATTTACCTGCTCATGCTACCCTTTGATGTAGAGGATGTGGACCGGGATGCAGAAGAGGGGGTGCGGACCATTCCCCGCCGGCAGGGGTTAACCTTCACCCGATGGCTGATCGGAGTTTTGCTGGCTGCGCTTGCTGCTCTGCAGCTTATCCATTACCAGGGCTACCTGCTTGGGGGTCAGCTTCTGGTTTCCGCTTATATCGGGATCCTGCTCTGGCTATTGCAGCCCAGAAGGTCCGACCTTCACTTTCTGGGATTCTGGGATGGCGCTATCGCTCTTCAGGCTGTGCTTATGCTGGTCCTCAGCTCCTGAATCTTCCGGCTAAAGCTTTGCGGTCCAGGTAGCTCAGGCGGATCAGCAGGATGAGCCCTCCGATGAAAAAGCCCACTAACAGCATAACAGAGTTCCGCATTGAACCAGTTAGCTCTTCAATCAGCCCATAACCCAAGGTGCCGATAACAATCGACACTTTCTCGGTGATGTCATAAAAGCTGAAATAGGAGGCATGATCCTGCGTGTCTGGCAGAAACTTGGAATAGGTGGAGCGCGATAAACTCTGAACGCCACCCATTACCAGGCCTACACCGAAGGCCAGGACATAGAAGCCCGTGGCATCGTACACAAAATAAGCGCTGATGCAGACTCCGATCCATATCAGGATCATTACGATAAGGGTGCCAATGTTTCCAATAATACCCGAAAGCCGCGCAAATAGCATCGCCCCTCCAATGGCTACCAGCTGAATGATCAGAATGCTCAGGGTTAGCTCGCCACTGCTCAGGCCAATGGTTTTGGCCCCGAAAGTAGGCGCTACGTACATCACGGTCTGTAAACCCACACTGTACAGGAAAAAAGCCCCGAGAAATCCCCTTAGGAAAGGCTGCTCCTGAAGGGATCGCCACACACCAGCTAACTCCCTGAAACCCTGAAAGATGAGGCTTTTTCGCTGGGGCTTTTGGTAAAAGTTGGTTGGTAGGTAAGCGAATGGGATCAGCGAAAAGCCAAACCACCACAGGCCAACACTCAAAAAGGCCGTACGGGCTGGCAGGCTGCTGCCCTCCGCTATGCCGAAGGTTCCGGGCTGAAGCACCATCCAGAGATTGAACGAGAGTAATATGACACTCCCGATGTAGCCCATCGAGAAACCACGCGCACTAAGGCGGTCCTGCTCATGCGGAGCGGCAATTTCCGGCAGGTAAGCATTGTAGAAGACCAGGCTACCGGAGAATCCGATACTGGCCAGAATGAACACCGCAATACCAAACACCAGGTTAGGCCCGGTGAAAAAGAACAGCAAAGAGCAGGACAAGGCCCCGAGCCAGGCGAAAAACCGCATAAAGGCTTTTTTCTTACCGCCATAGTCGGCTATTCCTGACAGGAAAGGCGCCATCAGCGCTACCAGCAGAAAGGAAAAGGAAAGGGCATAGGAGTAAAGGGCTGTGTTGACAAAATCGAAACCCAGAAACCGGACGATGTCGCTGCCGTCCCCGGAAGTCGTTACCGTGTTGTAGTACTTGGGGAAAATGGTGCTTGTGATGACCAGGGGATAGACAGAGTTTGCCCAGTCATAAAAGGCCCACGCATTTTTGATGCGGTTTCCGGAGCTGAAGTCTGCCATACATCCTGCTCATTGAGGCCAGCTCTGAAGGCCGTTTAAGGCTTACAGGCTAGCATAGATTACTGATAATCAGCGATTTAGACTGGCTTTTTTCTTCACGGTCTTCAAATCCAGCAGGTTTTTGGCGTTGGTACCCAGGCCGCGGACGTCTGGCTGAACCAGCCGGATCACCTCGTCATAGTACAGGGGTATCACCGGGGATGCCTGCATCACCCGGTTCTCCATCCGGTGGTAAAGCTTGTAGCGGGCCTGGCGGTCAGGGGCCGTGAAGGCTTTTTTGTAAAGGTTATCGTAAACGGAATCAGCGTAGCGCGTGTAATTCGGGCCGTCCGGGGTAAAATTGTTACTGGCAAACAGCGCCAGGTAGTTTTCAGCATCCGGGTAGTCTGCAATCCAGGAGCCCCTGAAAAAGCGCACCTTTCCCTGAGCCATGCGCTCACGCAGGGCTGAGGGCTTATTCACCTCTACATTCAGCGGGATACCAAGCTCCTGCAGCTGCTTTTCAATGAAAAGGCAGAGATCGAGGTAAGTGGGTGTGGTATTGAGGGTCAGGGTCGGCATGCCGCGGCCCTGAGGGTAACCTGCTTTCCGGAGCAGGCGGCTGGCCTTTTCCGGGTTGTAAGCATAACCGCGGACAGCAGAGGTATCGAAAGCTGGCAGGCCGGGCGGCACCATGCCGCTCTGGGCAGGTCTTCCGATGTCATTGCGCAGGTACAGGAGCATCTGCTCGCGGTCAAAGCCGTAGTTAATGGCCTGCCTCACATACGGGCTCTGCAGCGGGTGCCCGGTGTCCGGATAAGCTGCTGGATCCATCTGGATACCCAGGTACTCGGTATTGAGATAAGGCAGTTTCTGCATCCGGAACTGCCCTTTGAAGCCCGGATCCAGCCGGCCATCCGGGGTCAGCAGGTTATCCTTAAAGCTGCCATCTATCCCGGATATCAGGTCAAGCTTTCCCTGCATAAAAGCCAGAAAGGCATTCTGTTTATTCGGGATAAAGCGCACAACAGCCGCGTCCAGGTACGGGAGGGGCCGGCCCTGCTCATCCGTACCGTAATAATCCGCATACCTGTGCATGATCAAACGCTCATCCTTAGCATACCGGAACAGGCGAAATGGGCCGGTTCCAACCGGGTGCCGGCGGAAGTCCTTGCCGTAATGGGCTACCACTTCTCTGGGAACGACACTGCAGTACTGCATGGTCAGCAGCCCGAGAAAAGGCGGGAAAGGTTGCTTTAGCCGTATTCGCAGGGTTGAGTCGTTCAAGGCCTTAAAGCTGCCCTGCCGCTGGCCATTAACCGTATCAATGAAGAGCTTATCGTTAAAGATCCACGCCCCCGGGGAGGCGGTTTCCGCCTGTAGAAGCCGGTTAAAGCTGTAAACAAAGTCGTGAGCTGTAACCTTTCGTGCTGACTTAGAGGGCAGCAAGCTATCCGGATGGAAGTACACGTCCTGCCGGAGATGAAAGGTATACTGCGTGCGTGAGCTATCGATCTGCCAGTCCTTTGCAATGGCCGGAACGGGTTGCAGGGTGTCGTTAAGGGCTACCAATCCATCAAATAGCTGATTCGTCACCCAGATATTAGCCTGATTTCTGGCGAAGGCCGGATCCATAGAGGTGAAGCCTGCATCCAGGTTCAGCCGAAAGACCTGCTGATCGGAGCCCGGGTCTGGTTTGGCACAGCCTGCTAAAAAGGCCGTGAGCAGGATCAGGCACATGCCGCGTTTTGCCATTAGCTTAATTATTCCCTATCTTAGCAATGTGTTTGACCTGCGAAAAAACCAAAAATATCCGGCCGTCCCATGTTAGTACGCTACTACGGACAATCCTGTGTTGAGATCGAAGCGGGCGGGGCCAAGCTGCTTTTCGATCCCTTTATTACTCCCAATGAATTGGCCTCTGAGGTAGATATCACCACGCTAAATCCGGATTACATTTTAGTCACCCACGGCCACCAGGATCACGTGGCTGATCTGGAAGACCTGGCTAACCGTTCCGGAGCCCGGGTTATTACCAACTTCGAAATCGTAGAGTGGCTCGGCAACAAGGGTATTGAGAATGTATACCCGATGAACCACGGTGGCGCTGCCAATTTCCCCTTTGGCCGCGTTAAGTATGTCAATGCCATTCACTCCAGTAAGCTGCCGGATGGGAGCAATGGCGGCAATCCCGGTGGCTTTGTTGTGGATGCCCCGGACGGCACCTTCTACCACGCTGGCGATACGGCCCTTACGTATGACATGAAGCTTATCCCGGAGGAGTTTGAGCTGGATTTTGCACTCCTGCCGATCGGTGATAATTTTACCATGGGCATTGAAGATGCTGCCAAAGCAGCCGACTTTATCGCCTGCTCCAAAATCGTTGGTATTCATTACGATACCTTTCCCTATATTGAAATCGATAAGGAATATGCCCAGCGGTATTTTCAGGAAAAAGGAAAAACCCTTCATCTCATCAACATCGGGGAAGCTCATGACCTTTGATGCAGCGCCTTCAGCGGAGCGGGGTTCTGAACACTTAAACTAGTGTCAATGGCGAAGACAATTGCATTAGCGAATCAAAAGGGCGGAGTTGGTAAAACCACCACTACGATCAACGTGGCTGCAAGCTTTGCCTCCTGCGGGTATCGCACCCTTGTTATCGATGCCGATCCGCAGGCTAACGCCACCTCCGGGCTCAATTTTGACCCGCGAAGCGTGGAAACCAGTATTTATGAGTGCATTATTGATGACCTGAATCCAGCCGATGTGATCCATTCCTCGGAAATCGACAAACTGGATCTGCTGGGTTCGCACATTGATCTGGTTGGCGCTGAGATCGAACTGATCAACCTACCGGAGCGGGAAACCATGATGCGCCGGGTGGTTGATAAGATCCGCAGTGCTTATGATATGATCATCATTGACTGCTCCCCATCGCTGGGTATCATTACGGTGAATGCCCTTACGGCCTCGGATTCCGTGATCGTTCCGGTACAGTGTGAATACTTCGCGCTGGAAGGCCTCGGGAAGCTATTGAACACCATTAAGATCGTACAGAATAACCTGAACAAGGCCCTGGAGATCGAGGGGATCCTTCTGACCATGTACGATGCCCGGCTAAACCTGTCCTCTCAGGTTATGGAAGAGGTAAAGACGCATTTCCAGCAATTGGTTTTCAATACAATTGTTCAGCGTAATATTCGCTTAAGTGAAGCTCCGAGCTTTGGTAAGCCTGCCTTGCACCATGATTCCCGCAGTAAAGGGGCTGTAAACTACATGGCCCTGGCACAGGAAATCCTGGATAAGAATGGTTATTCTAAGCAAGCAGACCAAGAAGCGTTTCACAACCAAGGCAACTGATGCTACCGAACCGGAGAGAAGCTCAACTACTATATGTGTGCTAAACGGAACGCCCTGGGTAAAGGATTAACAGCACTTCTGTCAGATTCACAGCCGGCTACGCCGGGCGAAGGAACGGTTCCTGTGAACACCGTATCGGAAATCCCGCTGGATCAGATCGAAGCCAATCCCTTTCAGCCCCGGGAGCATATTACAGAAGAGAACCTGGAAGGCCTGGTGAAGTCCATCCAGATTCACGGTATCATACAACCGCTAACGATCAGAAGGGTCGAGCAGGATCAGTATCAGATCATTTCCGGGGAGCGCCGGGCGTGGGCTGCCAGCCGGGCCGGACTAGAGCGTGTGCCGGCTTTCGTGAGGCTGGCCGATGACCAGAATATGCTGGAAATGGCCCTCATCGAAAACACGCACCGGGAAAACCTGAATGCTGTTGAAATTGCCCTAAGCTATAAGCGGCTGATCGAGGAATGCCGCCTTAACCAGGATAGCCTGGCTGAGCGGATAGGCCGCGACCGGACCACTGTTACCAACTACCTGCGCCTTCTGAAACTGCCGGATGAGGTGCAGATCGCCCTTACCGAGGAACGGATCAGCATGGGGCACGCCCGCGCTATTATCAACATCAATGACGCTGATACACAGCTCAAGGTCTTCCGGACGATCCAGGATCGTTCCCTGTCCGTCAGGCAGACGGAAGATCTGGTAAAAACCCTCAAAACACCTGAAGACCCGGAGCCCGATGACTCCCCGGACCGTGAGGGGGCTTACGATAAGTGGGAAAAGGAATTCGCCCGCCTGTACGACACCCCGGTTAAGATCAAAACCAAGAAGAACGGTAAGGGCGAAGTGGTGATCCCATTCCAGTCTGAAGAAGAGCTCAAGCGAATCTCAGAAATGATCCGGACCGGAACCGGGGAAGACGATACGGCATCTTCCACTCGTTCGTAAGGCATGAAGGTTACTGATCAATTGCCTAACGCCAGTTCAAATCTGCTTTGTGGCTTGTTAGTAGTTGTCCTTTGGGGATTCTGCGGGCTGGCTTCCCCTTCCCGGGCCCAGCAGTTGGTACCTGATGTTTCCCAAACTTCCGAAGTTGCGATCAGCAAGTCACTTAGCAAGGACCACGGAAGTGGAATCCCCCAAAAGCGAGCACCGGAACCTGCGGTGTATGCCAATGATAAAGGGGACTCCGTTATAAAGGCTTTGAATGAAAAAGCCCGTAGCCGGGCGCTTTCGTCAGCGCTTGCTCCCGGCTTAGGCCAGATTCAGAACGGGCAGTTCTGGAAAGCACCCCTGGTATGGGGCGGACTTGGGCTTTCGGTTTACTTTATCATCAACAATAACAACCGTTATCAGGAGTTTGCTAAAGCTTACCGGTTAAGGACGGATGGTGACAGTACTACCATTGATAAGTTTGACCCTGCCAGTAATGCGGACAATTCACCACCCTTTTACACGGATGCCGGGCTCCGGGATGGACGGGAAACCTTCCGGCGGAACCGAACCGTGTCCATTATTTCTACAGCGGCCGTGTACCTGGCCAATGTGATTGATGCCTACGTCTTTGCTCACCTTCAGGATTTTGATGTATCTGATGACCTGAGTATGGATATTCGTCCTCCGAGAATCGCTAATATTGCACAGCAACCGGGCTTTACCGCCGGTATCACCCTAAAACTTAAGCCATGAATATTGCGCTGCTGGGGTACGGCCGTATGGGCAAAGAAGTGGAAACCATTGCGCTGGAGCGGGAGCACCATGTTACGACCATCCTGGATGTGGCTAGCGGCCCCTTTTCTTCTATCGAGTTCAGCCATGTGGATGTGGCCATTGACTTTACCCTGCCTGAAAGTGCGGCTGGTCACATTCGCACGGCCTTTCAGCACCAGCTTCCCATCGTTGTAGGTACAACGGGCTGGTATGATGAACTGCCGGCTATTCAGGAAGCCTGCCAGCAGGAGGGAGGTGCGCTCTTTTATGCGCCCAATTTCAGCATAGGCGTTAATATCCTGTTCGAGCTCAATAAGTACCTTGCCCGCCTGATGAACGACCAAGCCGACTACAGGCCTGCCATTCAGGAGACGCACCATACCGGTAAAAAGGATGCGCCCTCCGGTACAGCCGGCAAGCTGGCTGACAACCTGGCTGAGCTGCTGCAAGGTGAAACCACCTGGCAAACCCTGGAGCGCAGTGAGCTTCCGCCTACTCAGCCCCGGGAGCAGGCTCTACCGGTTTATTACAGCCGGGAAGAAGGCGCCATTGGCACCCACACCGTCCGGTATCAGTCTGATATCGATGAGCTCAGTATCCAGCACCAGGCCTATAACCGCCGGGGGTTCGCCCTGGGAGCTGTAAAGGCGGCAGAATGGATCCGCGATAAGCAGGGTGTTTTTACCATGGAGGACTATTTAGGTATCGGCGGATAACGGAAACCCCAACCAATGGAAAATACAACAGCCAACTACCTTTTATTTTTATACCTGTTACCCTTTGTTATCCTGCAAACAATCGGGTTATACAAAATTTTTGAAAAAGCAGGCTTTGCAGGCTGGAAGGCCCTGGTCCCTTTTTACAACCTGTGGTTGTGGACCAAAATCGCAGGGCGGCCGTTCTGGTGGTTTTTACTCCTGTTGATCCCAGTCGTAAACGTCCTCATCTACCTTGGGCTCTTGGTGGATATTGCCCGCGTCTTTGGCAAGTTCAACTTCAGCAGTTATGTGCTGGCAGTCCTGTTTGCGCCCTTCTATTTCCTTTACCTGGGGTTTGCCGGCTCCGAAGTGTTCATGGGGCCCGAACGAGCTGAAGCCTACCGGCAGAACCATCCGCGGACGCAGACGCGCGAATGGGTGGATGCGATTGCCTTTGCCATTGTAGCAGCTACGGTCATCCGGTGGTTCTTCATCGAGGCCTATACGATTCCCACCTCCTCCATGGAGCGATCGCTGCTAGTCGGGGATTTCCTGTTTGTTAGTAAGGTCAACTACGGCTCGAGGGTGCCTCAGACGCCCATTTCCTTTCCCTTTGCCCACAGTAAGATGCCCCTGCTGGGCACTAAATCTTACCTGGATTGGGTAGAGCTCCCCTATAACCGCTTTCCCGGCTTTGAAACCATTGAGCGGGGGGACGTGGTGGTCTTTAATTACCCCAGAGACCTGAAGAAACCGGTTGATAAGCGCACCAATTACATCAAGCGGTGCATTGCTACCCCTGGCGATTCGCTCAAAATCAGAAAAGCGAAGGTCTACATTAACGGGGAGGCCGGCCCTTATTACAATGACTACCAGTTTACTTATGAAGTAGAAACAGATGGTCAGCGAATACCGCGGGACTTTATCGAAAATGACCTTAAGGTTCGGAAGTGGTGGGTTAACCAGAATGAAGGCGCCTACCAGATGGTCATCACAAATCAGATTGCTGAGCGCCTGAGGCGCTTACCGTATGTTACTTCAGTAAGTAAAAATATCCAGCCCAAGGAAAAGTACGATCACCGGATATACCCGAATTACAGGGGTTTTTCCTGGAACCGCGACCATTACGGGCCAGTCTATATCCCGGAAACCGGGGATACGATTCAGCTAACAAAGGACAATTACCATCTTTATAAGCGACTGATCAAAGATTATGAAAAGCATAGCCTGCAGTGGAAGAATGGAGAAGCGATCCTGGACGGGGAGCCGGCTGATCAGTATGTTTTTGAGATGGATTACTACTTCATGATGGGGGATAACCGCCACAACTCAGCTGACTCCCGGATGTGGGGCATGCTTCCTGAAAACCATGTTGTAGGGAAGGCCCTGTTTATCTGGATGTCATGGGATAACCGGGGGCCGGCTTCCAGGATCTGGAACCGGATCCGCTGGGAGCGGCTCTTCTCACTGATTCACAGTCAGGAACCCGCTAATCCGCAAGCTGATACGTAGCTGATTGTATCAGCTTAGTTCAACCAGGGTTACGCCTTCGCCACCCTGTTCCGGGTAGTCACTGTGGCAGCTTTTCACAACCTCAAAGTCCTGAAGCTTATCGCGGACGGCCTGCCGCAACACCCCGCTGCCTTTGCCGTGAAGCACTTTTAGCTGTCGTTCGTTTAGCAGCACTGCCTTATCCAGCCACTGCTCTACTTCGCGCATTGCTTCATGCTTATCCTTACCGCGGATATCGAGGGTCGTGCGGAATTCGCGGGCTTTTTCCTGGTAATCAAACTGCTGCGTGGCCCGGAAGGAAGCCTTAGGAGCTCCCCGTTCTTTTTTCTCCTGCTTGGCCGGCTGTAGGTCTTTCAGGCTGGTTTCAGTCCGCAGGTTATCAAAGATCACGGTGGCCTTATTGCCCTTCACCTCGTCTACGATACCCGTTTGCTTACCACCCTTTAGCTTAACGTGTGTGCCCTGTACGATGGCAGGGCTAGCTTGCCCGCCGGTTTTTTCAGTACCGGCTACCTGGTTTTGAAGATTAGCCACATCCTTTTCCAGGTGGCGGCGCTGCTGCTGGATTTTCTTGCTGATCTCCTTGCGTTTCTCCTCTTTTTCGGCTTTCTCACTTTCGCGCCACTCCTTGATCATGTTCTCAAACTGCCGGTTCAGCTGGTTCAGGTAGTTCAGCGCGTTTTCCTTGCTCTCCAGCAGGTATTGCTTTTTGTTTTTTTCCAGTTGGTCAGAAAGCTGCTTCTGCTTTTTGAGGGTGGCATCCAGCTGCTTTTGCTGGCGTGCCAGCTGCTCGTCCTTTTGCTTAGTGGCATATTGGGATTTCTCGAGCTCGCTCAGCAGCTCATCCAGTTGCTGGTATTCGCGCTTAACTTTCTGCTCCGCCTTTTGGAGGATAGCATCCTGAAAGCCAATGTTTCGCGCCACCTCAAATGAATAAGAACTACCGGGCGTACCTACAGCCAGCTCGTAAGTAGGCGTAAGGGTTTCCTTGTCAAAGATCATAGAGCCGTTTTCCAGCCTCGGCTGCTCAGTGGCGTAGAGCTTAAGGTTGGTGTAGTGGGTGGTGACGATACCCATGGCCTGCTGCTCATTGAGTTGCTCAAGGATCGCTTCCGCAATAGGGCCACCCAGTTCGGGGTCAGTTCCCGTTCCCATCTCATCCACCAGGAACAGGGTATGGCTATCAGACCAGTCCGTAAAGTACTTCATGTTCCGCAGGTGGGAACTGTAGGTACTTAAGTCATTTTCGATGGACTGATCATCGCCAATATCCACAAACAGGGATCTGAAAATGCCAATGCGGGAAGTTGCACTAGCTGGTACCAATAAGCCGGCCTGCGCCATCATCTGAAGCAGGCCCATGGTTTTCATGGCTACAGACTTTCCACCCGCATTTGGCCCACTTATGACGAGGATGCCTTTATCAGGGGTAAGGGTAAGGGAAAGGGGTACGGTGCGCTGACCGCTGGCCTGGTTATGCCGGTACAGCATCGGATGCACCGCACCGTCAAGAGCGATCTCCGGCTGCTTGGTGATGATGGGCTGCTGCGCATCCAGTTCCCGGCCGAGCATGGCTTTGGCGCGGATAAAATCCAGCTTAGCCAGGAGGGTCTGGTAGCCAGCCAGGTACTCGCGGAAGGGCCGGATCTTATCAGTCACTTCTCTCAGGATCCGGTAGACCTCCTGTTTCTCCTCCTGCCTTAATTCAAAGATTTCGTTGCTGATGGTAGCGGTTGCCTGAGGTTCAATGAACAGGGTTTTGCCTGTTGTGGATTCATCGTGAATATAGCCCCGGACCTGTTTTTTGTGGACAGCTGATACGGCCAGGACCCGCCGGCCATGGCGGATGCTTTCGCCTTCTTCACTGAGCCAGCCTTTTCGCTGAGCGGCCTCCAGCTCCCGCTGAAACTGCTTATCCAGCTCGCTGGCCTTTTGGTTGATCTGCTTGCGGATATCCTTCAGCATTTTGCTAACGCTGGACTTAACCTCGCCTTCCTCGTCCAGGACGCGCTCGAGGTCTTTCAGGATGCGCTTATCATAGATCACCTGATCAGCCAGCATTTCCAGTTCCGGATAAGCGCCCTTGCTTTTATCAAAGAAGGTGAGGATATCCCGCACTGTCCGGACCACCTGCATGACTTTGTACAGCTCTTCCTTCGGAATGGCTGAGTTATCGATGCTAAGGAGCTCCAGCGGGTCACTCAGGTCGTAGTAGTGGTCTGTCGGGAAATGCTCATCACTGGCCAGGATCTGGGCAAAAGCGCCCGCCTGTGCCTGGCGGCTGGCTACCACATCAGCATCGGTCGCAAATTCAAGTGTTTCTACGCGGGACTGGCCCAAATTACTGAGGCACAGTTCATAAAGACGGGTAATGATCTGGTCGAATCCTAACTTCTGGGGGGCATTGGTCGGGTAGAGGTGTAGGGACAATGCGCTTTTAGTTTTTTGTTGATTAAGAAGTGAGGCCGCAAATTGTTTGCTGGTCAGGTGCCCGGCTCCTGTTCGCGCTGAACGTAAATGGTCTTACCCTGAACTTTGGTAACAGCTACGGGCTCTCCGTCATCAATAAAATCGCTATAAGCCTGCACCTCAAAGTTGTCATCATTGATGCGGGCTTTACCGGCCGGCTTTATGGCAGACAGGGCTTTCCCCTTATCGCCAACCTTTACCGCTTCCTCTGTGATAACATTGGTCCTGCCCTGAAGCGAGTCCTCGATGGCGTACTGCTCCCATGAGCTCTGGCGGAAGCCAATCCCCAGTAACGTTAAGAAGCCAAACACCGTAATACCCAGACCAATAGCACCGGCTACAGCACTGTGGTCATTGAAAAGTCGGTAGATCCCGAAGCTGGCAATGGCCATACCCAGAATGCCAACAAGGGTAGTACCGGGCACAAAAAAGATCTCAAAAAACAGGAACAACAGGCCAACAATGATCAACCCGTACATCCATATCATACGCTAACTCAGCTTTTGGTCTCAGGGTTTTGGTAAATATAGAACCCATTGCCTGTTCCTGAAACAGGTGTTTGCGCTTAACCGTTTAAGTACAGTTATTGATAAAGCGTAATACGGTAGCGATCTGAAAAGTGCCGGGTGGTTTAAGTCACTGGTGCTATCAGGCGATCGCCATTTCAGTTAGTCTTGTTGAAGCCCGTTGTATGGTCAACATCCACAAGTACCTTTACCGCAGGCTCCCCCTGTACCAAAAGACCATTAACCTGCTCCGGAAAGTCGTTCTTCCCGGGGCGCAGGGCGTGCCGCTTTGGTACATTATCCGTTTTTTCACTGCTCAGCTCAGCAATGAGGTCGTTACCATGCGGGCTTCTGCCATTGCCTTCAACCTGTTTCTGGCCCTGGTTCCCAGCCTGATCTTCCTCTTTACCCTGATCCCTTACTTTCCGATCGAGAACCTGGAACAGGAAGCCATGAACTTCCTGAGCAGCTATATGCCGGATCAGGCCTTTGCCACCATTGATACTACGGTGCGCGATATCCTGGTAAAGCGGCGCGGGGGATTGCTTTCTTTTGGTTTTTTATTTACGGTGTACTTTGCTACAAACGGAATTTACTCCCTACTGGATGCTTTTAACCAGGGCGGAGCGCGGTCTTTTGCCCAGAAGTGGCTGACCGCCCTGGGCCTGATGCTCAGCACAACGCTGGTGCTGATTGTCGGGGTTTCGTTATATGTGTTTGTTGAGATCAGCATTAACGAAATGCTCGAAACGGACTATTTTCAGACAGCCCCTAGCTATTACGTCTACAAAGCCCTTCAGATCCTGATTGTACTGGGAGTGATATATATCAGCATATCGATGCTATTCCGGTTCGGACCATCGCAGAAGAACCTGAGGCCCCCTTTCTTTTCCCCGGGCTCGATCATCGCCACGCTGCTGATGCTGGCAACCGGGTATGGCTTTGCTTTTTATGTGGATAATTTCAGTCAGTACAACAAATTCTACGGCTCACTTGGCGCGCTGATTGTGCTTATGATATGGTTTTACATCAATGCCATTGTGCTCATTATAGGTTATGAGCTGAATCAGAGCATCCTGATGGCCCGTCAGTTCCGTCACCAAAACCGCCGGAAGCTCTTTGACCGGGGCCAGCCTAAGGCCGAGCGTCTGATCAGGCGTAGCGTGCAGTAAAGCAAAGGAAAAAGGAGCGGAGGCTGAGGGATTCGAACCCCCGGTCCGCGTGAACGGACAGCGGTTTTCAAGACCGCCGCAATCGACCACTCTGCCAAGCCTCCATTTGCAAAAATAATAAGCGCAGGCGTTAGCGCCTAATGGGTATCCTAGAGGTACAATAGCCGGTACAGCATTTCCCGCATGAGCTCCGGCTCAGGGGTGCCAGCATCATCAATGCCCCGTGCGCGGAGGTCATACTCATGGATGATCTCAAACACCTCATCGAATTTGTTTTTAAAGTGCTGGGCGGCTTTCACATGCTCATTGAGAACAAAATTCGGGATCCCTACAGCCCTGGCGAGCTCCTCGTTGGTAGCTTTTTCTTCTTTGTAAACTAAGCTAAACAGCTTACTAAAATAGCTGAAGAGGCTGGCTGTTAGCATCGGCATCGGGTTCGCCTTCGGATTGGCCCGGTAGTAATTGACGATCTTGGTGGTGGTCACCACGTCTTTCCGGCCCAGGGCATTCTGTAGCTCAAATATGTTGTAATCCTTACTGATGCCGACATTCTTTTCAATATCCTCAATGGTGACTTCCTTGCTGACCTGATCGTCCAGGAGTAGCTTGTCCAGCTCGTTGGTAACTTTTTTAAGATCACTGCCCAGGTACTCGGTTAGCAGGTAAGAGGCTTTGGGCTGAATCCCATATCCCTGCTCGTGCAGGTATGCTTCAATCCACTGGGGCAGTTTCTGCTCGGATACTTTCCCGGCCTGAAACACCTGAGCCTGGTCTTTCAGGGTTTTGTAGAACTTAGTCCGCTTATCCAGCTTTTTGTGCTTATAGCAAAGTACCAGAATAGTGCTGGAAACCGGATTCTGAAGGTAGGCGCTGAGCTGATCCAGTTTTTTCAGGTCCTGGGCCTCGCGAACGATAACAACCTGCCTGTCTGCCATCATCGGATACTTGTTGGCCACACTCTTGATGTCATCAATGCTGGTATCCTTGCCGTAGAGCAGGTTGAAATTGAAGTCCCGCTCGGACTCGTTCAGGGCATAGGAGGCAATCAGATCACTGATCTCATCAATAAAAAAGGCCTCTTCCCCGTGAAGGAAGTAAACGGGAGCGAACTTCCGGCTCTTGATGGCCTTTTTCAGATTGGCATAGCTAACCTCAGGCATAGGGCGGTGTTCATAGCAGATTGGCTGCGAAAATAGGAACTAACTACCTGAGGAAGCGCCCGGTAGGGCAAATAAAAAGAGGCAGACCTTGCAGTCTGCCCCTTTTGGAAACAAGCAGTATTGGGAGGAGCCAGAACTTAGTTGAAGAAGTAGCGAATCCCCAGTTGCATCCGCCACCGCGACAGCCGGCTCAGGTCATTCCGGAAGGGGTCTCCCAGGTCTTCCGGAACTGTATAAACCGGCTCATTATTGTCATTGATCTCCACAAGCTGAATGGGGGCATCAGTGCTGGGCGTTTTCCGCACCCCCCAGCTATTGTTGATCAGGTTGCCGACATTGATGATGTCCAGGCTGGCCTGGAGTTTATGCCGGTTCCCGGCCCCATCGCGCAGGTAAAAATCCTGCAGCACCCTGAGGTCAAATTGGTTATACCAGGGCACCTGAGCACCATTTCTTTCAGCGTATTGCCCACGCCTGTTGCTCAAATAATCACTTTTTTCAATAAAGTTGTTCAGATCGTTCCACACTTCCTGGCTGGAGCGGTTCTCGGCCGTCAGGTTGATCTCGCTCCGGTCTTCCGGCACATAGATCAGGTCATTGTTCTGGAAGAGCCCATCACGGTTCACATCCCCACTGTACACATAGGAAAAGCGCCGGCCGCTCTGCCCGTTGTATACCACGGAAATGGTGGTCTTGAAGTTATTCCCGTATTCCAGACCGTAGGAAAGGTTGCCAATGACCCGGTGACGGGTATCGTACTGGGAAAAGCTTTCTGAGAGGTCATTCGGATCACCGACCACCGCATTCCGACCAAAGGCAAACGAGGCAATACTGTTAGGGTTACTGGTGATATCCCGCGAGCGGCCGTAGGTGTACGATAAGCGGCCACCGAACCCATCCTCAGGCGCTTTCTGCAGGCTGGCGGTCAGGTTAAGCTGGTGGCCCTTATCGGTATTGCTCATGCGGTAGACCGGCCCCACGTCTTCATTAACCTTCCGGTTATCCGGATCGAAAATCGCCCGGTTATCAGCCCCGGATAGCTGCTGGGAGGGCTCCCGCAGGTTGATATTCCGGTGGACCACGGCATTCACATCCTCGCCATAGATAGCCTGGCCTGAGAAAACCACATCCCCGAACGGTAGCCGGTAATCAAAGCCCAGGCTGGAGCGCCAGACCTGCGGAAAGTGGAAATTATTAGCGGTCTTGTTGATCTCTGGGACCGATGCCGCTGTCCGGTCATCAGGCAGATAAGGATCGCGGCTGGGCCGGAAAGCCCGATCGCCAAACACCGTCCCGAACTGCGTTCCGGTGTTACCAGCCTGGTTATTCAGCCACACAAAGCGCGGCCGCCCGGTAAAGATCCCTGAGCCACCGCTGAGCTGAAACTGCTGCCTGGAACCGAATTGATAATTAAAGCCCAGCCGTGGTGACCAGTGGATCTGGGGATCCGGGAGCTTGCCAACCTGTATCTGCCGGTCATTTTTCAGCGCTTTGCTGGCTACAGCATCATTACTTGGTATATCGATGGGATAAAAGGGCACATCCACGCGCAGGCCGCCGGTAACACGCAGCTGACTGCTGGGCTGCCACACATCCTGGGCATAAAAGCCAGCCTGAACGGTGCGGATCTCGGTAGCTGGCGCAGGATTACCGGGATCAGTGGAATATTTCATCAGGTAAGCCCCGTTGGCGGAATCGTTCCGGGCACTATTGAAAAAGGCTTCCGCGTCCGGATAGCGGTAGCGCCCGTAAAAGTAGTCCACAAAGAGGTTATCAAAATCAAACATCCGCAGGGAGGTTCCCACGGTAAAGGTATGATTCCCGCTGTAGATCTTCAGGTTATCAGTTAGCTGAAGAATGTTCTGATCCACGGCATTTTTCCCGGAAAAGGGATCTGTGCCAAAAACCGTAGTAGCATTGGCTAAGCTACTGCCGATCTGAACGGCCGGGAAGGGCCGCCCTTTCACTTCCCGGAAGTCGCGTAGCGCTGTGACCCCGATGCGGAGGTTATTCGAGAAAGTCTGACTGATATCGCTGTTCCACTCAATGATGCCGGAATGCAGGTTGCTGAACTGCTCATAGGCTGAATTCTCAAAAGGCAGGGTGTTCTGATCCCCGGAAACCGCATCAAAATAGGGCCGGTCCCGGCGGGAGAACAGGCTGTTGTACCGGAAACTGAGCTTATTGCTTTCGTTGATGTTCCAGTCCAGCCTTAGCAGGACTTTCTCATTCTCAGTGTTATAGTTGAACCCCTCAAAGCGGCCGGGGTCGTAATCGTATTCATTCCTGAGGAAGCGCTGAATACCGCGCAGGGTGCTGGCATCCACACTGGCAATGTTATCCCCAGCGTTATCAGGCCTGTTGGCCCGGAACTGCGAGGCAGGCTGGGTGCGCCGGGTGATCTCGCCATTCACAAAGAAGAACAGCTTATCCTTAACAATCGGGCCACCAACCCGGAAGCCGTACTGTTCCCGGCTGAAGTCCTGCTGATCCACGCTGGTACCATCTACCTTGCTCCCAGTAAGGTCATCACGCTGGAAATAGGAGTAAACACTGCCTTTGACCTGATTGGTACCACGGCGGGTCGCCAGGTTGATCCCAGCCCCTGTGAAGCCGGACTGGGTCACATCGTAAGGCGAGAGGTCCACCTGGATTCCCTTCACCGCATCCAGGCTCAGGGGCTGCGCATTGGTAGCCCCGCCCGGCAGCGGGGATAGCCCGAAGGAGTTGTTTAGCAGCGAGCCATCCACCGTTAGGTTGTTGTAGTAGTTATTCCGCCCGGCAAAGCTGAGGCCGCTGCCCTTCTGCGGGGTAAAGCGCGTAAAATCGCGGATGCTGCGGTTCAGCGTAGGCAGGGTCTCCAGCTCTTTTTCACTGATAGCTGTGCTGATGCCGGGTTCCTGGTTATCCAGGACCGAACGCCTTTCTGAGATGGTCACTTCTTCCAGCTCGCTGGCCTCCTCAGCCAGCGTCAGCTTGATATTCCGGGTCTGACCGATCTGGATCCGGAAGGAATCAACCGTTCGGGGCTGATAGCCTACGTAAGTGGCTTTGAGCTGGTAGGGCCCGCCAACCCGGACGCTGGGAAAGCTGTAAGTGCCGTTCCTGCGGCTGACGGCTGTGTACTCAGTACCACTGGGCTTATGAACCGCTACAACATTCGCCTCTGAAAGCGGCTGGCCACTCTGGCTTACAATCCGCCCGGTGATGCGGCCACTGCTTACACCCTGCCCGGCTGTATCATGGATGAACAGGCATAATGCGATGATCAAGGCAATTGCAGGAGACTTATACATAGGTGTTGCTGCTTTTCTGTTTGCTTACTACAGTTTATGTAGTAATCGTTTAAAAAAGACGTTGATCTGAACAGGCACGAATAGCCGTAAACCTTTGTAGGCCGCTAAACAGAAAAGCAGGAGGGAGGACCGCGGGAATCGAAAAGGCGGGCGGACGATGTTGTATTATCTATAAAAACATAGGGTTTAGGCCCGGAAAAAAGCTTCAGGAGCTGACTCTTCAGCCACTGGAAAAGCAGCCTTTGACCGGGCAGGACCGCTGAGGCCGGGCAGAGGGTCTTTAGGTCCTCCTTGTGGTCCAGATCCTGGAGAGGCGAAAGGTACTGCGTGCTATGGGCAAGGGTTTTGGCGGCCCGGTGGTAAGCATCCTTCAGCGCGCTTGTCTGCCAGGGTAGCGTTTCAAAAGGCAACTGCTGAAAGCGCTTCTGCCAGACCCCGATCAGGTAAAATCCCCCATCTGTTGAGGGGCCGAGTACGTGATCGTACTCCGCTAGTTCCCATGCTGCTGTCTGCAAATGCCCGGACGTGAGCCCGGGATGGTCATTCCCGATGGCGATGACCTTATCATACCCCTGCCGGAAGAGCTGCTGGAAAGCGTTGGTGAAGCGTTCCGCGAAACTCCGGCCAACCTGCTGATCATCCAGGATATAATGCACTGGCAACCCCGAAGCCTCTGCCATCCTGTGCGTATGAGCAGACAGGGCTGCTAAGGCCTTACGATTCCCCTTTCTGCTGTTTTGGCCCGTTAAGCCTTTTACCCGGGCTTCTTGCTCCGGAGAACGATGAAAGACCAATAGCGCAGTGGAGGAAGCCAAAAGTATCAGGTTTGCATTGGCGTTTTCAAAAATCAGACTGGTAACAGGGTTTCGGAGTCGGCTGTTTTACATTTGATCGCCTGTCGTCATCTATCACTTGCTTGCATCCATGCTCCGCCTGAACCTCCCGGCTTTTGAATACCATCTGCAGGAATCCCGTGACGGGCAGTTGCTGATCTGGGATGTGCTTCGAAGGCAGCATGTAGTGCTCACGCCTGAAGAGTGGGTGCGGCAGCATTTTATCAATTACCTGTTACAGGATCTGGCGATTCCGCGCACGCTGATGCGGCTGGAGGCCCCCCTTCGCTATGGCTCTCTTACCAAATGGGCTGACATTTTGGCCTATGACCGGCAGGGAAATCCCTTGTTAATGGTTGAATGTAAGGCCAGTACTGTAGCGATTGACCAGGATACCCTGCTACAGCTCTCCGTGTATGATAGTGCTGTTCATGCTCCTTATCTGGTACTGACGAACGGCCTTGCCCATCACTACCTTTACCAGGATTGGTCCGGTGTAAGGTGGCTATCGGAGCTACCCCTTTTTGAGGAGATGTAGCTAAACCAGCATGCCAGCAATGCATCCGGTCATCATACAGGCAATTGTACCAGCTATCAGGCTGTAGACGGCCAGCGAGGACAGGACCCTGCGCTGATTGGGAGCAATGGCGCTAATACCCCCGATCTGGATACCAATAGAGCCGAAGTTGGCAAACCCGCACAGGGCATAGGTGGCAATGATCAGGGATTTGGAGCTGAGTGCTCCTTCTCCTGCCATACCGGCAAGAGAGCGGTAAGCAATAAATTCATTAACAGCTGTTTTCTCCCCTAAAAGCTGGCCAACCTGTAGGAGGTCATTGGCCGGTACCCCGATTACCCATGCTAAGGGAGCGAACATATAGCCAAGGATAAACTGCAGGGTGAAGCCGGAGAACCGCCCGCCACTAAACTGGCTGATGGGCTCGTTAATGCCGAAAAAAGCACCCAGCCAGTTTTCAAAGATGTGATTGAGAAAGGCCATAAGGGCCAGAAACACCAGCACCATAGCCCCCACGTTAACGGCCAGCTTCAGGCCCTGCGTGGTGCCGCGGGAGACAGCATCCAGCAGGTTGGAACCTTCGGACTCACCGGATATCAGCAGCTCTTTGCTGGGATCCTGCAACTCCGGAATCATGATCTTGGCTATCAAGAGCGAAGCCGGGGCCGACATGATGGAAGCGGTGAGGAGGTGGCGGGCAAAGAGCTGCTGGACTGCTTTATCCTCCCCGCCCAGAAAGCCAATGTAGGCAGCCAGCACCCCACCGGCTATAGTGGCCATACCACCGGTCATCAGGGCCATGATCTCAGATCTTGTCATCTTATCGATGTAGGGCTTCACAACCAGCGGAGCCTCCGTCTGCCCGATAAAGACATTAGCAGCGGCCGCAAGGCTCTCAGCTCCTGATAGCCGCATGGTTTTCTTCATCACCCACGCAAAGGCATAAACCAGGCGCTGCAGGATGTTCAGGTAGTAAAACAGGGAGGTAAGTGCGGAAAAGAAAATAATAGTGGGAAGGATCTGAAAAGCCACGTACTCATCGGTAAGATCACCCAGAAGAAATTCTGAGCCAGCCTCCGAAAATTCCAGCAGGGTGGCAAAAAAGCCTGATACGGCATTCAGGGCATCCTTGGCCAGCGGAACCTTGAGAACAAGTACGCCGAATGCAAGCTGAAGGGTTAGGCCCACGCCAACCAGTTTCCAGTCAATCCGGCGCTTGTTAGGGCTTAGCAGAAAAGCTATCAGCAGCAGCGTAACCAGCCCCAACGCTCCGCGGGCTACGCGGTTGATCCGCTCTTCAGCGGATACAGCGCGATTTTTTGTGCTGATCAGCTCTTTAACCTGCTCAGATTGGGTTAGGGTATCAGTCTGAGCTGCCTGTGACGTAGAGTCTGCACTTTGAGCATGCCCGTGATGCACAGGCAAAAGCATCAGCAGTGAGAAGATCAGGCTAAAAAATACAGACTTACCCACAGGACCCCGAAGCTGCTTCAAAGCGTAGACAGGAATAAAGTTAGCTAATCCTCCTCGCCCTTGCGGCGGTTGATCTCATCCCGGATTTTGGCTGCCATGATGTAATCCTCCGCCTCAATTGCCTGGTTCAGGCGATCGTTAAGGTCTGTGGTTGACATTTCAGTAAGGTCTTCATCCTTCATGGGTTCCCGCTCACTGCTGGGGGCAGAGGCTGCTGCCGGCTGAGCTGCTTCCGGCGGAGTGGTGCCGGACTGCTGGAACTCCTCAGCACCGGATTCGCTAAGGTAAATTCCGGCTTCTTCCATAATGGATTCATAGGTATAGATCGGGCAGTCAAAGCGAACCCCGACAGCAATGGCATCAGAAGTCCGGGCATCCAGATCCTGTGTTTCCCCGTTCTGGTCCTTGCAACGGATGTTGGCATAGAAAACCCCCTCCTGAAGCTTATGAACAACGACTTCTTCCACGCCAACTTCAAAAGAGTCAGCAAAAGCCTTGAACAGATCATGCGTCATCGGGCGGGGCGGTTCAATCTGCTCAATCTGGATCGCAATGGCCTGAGCTTCAAAGGCTCCGATGACAACCGGTAGCTTCCGGTTGCCTTCCACTTCTTCCAGGATCAGCGTGTAAGAAGCGTTGGTATGGCCGGATGAAATGCCAAGGATTTTTAGTTCAAGTTTATCGTTATCCATGACGTCAGGATGGTTTTCCTTTAAAGATTAGGAGGTAGGTGATGTATTTTCCTGCAAGGGTAGGATAACTTAACCGGCCATGACAATACAATGCCATTCAGCACTGCTTGTTCAGGGTCTCGGCCGTCCAGAACGCTCACAGGGAGGTCAGGCTTCGGTGTTCACCGCCTCTTTGGCAGCTTTGGTCAACCGGGGAACAATGTCAAAAGCATCCCCAACAATGCCGTAATCAGCGATTTTGAAGATCGGAGCCTCCGGATCCTTGTTAACAGCGACAATGACCTTACTATTGCTGACGCCCGCCTGGTGCTGAATAGCCCCGGAGATCCCAACTGCCAAATAAAGGTTGGGCCGGATGGTAGTACCGGTTTGGCCTACGTGCTCTGAGTGGGGCCGCCATTCCATATCCGAAACAGGCTTGGAACAGGCTGTGGAAGCACCAATAGCATCCGCCAGATCCTCAATCAAATGCCAGTTATCGGGGCCTTTCATGCCTCTTCCGGCTGAAATAACCTTTTCAGCTTCGGTAAGCGGCACCTTGCCTTCTTCTTTTTCCTGCTCCTGCACTTCGTAGGTAAAGCCTTGATTTTCAGGCCCGATATCATGGTCCTCAATGCTGACCTGAACAGGGTATTCTTCAAAGCCGACCGCATTCGGCTCTACTGATATCATTTTGACATCACCCGTCACTTTCACATAGGCAAACCCCTTACTGGAAAACACGGGCTTTCTGACGATCAGGCCATCGTCTACAGTGGCAAGGCTGGTAGCACCAGTTACCAGGCCGGCATCCAGTTTAGCAGCCGCACGGGCCCCGTAGGACTTACCAGCGAAAGTGCTGGCAAATGTCACCAGGCTGGCTTCTTCCTGTTTGGCAACCTGAGCCAGAACGCTGGCATAGGCCTGCGGCTCGAAATCCTGAAGCTCCGGCCGGTTGACCCGGATAACGCGTTGTACCCCTATTGTTCCCAATTTTTCTATTTCTTCATCCGCTACATCACCTATAACCAGGGCCACTAAGTCCGTATTGAGCTTCTGGGCCGCATCATTGGCGAAATGAGCAGCTTCATAGATGGGCTTTTTAAAGCCTCCTGCATTGTTTTCGGCATACAGTAGCACTGCCATAAAGCCTCCCTTTTTATAACACTTTTTCCTGATTCTGAAGGATATCGATGAGCTTTTCAGCTTCCTCAGGATCAATGTATTGAACCTCACCCTTCGGTTTAGGTGGTTCAAATTCTGTAAAGTCGGTTTTAACGTCTGCTTCTACAGGATCAACAACGTTGAGCGGCTTTTTCTTAGCCTGCATAATTCCCCGCATGTTCGGTATCCGGGGCTCTGCCAGCTCCTTAGTTGAGCTAACCACCGCCGGAAGGCTGGTTTTAACGCTTTCAGAGCCACCGTCAATGAAGCGGCTGAAATGGGCTTCCTGGCCGCTGATCTGGATGCTTTTCACAAAGTTGACCGATGGTACCTGCAGGTACTCGGCCAGCATATCGCAAACCATGCTTCCGTTGTAATCGATGGATTCACGACCGGTGTAGACAAGGTCGTACTGCTGATCTTGTGCCTGTGCAGCGATCTGCTTAGCCACATACTGGGCATCGTGGGGATGGGCATTAACCCGGATGGCATCGTCAGCGCCAATAGCAAGCGCTTTCCTGATCACCTGATCAGCATCGGACTCCCCTACGTGAATAACAGTCAGGGAAGCGTTGTGCTGCTCTTTCAGGTCCATAGCACTGGCCATCGCGTGGTCATCATAGGGGTTGATCACAAACTGAACACCATCGGGATCCAGGCTTTTCTTATCGTTGGTAAACTTGATTTTTGTAGTCGTATCAGGTGTTGAGCTTAAGCAGAGTAAAATCTTCATAGACACCCTTTTGATTATAGTGCAAACGTAAGAAAAAAACCAAAATCATGGAAAATCGTTTATCCCAGCTCAAGGCCATGCTGGCGGATTATCCGGAGGATTCATTCCTGAATTATGCTATTGGGCTTGAATATTGGAAAGCTGGAAAATACGAGGATGCTCATACCCATTTATCATTCCTTCGTCTCAATGATCCGGACTACCTGGCCACGTATTACCAACTGGGTAAATTAGTCCATGAACAAGGGCACATTGACGAGGCGGTTAAGGTCTTCGAGGAAGGCATGACAGTAGCGCGGCAGCATGAGGATTTCAAAACCCTGGAAGAGTTACAGAGCGCTAAGCGACTGGCCGAATCCGGTGATCCGGATGATGATGACGATGAAGAGGAGGCTTTCAGCTAAAAATGGTCACTGAATAACCAGCCTCGCTGATACTTCCTTATCATTTCGGAGGGTCGCCTTTAAAATATAGTGACCGCGAGCCAGAGCAGTAGTAGAAAGGTTATGGCTTTGGCCGGAAGCTGCCTGCTCTTGCGTAATCATGGGCTTACCACGCATAGAGAACACCTGAAGGTAGCGAAAAGCCGATTCGGATTGTTTAAGCTGAACCCGCACCCGTTCCTCGGCAGGCTGTGGATATAGCTTTAGCTCCTCGGCCTGACCATCCGGGCTGGCTGGCAGTTGTCCCTGCCCCGAGGACGGGGTTTGGCGGCCAAAGCAGTAGAACCCTGCCTTCACTGCGCTCAGTTTGAAAAGGCCGATATTGCCCAGAAACGACTTATCGTAAGCATCGTACTCACGCCACTGGCTATTCCGGTCCGCCCGGTACAGCAATACCAGATCCTCCGTGTCCAGCGAACCCAGCCCATCCGGCCGTTTGCTGCTGTCGTACTGAAGGGTGGCGCTGGCTTTCAGGCCTTCCTGGAAGGAGCCCTCGATGCGCCAGTACCGCTCGTTCGAGAGCTCGTAATCTGCGCTGCCCTCCTGCACCTCTTCCGGAGCAGCCCAGTGATGCTCTGCCAGAATGGGTGCAGCACTGCCGGGCACTTCCTCAATGGTCAGGTCTAGCCTGGCGCGCGTCAGCTCAAGGGTTGAAGGCGCTTTAACAGCCCGGCTGACCACCGTTTTCGCATCGGCAACCTCTCCTTGGGGGTCACAGGTGAGGTAAGCAGGCTCAGCGGGTATATTGACCGAAAAACTGGTACTCCTGCCGCTGACTTCAACCAGGCGTGTAACCGGATCCCGCCCATTCTGGAAGTAGGCACTGATGGGCAGCCGAACATCCTCGAAGTACGCCGGGGCCTCGTGGAGTTTCTGGCGAATAGCACCGGATACCTGGTACTGACTGCCCGCTTGCTGCATTTCCAGCTCCTGAATCCTGAAGTGCGGATAGCCGGGATTGAATACCCATTGATCAAAAAAAGCTTCAAGGGATCGGCCTGTTACAGCTTCCAGCGTATCGCGCAATCCGGTGGAGGTCATGGGCTCAAAGCTCCGCTGCCGCAAAAACCGCTTTATACCCTTCTGAAACAGGGAATCCCCAAGGTGATGGCGCAGGGTGTTGATGACATCACCGCCTTTGTTGTAAGAATGCACCCCGTAAGTGGCCTCATGCGGAACCGGCACCAGCGGACGGTATTGGCCATCCCGTTTATGGGCTGTTGCGAGTACCTCGAAGTGGTTCTGCTTAACGGCCTGCCGGTAAGTACTATCCCCGTACACATGATCCAGAAACAGGAACTCGGAAAACGTGGCCCAGCCTTCGTTCAGCCACATTTCCTCGGCCCGGTGGGTGGTAGCCAGATCCCCCCACCAGTGATGTGAGAGCTCATGCGCCCAGAGTCGCTGATCAGTCAGACTCCGGCTAAGGGAAGATTGGGGAAAGGCAATGTTTGTGGCGTGCTCCATAGCACCCCCGCGAAACGGTATCAGCGCATAGCCTACACGGCTGAAGGGCTGCGTTCCATAGAAATCAGTAAAGACATCGAGGGCTCCGTGTATTTCCCGAAAACCCTTTTTAAGCTGGGCGGAATCAGCGGGCTTAACTGCATAGGTAATCGGAAAGGTATCCGAGGTTCCCTGATATTGATCCCTGACGGTGGCATACGGCCCTACAGCTACCGAGGCCAGGTAGGTGGGTATTGGGTCGTTCAGCTGCCAGTGCCATGTTTTGCGGTTATCCGAAGCCTTTTCCACACCCTGTAAGCGGCCATTGCAGAAAGCTTTTTTACCGGCTGGCGCTGTGATGTGGAAGTCGTAAGTGGCCCGGTCCGTAAAGTTATCCAGGCACGGGAACCACGCCCTGCCGAAATTATGGGGCTTAGCGCCAAAACCCACCCCGAGGTTGAAAGCAAAATCCTGCCTGAAGTAAAAACCGCCCCAGCCAGTGGGGTCCAGCGGTGTGCCGCCCTGGTAGAAAACAGTGATTGCTGTGGTATCACCCGGGGTCAGTGTCCGGTCCGGGAGCAGGGTCAGGCTGGTATCGTTGTATTGGTAAGGAATGCGGCCCTGGTTTCGCACCTTAACAGAATCCACCTGGTAATCCAGTAAGCTAAGCGGCAGGGTATCAATCGGTTCATCAGTTGGGGTGACAGCAAGGGTAGCCTGCCCGTCTATCTGCTCCTGCTGAAAATCCAGATCCAAAGCCAGCCGGTAGTGGGTAATGCTGAATGGAGGCTGGTTTTGGTGATCTGCCGCGACATCCAGCGGCTGAGCAAGCAGGGTTATTAAAAGCGGAGCCAGTAAATGCTTTAGGGTTTTCATAAGCGTAGTATCAGCTTGAATGCCAACAAACTTATTAAAAACCACAACGGCCAAAAACGGAAAAGACTGGCTAAGCAGCGCTTGTGCTCCGGGTTTTCGCATTTAGGAAATAAGCGGTAATTTTGTATTGGCAAAAAGTGTAAAATTTCAACCATGGCTGACGAGACCTCCCAGGAAAACATCATTCCGATTAACATTGAGGAGGAAATGAAAACGGCCTACATCGATTATTCGATGTCGGTTATTGTATCCCGTGCTCTGCCTGATGTCCGGGATGGCCTCAAGCCGGTCCAGCGCAGGGTTCTGTACGGAATGTCCGAACTGGGTGTTTCGCATACCCGGCCTTTCAAGAAGTCAGCGCGGATTGTGGGTGAGGTGCTGGGGAAGTATCACCCACACGGGGATTCCTCTGTGTATGAAACCATGGTGCGCATGGCGCAGGACTGGGTTATGCGCTACCAGCTGGTGGACGGACAGGGCAATTTCGGCTCCATGGACGGGGACAGTCCAGCCGCCATGCGCTATACCGAAGCCCGGCTGACCCGCATTGCGGAAGAGCTCATGGTTGATATTGATAAGAACACAGTTGATTACCAGCCGAACTTCGATGAATCCCTGCAGGAGCCCACGGTGCTACCAGCCAGCTTCCCTAATCTGCTGGTAAACGGGGCTTCCGGCATTGCGGTGGGCATGGCCACCAGCATGCCGCCTCACAACATGAAAGAGGTGGTACAGGGTATCCTGGCCTATGTTGATAACCCTGATATTACCATTCCGGAGCTGATGACTTACATCCAGGCTCCGGATTTTCCAACAGGTGGCACGATCTACGGGTACGAAGGCGTAAAAGAAGCGTACGAGCACGGCAGGGGAAAGGTAGTCCTACGCGGCAAGGCAGAGATTGAGGAGAACACCAAGAGCCGGGACCGGATCATTGTCTCAGAGCTTCCCTATATGGTGAATAAGGCCAATATGATCTCCAAGACGGCTGAGATGATCGATGAGGGAAACCTTGACGGCATTGCTGATATCCGGGATGAGAGCGATAAACGCGGACTCCGGGTGGTGTATGAGCTCAGCAAGGATGCTATTCCACAAGTCGTCCTGAATAAGCTTTACAAGTACACGCAGCTTCAGACTTCCTTTAATGTCAATAACGTGGCCCTGGTCAACGGCAGGCCCGAGCAGCTCAACCTGAAGCAGCTGATCCGGCACTATGTGGAGCATCGCCACGATGTGGTTATTCGCCGGACCCGCTACGAACTGGCTGAGGCCGAAAAGCGGGCCCATATCCTGGAGGGATTGCTGGTAGCTATAGATAACCTGGATGCGGTCATTCAGCTTATTCGCGAGTCCCAGACCCCTAACGAGGCCCAGGAAAGCCTGATAGAGCAGTTTGAGCTATCGCAGGTTCAGGCTAAGGCTATTCTGGATATGCGGCTTCAGAAACTCACAGGCCTGGAGCGTGATAAAGTGAAGGAGGATTACCAGGCCCTTATGGAGCAGATCAGGTACTACCGTGAGCTGCTGAATGACGAGGGCAAGCGCATGGAACTGATCAAGGAAGAGCTCAACAACGTCCAGAACCAATACGGGGGTGAACGCAAATCTGACATTACCTATAGCGGGGAGGAAATCAACATTGAAGACATCATCCCGAACGAGCAGGTGCTGGTGACGGTAAGCCATCACGGCTACATTAAACGAACCGCTATCAACGAATACAACCGGCAGGGAAGAGGTGGAAAAGGATCGAAGGGGACCACGCACCGCAGCGAGGACTTTACCGAGTCGCTGATCCCGGCCAATACGCACAACTATATCCTGTTTTTTACCGAAAAAGGCAAGTGCCACTGGCTTAAAGTCTACGAGATACCGGAAGGCGGGAAAAACACCAAGGGCCGCCCTATTCAGAACATTCTGGAGCTGGAGAAGGAGGATCGCATCAAGACCTACCTGACAGTCGATAACCTGGAAGATGACAACTACCTTGATAACAGCTTTATCATCTTCTGTACGAAGCGGGGTGTGATCAAGAAGACCCCGCTCAGAGCGTTCTCAAGACCCCGCAGCAATGGTATTATCGCCATCACGATCCAGGGTGGTGATGAGCTTTTAGAGGTTAACCTGACTGATGGCAACGCGAACATTATGCTGGGAACCAGCTACGGTATGGCCGTTCGGTTCAATGAGCAGGACGTCCGGTCTATGGGCCGGGTTAGTACTGGCGTTCGCGGTATCCGGCTCAGCGGTCAGGCCGATGATGAGGTGGTAGGTATGGTAACGGTGACTGATCCGGCAACTGCTAACATCCTCACGGTGTCCGAGAAAGGTTTTGGAAAACGCTCAAACCTCGATACTTACCGTTTAGTCAAGCGTGGGGGCAAGGGTGTTAAGGCCATGAGCATCAATGAAAAAACCGGCAGGCTCATTGCTCTTAAAAGTGTATCGGAAGAAGATGACCTGATGATTATCAATAAATCCGGCGTTCTGATTCGGATGGCCGTGAATGAGGTCAAAACAGCCGGCCGCGACACAATGGGGGTTAAGCTGATCCGCCTGAAAGCGGGTGATGAGATCGCTGCAGTTGCCAAAGTCCGGGCAACAGATGAGGAAAATGAGGCTGATGAGTCCGAAAAAGAACAAGCTGAAGAATAAGCCTATTGATCGTTCATTAAGTTCTGTAACCCTAAAATTTTTTGTACCAAAACCACTTATTATGAAGCAATTGCTCATCACGCTGATTGGCGCACTTATGATCTTTCAGGCTCATGGCCAGTCAGATCGCGTAACCAGCGCCTGGAATAACCTGAAATACAACGAACTGGAAAGCGCGCTGGAAAACATTAAAGCCGCCAGTGAGTACGAGGATACCAAAAATGACGCTAAGACCTGGCTGTACTTAGGCCATGTTTACTTTTCCATAGATACGACCTCCAATGCGGAGTTTGCTGATCTGGTAAAAGCTCCCAAGGACAAGGCGGTAGATGCCTACGCTAAGGCCATGGCCCTGGATGAAAGTGGGCGGTACGGTACCAAGATCCAGAACAATGCTGTCAGGCTAGGGGTGGCGCTTTTCAATGCTGGTGCGCAGGACTACAACTCAGCCCTGAAAGCTAAAAAGCAAAAGGACACAGCTGCTTTCAAGAAAAATTTTGAAAAGTCGCTGAATCACTTCGAGCGTCATTTCAAGACAAGGGAGTTAGCTGGTAAGTACGCCTCCT